>CAYTJD010000092.1:0-133884 GCA_964438005.1 uncultured Solibacteraceae bacterium | reverse complement strand
TTCCTATCCACCTTCAGTGGCACGCATTTCCTGCAGCCGAGAACCGTTATGGCGCGCGTGGGCTTTGTCTTCTAGGTCAAAGCCGCTCAATCCGATGAGGATAAAAGCTACCGATAATTGTTAGTGCTGCGGAGGCGCCCCGGCGAAGAGGAATATCGGGAGATCGGCGAGTCTCCGGGCCGGGGCGCTTTCGATACAGCACTAACAATTATCGGAACCAATCGAAACGGTCAAATCTTACCTTAGTAGTGGGAAGTGCAGGCGATAGCCCCTCTGGCGTGTTCCAGTTTCTCTGCTACCCTACTTCTTAACTTAACGCCGGTTAAATTCGACATCTTGCATGGAGCGGAGCAAGGGTGTACTACTGCAAACGGTCATTTGTAGTTAGTACCTGCCGCGTCCATACAGAAAACCCTCTGCATCAGCCCCGCTGAAACCGGCGCGAATGCGCGGTTCGCACTTCCCGGTTTCACTCATACAGTAAGCACTTAATTTCTTTGAATTTCTTTGAAGACCGTCAGTGAACGGCATTAACTGCCTGGATAATAAGCCAAACAACGGCGGCATATATTCCGATTTCGACAGCAACGGCCGTCAAGCGAACGCTGCCCACCAGGACCAGCCCAAGGATTGTTGGTACGAGCCAACCAATGAACGTTCCGACGAAGAACGCGGCGGCATAAATAGGTCCTGGCGAACTCAGCAGTTCCTGTGCGAAGTGGTCGTGCAAAGCAGGCAGGCTGAGCATCGCGAAACCCACAAGCCCTCCGAGTATCGCCATAATAAGCCTGGCGGTTCGTCCGCTTTCGCGCAGGCCTTCACCCCAGTCGTGCAATGCCGAAAACGGCCAGGCATGGTGAATAAACCAAGTGGTAACGCCGCCGACTAAACGCCGCGAGCGGCGTGGAGATGATGCGGTGTTAACGGGCCAATCTGCCGCTTGTCGAGACGGAACAACCGGCCAACGACTCTTCTCTTTGGCTTCCTTGGCTCGTTGTTGGGCCTGGTATTCCCGTAAGCCTTTCTGATATTCGTGGCCGTCAATACTGCCGCCCAGCGGTGGTATCGCCCCCATTTGTCCCATTCTCCGGGAATGCCGCGCCAGAGCTTCCGCGTCGTCGCGCTCCCGCCGTTCACGCTGCTGGCGTTCATATTCGGCCATGCTCTTGCGGCGAAACTCCTCTTCTTCCTGCCTCCGCCGCTGCTCGCGCGCGATTTCTTGGTATTCGTCGTTGGTCATTTACTGCTTCTTGGAGGGCAGTTGCGATTATCCCGCTTTCAAGACCGGGATACAATCCACCGAGGCCTTACGGACTGTCAAACTGAGGTATACCCCAGCCTGTTAGGGGTTTCTCGGCGATTTGACGGGGCAACGCTCGGACAGAGGGCGCCCCTTCCGGCAATCCGCTCGGAGACGAAATCAGCCACAACGATGGGCATCATTTTTCCCGTCAACGTGAATCTCTCAACCACGCGTGGAGACCGCCAGGCGCTTGGCGACACAGCAAGGCGTTTTCAGCACGCGCATTTTTCCATCGTCTTGGCTGCTACACCGGAAGTTGTCTTGTTTGCATGACATTGGTATTCTTACAAGACATGCGACGATGTCGGCTGGCCGTAGCTTTACTCGCTTTCGGGTGTGCTCCTGCTTCGTTTGGGCAGGCCGGAAAGGCAGAACTGTTCGGCACGATTCGAGATCCGCAGAATCTTGCCGTGACGAGCGCGAAGGTCACATGTTCCGCGGTGGGCACCGGAGAACAATTCACGGTCATAACGGACGAGCACGGCGCCTACCATCTCCTGGGGCTTGCGGCCGGCCACTACGTGCTGGCTATTGAGAAGCCGGGATTCAGTCCGTACCGGCAAGAAGGGATCACGTTACGAATCGGGGACCAGACCCGGCTCGACCTAAAGCTGGAAGTCGGACAAACCGCACAATCGGTTGAAGTCCAAGCCCAGACGACGCTGCTGGAAACCGCCAACGGGTCGGTGAATTATCACGTCGGCCAGCCACAACTGGAAACACTTCCCCTCGACGGCCGGAACTTTATTCCTTTGGTAGCCCTCTCGCCGGGCGTTGCGTTGCCGGGCGGAGGCTCTCTATTGCCACGGATCAACGGAAGCCGTCCGCGAACAAACGAATATCTTTTTGATGGCGTCAGCGTTCTGCAACCGGAACCGGGCCAGGTTGCCTTCTATCCAATACTCGACGCCATGGAAGAATTTCGCCTCAATGTGAACGCCTACTCGCCCGAGTATGGCAGATCGAACGGCGGAACGGTTATCGTGATCGGGAAATCGGGCAGCAACGATTTTCACGGGACGCTGTTTGAGTTCTTCCGCAATGAGGATCTCAACGCCAGGAATTATTTTGCTCAGCCGGGGCCCCGTCCGGAATTCCGCAGGAATCAATACGGGTTTACACTCGGTGGACCGATTCGAAAGAACAAAACGTTCTTTTTTGCGGACTGGCAGGGCACCCGGTTGCGGACTGGGATCACGCGACAGAGCGTGGTGCCCACTCTTGCGCAACGGAGTGGAGTTTTCACGACGACGATTTACGATCCGGCGACGTCACCCCGTACCCCCTTCACGAACAATACGATTCCGACGCAACGGTTCGATCCGCTTGCCTCACAGATTTTGCAACACTATCCGCTCCCAAATGCTTCCGGCGCCAACAATTTCATACTCACGGGAGTCGAGCCTGACAACCAGGATCAGTTTGACGGCCGAGTCGACCACCTGTTTAACGACCGGCATCGGGCTTTCGCCCGCTATTCCTACCTTCGTGATGACGACACGCCGGTGCCATTCCTGCCCGACGGGAGCGGCAACCTGACTTCGGGTGTGATCGGGCACGCGATCACGCGCGGAGACGGCGTCTCCTCGGAATATGACTGGACGCTGTCGGCTTCAACCCTCAATCAGGCACGCTTTGGCTACACGCGCCGCGACGTGAACCAGCGGTCTCTCCAAAACGGGGGCATATCCATCCCTGGCGCGCCTCAGAGCGCCTTTCCCTCGACCCTTCCGATATTCACCGTTACGGGCTTTCAGCAGATTGGGCCGACAACCGCGGCCAATACCAATTTCACAACGTCGGTCACGGAATTCCTGGATACATTCTCGATGGTCCGCGGCCGGCACACGATCAAATTGGGAACCGACATCCGGCGCGAGGCACTAAACATCCTAAATCCGGCCAATCCCACTGGAACGTACGCTTTCACCACAACGGGAACAGATTCCCCCACAGGGGCGAGTGGGAACGCTCTGGCCTCGCTTTTCCTCGGGCAGGTAAACGCATTCAGCATTGACATTCAAAAACAAACGCTCCAGGAGCGAGCGCATATTGCCGAGTTCTTCGTCGGCGACGACTGGAAGGTCTCGAACCGGCTCACGCTTAATTTGGGGACCAGATATACGCTGAACTTTCCTTCGACCGAAGTCCACAATCAGGCGGCTGTCTTCAACCTGGGCACCCAGGTGCTCGATTTCCCGCACACGGCGCGGGAACTGGAGTGCTGCGACTTCGGTCCGCGTGTGGGGTTGGCTTATCGTCTGGGAGACTCCTGGGTGATCCGCTCGGGTTACGGAATGGTGTGGTTCGAGCAGACGGGCATCACCACGCCGTTTACCCTGCCGCAGTTTCCTTTTGTCCAGACCGCGGGGCAGCAGTCTCTGGACAATATCAACCCCGCCTTTGCCCTCTCCAACGGTCCGACGGTCCAGGTCACGGCTCCATACCCCAATTCCGGCCTCGGACAGGGAGTTTTCAGTGTCGATCGAAACGTAGGCTCGGGCTACTCACAGCAATGGAATTTCACGGTCCAGAAGACGTTCTGGAACAACCTGAATCTGGAGATCGGTTATCTCGGATCGAAAAACACCCACCTCGGTCTGCCGGAGTCGAACCTCAACCAGGTTCCGGCGGCCGATCTGGCGATGGCGTCGGCGTTAACCGTCAAGGTGCCGAACCCGTTCTACGGGCAAATCCCGGCGTCCTCGTCGCTGGGCCAGCCGACGATTGCGCAGCAACAATTGCTTCGCGCTTTTCCGCGATTCACGAATGTGGCCCTGTTCCGGGACAACGTCGCCGACTCCGAGTACGAGGCGTTCCAGGCAAAGCTCGAAAAGCGCTTGTCGCGCGGCTTGACCTTCACCTTTGCCTACACGTTCTCCAAGTTGATCGACGATGCTTCGACCTATTTCTCGCAAACCATCTTCACCGGGCCGACCCTGACGACAATCGGGGCAGCCGACGCCTTCAATCGAAAGCTCGAACGAGATGTGTCGAGCGGGGACATTCCCCGCGTTCTCTCGGCTGGTTGGGTGTACCAGATTCCACGGTTGTGGAAGATTGCCGGCTGGCAGGTTGGAGGTCTGGTGCGGATGCAGGCCGGGGATGCCGTGCCTGTAACCCAGGCGACCAATACTCTCTCCGCCTTCGGCTATGCGGTTCAGCGGCCCAATCGCCTGAGCAACCCAAACGATTTCGCTTCCCGCAGCGCGTCCCAATGGTTTGACAAGTCGGCCTTTACGGCCGCCGGACAGTTCAGCATCGGCAACAGTTCGCGGAATCCCGTGCGAGGGCCCGGACTACAGGATGCGGACCTGATGATCGGCAAGACCTTTCGGGTCTCCGAGCGAGTCAACGTGGAATTCCGGGCCGAAGCGTTCAACGTCAGTAACACGCCGCCCTTAAATGATCCGAACGGTTCGTTCGGTAGCGCCGCTTTCGGCACGATCACGAGCGCTGGAAACCCCCGCGATTTTGAATTCGCGGCGAAAATCCACTTTTGACCGTAGCCTCAGCCCTTTTGCACCATCACTTCTGTTGACTTAATGACGACGCTAACTGCGTCGCCTTTCTTGAGTGATTTCTCGCTGAAAATGCCATCCTTTTCTCCTTACCAGCAATTCTCCGGCAAATGAACCCCGTTGGCGTCAGTCGAACATCATTCTGCGAAAGGCCGAATCGGAGATTGCGGACATCTCGCCACCCCATCGAAATCGGTCATATGGCGATCTGTTTAAGCAACGATCGTCCCCGTCTGTGAAGTGTCGTAACCGGCCAACACTTCCAACTTGCGTCGGAGTGTGGCGCGCTGCAAAACGTCGAAAAATGCCTTCGCGGCCGGAAAGTCGGCAGTGCGCTTGCGCATCACCAGATCATAGCGTTCGCTTTTGAGTGGAATGAAGTCCAGACCAAAAGTCCGGGCCGCGGAACGAGTCGCCAGGCAGGCGTCTGCGTCCCCGGAGACGACGTAATAGGCGGCCGCAAGATGGCCATAGGCGATCCGGTCGTAGCCCTGAACACGGTGTGCCTCGACTCCAGCCTTGTCCAGCAGTCTGTCAAAAAGGACACGGCTTCCCGACCCGGGTTCGCGATTTACGAATCTGACGTTCTTCCGGGCGAGGTCCTCAATCTTGTGCACAAGTTTGGGGTTGCCGGAAGCGATCACCAGCCCTTCCTCCCACTGCGCGAAAGTTACCACGGTGAAGTCGCCGTCTGGAAATACCTTCCGGATGAAGGGCAGATTAAACTCGCGGGTTTTCGGATCTTCCAAATGCGACCCGGCGATGTGGACCTTTCCCTCGCTCAGCCACGTCAGGGCGAGTTTGCTCGACGCCGCAGCCGAGACGATTTCGACGCCGCTGATCTTCTCCACCATCCGCGAAAGAAGTCCCGTAGCCGGATCGCACCCGGCCAGAACAAGCCGTTTCTGTGCCGCTTCTTCCTTCGCGAATACGACCAGGTCGGCGCGGCCCGCAGCTCGTCCGGTCCGTTTGATGATGCCATCGGCTTCGGGCAAGTAGTAGGGAGAGGCACTGACCGGCACACTGACCCAACGCGACCCGATCTGACAGATCCTTACGGGCTGCCCTTCGGCCGGGGCAGCCGGGCTGAGCACTTCTGCCGCGAGCGACTCCGGCGATTTGCGAGACGGGGCCTCTAACGAGAACAATTCGTCGACGGTCACCTCCAACTCGCGTGCGAGGTTTAACGCCACTTCGGTATTGGGAACATAGGTGCCGGCCTCGATCGCATAGACGGTCTGCCGGCTCACGTCAGTGCGCCGCGCCAGTTCCGAAATGGTGACACCCCGGCTCTTGCGAACCTGGCCCAGCCGGCTCTCGACGCGTGTTTTCATAGCCGGCGAGTGCCTTGCCGCGGAGTTCGCTGCCTTGCGGAACTCCGAACCACCGTCAGAAGTCCGAAAAACAAACACCGTCTTGTATACACGACATCTCTATCGTATCTCACAGAGAGTCCGGGCCTGGTCGGCGTTCCAGGTCGATGGCTGACGCCTTCTTGAGGATGGCTCCCGAATAAGCTCCCGAAAAAAACCGGCGCACCGATTACAGTTCTCGCTTTATTTTCCCGCTTTAGTTCAGGCAGGCGACAGTATCCACTTCACCTTTCCCACACATGAGCGCCACACGCTGTCGTTATTGAAACCCGGCCAGATCCGGCCGGCTGGCTTCGGTTCCACTTTCGGTGTCCTGGTCGGTTGCCCAGGGGTTACACCCAGTTGGAATGCCATCTTTGACGGTTCCACGTGCCTCACCTCGGATGTCTTTCCCAGTGCCCCATGCACATGATGAATATAGGGTCGGCTCTCAAACGACTAAACCCGGCCCTCGCGGAACAGATCAAGCTGGCCTTTGTGACCACCGACCCGGAGCGGGATACGCCTGCCGGAATGCGTCACTGGCTTGACAACTTCGATCGGCAGGCCGTCGGCCTCACAGGGCCGGAAGCCGCGACTTGCCGCTCTTGATTAAAGAAACCTGGTCGCGCCCATAGGAGGCATGGATTACGACAGTGTGCCGCCAGACAATCCACCAGGCAGCGGGAGACGGCGCCGCGGAAGGCCCTTCTCCATTCGAAGTCTTTATACTATCTGGGGAGGCGTATGCGGGCATACACGATAATGCTGTTTTTGGTCGTCCTGGGAAACGCGCAAACCGGCGCGAAGAACGGAGAGTGGCGGAGTTACGGCGGCGACCTCGGACACACGCGGTACTCGGCGCTGGACCAGATCAACGCAGGCAACTTCAAAGACCTCGAAATCGCGTGGCGTTTCAAGACCGATTCGCTGGGGCCGCGCCCCGAGTACCAATTCGAAGGCACACCGCTCATGGTGCACGGCGTGGTTTTTACGACGGCCGGATCGCGGCGGGCGGTGGTGGCGCTGGACGGGGCGACCGGCGAGATGCTGTGGATGCACAGCGAGAACGAGGGGCCGCGCGGGGCGAATGCGCCGCGGCAGCTTTCGGGACGCGGGCTGGCGTATTGGACCGACAACCGCGAGGAACGCATCCTCTATGTGACTCCGGGCTATCGCCTGATTGCGCTCGACGCGAAGACGGGGATCCCGGTCGCCGGTTTCGGAAATAAGGGCGCCGTGGACTTGAAGCTCGAGGACGACCAGGACATCGATCTGGTGACTGGCGAGGTCGGACTCCACTCGACGCCGATGGTGGCAAAAGATGTGGTGATCGTCGGGGCGGCGCACCGGTCGGGCGGCGTGCCGCGCAGTTACAAGAACGTGAAAGGGTATGTCCGGGGGTTCGATGTCCGGACGGGCAAGCGTCTCTGGATTTTCCACACCATTCCACAGCCGGGTGAGTTCGGCATCGACACGTGGCTGAACGATTCGTGGGCGTACAGCGGCAATACCGGCGTGTGGGGGCAGATCTCGGTGGACGAGGATCTCGACACCGTGTACCTGCCGGTGGAGCTGTCGACCGGCGATTACTTCGGCGCGCACCGGCCGGGCAACAATTTGTTCAGCGAGACTCTGTTGGCGGTGGATCTGCACACGGGCAAGCGCAAGTGGCATTATCAGCTGGTCCACCACGGGCTGTGGGACATGGATATTCCCTGCGCGCCGATTTTGGCGGACATCAACGTCAATGGGCGGGCGATCAAGGCGGTGGCGCAGCCGACCAAACAGGGCATCCTGTATGTGTTCGACCGGGTAACCGGGCAGCCGGTGTGGCCGATTGAAGAGCGGCCGGTAGAAAAAGGGACGGTGCCGGGAGAGTGGTATTCGCCGACGCAGCCGATGCCGAGCAAGCCGCCGGCGTATGAACGCACGGGAGTGTCGCTCGACGATCTGATCGACTTCACGCCGGAGCTGCATGCGCAGGCGGAACAACTGGCGGCGAAGTACAAACTGGGGCCGATTTTCACGCCGCCGGTGGTGAGCAAGGTCGAGGGGCCGCTGGCGACGTTGTCTCGGGCGCAGGCGGGAACGAACTGGTTCGGCGGATCGTACGATCCCGAGACGCACACGGTATATGTCTTTTCGAGCGGAGCGATTGGGGCCTACGGGTTGGTGCCACCGACGAACGCGCGGATGTCGGACATGGAGTACGTGCAGGGGAGCGCGGACAGCGGCGCGCGGACGCGCGGCGGGGCAGGATCGGCCGCGGGCGGCGGCAGGGCCGGCGAAGCGGCGGGCGGCGAGGGCGGCGGCGGGCTGACGATTCAAGGATTGCCGCTGGGAAAACCGCCATACGGGCGGATCAGCGCGATCGATTTGAACAAGGGTGAGATCGTGTGGCAGATCGCGCACGGAGAGACGCCCGACAATGTTCGCAATCATCCTGCTCTGAAAGGCGTGAACATTCCGCGAACGGGGCGGCCGGGGATGATCGGCACGCTGGTGACCAAGACACTGGTGATTGCGGGCGAGGGCGGCTTTGGCCCGACGCCCGGCGGACTGCGGGGAGCAATGTTGCGTGCGTATGACAAGGCCACCGGGAAGGAAGTGGGCGCAGTGTACATACCAGCGCCGCAAAGCGGGTCGCCGATGACGTATATGTTGGGCGGGAAGCAGTATCTTGTAATCGCGATCAGCGGCGGGAATTACTCGGCCGAATTGGTGGCGTTCCGGCTGGGGTGAGAGTCCGCTCTCGACCCTTACCGCGGTTGTGTGTGAGCGGGCGACTTCAGTGCATCTGCGGCATCAATACGGGACCGCTCTTACAGTCGTCGCTGACCGCATCAACCAAGAGCTGCACATTGCGCTCAATGAAGCTATTGCGGAGCGCGAGAAGCTGTTTGCTACCCGCTTCGCAGTAAGCCCGGGCTGGTCCGACAACCAGCTTCGAACGGTCCCCCTGTTCAAAGCCGTCCAGGCATTCCTCGACATGCTGGAACAAGCGCCCGTTGCTTTCCTTCGTCAAGGATTGCAGCGCCGTCCGATATTCCTCGGCGCCCTGCAAACCGCGCGTAAGCCGGGTCACGGTCGTAAATTCATCCCAAGCGTAATCCAACTGGTACGTAAGGCCGTTTTTGTGAATCCAAGGGCGGACCGTGGGGGAAAGTAGCTGGTAGAAATCGTTGAGACGAAGGTCCAGAAAGTCGTAGTCAGGGTGCGTCAGGTCTCCGCGCAGGCGCCCCTCATTTTTTAGAGCGTCGCGGATAGGAGTGCCTCCATAAGGCATCATTCGGGAGAAGGTCGCCGCAGCGCGCCCGTCGCCGGTGATGTTTTTCAAGAAGACCAGGTTCTCCCGGACGGAATCGAAGGTGCTCGACGGATCAAAGAGCATGAAGCCATAAGAAACATTCAGCTCCAGCTCCTTGAGAGTTCGAACCGCCGCGAGGTTCTGCTCGACGGACATCTCTTTGTTCAGCACCTTGAGTCCCTGCTCATTACCGGACTCAATACCCATATAAACAAGGAAGAGCCCGGCATCACGGAGCTTTCGGAATAACTCGTACTCCACATACTCAGCGCGGCAACTGACCTTCCAGATCATGCGATCGACCAGTCCTGCGTCGTACAGGCGGCCCACCAACTCGTCCGCCCAACGCCGACCGGCCGGGCCCCAAAGGGGGAAATCGTCATCCTGGAAAAGGATGACGCGCACGCCGTGATGCTCGAGCAGGTACTGCATCTCTTCGACAACCTTCGCCGGCTTACGCACCCGCACAACTTTACCCGGGGCACTCCGATAGAAGGTATGAATGGAGCAGAACGTACAGCGGCGCGCGCACCCGCGGCTCGCCAGCAGCGGTAATGTTGGGAAACCACCCATCTGCTGCGGTTCGAATGGCCGGTAGGGGTACGGCAGCGCATCGAGGTCCTGAACGAGAGACCGCGGTTCGCTCTCCACGACTTGGCCGTCGTTGAGAAAGGCCAACCCGGGGGTCTGGCGCCAATCTCTGTTGCTGAGAAGCCGGTCGACCAGGTCGACGAGGGTGTGCTCTCCTTCGTATCGCACGACGCTGTCCAACTCAGGGAAATGCTTCAGCACCTCATCGTGACAGAGACTGGGGAAATGCCCGCCAATTGTAAAATGCGAAGTAATTCCCTCATCCCTTAACCGGCTCGCCACTTTCCGAAACTGCGGTAAGAAGACTTGGAAGATGAGGGAGAAGCCGACGACCAGAGGCTGCCGCGATACGAGCCGCTCTGCAATTTTCTCTGGTCCATCGCGAACATCAATCATGTGGACGGTATGCCCCCGTTGCTGAAGCACGGCCGACAAATATCCCATCCCGAGATTGCCTTGATCCTGATAGCCGATGAGGGCGATCTCAGCGGTCGGGCCAGGCCGGACCGCTGGGTCAAGGGACGACGCGTTCAGTATGTTAATGGCGCTGTTCACCTTTTTCCTGCGCCGCCGCGAATGATATTCGCAATCTTTGTCGCGCCGTCGGCAAGGTTCCGGTGTATGTTGGACATAGTTTCGAGGCCAGCAGCTAGAACTTCGCCGCGGATTTCCTGCTCCACTTCCTGCAGGACGAACTCCATGTCAATCCAGTCGCCTATCGGCACGGGCCTAAACCGCAAATTGCTCGGTAATTCACGCTCGGGTTTGTCAATGGGCATGTCTGTCTTAGCTCCTCTCGGCCTACCAGAAAATATGTAGTTCCCAAATACTAGCCTCTAAGGACTACGAAGACAAGAGAAATGTATGAGAGGCGATCAAATCGTTCGGCCAAGTCACCGGTTCGAAAGTTGTTCATGGTGTTGAGTGATGAAACGCACAAAATGAAAGCGATGCCGCGCACATCAGGAGCACTCGCTCCCGAGCCATGTTGACAGAGCAGAAGCGGCCTGATCGAGGTCGAGTGCGCGGTTCGCCGCCCAAGCCACAAAACCGTCGGGGCGGACAAAGAGAGCAGTCAAATCGGAAGTCTCTTTCAATCGAGTAGTGATGACGCGAAGCGGGCCGCGCCAGCGCGCGCCCAACGAGGAGATCCGAGGGTCATCGCCGAAGTGAAACAGGAGTGCATGTGCGTCATGGCAGTACTCCCCTAGCCTGGTGCCGTCTTCGAATTCAAGATCGGGCGCACTCTGTCCGATGAAGGGATGATCGCCGGGCAGATCGTACCGTTGCCAGACACCGGAGATTCTCTTCGCAAGGTAAGTGGCTCCATCACCGGCCGCGATGAGGTCCCCAAAAAGCGACGTGAGAGCAAATCCGCGGCGCCTAGGACGCATCAACGCAACCTGCGCTCTGGTCCACTTGAGGGCCCATGCGCCGATAGGGTGGCGCTCAGTGGTATAGGTATCGAGAAGCGTCTCGGCGGCCCGTCCCCTCGCCGTGGCGGCGAGTTTCCAGCCGAGGTTGAAGGCATCTCCAATACCGAGATTGAGCCCCTGACCGCCGATCGGCGCATGAACATGAGCAGCGTCTCCCGCCAACAGAACTCGTCCAAGCCGATAGGTGGTGGCCTGACGGGAATTGTCGGTCCATCGGGTGGCCGCGTGAACGGCGGTAAGGGTTACGTCGGTTCCGGAGACCTTCCTCAAGCTTGTTTGCAATTCTTCGAGAGTGATGGAGGAGTTCCCGTCGTCGGGTGGACCATCGATTTCGACAATCAGAATTCTGCCTGGCATGGGGCCGTTGACATAGGTTCCGTTGGCGGTGCGGTTCCAGCCGTAAGAAAGTTTCTGGGGATCGGCGATTTCGACCATTGCGGAATAGCCGACAATTTCAGGATCGGTTCCGGGAAACTCAAAACCGGCGAGTTTCCGGACCAGACTTCGCCCGCCGTCGCAGCCCACGAGCCAGCCCGAGCGAACTGTAGTATCGGCTGCGTGAACCGTAACACCGCCGGCGTCTGCGGAGAAATCGGCAAGTGCCGCGCCGCGCCGAATCTCGACCTGCAATTGGGCGGCGCGCTCGCAGAGCAAAGTTTCGAGATTCTGCATGGAGATGGCGCCGCCGGCGGCGGCGGGACCTCGCCCAGCGAATTGGGGGTCACTATAGTCAACAGCATTCGCGTCCAACATGATCCCGAGATGGCTGGCAAATCTGGCGGAAGTTGCGTCGGGCTTCGAGGCGGCGCCGGAGTCCGAGGACGGCGCAGCGCCTCGCACGGCGGCCTCGAGTCCTGTGCCAGCGACCGAGGCGTCGGTCCACCAGAGCGCCGCCTTCTTCAGTTCAGGGAGCAGGCCGCGCCGATAGAAAACCTCCATCGTGGGAATGTTGAGGGCCCGGCCTCCAATCGGTCCCGTCTTGATGGGGAGATTCGGATCTGCGAGCTTCTCGAGCACCAAGACCGAGGCACCGGCAAGCCGTAACTCGCAGGCAAGCAGCAGGCCGACGGGTCCCGCGCCTGCAATCACCACGTCGTAATCCATAGCGGCTCCCTGTCCGGGAAGGGCTCGCCATCACGTTAGCAAATCCGAGCACTTTAAGCGTGTTTGGGAAACGATCGTTGCGGAAATCGGAGAAGGTTTGTTCCAACGAAAGAGGTTATCGGGGGGACTCCGCTTGGTACCAAGGGGAGTGTGCCGGTCCGATTCGCGGAACGGCCCCCGCGGGCCGGCCGATGTGGTTGTTGAGCTTCTCTCACGACTCAATTGTCGCGCGAGGGTGCTGAAAAACCGGGGGAGCGCGGAGGGCGGTTTGGCGGTAAGGCGCTGATGCGGCGGGGGATGGGAAAATTTTTTCGGTTTGTGATTCAAGAAGGTCTCCTCGCTTGCGCGGCGCGCGACAGCCGGGGGAGCAGGGTGTGCCTGAGCGCCGCGAAAGGGATGAGACCTTTTTCAGTCCCAGACGCTCCACTCAGCCTGTTGCGTCGAGGCGGTAGCACCGGGCGGCGGAACCGGAGAACAGGTCAGCTTTTTCGGTGGTGCCGGCGCCCTTGGCCATCAGCTTACACGCATTCCAGAAGACCGAATAACTGTAGGAAATTTTGTCGACCGGGAAGTTACTCTCGAACATGGAGCGCGAAGGCCCGAAGGCTTCGATGCAAGTTTGCACATAGGGGCGAAACCGGGCGGCGATCATGTCCGACGAGGGCGGTCCGGAGTCTTCATTGAAGCCCAGGCCGGTGTAGCCTTGACCCAGGCCGCCGAGCTTTACGTAGACATTGGGCCGAGCCGCGAGCGCCTTGATGGATGCCTGCCATCGTGAAAACACTTCATCGCGCTTGCCGCGATAAGCGCCGATGCCGAGGACGCCGCCGACGTGGTTGGCGACGATTCGCAAATCGGGGAACGCAGTCGCGAGGGCGGCCAGTTCGGGGATCTGGGGATGATAGAGCGATACGTCGTAGGAGAGGCCCAAGCGATTGAGCACCGCGACGCCTTCGCGAAAGGTCTTGTCGGCCAGGAGGCCGGCGTGCACCGGCGAAGCGGGACTCACGATGGCGGGGTCGGCATCCCAGGACACACCGTGGCGGATGCCTCGAAAGCGGGAGCCGCCGGCGCGCATCAGCGCGGACAGAACGGGCTCGACACGGCTGCCTAATGTCAGATCGGCGTGTCCGACAATGCCGGCGCAGGCCTTCGTCTTGCCATACACTCCGCTGCTGCAGATGGCCGCGATACCGTTGGCGAACTCGGTCTCGCCGACAGGGCGCATTTCCTCGGGGCCTTGCTCGCGGTACATGGAACGCGCTTCCATGTACACGGTGGCGACGACGTTGTGGCCGCTGCCGGTATCGAGCAGCAGGTCGTCCAACATGTAGCGCCATGCGGGACGCTGCCACAGGTGGTGATGCGGATCGATGATCGGCAGGTCGGGCTCGAGAACCGGCTCTTTGCGCCGTTCGAGCCAGTCGCGGCGAATCGGGTTGGCGGGCGCGGCCGGCTGTTGCGCGGACGCGCGGCGCGCCAGCGAGACGGCCGACGCACCGCAAAGGATGGAGAATTCGCGTCGATTCATGGATAACCTCCGGGACGGACGGAACGGAGAACTTCTTTAATTTAGCTTACGCGGAGGGGGGCTCGGCGATCGGGCCAGGGTCACTGCTTCCTTGTGGGGCCCCACAGGGCTGCCCGAGTGATGAATCTCTGAGTCAGCACATTGGACTAACGCGCGGTGCAGGGTTCGGGGGCCCAACCCGACGCGTCGGGCTGGCGCTTGAAATGGGTGCTGCGCTGGAAGGGCTGGTTGAGATATTGGGGATCGTCAATCAGCGTCGTTACGACCAGCCATTGATCGCCGTTGGCTTCCCTTTCTAGAGCGTCGAAGTGATCGGTGATGACGGCGTCGGCGCTGTAGGGGACGCCGTTCTTTTGCAGGTAGCCGGGACGGGCGTGCGTAGTGACCACTTTCAGATCGCCGCCGGGAACACGGTTTCGACCGCCGCCGCCGGCGAATTCCCACTGAGCGACTGAAAAACCCTGCCAATCGGCGGCGCCTTCGGGCCGCTGCGGACGGCCGAAGTGGAAGAGGCGGGTTTGCTGGCCGGTGTCGGTTTCGAGTTTTAGCGTGTTTTCATCCTGCCAGGTGATGTGGAGACGGCCGGGCATGCGGAGGATGTTGGCGGCGCCGTAGGCTTTGCAGGACTCACCGGCGGACTCGTCTTTCGCGGGGTCCCAGGCGAGAGCTACTTTGCGGGCTTCCGCGTTCAGAGGAATGCTCGGGAAATCGCCCTTGGCGGGGGTCATCATGCGAAAGCGCCAGTCTTCGGTGACCACCGAGACCCAGTAGCCAGTGAGATCGACGGGGGCGGCGGCTTTGGGCGTCTGCGGGGCGCGGCCCTGGGCGTGCGCGAAAGAGACTACGAACAGGAGGAAGGTCAGGGCTTTCATTTCTTCCTCTGGCTGAGACTGCGGTAGACGGCTTCGATAAACATGTCGGTGGTCCAGGGGCCGCTGGTGGCGCCGTAGATGCCGTCGTAATCGAGCGTGGGCTTGGCGGCCTTGACCTGCTCCAGGGTCATATCCTTCTTGATGAGCGCCTGGATGCGGTCGCGAACGATGGTGGCCATATCGCGGTAGTAGGCGACGTCGGCAGCATCGCAGAGGTGGCCGTGGCCGGGAACGACGATGGTGCCGCCTTCAAGGCGGAACTCGGGAATCGTCATATCGAGAATGCGATTGAGCGCGTCGATGATGCCCTGTATGCTGCCGCCGCGGGCGAGATCGATCACCGGATAGCGGTCGGGGGTAAACACATCGCCGGTGCTGATGACGTCGGAGCCGCGGAACCAGACCAGGCTGTCACCGTCGCTATGAGCGGCGGGCATATGAAGCATCTCGACGCCTTCGCCATTGAAGTAGTGGCTGAGCTTCATGGCATCGATGTGATAGGTGTCGGTCGGGAGAGCGCCGAAGGGCAGCTTGGCCTCGGTCATGCGATTGAGGACGGTTTCGTAGGCCATTACGGCCGCGCCTTCGGCGGCGTCGGAAATGTTGCCCGCCACGTTGCCGCCGGTGAAAGTTCTTCCAGTCTTCGCGATCTGCTCGTTGCCGGCGATGTGATCGGTATCGACGCTGGTGTTCATGATGTAGCGGATCGGCTTGGCGGGCTCTTTGGTATCGACAATGGCGCGCATCGCGGAACGGCCTTCGGCGCCGTAGGTAAGGACGTCGACGCCATTGGTGGCGGTGTCGCCTTGCAGGCGGCGGACGGCGGCCAGGACCTTGGCGGTCATCGCTGCCCCGCCGGTGTCGACCATGAGGATGCCGTCGCGGCCGGCCGAGACGGTGATGTTGGCGCCGCCGCCGATCAACATATAGATATTGCCGCGCACGCGCAGGATGTGGATTTCCGAGTCGGGTTGAGCCGCGGCGAGCCAGCCGAGTGACAGTAGAGCGAAAAGGCGGCAGGTGATGCTCACCGCTCCACCACCAGCCTGGCTTTGGCGTCTTTTACTTTCTTGCGGTACTCGGGATACATGGTTTCGGCGCCGCCGCGGGCGGCTTCGCGCGGGACGCCGTAGCGATCGGCGAAATCGTTCAGCGCCGGGTTCGCGCCGGGCAGAACATTCGGGACCACACCTTTGGGGCGCTCCACTTCGGTGACGGTGTCGCAAGGATAGGGAGGCACGTGCTGGTGGAGGTCGAGTTGATAATCGGTGCTGCGCACAAACGGCTCGCTGAGGTACACGGGATCGTTGACGATGGTGACGACGGTAAGCCAGTCGCCGTGGCGGATCCAGTGTTCGACGAACGTGGCCTTTTCGCTGCGCGCCATGCCGTTGCGGCGGATGTAGCTTTCCTTCAGGTGCGTGACGTAAGTGGTGAGGACGTCGCCCTCATATTTTCCAGTGGAGAATCCGGCCCAGGTGTGCGGCGCGTAGTCGGGTGGATGCGGGCGACCGTCCATGTAGACGGGGCGGTCGACGGAACGCAGCCACTCGGCGTGCCAGGCCACGATCTCGCGCGAGGCGGGATCCACTTCTTTCCAGACGCGCAGATTGGAGGGACCGCGCCAGATGTAGTCGGCGCCGTGCGGGCGGCACTGCCATTCGGGCAGCGTCAGCAGGGAGGCGCTCCATGTGTCGGCGCGCATGCGGGCGGCGGCGTTGACGGGAAGTCCGAGATAGTCGCCGAGTTCCGGACCGGGCACGCGTTCAGGCTGATCTTCGAAGAAGCGCGGCGCCCAGTCGCCGGAGAAGTCCATTTCCGCGAGCGCGGGAAGGGCGGTCAGGGTGATTCCCAGCAGCAGCAAGGATGCCGCAAATCCGGCGCGCATAGAGCCTCCTGAAGTTTGATCAGAATCACTATATCAGAGGCGCGGAAACACCGGCGACAAGATGGCCGGGCTTACAGGCGCAGCAGTTTTGCCAGGTTGCCGCCGAGGATCGCCTCCTTCTGGGCGTCGGGAATTTCGGCTTGGAGGATCGCGTCTACGGTGTCGGGCCAGACGAAGGGCATGTCGGTTCCGTATACGACCTGGTTGGGGCCCATTTCGGCGACGAGATGGCGGACGCCTTCCGGGGAAAAGACCATCGAATCGGCCAGGATCTGGTCGCGGAAATATTCACGAGGGTGCTTTTTGTTGACGCACTTCGCGTTCTGGCGGACGTCGCAGGTTACGTCTGTGCGTCCCAGATAAGACGCGATGTAGCCGCCGCCATGCGCAGCGCAAATCTTCAAACGAGGGAAGCGGTCGAGCGTACCGTCCAGGATCAGGCGCGACAGAAACAGGGTGGTCTCGAGGGGGTTGCCGATGACGTTGTTGAGATCGCCGCCTCCGTCCAAGGAGCCGGGTTTGGCGATGTTCTCGGAATTGTTGGGATGCATGAAGACCAGCAGGCCCAAGTCCTGCACCTTGGCCCAGAACGGATCGTATTTGGGCGCGGAGAGCGGTTCGCCTTTGACGTGGCCGCCGATGGCGACGCCGCGCATGCCCAGCTGTTTGACGGCGTGCTCGAGTTGCTCGACCGCCAGATCCGGGAACTGCAGCGCCGGCGACGTGAAGGCGATAAAGCGATCCTTGTGCGCGGCGCACCACCTGGCGAGGCCCTCGTCGTGCGTCTGGACGATCTTCGCGGCAAGGTCGCGGTCGGCCTCGTACCACCAGAAAGTGTTGACCTCGACGATTTGGATGTCGATGCCGCGCTTGTCGAGTTCCTGGATGCGGTCAGGGCCCAGCGCGCGCGCGGTGCGGGCGAACCGCATCAGCGGTCCCTCCTTGATCACATCGGCGACCTCGGGGAAGGTGGCGTGGGCGTGGACGTCCACGACCTTGACGCGCTTGCCGCCGACACGCACTTCGCGCCGCGTTTGCGCTCCGGCGTCCCGGAGCACGCCGCATGCGGCCATACCGGCCGCGAGACCTTGGATAAATTGCCGTCGATTCCGCATCGTCCCCTCCTGCCCGCGCACTGTTCCGCGGTCCAATCATTTTAATCCGCGCCGACCGCTTCTGCTTGCCCCGCCTCCCGGCAGCGGATAAGATCAACCGGGAGGCCCTCATGACAACCCGTGTGCCGCTGTTGTTCGCGCTATGCGCCGCGCTGTTGCCCGGCCAGCAGAGCGTGCCTGAGATACAGTTCGATTCCGTTCCAGATTTTTTCAAGCTGCCGGCTGGGATGAATTTCGGCGAGGTGCCGGGCGTGGCCGTCAACTCGAAGGGTCACGTGTTTGTCTTCACGCGCTCCAACAGCGCCAACGGGCCGGCCTATGGCGCAGCGGCGGCGCAGTTGCTCGAGTTCGGTCCCAACGGCGAATTTGTGCGCGAGATCGGCAAAGGCCTGTATGCGTGGTCCGAAGCGCACTCGGTGCGCATCGACAAGGACGACAACATCTGGGCCATCGACAAAGGCTCGGACATGGTGATCAAGTTCAACCCGGCCGGTCGTGTGGTGTGGGTGTTCGGGCGGCGCGCGGAAGGGGCCGACGAGGGGGCCAAGCCGTGGGAGCATCCCGATCCGCCGCTGCCGCCAATCGACGGAATGTTCCGCCAACCGACGGACGTCACATGGGACTCCGCAGGCAACATCTACATCACGGATGGTTACGTAAACTCGCGCGTGGCGAAGTATGACAAGAACGGCGAGTGGGTCAAGTCGTGGGGCAGCAAGGGCACGGCGCCGGGACAGTTCCGCATTCCGCACGCGATCGTGGCGGACCGGAACGACAATCTCTATGTAGGAGACCGGACCAACCATCGGATTCAGGTGTTCGATACCGAGGGCAAATTTCTACGGATGTTCAGCATCGACGTGCCGCCGGTTCCCGGTACGCATGCGGTCTACGGCAATACGCCGACCGGCGAGCGGCTGGCGGCGGTGATTGGCGCCCCCAATTCGATGTGCATCACTCCCGGGCCGAACCAGGTGCTGTACGTCGGCGAGAGCACGTTCCCTGGGCGCCTATTCAAGGTGTCGCTCGACGGCAAAGTGCTGGGCGTGATCGGGCGTTCGGGACGGTTGTTGAAGCAGTTTTCGGGGGTGCATGAACTGGCGTGCGCTTCGGAGAATGTCGTGTACGCCGCCGAGACTGCGAACTGGCGCGTGCAGAAGTTGGTTCTGCACGCGCAGGGACAGGCGCCGGGCAACGCGCACTAAGAAGAATCCGCACCGACCCCTGAGAGGGGCAGTCCGGCCGCGGTTCTGTGCCTGGCACGAGCCGCTTAAATCAGGTTGCTGTTACCGTGAGTTAACCGTTTTGCCCGAGACAATCTTGGGTTCTGCGCGTCTAAGATAGAAGGCTAATTCTGTTCAGGGGTAAGTAACCAGAGAGGATTGATGATGTCTCGCACCGTTGCTTGGATTTGTATTCTCGCGGCAGCCTTCGCCTCCGTGCTTCCGGCTCAGATTACCGGGAACGTGAAAGGCACCGTGGTGGACGCGACGCAATCGTCCGTGGCGTCTGCGCAATTAACAATTACGTCTGCGGAGACGGGAGAATCGCGCCAGCAGACCGGGGACGGCGAAGGCCGCTTCGCGTTCAATCAGCTCAAAATCGGCACATATACGGTAAAGGCCGAGGCGCCCGGTTTCCGAACAGTGGAAACCCAAGCCGTAGTGAAGGCGGGAGAGACGGCGGATGTCACGTTCACCTTGGAGCTGGGCCAGATAACAGAATCGATTTCGGTGAACGATGTGGTGAGCGCGCTGGACACGACCAACGCCCAGGTGCAGCAGGCAATCGAAAGCCGGCAGGTGGCGGAGATCCCCGTGCTGCGGGATCCCCTCCGTTTCGCAGCAACGACGGCCGGCGTGGTGCCCGTGAACAACAACAACACGTTCCTCGGGCAGGGGAGCTTCAACTCAAACGGCGGCCGAGGGCGCGGAAACAACATTACGGTGGATAACATCATCGCCACCGATCTCTCGACAACCGGCAACGGCGGCAGCCAGCTTGGACCTCTTGCGTTTTCGCAGATCGCCGAAGTGCAGGTAATCACCAACAACTTTAACGCAGAGTATGGGCGCAACAGCAGCGCCCAATTGATGTTCATCACGAAGTCGGGCACCAACGACTTTCATGGAGAGGTATACGACTTTCTCAAGAACAACGATTTGAACGCGCGCGCGTTCTTCGACCGCAGCGGCTTAGCCGATATCGTTCATCAAAATCAGTTCGGATATGCCCTGGGCGGACCGATTCGGAAAAACAAGACGCATTTCTTCACCACCTACGAAGGAACGCAACTTCGTGGCGCCGGCGGAACGCGCATTGCAAACGTGCCAACGCCCGCCATGCTGGCCCTGGTTACCGATCCGACGTCGCAGAAAGTGCTCGACACGTACAAGCTGCCCGCCGCGCAATCGATTGGGCCGAATAACGGCCAGGTGCAACAATCGGGGTCGAATTTTCAGAAGGCGTTTCAGGTGTCCTTCCGCGTGGATCAGCAATTTTCGGAAAAAGACACGCTCACTGCCCGTTACGGTCACTACCAATCCAGTTCCAGTTCGCCGGGGAATACGTTCATCTCCACGAACCTCGCGAACTTCGGGCTGGGTTCGGTCAACGGACCGCGCGAATTCAGCCTGTCGGAGACTCATCTGTTCAGTCCCACGGTGGTGAACGAGTTTCGCGCGGCTTACGGGCGGAGCTCGCCGACTTTCGGATTTGTCACGACCGCGCCAATCGGCCTGCCGCGATTCCAATTTGCCAACAACCAGGTGGATCAGTTCGGCCACTACAACGGCGGGCCGCAAGGCCGGGTCCAGAATACGTATCAATACTCGGACACGATCTCGATCGTAAAGCGTGCGCACAACATCAAGGCCGGCGTCGACGTGCTCCGCTATCAACTGAACAGTTTCGTGGACAGCACAACGCGCGGCTTCTTCCTCTTTGACGATTGGGCTTCGTTCGCGGCCGGGCAGCCGACCCAGTACACGCAAAGCTTCGGCAGCACATTGCGGGGCAACCGGGAGACGAATGTCTTCACGTTCGTACAAGACGACTGGAAGATGACGCGGAAACTGACTCTGAACCTTGGATTCCGCCTGGAATATGCCGGTCCGGTCAGCGAGGTCAACGGGATCATTTCCAACCTCGACCCGCGTTGCACGGATGCGATGGGAGCGGCGGGCACAGGGCCGCTGGGCTGCCTGACGCTGCACAAGCCAGTCGGACAGGCCAACTATAATCCGGGGCCGCGCGTGGGCTTCGCGTGGAACGTCGCCCCGAAGACGGTCATTCGCGGAGGGTACGGAATCGCCTACGACTTCAACTACCTCAACCCGGTCGGCAACATTCGCACATTGCCGCCCTTTGTCCAAACCTTGCAGATCACGAGCAAATCCAGCTTCACCGGCGCCAACAGCTATGCCAATCTGGTAGCGGGCACTGCCGCGCTGCAAACGACGACGGCGGCCCTGGTGGGCAACTTCAATCCCACGCAAACGAACTTCGGCGCACTCGGGACGGTCATCGATCCTCACTACAAGAATCCGCAGGCGCAGCAATGGAGCCTGGGAATCGAACGGGAAGTGGCGCAGGGGGTGGTATTGAAAGCCAGCTACGTCGGGACCAAAACCAATTACCTGCAGCGCACGTATCCGCTGAACCTGATCAATCCCGCGTTGATTTCTCCGGCCACCAGCCTGGCGGATGAAACGTCGAAACTGAGCACATACCTGGCGCTGAATGCACAATCCACAGCGACGCCGGCCGGGAGCAGCGATCGCATCGATCCGCGGTTCAACGACGTCCGTCTGGTCGATAGCGGCGCAAACTCCAACTATCACGGCTTTGAGTTCAACGCCACGAAGAGATTTACGAGCGGATATTCGGTACAAGGCTCGTACACACTGGGGAAATCGATCGACGACACCTCCGACGCCCTGGGTGTGCTGATCAATGACTCCTATGTACAGCAGAACCCGCACGATACGAGGAGCAATCGGGGGCCTTCGCAATTCGACATTCGGCAGCGGGCGGTCATCACGCACGTCTATGAACTGCCGTTCGGGAAGAACACGGCCAACCCGGTTGTGAAGAGGCTCATCGGCGGCTGGGGATTCTCCGGTATCACAAGCTTCCGGACGGGATTTCCGGTCACGTTCGACGGCCCGGCGCGGCGCGGCGTCTCGATCCTGACGCTCACCGGAACTTCGACCAGTCCGGTCCGCCCGAATACCAGCGGCGCATTCACCTTCAACCCGATGCCGGCCGGCAGCGCGGGTGCGCCGAATGGGCTGACGACCGATGTCGCACCGATTTCCGCGTATGCCGCTTCGTTGGGATTATCGCAGCCGCTCATCGGCAACTACGGAAACCTGGGGCGCAACGTGACACGGCTCAACGGGCAGTCGACGTTTGACTGGAGTTTCTACAAGAACACGGCCATCAAAGAACGGTTCAACCTGCAGTTCCGGGCGGAGATGTACAACATCTTTAATACGCCGACCTTCCAACAGGTGAACCGAACGATTACCAGCCCTTCGTTCGGCCAGTACACGGATACCGCGCTGGATTCGCGCAATATGCAGATGGCGCTGCGGCTGGTTTTCTAACGGCCCTCGCAGCGGACACGCCGAGGGCCCCGCTTGCCCGCCGCGCTACCTGCCCCTATACTTGCTTGTAGTCCATTCCTCCGGGGAGGGAATCTATGAAGCGGTTATTGCTCCTGCCTGTATTCGCGCTTTCGGCTTCCGCCGCCGATCTGCCCGCCATCACGTTCCACAAGGACGTGGAACCCATTCTGCAGAAGAACTGCCAAGGCTGCCACCGGCCGGGCCAGGTGGCGCCGATGTCCTTCCTCACGTACCAGAATGTGCGGCCGTGGGCGAAAGCAATGAAGACCGCAGTGGCGCTGCGCAAGATGCCACCCTGGTTCGCGGACGCGCAGTATGGTCCTTATTTAAACGACCGGTCGCTGAAGCAGAACGAGATCGATGTCATCAGCAAGTGGGCCGATCAAGGCGCGCCGGAAGGCGACACGAAGGACGCGCCGCAGGCTGTGCAGTGGGCTGGGGGCTGGACGATCGAACCCGACATCGTGGTTGATGGGCCGGTGACGAACGTTCCGGCCAGCCCGAAAAACAACGTGGTCGAGTGGATCACGGTGATCATGCCGACGGGCTTCACGAAAGACACGTGGGTGACTTCGGTGCAGATCAAGCCGGAATTCCCAGCCGTGACGCATCACATGTGCATCGCCTACATCCCGCATAACCCGGCCTACAAATACGGGGTTGAATACTGGGCCGACAAAGAGCGAGGCGACGAAGGATCCGCGCTTCCGGACAGGGGTCCGACCTTCCTGGGCTCGGGCGCGGCGCGTAGCACCGATGGCAACCCGACCCCCATACTGGATCCGCGGACGGGCCGGAACCTGCCGCCGCCGGGCGGCGCCGAGGATTGCTATTTGCCGGGAAATTTCGCCGCCGATTACCGGCCCATCCACGCCGCGAAACTGATTCCGGCCGGTTACGACATCGCGTTCAACCTGCACTACACGCCCAACGGCACCGCGGTCACCGACCACGTGAAGCTCGGTTTTACGGTAGCGAAGACTCCCCCCGAGCGGCGCTATGTTTCGTTGCTAACGTCTTCACCCACCGATCCGAAACGCTTCGCGATTCCGCCAAACGACGGGAATTGGGAAAGCCCTCCGGCCGAGGTGACCTTCCTCCAGGATGCAGAACTCGTCTACCTGATGCCGCACATGCACTTTCGCGGCAAGGACATGACGTACGTGCTGGAGTACCCCGACGGGCGCAAGCAGACCGTTCTGAGCGTGCCGCACTACGATTTCAACTGGCAGCTCGGGTATAACGTCGGCATCAAAGTGCCCAAGGGCACGGTGATGCACGTGTACGCTCATTTCGACAATTCGGTGAATAACAAATTCAATCCGAACCCGAACCGCACCGTGTACTACGGCACGATGACGTGGGAAGAGATGATGAACCCCTTCTACAGCGTTGTGGTTCCGGCCGATGCCGATCCCGCGAAGATCGTGCGCAGCAAGTACCAGCAGGTCGGCGGCGGCGGGTAAGGCGAAACTGCAAGATCAATCGCGCAGATACTTTCGATACTCTCCGCTGGTATAAGTAGTCCAGGGCTCGAAACCGCGCTCCTGAAACAGCACGTAGGCGAAATCGATGTTCGCCTTGCAATCGAGCAGGTCGCGCAGGTTGACTCCTACGCGTTTCAGATGCACGGTATTGATCTGGAAATATCCCCAGTCGAGCGTGCCATCCGAGTTGTAGTGGTAGATTTCGCAGGCGCCGCGCGGGTTCTCGGCGCGCTGTACGGCCAACGCCACGCGGCACGCATTACCAAATTTAT
Organism: uncultured Solibacteraceae bacterium; assembly: GCA_964438005.1. Taxonomy (GTDB): domain Bacteria; phylum Acidobacteriota; class Terriglobia; order Bryobacterales; family Bryobacteraceae; genus PSRJ01. The sequence goes on along the minus strand of CAYTJD010000092.1, from coordinate 109,471 downwards.
TGCAGGTGTATTGTTGGTACGCCGTCAGCCGGCGGCCGAACTGATCGGCTTGGGCTTCCGAAGTCCCGGCCGTTGTAATACGGGGTGCGATCACCAGCGGCCACTGGAGACGCACGCGTACGGGCGACTGCAGCGTAAAGGTGTAGCGCGATTGCACGAGCACTCCGACCACGCCAAGACCGATGGCCAACAGAATGAGCAACCCGGGAAGTCTTGTCCGCTTCCGGCGTGGATGCCGGCGACGGCGCGTCTTCCGGGAGGCGGGTTTGTCAGCGATTGCGGTGAGACCCATGGAGGCGCAGCCCGTTACTGGACTTCCACAGATCGATCGAACGAAAGGGAGCGTTCCTGGCGCATTTCTCCGTCCCAGATTACTACAGTCTGGAACGCCCCGAGCGCGCCTGATTCAGCCTTGGAACCGTTGGGCAATTCCCGGCGGAAAGTGCCGAAACGCGTCGCATGGTCGACCGTTCCGGAAACCCGAGCGCACTTCAGGGGGCGAAGGACCGCGGCGAGTGCTGCTCGCGTATCCGCCTGTTGGCGGCATTCCGCCTATTTGTCGTTTGGAACGAGCGTCTGAAGGCTTCTGCTATCGATGATGATCGCCGCACGTGAGTAACGAAGATAACCCAACCGTTTCAGGCGATTCATTGTTACAGAAACGACTTCTCGCGTCGTACCTAAATGCCGCGAGATCAGCTCGTGTGTCATCGGCTTCAGACGGATCCAGCCAGTTCGATCGAGAGTCCCTGTGCGATGCGCCAACCGGAGGAGCAGCCTCACTAAGCGCTGCTGAACGTTTTCCGTGCAGAGGCTTTCAATCCGCCGAACGAAACCCGTGGCACGTTGTACCATCACCTGGATGAGGGCAAGGGCCAGGCGCGGCTGGCGCGAGATGACTTGCTCGACATGATCTCTAGTCCACAACATCACGCGAGAATCTTGCCCGGCCCGCGCTTGCTCCGAGCAGCTGGGAGAACCAAGAAGCGCCGATTCCCCGAAAAACTCATCGGGCTGGTAAGTATCGATGACGATTTCGGCTTCTGGATTTGTAGAACGTGAAACCATCACACTTCCACTCAATACAAGGTAGAGGTTGGTTAGTGGTTGAGATTCACTGTAGATCACTTCGCCTTTCCAATACTTCTTAACAGTCGACCGAGGCAGATAGGCTAGCGGATCTTCTAGCGCCACTCCAGGTGTGCTGACCAAGCTTTGTGTTGAAGCCATGCTCCCCTCAAGCCAGTTGAAATTCCAGATCCAGGCCCGGCCATTCCAGACCGAACAGATCAAGGCCTGCCCCATCGAAACTCGAGTGGATCTGTGGAATGGGTGATGCGCAACACAATCGACGGATTCTATTTTTTGATATGGAAGACGGTGGGCGTCCTGGCTCGAGACCGGATGCACCCGACCACAGATGAGAAGTTCTCTAAGTTTCAGGGGGGTGGAGAATCGGCATTGCCTGCTGAATTCTGAGGTGTTGTCAGTCCCGGTCGAGCTCCTCCCGGAGAAACCGCTCATTACACAGAACGCATTGTCGGATGCCGCGGCGAGTTCCGCACGCGCTCTGCTTCAATTCATGGGCGGTCTGCTTTTTGCAACTTGGGCAGAAGCATAGCGTCGTCGGAAACCGATAAGGGACCACTTGTTCGAAGAATTGGTCGGAGTCTCTGTTCAAACTCGTACGAAACCGCACACTCGAAATTCTATGGCGAATCGTGCTTTGCGACAAGACTTCTGGGGATAAACGCACTGTGCGATCCAAACCACGGGCGCTATCGCATCTTTTTCTTGATTCGACCCGCCTTCCGGTTGCATCACGGATACCAATCCTGAAAACTCCATTGGAAGGAAACACCCTATGAAGAGGTGGGAATTCTGCCGTCTCGCATCCGGATCCGCGCCATTCCGTATTTTGGGTATCGTGCTCGTGAGCCTTGGATCCGCTCAGGGACAGAGGTTTGAAGTGACTCCGCTGGTTGGCGGTATCCTTGGTGGAACTTGGAGGCTCGAACAGCAAGGAGTGCCGAATTTCAACGCGCACCTGGGAAGCGGACTGAGTTTCGGCATTGCCGGTGGAGTCCGGTTCGATGGAGACGACATTGATTACTGCAAGGAATGCAACTCGATCCAGTTTCGATGGATACGACAAAATACACATCTTGGCATCAATCTAGACCCAGTTGTGCTGTCACCCGTCAGTTCCTCCTTTCATCCCGCTGTGACAATAGATCATTTTCTCGGCGATTTCTCACACGAGTGGGCCGTACAAGAATCCAAAAAGGTTAACCCGTTTCTTGCCGTGAGCCTAGGTGCGGCGAGAACAGCTACCCCGGCAGCAACTGCCGTACGATTCGTCTTTGGCATCGGAGGTGGCGTGAAAGTTTTTCCCTCACGGCACTGGGGGTTCAGGTTCCAGGCGGAGTACCTCCCTATTGTCATGCAAGCAGAGCTTCAACGTGTGGTCTGCGTGGTTGGCTGCATAGTCGCTCTCGACGGCGGAATTCTGAATCAGTTCCAATTCAGCGCGGGACCCGCCTTTCGATTCTGAAGTCGCTTGCTGCTACACGGCAGGGGTCGCGATGACCGGCGCGGTCGCGCCGCTGGTAGGGGTAGACCCCATCTGTTACACCACATTGACAAAAAACGGAATCGTTAGTCAGTAGGGAAAGGACAGTGGCAGCCTCGTTCCTTTCCCGAGGCGCGGCGGCAGTCGGCGTTCCCTAGGCTGTCGCGCCTCTTTTCGACAAAGTTGCGCGGCTTGCCCTCAATTCGTTTACCGAATTGTCATTCTAGGCCGCCGTGACCAAGGAAGAGCCTTACCGCTGTTTTCGTGGAAGGTTGCCGCGAGTGACCACTTGACGTAGCTGCTTGCAGATGTCACTGAGACGTTCCACAATTGCGGGTTTTTCGTGAGCAGCGGCATTGGTAAGTTCGACCAGTGCCGTATAGAGATCACTCCGCAATCGCTCCTCTTTGTTATCCGCCGACATAAGCGTTGATCGGACTGCCCGCTCCATACTCATCGGCACCCGTCAGTACCTTTTAGAGATCAATCTCTCCCCCAGGGAACTGTGCGTCCACGGATCTCCTGGCAGGTTTCACGCCAAGCGTAAATCATTCATAACATTGAGCTGAACTCCGCGTATTCTCTCTTGAAGTGGCCCATTTCAGCCGCTCGGGTGGTCAGGTTGAACCACACACTATTTAGTGGCCCGGCTGTCGAACGACGCCTTCGGACGGAAGCCGCAAAAAGTCGCGTTACAGGCCAGCCCAACCTAGTTCAGGTGGTCCCCGCGAATCGAACTAAGAATCGAGCATTATCGTACTTATAAACAAAGGCCTTGACGACTGTTGGTTCTGCCTTTACAGTAGGGCTTTCAGCGCAAAACGTAGTGGCGACGGTTCCCCCGCGTCGTCTCTGGTGGCCTGAGCGATACGAGACGATTTCGAGGAAAGTGCCTCTCCGTGATGGATTGAGGACAAAATGCGAGAAGTCGTCTCGAACGCAGTGGCTGTCTCCTCATGTTCGGCTAGTCGTGTCTTGAGTGAGACGGAAGCGTCTCCCAATCAGGTCAATCCGTCAAGCACGCGTCCAGCCGGAGACCCGGGTGGGCTGAGCCAGGCGGCCGGCGCCAATGGCGCTCAAAGAATATGGCTTGGCGGACCGGTTGCCGCTCATGATTTACTATCCCCGCTATGCACGATCTCTTTCATCAGTGACTGGATCGTCGATGAGTACAGCGAACGGCTTGGTTCGGAGGCTCGCGAAATGTTGAAACTTCTGCAAAAGAGCGTCGAGCGGGTGAGGACGATCCTTGAAGCTTCGCTCATGCCCGCCGATGAGCCCGCTGCGGGAGGCGAAAAGCCCTCCGCAAATCCGTCCTGAACCCGCAAGTGGGTTCGCCGTCGTGGGGAATGGTTGCTTGTCGTCTACGCAAGTAACGACGGAAATGAACCGCGGCTCAACCTGCAGGGTCCTCAGCATCACGGCAAGGCGCCGTTCGTTTGGCTGGCGAGTCCGACCGGTCCTCACACTTGAGGTGGGTATTTCTCGAAAATTTCATCGATCGCCTTAGCGAATCTCCTGGCGTTTCTCGAAGCGCGGGAACTGATCGTCTGGGTTGACATGCCCTGGAAAAGAAGGTGTGCACGTGCCGTCCATATGTCAACTACTAAGGTACTGTGATAAATGATTGCAGCCGTCGTGGTGGAAATACCTCCATTCCAGCCCCAACCCCAGCCGTCGTTGAAAGTGGTGTAGACCGGTTCTTCGGTGACCCTCACCTGGTAACCGACTACCAGATCTCCGTTCGATTCAACACGCTTCAACCCTTTAGCTGACAGAGCCGCATCAATGAACGTAGTGATTCGGCTTTGCATGATTTGATTGGGAAACAGCGAATCGGGGAGATCGGAATCGGCTGGCCGTATCCAACAATACGTCTTGAATCCGGAGAAATGAGCACCATGGTCGAAGTCTACCCGGGTCTTGTCCGCACTCACCGGTAAGAAGGCACATGCTGCCGTCAGAAGAATCAGTCTCGATTTCATGGGGACCCTTTCGCGCCACTACCACCTGAGACGGCTTGGCGTTTGCTTCCGACTTGTTTTGCGGAGTTCTCCGGCTTGTGCCCCGTTAGATTTTGTGCTCACGAGACTTCGGTTTCCGAAATGCCAAAAACTTAAACCGTGGAACGGGCTTCGATCATCAGCAACAAACTTGGGCCTGTAGCGTCGATCTCCGACCTGCCGTATGGGAGTTGTAAGACGGCCGGAGCTTTCACCCAGGCAGCTTCACCAAGTGCGGTTGCGTCTTCGCTGGCGGTGGTGGATGGCGCCCGCGCCTGCACCAACGGCTCCTCCGATCATCGCGCCGCGCCCTCGCCCTAATACGCCTCCCACCGCAGCTCCGCCCAGTGCTCCGACGCCCATCCGGCGCGCCGCACTCCCTCTGCCCCGCCTATGACGGTGCCGAGCGTGTCGCGGCGCTCTTGCCTGACTCCGGGTGGCCGACTGAGCCGTGGGTGTTGGCCCCAGCAACAGGCCGGCCGACAAAATTGCAGCTAGTAAGCCTTTTTTCATCGCGCTACCTCCCGGTCCACATCCTACTCGTCACAGATGCCGGGACCAGCCTCAGCAGCCCGCATCGAAACCTATTGTTCGCTCATTAAGATGCCCGCCTGCTGGTTCAGATTCACATGCGGGATAAGCAGGTTCGCGCCCCAATGGACGCGTCGTTGGACCACGGGAAATGCTTATTCGGATGGAGAATAATAGCCGGACCGCCAGTAGGCGCGTACACGCGGCATCCCTTTAGGCAGGTCGAGCTTGACCGTTATGTGCCGATACTGTCCGTCATTACGAGCATCCTTGGGATAATAGCCCAAAATGTACTGATGCCGGAGCGCCGTATTGATTTTGGTAACGGCCGATGGCAGTTCGTTGATTTCATGAATCCGAAATAGACGGCCTCCGCTCTCGTGGGATATCGCCTTCATGAGGGCTGGACCGTTAATTTCCTCCGGCGAGAACATCTGATCGTCAGGCGCCAGTATTCCGATGGAATAGACTTGAGCATCCGCTTCCCGAACCATTTGCTTGATCTGGTGTGCCGTGTGCTCGCTTCTATTGTCACCCCCATCAGAAATCAGGACGATTGCTTTCCGGGTGTTGTGGCCATGCTTGACTTCCCCCAGGCTCAGATAAATGGCGTCCAGGAGTGCTGTGAACCCACCAGGATGAATGTATTTCAAGGTGTTGGCGACTTGCTTGGTCCCGTCTGTCATCCCCACCATTAACTCCGCCAGGTTACTGAAGCGCACTAAGCAGTATTCATCATTGCCGATCGCCGTGTCCAGTATCTCGGAGATCGCTTCGATCGATTTGTGAATCTTATCTGCCATGCTTAAGCTCGAATCAAACACCAGGCACGCTGAAATCGGAGATTCCCCCGTCTCGAAATGAGAAATTGTCTGCTGCACGCCATTTTCATACAGCAGGAAGTTGTCCTTGGCTAAATGATCCACTGCCTGGTCTGTCTTGTCGATGACCGTCACTGGTATTTGCACCAGGTTCGTGTTCACCTTCACTTTCAGAGCGGACTCGTCAGTGAATGGTGTAACAGCAATAGGTGAAGAAATGCCTGGCTTAGAGATATTGAGAGAACGTGGATAAGGTGCCTGTCCGAATATGTTGAATACCAGTGCTAGCAGAGTAACTGACACTAGCAACACCGGCCCTGGAAAACCCCTGCCTGGCATATATCACTCCCGTTGCTGCTTCGATGTAAATGACCAGATGCCGGCCTTCTTTTTTTAAGACTTTCCCGATGCGTTGTTCACATTCGAGGCTGAATCTCGGCCTTCAGCCGCCGGAGCGGGCGCGGACTCCCGGTGCCCTCCGGCTGGGACTGGCAAGTGAACCTTGGGCACGGGAGGTCGTCGATGAAATTAATGAACCGCGCCTTTCGATTCGGAATCGATTCGCCCATGCAGTCGGCCATGTTAAATCAACGTGGAAGCCGGCAGCAGTCTTTGTGAAAGGAATGGACATGTCAGCGAACCACCAGGAGCACGCCGGTCCTCACAGCCATGAACATGGCCCAAACTGCGGACATCTCGCAGTGGAGCATGATGGCCACACGGATTATCTACACGATGGTCACCTGCACCACGCGCATGGAAACCACGTCGACGACCACGTTATTGAGGTGAGCTCGGTCAACCCGGAGAAGTGTACCCCAAGCCACAAGTGCTCCGGGCACGAAAGCACGCACGTTCATGGCGTGAATTGCGGCCACGAAGCCGTACCCCACGGGAATCACACCGATTACCTGGTCGACGGCCATCTGCACCATGCCCATGGCACTCATTGCGATGATCACGGTAAATTGCAAGTGGTTGCCGGTAGGTCTTCACGAGGTGCTGCATAGAAAGTCTGCCGGCCGGTGTGGCGGCGTGATTTGGGCTGGCGCCTGGCACGCCGCTCGGCACCCGTTTAGGTCTGACAGGCTAAGCGGGGTGCTAAATGACCACTAATCGGCTGTGGCCGGGGCCGCTCCTCGCGGCAGCGTGGGTAGCGCTACTCCCAAACCATACGCTTGCGGCGCAGAACTCCCCGTCGAATGCGCAGTCTGCCTACGCCGGCTCGGAGACTTGCAAGGCGTGTCATGAAGATATCGTCAATGCTTTTCGCAAGAACCCCCACTATTCCGTGGAAGCCGAAGCGCACAACAAATGGGAAGGAAAGGCCTGCGAAGCCTGCCACGGCCCCGGTTCGAAACATGCCCAGACCTTGTCGGCACTCGATATTCTGAACCCCGCGAACACCTCGCCCAAACGGGCGGATGAGGATTGCCTGAAATGCCACTTTAACCAGCGAACGCAGATCGGCCGTATTCGAGGCTCGCATGTGAAGAACTCCGTGCCCTGCACGGCCTGTCACTCCGTTCATAAAGGATTCAACTATCTCTATCCTTGGAAAAACCCTGAAGTAAATCAGATGTGCGCGAGCTGCCACAACAACGTTTGGGCGGCTTTCCAGGAGCCCTTCACACACAAGCTGGCCCAGGGCGCCATGTCCTGCACGGACTGCCACAATCCGCACGGCAGTTTCCTGCCGTGGCAGATCAAGACGGTCTCGGCAAATGAACCAAACTGCTATCAATGTCATTCCGACCTGCGCGGCCCCTTTGCCTTCGAGCATCCCCCGCTCAAAATTCAAGGATGCGGCGCGTGCCATGAGCCGCATGGCTCAACCAATTCCCGAATGCTTATCCGTTTCAACGTGGCGCAAGTGTGCCTTGAGTGTCACGCGAATATCACGCTGACCAGCAATCTGGGCGGAGTACCCCCGGCTTTCCATGACTTGAGGAGCGCCCGATTCCAAAATTGCACAATCTGCCATCAGAAGATCCACGGATCTCACGTGGACCCCATCTTCGAGCGATGAGACTGATTCTGGCGCTACCCGTCGCGGCCCTATCGCTGTGCGCACAGCCTCCGGCCTCACCGCTGCCTGGAGGCGCTCCGTCCACGCCCGTTGGTCAGACACTGGCCGATGAGCCGGAAGCACCGAGACCCGAATTGCAACCCTTTACCGCCCCGAAAAACCCGGGAATCCGCCCGGAGCCGCCGATTGTCGAACCTACCACGCCATTCACCGGAAGCCTTGACGCGGGCTACCGATGGATTAGTGGTATTGGCGGCAACATGCCCACGTATAGAAGCGTAATCAACCTGGGAGAGGGGCCCAAGCTCTTCGGCGCTGACTTCCTGTTGCGAGATCCAAAACGCCGGCTCTACGATCGGCTGGGTATACGTGTCAGTTCGGTCGGCGGCGAGCCGTATTCATCCGTACAGGTCAATGCGCGCCGCGAGCGAACGTACGAATTGATTTTCAACTTCAAGAACATTGCCTATTACAACTTTCTTCCTCAGTTTGCCGATCCTTTGGCATCCATCAACCACACGCTCCTCGACGAACAGTCTCGCGATCTTTTCCTGCGAAATAGCAGTTTGACGCTGAATGTGTTGCCCCAACGACACTTCATCCCGTTCTTGGGCTACGACCGAAGTTCCGTGTCCGGTTCCGGCATCGTGACGATTGTAGAAACATCGAACGAATATCCCGTGCTTGCCGGCATTAGCACCCACGCAAATGACATTCACGGCGGTATCCGGGTTGAGTACGACCACTGGCATCTCACCCTGGAACAGGGAGGGATCTTTTTCCGCGGAGTGCAGAACAATAGTAACAGCTCGAATCCGAACTATGGAAACCTCGGCAGTACGTTCCTGGGCCAGACCCTATTTCTCTCGAGCGGCACACAAAGCTATCTAACCCATGCCGATAGCACCTATTCCCAAGGCATCCTTACGGCAACCCCCTTTCCGTGGTTGGATATCACAGGACAGTTCATGTTCTCCCAGCCTGCTGCAAGTACGCGGTTCGGCGAGACGATTACTGGCAATATCTTCGACCGTCCGAGTTTTCAGTTTTACGCCGCGCAAACTTCCACGATTTCATCGCAATCACTCCAGCCTCACACATCGGGCGGCTTCAGCGCGGAAATACGGCCCATGAGCTGGCTGCGGATTTTGGAGGCATGGAGCACGGACCGCCTCCATTCTGACGGCTCGGCAATCGCAACCCAGCAATTCACGACAGCGGGCGGTATCAGCACGAGCCCGATGGTAACTCTGAACGATGGAATCCTGCAGACGAACTACAACCGTCAGGAACTCGATCTGCTCTTCGATCCAGTTCCTTCCCTGACCATCCGCGCCGGCTACCGCTATGAGTGGGGCAACGCGCTGGCTCCGCTTGCGTTTATCGGAGAAGCTACAGGGGTAAGCGCGCCTTTCGAAACAGCCGCACTCAACCGCAACACCGTGCTGGCGGGGCTGAGCTATCGCTGGAAGCAGAAGCTCACGGCCACTGCGGACATAGAAGGGGCGCCGGGGAATCACGTCTATTTTCGGACGAGCCTATACGACTATCAGTCCGCCCGGTTACGAGCCCGCTACCAGATCCTGCCGGCTCTACAGCTGAATGCCACGTTCAACAGTTTGACCAACTCCAATCCGAACCCCTTGATTCAGTATCACCTGACGAGCCGCCAGACCTCATTTGGCCTGAACTGGCTGCCGAACGGGGGGAAACGAGTCAGCATTTTCGCCGAATATACATATGGAACTTTGGACTCCGCGATACTTTTCTTAGTGCCGAGCACTTTGCAGCGTGCCAACAGCCTGTTTCAAGACACGGCTCACACGGGTGTGGCTCTGATCGACACGGCTTTGGGAAAGTGGAGGAGACTGCAACCTCGCCTCACCGCCGGTGGTGCGCTTTACTACTCGGTCGGCGATTCGGCCACGCGATACTATCAACCGTTCGGAAGGTTTCTCGTGGGTTACGGCGAGCACTTTGCTACATACGTCGAGTGGCGATGGTACAACATGGCGCAGCCCGTATTCCCGGTACAAGCGTTCCGCTCCAATCAATTAATCTTTGGAATTCGTGCATCCATGTGAGCCGGCAATGCCGAGGATTCGAACGCCGGCCGCAAAACAAAATGGAGCCGGCACCCCTTTCGGGCATCAAGGAATCAATCGAATCGAAACGACACATCAGTGTATGTCGGTCCGTCAATTCCCACTAAATTCCCAGATATAAGGAGTTTCTCTTATGAATCCTACTCCCACATTCCTGCAGCCTCCGCCGGAACATCCAGAATTGAGACGAGCCCTGGTTCCCGGGGCGTTGATCGCACTAGCCGCTGTCAATATCTATTTCTACGTCCAGGTAGACAATCTCCGGACGGACATGGCCAAAATGCAAAGCTCCGTAATGGCGGAGCTTTCGAAGCTGCGCGACGCCTCTTCAGTCAATAGCGCGGCCGAGTCGCACCGCGTGGAACTGCTGAAGGGCGAACTGGACTCAACTCGGAAGCAGGCCCTCTCCCTCTCCTCCCAGGCAAAGACGGAAGCCACCGCGCGAGCGGAGCAACTCGCCAGGCAGCTCGCGGAGCAACAGGCCGCTCAGTCCCAGACCCTAAACAGGGAAATCGCGGGCGTGAGGGATGCGGCAAATACCGCTAACAGTAATTTGAACTCCAAAATCGGAGATGTCTCAGCGGCGGTGGGAAACGTGAGATCGCAGGCTGCTTCGACCCAGACTGAATTGCAGAATACGATCGCTCAGTTGAAAAGCGTGCAGGGGGATCTGGGCGTCCAAAGCGGATTGATCGCCACGAACGCCGGCGAACTGGCCGCCTTGAAACGCCTGGGTGAGCGTAACTATTACGAATTTAAGCTGGCTCGCACCAAGCAAGCGCAGCGGGTAGGCGATGTCTCGTTGTTGCTAAAAAAGAGTGATCCTAAGCGAAATAAATACACGATCGAGGTTGTCGCAGATGACAAACTGACTGAAAAGCGGGACAAGAACCTCAACGAGCCAGTGCAGTTTTACACAAATAAGGCGAAGCAACCGTATGAGATCGTCGTCAACCAGGTGCAGAAGGACCAAATTGTTGGCTACCTGGCCACGCCCAAGGAGCAGGCATCCCGTACCGCGAACTGAAAGGCTACTTCTAGAATCATCAGCGCCGCTCTTTTTGCGCAGCCCCGAGCCTCGTTCGGCGGGGCTTGGTTCTGGGACGCAAGAAAATAGGTCGATCCGCTCCGGATTCAATCTGAATATCGGTATTCGGAGCGGTACTCGTTGACGAGCGGATAAAGCTTGTCATATACAGCCTGGCACCTGGCTTCCCAGAAGGATGGAAATCACTACAACAAAATTCGATGAGCAGGCTGTGATCAAGCTGTCGGGCAAACTCGACATAACCGCTTCACCCGATTTGCAGAAAACTGCCGCAGCTCTCTACCACAAAGGTAAATGCAAAAGGCTGACCGTCGACTTCTCGATGGTCCCGTTAATTGATACTTCCGGGCTTGCAACGTTGCTCGAGCTTCTGGTGATGGCCAAAGAAAGATCCGGACAACTCGTTTTGGTGGGTCTCAACGAGAGGCTTCGGTATCTCATCGATGTGAATGGCCTCACAGCGTTTTTCCGAATCGCCGGCCCCGTACGGGAGATGCCGGACACATGAGCGGCAGAACTTCATCTGCCGTCGAGGGAGTAGGCCGATCCAGTCTTGGCGGCATTGAATATCTGGGGGCCTTGTCACTTCAGTTCTGGCGGTCTCTTGGCGGAATTCGAGCGATTAATCCGTTTGCACTGCATCCCTTGCGGTGGAGACGCACAATCGACGAGATGCTGGCGGCAGGTATCGGCGCAATTCCCATCGTGGTGTTGACGGCATTTTGCTCCGGTTTGATTCTGGCCTTTCAAGGCGGCTCGGAACTGCGCAAACTCGGCGCCCTCGAACTGGTGATTCCCCTCGTTGCCATTGGCATCACCCGGGAAGCGGGGCCGTTGATCACCGCAATTACAATCAGCGGACGCTCCGGTTCGGCCTTTTCCGCCGAGATTGGCGCCATGGTCATCGCTGAGGAAATCAGCGTTCTGAAAACCATGGCGCTTGACCCGATCCAGGTACTGGTATCGCCGAAATTTCTCGCGCTATTGGTCGTCATGCCCTGCTTGACGGTCGTGGCGGACCTGGCCGGGATTCTTGCCGGCGGGTGGTTTATCCATAACACGATTGGAACCGGTCTCTTGTTGTACATCCACGCCGCTCTTGACTCGCTCTATACTCGCGATATCGTAAGTGGCCTCCTGAAGAGCGTGGTTTTCGCAACTCTCATCACTCAAATCGGCTGTCTACAAGGTTTCCGGCCAAAGCATAGTTCCCAGGATGTGGGCCGCGATACGACATCGGCAGTCGTGAGAGCGATCTTTCTTGTAATCGTTGCCGACTTGGTGTTCACAGCAATTTTTTATGCGATTTGGCCGTGACTGAAAACGAAAGCGTCGTCGTAGTTCAGGATTTGGTAGTCAGGTATGGTCAACGTATCATCCTGGATCACATTAACCTCGACATCCGGCGGAGTGAGGTCTTGGTCCTGCTGGGCGGCAGCGGTTCGGGAAAAAGCACGTTATTGCGGCACCTCGTTGGTTTGGAAAAGCCCATGTCCGGCCGCATCCTTGTCAAAGGCGTGGACATCGCTAACTGCTCCGAGGCTGAACTCAATCAAGTGCGCCGGTCGATTGGAGTCTCGTTCCAGGACGCGGCGCTTTTTAATTCCATGACCGTTTGGGAAAATATTGCTTTTCCTCTTTTGGAACACACCCGGCTTGCCGATTCGACGATCGATGAGGTTGTGCTGTTAAAGCTGGCCCAGGTCGGCTTGGTCCATTTTGGCGCGTTCTACCCGTCTCAACTTTCTGGCGGCATGTTGAAGCGGGCTTCCGTCGCCCGCGCCACCGCGATGGATCCGGAGATTCTGTTTTTCGACGAGCCCTTTGCCGGCCTCGATCCGATCACCGCCGCCGGTATTGACGAACTTGTTGTCTATTTGAAGAACGCCTTGCAGATGACCGTGCTGATCGTCACTCATGAGCTCCAGAGCGCATTTAGGATCGCAGACCGTCTCGCTTTTCTCAAGGACGGGAAGTTGGTCGCGATTGGCTCTAAGGATCTCGTTCTCCAGAGTTCTGACCCGTGGGTCCGCCAGTTTCTCGACCGCGTCCCCAACAGAAGCTCGGAGGACAAGACGGAATTTATGCAACAGCTCGCGGGAAGACTGGGTATCCAATGTCCAAAGAACTAAAAGTGGGTTTGTTTGTCATAGTCGCAGCATTCATTTTCCTCGCCACCTTTGCATACGTAGACCAACTGAGCGGCGACCGGGTCCCATACAAGGCTTACTTCCGGTATGCCGGCGGAGTCGACCCCGGCTCGCCGGTGCGGTTCGGAGGGATGAAGGTGGGCACAATAACCGCCATCCGTCCTTCGCGCGAAGACCCTACCAAAATCGAAGTCCTGCTGGAAGTCAAGGGGGACGTTCCCGTCAATGTCGATTCAGTCGCCACGCTCACAGCTCTGAACCCTCTCGGCGACAGATATTTAGAGATAACAACTGGCTCGGATAAGGTACCCCGCCTTCCTCCAGGCGCCACGATACGGTCAGCCGAGCCGGTTTCCCTCGACGATCTCGCCAGGCAGGCAAGTACCCTCATTCCCACCGTCCAGTCCACACTGCAGAATATGCAGAAAGACATCGATCGGATTACAGGAAATACAGAGGTCGTGTTGTCCAACGTCCAAGCCATGACCGGGCCTGGCAATCAGCGGAATTTTGCCTTGCTGTTGAGCAATGCCCGGGGCGTGCTCGATAAAGAGTCCCCGCAAATCGACCGATTGCTGCATACCCTGAACCAGGCATCGGCGCAGACCACTGCCCTCCTGGGCCAGGCAAGCAGTGTCTTAGCCGAGGTGGAAGTGGTGACGCAGTCGGCTAACACCGCGTTTACAGGCGTCAATCGAACCGTTAATGAGATTCGCGATCCCATCAAAACGGATCTGGCGGAATTAGAGCGGACAATCACCGGCGCGAACCGTTTGATCGGAGACCTCAACACAGTCGTTTCCGTCAATCGATATAAAGTCGATGATACATTCGACAACTTTCGCGCCGCGTCCGAGAACCTGCGCCAGCTAACCCTGCTGGTGAAGGAGCGGCCGTGGACGTTATTGCGCGGTAAACCGGCGCCCGATCGGGCCGTCCCTGTGGTTGCCAGGCGGAAATGACTATGCGCTCGATTTCAGTTTGTATTGCCGTCGGACTCCTGGTTGGATGTGGAAGTGTGCGAGCACCTGCGACGAGGTACTACAAGCTCGATATCCCTCCAGCGCAGGTGCCGGCCGGCCCGCCCGCCCCGGCCTCGCTGCGGGTCGAGCCATTCCGCAGCGCCGCCTTGCTCCGGCAGGATCGGATCGTCTACCGTCCTTCGCCTGTCGAGGTCGGCTATTATGAGTACCACCAGTGGGCTGAGCCTCCTGGCGCCAGCATCACCAAGGCCCTGGCTGACCAACTGACAAAGCGTGCAGTCTTTCATTCAGTTGAGATCTCGGACGCCGGAGAGAAGACGGACTATGTCCTGAGAGGAACGGTCGAACGGCTTCAAGAAGTCGATTACATGGCCGGTGTTAGGGTTCAAGTCTCCATCTCAGCCGAACTCGAGGATACCGTCCGGCAGCAGGTAATCTGGTCCAGTGCGACCTCTGCCGAGCTCAGAGTCTCAAAAGGCGACGTCCAGGCGGTTGTAACCGCGATGAGTCAGGCATCTCAGCAAAGTATCACCCGGTTACTGACAGATTTTTCCAAGTTTCTCCAGGTTAACCGTCTGTCAGCCTCTTCGGCAGCAGATCCGCCGCACTGAGGCACATGCCTTCCTGCGGCCCAAGTAGGCCCTACCGGCTTCCTGGCAATGCATCGATTTCGATCTTAGAAAAGCTCCCTGGTCAAGTTAAATCCGATGAACAGGCCGCGAGGTTCATCGGCCTCTGGGTTGTTCAGCAGAGCCGCGGCAGTCGCAGCCCGCTGCGAAACGGTTGTCGCCGGTGCCGTTGTAAATCCAAAAGTGAATGCATGCCGCCAGATTTTCTTCTGGATTCCAAAAGCATAGGCGGCGCGGTGTATTCCGAGAGGGGCGCCGTTCAGCAACGTCGGAATCACCTCCGCCACCAGGGCCACGGTCGGCCGAATGTCCAGTGCTCCTCCGATACCCGTGGACACGGTTGTGTAGCCAGGCAAGTTGGGGATTGCCGAAGAAACATAAGAATTCGGCGAGAAGAGATGACGGGCCCCCAGCGACACGGTCGGCACAAAGTACAGTTGCGCGCGCCGGCCGAGGCTCCGGGAGAGAATCATCTCGAAACTTCCGGCAAAGTTTCTGGAGAAATCGTTCTGCCCTTCAATCGAAAGACGCCCGGTCACGTTCAGGGGCGCCCCATCGGATTCACACAGAAAGTTGTACGCGCCCATCATCTGGATGGGCCTGGAAATAAAAGTCGGTGAACGATAGAGGCTAACCGAAAAATTCTTGGTCACGCCGTAGCGCAGACCAAAGGATGACAGTGAGAAACCATCTAACCCTAACAGAGCGTATCCACGGGCCACACCGGAAAAAGCCGGATCAAAAGCAAAGCGGTGCGCGAAGTTTACATATAGCCCACGGGCCTCCAACCTGCGTCCGGTTGGCAGACTGAACAGGTAGTCGTCGCCCGGCTGGTAGATTCTGCTGGCCGGTGTCGATGGTTGTCCGGCCGTTTGTCCTTGCGAACCGCCCGGCGCAAGGGATCGCAGGTAGGCCGCCACCGATAGAATTTCGGCTTGAGACAGTTTGCCAACCCAGGCCGGCATCATTGTGCCGGGCTTCCCGTTCTCGATGGTACTTACGATCTGTTCATTCTTCAGCCGCGTCTGGGTGGTGGCGTTCGTAAAATCCGGTGTCCCCACGCCCGCAATGCCCTTAGCGTCCGCCCCGTGGCAGGTTGCACAGTTCTTCGTAAAAATGGTGGCGCCGTCGGGTGCCGGGTCCGGCTTAGCGTTTCCCGAATCTTTGTTACCGCTTAAAGTAGAGAGCCCGACGTCGCGAATTGTTCGCTCTGCCAGATTCACTTCATAAGTTCTGCCATTTCGTTCAATCCGCAGTGTCGATGCCGAACCCGGAGAGAAGGAAATGCCGAGAGCCTCGGGCGTCACCTCTCCGTTCGACGGTTCCGGCTTGCCAACGCAACACATGCAACATGCCGTCGTTACAATTAAAGCTAAAACCGCTGAGTAGTTCGGTATTGCACGCTCACGTCGCATAGGAAGTGTGATTCCCCCGAAGCGCTGGCATCCTGCTTCGTGATGGCACTCGCGGCACGCCGCTCGAGGTGAGTGCGGTCACTTCTGCGGCGCCTCGACGGCGCCGCATCGCTGGCAGCAATGGCCTATGTAGACTCGATCGATGCCTTAGGCATCCAGTGGATTCATTATTTCGCGTGGATCCGGCGGGGCGGATACCATCCAATTACCGATGCTCCGCCCCGTCAGAGATTGGCTACTGGCCTTTTTGCGCGTTGATTACTTCATCGATCTTAGCCTTTACGGCCGAGAGATTGAAGCTCGCCGGCGCCTGCATCGGAGGAAACTCGATTGCCGTGCTCGCCAGGTCGGCGACTGCCTTTTGAACCATCACGAACCGCCAGAACTCCCGCGCATAGAAGTCATTCATGTAACCTCCCCCCAGCTCATTGGGGTTCTCGCCTCGAATGGACGGGGTTCGCTCGAACGGGTCCTGGCGAATATTTATAATCGTCGGCATGTCGGTTGTAGTCTTTTCCCCTGGCCACCCAAATGGCTGCTGGAAGAACTGAAACTTAAAGTCATCGATGCGAACAGCCCCTAGTTGAGCGCCGCCGAAGTAGAATAACTCGTGCCGGACGGACGGGCCCTTACAGAGCAGCATGTCCATCTGGTTATAGCCGTCAAGATGGTTCTTATATTCTCGATTTCCAAAAGTCCCGCCCTTCAATAGCTGGTCTTTGATATCGGGATTTCCGGCGGCTGCCATAAGAGTAGGAAACCAGTCCAGCCCGGACATCAGTCCGTTTTCGACCTTACCGGCTGGAACGTGACCGGGCCAACGGATGATCGCCGGTACTCGGAACCCTCCTTCGAAAACCGTGCCTTTAGTCGCTCGAAAGGGTGTCATACCGCCGTCGGGCCAGGTGAAGACCTCCGCCCCGTTATCTGTCGTGAAGATGACAATGGTGTTGTCCGCCTCGCCGATCTCGTCCAAGTGGCGCAACAGAGCTCCAACACTATCGTCCAACTGGGCCATCCCAGCCTCTTCCAGACCATAGTTCGTTTTCGCGTTCATCATCGCCTGGTATTTCGGAGGGATGTAGGTGAATACGTGCACTCGCGTGGTGTTATGCCAAATGAAGAATGGCTTGCCATCGGCTTTTGCCTTGTCCATGAAGCGATTTGAGTTCTGTACCAGGACTTCGTCGAAGGTCTCCATGTTGTACTTGGCTTTAGCGCCCTCTTGCCAGTTCTGGCGGCCCGCCATATCGGGGAATGGCGCCAGAGGTCCTTCATCTACGATCCTCTGCTTGCCTACCTTGCCCCATCGGGGCATCACCGTCGAATCGTCCGTATCGGTGGCCCAGCAGTGCGTCAACGTCCGCGGCCCTGTCTTATCTATCCAGTCCTGCGGATAATCGAACCAGTACGGATCCGACATGGCGTCCAAGTGGTAAAGATAGCCGAAGTATTCATCAAAGCCGTGGACACACGGAAGGTATTTATTCAGATCGCCAAGATGGTTCTTTCCAAATTGGCCCGTTTCGTATCCCTGTGCCTTCAGGGCAGTAGCTAGGGTGATAGCTTGATCGGGGAGGCCCACGTCGGCCCCCGCTTGGCCGACTGTCGTCAGGCCCGTGCGAATGGGCAGCTCACCTGTAATGAAATTCGCCCGGCCCGCCGTACAGCTCGCCTCTGCATAGTAGTCCGTGAAGCGCATTCCTTGCGAGGCCAATTTGTCAAGGTTGGGTGTCTTTCCCGACATGATTCCCTGGTGGTAGGCGCCAACGTTGAACCAGCCGACGTCATCCCCCATGATTACGAGAATATTGGGCTTCTTTAAGCTCGATGTTCTCGGTTGAGCCGGTGCGACGCTACCTGCCAAAACCAATGTGACGACACCGATTCCTAACCCTAGCTCCCCTCTCAATTTCATAGTTCCTCCCTTTTACAAACAATTACCCATCACGCTCGAAAACCACAGCGATTGGTCACGAAGACGGGCTGTTACCGGAACACAGGCTTCCCTGCTGGCAGGGATGCCTCCCGAGACCGGGGATCGTTAGTCTTTGGTGTTAAAGAGTCTGCCCAAGTCCAGGGCGGCTCGCTAAGACACCGCTAACTCTACCCAACCAGGCAGAGTCGTGGGTTTATTGTTCAGGAACACGACGCGGCGCGTCTTGGGAAACGGCAGGTTCGAGGCCAGCGCGCGGTTGTAGAGCGCGAACTGTTGCAGGATCTGGCGATATTCGGGGTTATTCGTATCCAGCCACGAACTTTTCGCCAGCAGCCCTCCGCCCCAGCCGAGCGCCAACAGGCATGCGCCCTTCGCGCGCGCTTGCGCCAGGCGCTGCTCCAACTCTTCGAGGCTCTTGTCCAGCAGACCGAGACCGGCCATCGCGGCGTATTGGCGCTGCAAGGCCAGCAGGCCGGCCGCGTACACGTTGGCCGATTCGAACACCTGGGCACGATTCAACGACTCCGGCCAGCGCACCTGCCGCCGGACTTCCGGATCGAGGAAGAAACTCTTCTCGCTCCAGTCCCCTTCGAATGTCGAGCCAGGCGGCGCCATTTCGGCAAACGACGCCGTGCTCTCCTCCGGCCGCCCGCCATCCACCGCTCCCCGCGGACTTTGCTTCCAGCCCAGCGCATACTGTGCGCCCCGCGGCTGCAGCGTGGAGGTTCGCAGTAAGTAGATCTTGAACTGTGTGACGGCCACTGTCGCCGAATCGCCCGCGCTGACATAGCGCATCCGGTTGGCGCCCGGAGAGCCGAGCGCACGGTCTTCGACGATCTCCGCCGGCCTCCGCGGGACACGTTCGCCTTTGACTCGCTGCAGCACTTCCTGCAGCATCCCGTCGCGCCAGTGCGCGAACAACATACCCGTGCGGAGCGCGCCCTTCAGCGCGGCGCCCGGCAGATACGGGCCCGACGCACCTGAGGCGAAAGTAGGAATGTGTAAGCTCTCGCCGACAGCCCGGTTCCAATAAGCGGAATACGCGGCGTTTTCGAACGGAATCCGCCGCCCGGCAAAATTTTGGGCGAACCCACCCCACGACGCGAAATCGAGCTTGTCGGCTTTCTTCAACTGCGCCAGATATCCTTCCAGCCGCGGCCCCTTCGCCAGCAGTCGGAAGATGCGCCATTGATCGAGCACGTTGACATGGTCTTTCCAGACCATGTAGTCGATCGGCGCCAGTTTGCGCCCGTCGCCGACCAGCGTGGGGGTGAGACACGTGACGCGATAGCGCATTCAGCTCACCTCGGGCAGCGGAATCGACAGCGCAAACCCGGCGCGGAACACCGCATGCGCAAATCCATCGGGAGCTACATTGGGAGCACTGCCCCGCAGCGCCGAACCCGAATACAATACGGAACCTTCCGCCACCATCTGTATGTATTTCTTCAACTCGCCGGAGCCCGCCGGACTCTCGACCCGCCCGCCCCGATCGAGGATGGAATAGCTTCCGCGCGCCCAGTCGACCGCATCCACCGCCGAAGGTGTAAACAGCGACAGCAGCCACTGGCCCCCGGACCCGGACCCCGCGCCCCCATCCTCGAGAATCATTCCCGGCAGCTGACCTTCGGTAAACTCCGGCGCGTCCGACCGGCCCCAACCGCGCGAACGTTCGCCGCCAAAACCGCTGTCGGCGAGCCAGCGGAAGGCAGCTTTGACCGGCTCCTGCCAGCGGTCTCGCGCGGCCTCATCGGCGAACGACACCACCGTCCACAAGCCTGCTCCCGGCCGAAACTCGAGGCACGCGGTCGAGTGGCGCTCGGTCGATCCCGCCAACCGGTCGACCGCCGCATTCCAGCGGATTCCGGTCCGAAACGGGCCGGCCCGGCCGGTCGGCACCAGACAGCCACTCGGGCCGTCGATCGCCCACTCGTTTTCGTCAAGCGCCTGTCCGGCCAGCAACGCGGGCACAATCCCTAGCGGCACGAACCGCGCGCTCTTCCACCGCACGCGCGCCGCGAGCAGCGCCGGCGCCGCCGGCGGCCACAGCGTCCGGGGCGGCACCACGTAGCCAATCTCTTCGATGAACGGAAAGCACGAGCCGAAACACACAGCCGGTGCGCCGTTGCGCGCCGTCGCGTCCA
Source organism: uncultured Solibacteraceae bacterium (assembly GCA_964438005.1). Lineage (GTDB taxonomy): Bacteria > Acidobacteriota > Terriglobia > Bryobacterales > Bryobacteraceae > PSRJ01. The sequence continues at coordinate 89,102 of CAYTJD010000092.1, read as the reverse complement.
GCCACTCTTCCAGAGAGCCGAACCGGGCCAGCGCGCCTGTCACAGCCGCATATAGCGAGTCGCTGTGATAAATGAAATCTACCTGGTTGCGGGCGCCGGAATCCGGACCAATGCGCCAAGGCCCGGTCGGCCGCAACTTCACGACCAAGCCGGGGTTCATGCCTCCTCTTTAATGAACGCAAAGGCCGCTTCGTTGACGGCGGTCTGGATAGCGGCGAGCGTAGCTCCGGCAGCGATCTCCTTTTCCGGAGCGCCGCTGGCGTAATAGTTCCGGCCGCGCCACACCAGCCGCAACGTGGAAAAGCTCACACGCCCGCTGCCGCGCGAGCCGCCGCCGCCGAGCGAATCATCTTCCAACAGACGCAGCCCTTCCAGCACGCGCGAGAATAGCGGAGCATCTTCGTCGCACAGCACGTCCATCACGAAGCGCGTCTTGAACCGCGCCCCGGCCGGCACTCGCTCCAGCGTCCGCGGATTGGCCTGCGACGTGATGCGGTCGATCGCGTTCTCGCTCTTCACCTCGGTCAACTCATCGTCGAGGTTCTCGCGCATCTGCGCGGTAATGCTTTCCGCTTCGAGCGGAGCGTCGAACACCGCCAGCCGGGCCGGCGTGGCCTGCGAGGTCTCGAGCGTCTCACCCTGCACCCGCTCCATGCGGCCGGGATTGCGGCCGAACAACAGACAGATGTCGTCGTCGGGACGGTCGCTCTGGTGGATGCGCACCTCTTGCCCCTTCCGCCGCGACAGATACACCAGCTCGTTCGGCACGGCCAGCCCGGAGGATTGCTCGAGCAGCGAGCGAATCTTGCCGCGCAGCGAGCTGCCCGGCACGTAGGGGCGGCCGAAGGCATCCTTCACCACGGGATTGTCCGATCCGCCGATCTCCAGCGATCCTTTGCCTGCGCCCACGTGCAGGCCGGTCTCGCAGTGCAGTTCGCCTTCCAGGATCAGTTTCCCGATCAGCTTCAACTCAGTTTGGGCAGTGTGTGCGCTCATTGTCTACTCGTTGTAAGCCACAATGGCTTCAAAAAGATCCTTGAACCGTTCATAGCCGCGGCTGTCGTTCTTGCGCGTGACCTGCAGCAGCAGTTTTTCGAGCTGGTCGAGGCTGCGCAAGCCGTGCCGGGCAATTGTATACGCCAGCCGCGCGCGCAGCATGACGAACTCGTGCTGGCGCTCGTTTTCCGGCGCCCGCACCGCGCGCCGCACCGCGCTGTATAGACGGCGCAGTTGGCTCTTGGTGCCCGAATCCATATCGCGCATGCGGCTGACGATCGAGTGGGCCTGATTGTCCAGATAGAGGCTGTCGGTAATCAGTTTTTCCAATTCGATTTCCGGCGGGCCTTCCGGGCGGCCGCGATCGAACCCGCGGCGGTCGCCGCGTTCTCCTCGCTCTCCCCGTTCCCCGCCTTCGCGCGGCCCGCCTTGCGGCCGGCCTTCCCGCGGAGGGCGGTTCTCCCGCGGCGGGCGCTGTGGTTGCTCTTGCGTCATGAGATTATCCTTCTGTTACCAGTCGGGCCCATTCCAGGGCTACCAACCCGGCGGGCCGCAGCTTCACTTCAGCCGATTTGCGTCCCACCAGCTCGTTGATCAGGTGTGCTCTCAATTTTTGAAATTCGCGATCGCGCGTACCGCTCAGCACCCGGTTGAAGCGGCGCTGAAACCGCCACGTGCGCTGCACTTCGGCGCCCGTTTCTCCGTACGCCTGGTGCCGGTAAATGCTGCGCAGTTGATACAAGAACTGGCGCGACATGCGGAAATCGTGGATCAGCCGGGTTACCGTATCCTTCAATTCTGCGGCGTCATTGAGGTGCCGCCATTCCAATATCCGGCCCAATATATAGATACAGTCCCTATCGGAAGCCTTCGCCAGGTCCAGGTTGCGCCCGGCTTCGTCGAATGTCGCCGCCAGCGGCGTATACGTCTCCGGCGCCAGCGCCAGGGCCATCGAAATCGTCTTGCCTTCAGCGCCCGGGTATTCTTTCAGATTCTCTTCCGTGAACCGATGAAACAGCCGCTGCACTTCGCGCGCCAGCGCGATCAGGGCGTCCCAGGAGCCGTACACGGCGAAGTCGTCTCCGCCGGCGTAGAGGATGCTCACCTTGCGCCAGAACTCCGGCATCGAGCAAAGCACTTCCAGTTCGCCGGCGAAAAACTGTTTGTACAGCACCGAGAGCGGCACGTGCTCCTCGATGCTGTGGACGCGGCGCAGACGCAGCCCGAAATTGTCGACGTCGCCGCGCAGCACGCCCCAAATCGAACGGCCTTGCGCGCGGCGCGCCAGCGATTGCACCGGGGCGGCGGACCGGCCGTCATCCGAGGGCGCCGTATGCCGCGCCAGCATGATGCCTTCCGGAGAAAGGTTCGAGCTCAGGTGCCAGCTATGTTTCCCTTCCCCGGCAGTGACCTTGGCAGGATTTTCAGGAGACCAGCCGACCACTGAAGCTTCCCGTACCTTGGCGCCGAGTTCTTTCGCGAAGTACTGATCGGCTTGCAGGTTGGCCGTCCGCGTAAACGGCTGAAACATGGCGCCATTCCTGCCGGCCAGAGGAGCGCTGCGTTTGTGCTGCAATTCGTCCTGCAGACGCTTGCGGATCACGGCCCAATCGCCGAGGTTATCGGTTACCGCCCAGATGAGACTCGCCGTGCCGGAGCTGAGTTCGGCAACCTGGCTCGCGGCGTCCCCGAGAAACTTCTCGGCCGCCTCGCGAAACTCCCCGGGCAGCACCAGCAAAAACTGGCCGCCGCCGCTGGAGCCGAGCAAAATGCGAGCCAAGCCGAGTTCGGCGAGCAGCGCGCGCGGCAGCACCTCGCACAGCAGGGTGATCCACTGAGACCGTCCCGCCATCAGATCCTCGCCGGCAGAACGCGCGGAACGTCCTTCGGCGGAACCGGCCAAAAGGAACTCTTCTGTGCCCAGAATCTTGCCTTGCAGCAGAATTTGTTCGGGCATCGGAAGCTGAAAAAGCCTTGAGAACTCCTCACTTTAGCACAGATTTCTGAGAATGACGCCGCGGCCCGAGCCACTCATTCATATGACTAAACTCCGGCTGATCGCGGGTTTGTTGGTACTGGCCTTGGCGGGGTGGAGCGGCGGCGCATCCGTAGCCCCCAAAGGGCGTGCACCGTCGAAATCCGCAACAGCACCCGCAAGATCCGACGCGAACATTGAAAAGGACATCCGGGCCCGGCTCGCCAAGTCGAAGATCGGCGCGGACAAGTTCCAGGTCCATGTACAAGGCGGTGTCGCGACGCTCGATGGAACAACCGATGTTATTCAGCACAAAGGCGTTGCCACGCGGCTGGCAAAGAGCGGCGGGGCCGTGGCGGTGAATAACAAGATCCAGGTCAGTGAGGCCGCGCGCGAAAGAGCGGCAAAGAACCTGGAAACCGGCCGCCGCCGGGCACAGATCAAACGCGGAGACACACGCTCGGAAGCAAGCCCCAAGCGATAAGTCGGTCCGTTACCTCACGTTGATCCGAATCGGGATTACTTCGAGGGTCTGTTCGACCTGGATGCTCAACGTCCCGGACTGAGCTCCTGGGTGCGTGGTGACGTTCATCACCGCTTTGTCGCCCGGATTCAAGTTCACCTTGTCGAGCTTCACGTCCACGCCGGGAATCCGCCCTGTCAAGGTAATGCTCATCGGACCCGCCGCGGAGTTGGTGAACGTGACGGAACCGGAGTCACCCGCCTCAAGTTCCAGAGCTTGCTTATCGGACTTGATCTTTCCCATGGCAAATCCGCCATCGGTTGGTAGAGAAGCGGGCATGCCCGGGGGCCGGGGACCCGTTCCCGGCGTCATGTTGCCAAATGGCGTCCGATGGACGGTGGCGGGATCGATGTACCAAAACCACTCGCCGTCGACCAACTTCCAGTTGGTCTGCGCGTTGAGCTTGATCGGCTGGCCGGCGAACCCGGCCATGGTGACGATGGTCTCACACAGGGTGGTGGCCTTGGCCCGAGTGAAATTGTCGGAGTACTCGATCGTCTTCATTTCAAAACTCAAGTATTTGGGCTTTTGCCCGTTGTAATAGAAGTCTTTCGAATCTTCGGCGATCAACGATTCAGCCTGACGGTATTTCGCGTCGACCATGAATTGAAAGAACTGATTAATGCGCGCCCGCAGGGCCTCGTCCACGCCGGCGGGCGGTTTGCCCTGAGCCAGACATAGTCCCACGCACAATAAGAGCGACGTTACTCCACGCACCATGCCTTCTATTGTAACGAAGGGTCAGGGGCTTGGTTCTCAGATTGCCGCTACCGGGCAGGGAGCGTCGCGCACGATGGCGTAGGCATTGGCGCGCAGACGTCCGAGGACGCCGCCGTGACTGCGGCCGATCACTACCAGATCGGCGTGTGTATCCTCAGCGACCGCTCGAACGGCCGGCGCCACTTCCCCGGTCTCCACCCGAACCTCACCTTTGACACCCAGACCTTCCCGCAGGTAGGCGATGCGGTCGCGGGCTTCGTTTTCGACCTGGCTCCGCCATTCCGGATCGAAATAGAAGCCGCCCACGGACACGGTCGAAGTGGGGATGGCATGAACAATATCCAGGTCGGAGCCGTACTCGCGGGCAAACTGAGCTGCCCATTCCAGAACCGCACGGCTGTGGGAGCCTAGATCCACGGCGCACAGGACTCTCCGAAAACTAATCTTGGGATAGTCGGGCGCACCCTCCATGTGAGGACCGGTCCAGACTGGACAGGAGGCATCGTGCAGCACTTTGGCGGTCACCGAGCCCAGCAGGAAACGACGGAAGGGTCCGTACCCGTGGGTCGGCATGACGATCAGGTCGAAGTTGCCGTTGTGGGCATATTGAACAATCTCTTGAGCGGGATCGCCTTCTTCCACAACCCGCGTGACCGAGATCCCCTTGAGACCTTCGGCGGCAAACCGGTTCAGCTCCGCTTTGCTTTGCTCAATGGCTTCGTCTGTGACCTCGGGAGACATGACTACGGCGTCAGGCGCCCAATAGGTCGGGATGGGAGTGACCACGTGGAGTAGTACTAAGTCGGAATGAAAATGGCAGGCCAAGGCCTCCGCGTAGTGAACAGCACCCTCACAGCGCGCCGAGAACGCGACGGGTGCCAAGATCTTGGACAATACCGGCATAGGCACCTCCCTCCATCAGTATACCTCGAAAATAGGTAATTCGGACCTCTATATTCTTTATGCAAAAAGAACCGGGTCCCCTTGGAGTGACAAGGTGAAAAGAGATCAGGCCGTCGCGTACGCGGCTTTGCTCCAGGCGTCCTCGTAGCCGCGCACCAGGCGCAGGACGAGGAGGTCGAAGAACCGGCCGACTCGCCGTTCCAGCTCCTCTTCGGCATACAATTGCAACGCATCGGGAGGAAATCCCTGCTCGCCGATGAAATCAAACATTTTTTCCTTAATGAGGAAGAGGGCTTGAACGGATTCGCGCAGGGGGACGCCCTCATGAAAGCGGCCCTTGCCGATGCCTTCATATTTATGGGCAATCTCCTCTTCATTGGTCTGAGCGAGCCAATAGCCGAGGTTTTCCAGGATGTTCTGGCTTCGTTCGCGCAGTTCCGCCTCGGGCAACTGACGCAAATGAGTAAGATCGGGGTATCGGTGAATGTCGCGCAGAAGCCGATCCGTGATCTCCCGTTGGTGGACTTCGATCAAACGAACGAGCTTTCCGGAGAGCATACAGCTATCCTCCGATATCATGGTAGTCCCGTTTCAGTAATCTGCCAATGGCTTTTCAGCTATATCTATCAGCGTTCTCGGGGATTGCCCGACAACCAAAGTTGGTGCGGGCGAAATAACTAACGAAGGTCTAGTTCGACCGGAGGGCCAGGGCTATTCTCCGAACTGTTGCTATGTGGGGCGCACTGACATTCTTGCTCCTATTTCTCGTGATTGATCCAACCACGCGCGAAGCGATCCTGTCGGCGTTGGAGGATGCCCGCTTGCAACTGGCCGTGGAGGCGCCACTGCCCTACTTCGTGCTGGTGATTGTGGTGGGGTCGGCAATGGTATCGGCGCTCATCATGAAGTTCTGGCCGAAGACCGAGGACAAATCGAGGCGCGTTCAGGTTCTGCACCGGTATCAAGGGCAGGCTGCTTCCGATTTGTCCCGGACACCGCATACTCCGCCGCTGCTGCATCTGGTTTTCGAGGCAGCCGCTCTGCTGGTGCCGGTGCGCGCGCGGGTAGCCTGCGGCAAACTGCTTCGCAACCTCGGACTGCTCGGCGTCTGATCACGGAGCGGCACTCTACCGCAGGAGCACACCTAGTTCTTCATACTGGTCGGTTGCAATCAGATCGACGCCGGCGGCAATCGCGGCTTTCCAGCGGATGAGCGCAGCTTCACGGGAACCGAAGTTATATTGCTGGTCCCACCCTCGATCCTCGGCGGGCCCGAAGCCATCCAGCGTGTAGAATCGAATCCAATAACCCAACCGGTGCGCACGCTCCACGAGTTCTTGCAGGCGCCGGGCCTCCGCCGGGGTCCAGTCGCGTGCTTGCGTCTGGCCGCCTTGCTCGACCTCAAACCAGGAGTTGTTCCACCAGCGGCGGTAGTTGGTCGCAGGCGCGCGCAGGAGCTGGTCCGCGGATGTGGTCGCCGCCAGACGGGCCCGCTCCTCCCGGTTCTGAGCCGGCAGTCCGGCAGTGTGAGCCGATCCAAAAACGCGTAGTTCGGAGCCGATTTTCAAATTTCCGTAGAATGCCTGCTCCTGCCGATCGGAGTCCTCAGTAAGGACTAGCAGCGGCTTCGCGTCAAACGGGGAAAGCGTTCGCGGATCCGCGGTTTTTTCAGCGGTGGTGATCCAAGGTTCGTATTCTCCGAGCAGTTCCCAAACGGCGCGCAGCAGCGGCTCTTCTTCGCTCTTGAAATCGAAGTGCAGAACGACGATGGGCCATCGCGATTTGTCGCTGGCAGCCAGCGCCCGTTCGACGAGCGGGCGAACCCGCTCGAAAAAGTAATCGCGGAGCCCTGGTTCATCGCCGCGGGTCTTGGCGGAGTGAGAGATGGCGATCCGGCCCTTCCCGGTCGCGCCATCGATGTGCCAGGTCAGGTCTTGTTCGATGACAACCGGCGAGGCCGAACCAAGCGCGCGGTCAATGCGATCGGCCCACCGGCCCTCATAGGGATAGCAGTTGTGAGCATCGAGGGCGGGGCGGCCTCGATTCAAGAACTGCAGCGAATCCGTCTGGGCCGAAACCGAGGAGCAGATGGCGAGCAGGAGGCCAAGAACCGATTTCTTCATTGGATTACGCCGAGTAGTCGAACAACTGCATGAAGCCGTAGTCCATGTGAAGCTGCATGTGACAGTGGAACAGAGTCAAGCCGGGATTGTCAGCCACGAAATCGATGGCCGCCGTGCTGCGGCGCGCCACGCTGACGACATCCTTCTTTAGCCCAGACATTGGTTTGTCACCGATTTGCGTGATCTCAAAGGTGTGCCGGTGCAAGTGGAGAGGATGAATGTCACCGGTATCGTTATTGAAAAGCAACCGGTACCGCTTGCCGCGTTCCAGGCGTATCCTGCCATTTTCGGGGAAGCCCTTGCCATTGATCGTCCAGTGGTTGAAATCCACGCGGTTGCCCGGAATCTTTCCGAATTTCATTTCGATCTGTTGATCGGGCAGAGGCGCCGGCTGGTCGTTCGAAAACAGCGCATAGTCCCAGGGCCCACGGCCGACATTCGCCGGAGGCCGCCACTGCGGCTGGCCCGTCTTATTGGCATACTCGACCACCATGCCCATCCCCATCATTCGCTCTTCGTCTTTGGCCGAGCCCAAAACCCAGACCCCAGGGTTATTCATTTCCACGATGGCATCGATGCGCTCGCCGATATCGAGGTACAAGAAGTCGACGTCGGTGGGTTGCGGCAGAGGGTTTCCGTCCATCGCCACGACCCGGAAGCGATGCCCCGGGAGCGCGAGGCGGATTTCGTCGGTGGCGCTGGCATTGAGGAAGCGAAACAGCACGCGTTGTCCTTCGCGGACGCGCAAGGGCTCGCCGGCTCCGAGCATTTTCGAGTTCAGCGTGGCGGACTGGTACGCGATCTCCCAGCCGTTGTCGGGCGGACCCATGTGGGCCAGCGAGGGCTCCCAATGGTGCGCGGCGAGCAGGACCTCCTGGTCGTAATCGCCCGGATGGCTGCGCGGCTCAACGATCGCGAACCCATACTGGCCGGAGAAACCGGCGCGCGCCAGGTCGGAGTGCGCCATGACGTGGGTGTGATACCACCGGGTGCCTGCAGGCTTGGGAGTGAATCGATAGCGGCGGCGTCCGTGAGCGGGGACTTCCGGGGTTCCCTCCTCGATGGATCCGTCCACGGCGGAAGGAATCAGTTGCCCGTGCCAGTGCACTACTTCGGGCATGCCGGTGTCGTTGATGACGTCGACGGTGACAGGCTTGCCTTCGGTGAATCGGAGGACGGGACCCGGCACCGACCCGTTATAGCCTACGGTCTTGATAAGCTTTCCCGGCCCGATTTCGAGCGAAACGGGAGCGATCCGCAGCGTGACGTGAGCCGGATCGTTCTCCGCCGCGGCCGCGGGCAGCGAAGCCAATCCCGAAATCGCCAAAAATTCGCGGCGGTACATAGATTCCATGCTCCAAATGATACCGCCGCGATATAGTGCCGTCCGGGACTTTACTTGCCGACAACGACGATCGTGAAGGAGCCTGGCACGACGGGCCCCAAGCCGCCGCGTCCGCCCGGGGGCGGTGTAGCTGGGGCCTGACCACGCTCCTGGCTCATAGTCAGCAGGTGGTTGGTCTTGCTGTCGAAGGTGACAGTACGCGCGCCGTTCATCGTCTCCAGGTTTTGCTCCACTTCGAAACTCGTGGGGCTGTTCTCCTTGACGATGGTCATGGTGCCGTTACCATGCGTGCTGAAGGCTTCCATCGTCGACGGGTTGAACACGGCGCCGTCGGAACCGCCGGCGAGCGGCAGGCTGGTGAGAATCTTGCCATCCCTGGCGCTGAGGATCACCATCATGGGCTGCGGCGGCTGGGCCGGCGGCGTTCCCGAATTCCCGCAGGCGGCGAAAAGAACCTCGTTCTTGACATCGAGCGCGAGGCCGTTGCAGCGGCCGCCCTTATCCCCGAACGGATAGTGCGCTACCGCTTTCATCGTCTTCACATCGACGGCGGTCACGCTGCCGGGGACATCCTGCATCACGACGTAAAGCATGCCCTTGCCGTCCGCCACGCCCTGCTCCGGCACACCGCCGAGATCGATCTTGCCAAGCACGCCGCCATCCTTGGCATCGATCACGGTGGCATCCTTGGTGGGGTGACTGAAAATGTAGACGTGGTCGTTGAAGGAATCGAAGTAGATTCCATCCGGCGCGTTGCCGGCGCCGGTGTCGATGGTCTTGATGAGCGTCATGGACTTGGTATCGAACATGGAGACCGGCCTGCTGCTGGTAAAGCCGTGGCCGGATTTCGGGTCGACCGCGGCGCCTTGTCCGCCAATGCCGGCGACCTCGTTAATCAGGTCGAGGGTGTCGAGGTTGTAAATCGACAGCCGTGTCGGAACCGCAGGGCTGGCAGCCCTTGAGTCCGTAGCTTCGACCGCCGGCGCTCCCCGGCGCGGGATGTAGAGGCGGCGTCCGGCGGAGTCGGCATAGATGTAATCCCAGCCGCCCTCTCCGCCAACGCGGGCCGTCTTGAGCACTTTGTAGGGGCCTGTTTGCTGAGCCACGACCAGCGCGGCCAGCGCCACGATTCCGATGACGGCAAAAAGGAAAAGTCGTCGCATGGGAGTTCCTCCTCAAAACCGGAACCAAACGCGAAGGTTCGGGTTGGAGGGAATCATAACATAGACAGCACTAGACGTCTGGAAAGGAATTGACCCGATTCAACCAACCCTTCAGGAACCTGGAGAGAGAAGGCTGCCGCGCGACGAGATTCTGATAGTAGGCGATGCGGCCGGCTTTATAGCGGCGGTAGACTTCGTCCGCATCGGCATTGGCGAGGGCCCGGAGCGAGGCCGGCCCGATCGCGCCATCGACCGTCAGAGCCGCTCCGAGGCCGTTGAGGACGGACTGCAGGAGTTTCGTGGCATTGGCGCCGGCGTTCACATAAAAATCGCAAACGATATTGGCCAGGTTCTGCGTGGAGTACTCCCCGGCATGGATGGGGTTCCAATAGAGCGCGTTATAGACGATGCCGGCTTGGGCGTCGGTGAGCGCTTTGAGATTGTCGAGGCTGGGTTCAACACTCAACAACGATTGGGCGCAGCGCCCGAAAGTAATCAGAGTAATGCCCTTGTTGGTGGCGCCGCCGGGGTCCGCCGGGTCGTCGACAAACCCGCCTTCAAAGCCCAGCAACATCGGAAGAAACACATCAAAGTCAGCCATTCGTTTCCAATCCTTGCGAAGGGCGTCCCGGGTGGGAGCATCGCCGATCTATTTTCCCTTGTCCGCGCGGCTTTTGGGAAACGATCGTTGCGGAAATCGAAGAAGATTTGTTCCAGGAAAAGAGGTTAGACCGGGGACTCCGCTTGGTACCAAGGGGAGCGCGCGGGTCCGATTTGCCAATCAGCCCGGGCGGGCTTTGCCGAGGTCGCGGTTGAGTTTCTCCCACGACTCGATTGTCGCGCGAGGGTGCTGAAAAACCGGGGGAGCGCGGAGGGCGGTTGGGCGGTAAGGCACTGATGCGGCGGGGGATAGGAGAATTTTGTCCGCGCGTGATTGAAAAAGGTCGCATCAGTTTCGCGGCGTGCGGGTTGCGGCGATTCTTGCCGAAAGCTGGTCTACCGACAACTGATAGCGGGCAAGCTGGCGTTGGGCACTCGCGTTCTTCGCGTCTTGGGCTGCATATTCCTTCGAGTTCGCCAAGGCTTGCTGCGCATCGCTCAAGGCACCTGCCAGCATTCCGGAACGCTTACGAGCTTCACTTCTTTCGGCATAAAACTGAGCCAGGCGGACGCGCTCGACGAGATTCGCAGGGTCGGAGGCCATGAGGCGCTGCTTGACTCGTACACCCTCATCCATCAATCGCAAGCCTTCGCGGACCTGCCCGGTCCTTGTAAGCCAGTTGCCAACGTTCAAATCAGCAACGGCAAGACCGTTCTGTAGAGTCGCATTGCGGGGATCGGTGGAGGCCAGATCGCGATAGATCTTCCACCCCTGCACATAGCTATCCTGCGTCTGCTTGACGTCTCCCATGCCCTCGTAACAATCCGCGAGGTGATTGTAGGCCACCGCTATATCCCGTCTCCGATCCGTGGATGAAGAACCGCTGGCCACCTCCTTCGCGATGGCCAAAGCCTTTTGTTGGTCGATCACACACTCATTGAAACTGCCCTTCCTGCTCAACACAGTCCCCAAGTGAACGTAATTGATCTCCAGGGCTCTCTGTGTATCCTCGCTGTGCGGATTGATTCTCAGGAGAACTTCGTTGCCGGCAATGGCTTTTCGGAAGCTGAGCACGGCTCCCTGCAAGTCACCGAGGCTCGCGGGGCTTTCTGCTTGAATGAGACCGGTAGCGTCGTAGTCGGCTCCCAATTCACTGAGCGTGTCGACAGCGGACGCATCGCGGTTTCGCAAGTCCTCGGAGATTCGAGTGGCTTCGCGAATTCCCGTGAAGGCGGCGGTAGCGGACCCGTTGGCTAACAGTTGGGTGGCCACCAGGCGGTAACACACCGCCAGGGCCAGTAAGTCGGCGGTTGTCCTCGGGCTGGCTTTGACGATGCCCTGTCGAATCGCGAGCGCCTTCTGCAAACTCTTAAGCGCTCCGGCGGCGTCTCCCAGGTTGGCGCGTCCGTATTGTCCCTGGACGAGGGCGACGCGCTCATAGGCGGCTGCGATATCCCGCTGCAAAGAGAGGTCGCCGGCGGAGTCTTTGACGAGCATGTCGAGGTAGTGCAGCCCCCGATCTACGAACAGCTTTCGAGCCGGCGTCGAGCCGGGAAGGTCCTGGATCGCGTCGTGAAAATCGAAGATCACGGAGTGCGCCAGTTCGCGCACATAGTTGAACCGCCGTTCGGCACGGGCACGCTGAACCTCGACGGCACGAGCCTCCCGGAGAGTGGCGGCCATGCCCCCAATCAACGAGAAAGCGAGCAATGCCGCTGCAGCAGTAGCGGCCTTATGACGCATCACAAATTTACCGGCACGATAGGCAAAGGTGTCCTTGCGCGCCGCAACCGGCAGCCCTCGCAAGAAGCGATCAATATCGCCGGAAAGCTGCTCGGCGGACGCGTACCGGCGGCCGGGCTCTTTGTGCATGGCCTTCAGCACAATCGTGTCCAAATCTTCAGGGAGCCGACGCACGGCACTCGGTTTGGCTGGCTCTCCGTGGCAAATTACGCGCTCAATTTCTTCGGAGGTCCGAGCCGCAAACTGGTACGGCATTTGATCCGTCAAAAGCTGATATAAGAGCACGCCCAGCGCGTAGATGTCGCTTGCCGTGGTGATGGGTTGACCGAGAACCTGCTCCGGACTGGCGCACTCGGGAGTCATCAGGCGCGCCGAAGTCATGGTGACATCCGCACCCGGCTCGAGCAGCTTGGCGATTCCAAAATCGAGCAGCTTCGGCGCCCCGTCCGGAGTCACCAGAATATTGGCCGGCTTCAGATCGCGATGGACCACCAGGTTCTGGTGCGCAAACTGCACGGCAGAACAGACAGTCTGGAACAGCTTCAACCGTTCTTGAATTCTCAACGAATGCTGCTGGGCATAATCGCTGATGGGCACGCCCTCGATGTACTCCATGACGAGGAAGGGCCGGCCGTCGCGAGCAGCTCCGCCGTCCAGCAGCCGCGCAATATGCGGATGGTCGAGAACGGCGAGGATCTGACGTTCGTGCTGGAAGCGGCGCAGGATAAAATCCGTATCCATGCCTCGCTTGACCAGCTTGATGGCGACTTGCTTACTGAAATCGTTGGTGCGAACGGCGCGGTAGACCGTCCCCATGCCGCCGGCGGAGATCAGCTCGCAGAGCCGATAGGCGCCCAGCCGGCTTCCAGTCAGACATTCCTGATGCAGTTGAACCAGCGCGGAAGACGCCATGAAGTCTCCCATCTCCGCGTGGGAATCGAGCAGGCTACGCACCTCAGAGGCCAGCGATGATTCGCCGCCGCACAACCGGAGGAGGAGCGCCTCACGGCGGGCAGGTTCAATCTCGAGGCAAGCATTGACAATTGGCTTGACGCGCGCCCACTGGTCACGATCCATAGGCACCTTTTCGGCTGAGTTCGCGATAGAGCCAGGATCGGGCCACGGTCCAATCGCGGGTCACGGTGGAAGGGGAGATCCCCAGGAACTTCGCAGTCCCCTCGATCGTGAGGCCACCAAAGAAACGGAGCTCGATAATACGCCCCTGTTGCGGGTCCAGGTGTGACAGGCTGGAAAGCGCTTCATCGACGCCGATCAGGTCCATGTCGCGCCGGTCGGGAACAGCCAATGACTCGTCCACGGTCAGCATGGTTCTACCGCCGCCGCGTTTCGAGGCATTACGCTTCCGGGCATAGCCCACCAAGATCCGGCGGATGATCTGCGAGGCCACTGCAAAGAAGTGTTCCCTGTCCTGGAAATGCACGCGACGCTGATCGACCAACTGGAGGTACGCCTCGTGCACCAGGGCGGTGCTTTGCAGGGTATGGCCCGGACGTTCGCGCCGCAGCTGGCGGGCGGCCAACTGGCGCAGCTCCTCGTACACGAGGGGAGTTAACTCGTTCAAAGCCTCGAGGTTACCGTGACGCCATTCGACCAGGAGCGTCGTCACATCTTTCTTGATCACGGCGATCCACCCGATCTCCTGCCAGATTCTACAAGAAAAAGTGCGTTGGTGTGATTGAATCGGCGGTTCATTTTCACGTAAGGGTAATAGGACTCTTTGTAGCGAGGGAGTCGAGACAGCATCGAGCTTGGCCGGCGATTGCAAGCTCACAACGGAGGAACGATGAAATCCGGTGTATTCCTGAAGCACTCAAGCTTGGGCAGCTATGTTTTTTCCGTTGTGCTGCTCACCGCTCTGGCGCGGGGAACTGTGCGGGCCGACACCATCGACGTGACTGTGGACACGACGGCGTTGTCTGGAACTACCGCGGCGCTCGCTTTCGACTTTATCGACGGCGACGGTTTGATCAATAACAGCGTGTCGATCGGAAATTTTCAGTCGGATGCGGTAACCGGCCCGGGAGAGACTACCGGCGACGTAACAGGCGCGCTTCCGGGAACGGTGACGCTCTCGGACGCGCAGTTTTTCAACGAGTTGCTGCTACCTGCGACGCTGGGCACGTCCATCAGTTTTGAACTCGACTACACCAACATACCGGGTTCGCCGCCGGATGCCTTTTCGCTTTTTCTTCTGGATGCTGCGGGGATCAATTCGCTGGTGACGACCGACCTACCCGGCGACGAGCTTCTCGAAGTCGACATGAGCGGGGGCGCAAGCGGAACGGTGTTGGCGCCCATCGCGATTGCTCCGGGGATCGGTATCCGGTTCAGTTCGGGTTTGCCGACGCCAACCCCAGAGCCCGGCCCGGCGCTTCTGCTGGGGGCCGGTCTGTTACTGATAATCTGCGAGCGCGGACTACGAGGCCGCAATCGAGCCTCGGGGAGATTCCGCTCGATCCGCGCCGCGGCGATCGTGCTGTCCGCAGCCGGTATTTCGTCTGCCCAAAGCCTGCCCAGTCTCGACTCCGATCTTCAAGTGAGCTTGTCCGGTATCGTATACGACCGCACTGCGAACACTTTCGACGTCCGGGCAACGCTCATGAACACTTCGGCCTTGACGCTCTCGGGGCCATTTTCGTTCGTGCTCACCAGCACCACGCCCGGCAGCGTGTTCCTGGCCAACGCGACCTGCCGGACCGCGCAGGACCAACCCGTCCTGGTGGCCAATTTTCCAAGCAACGGTCTGGTGCCGGGCACGAGCATGCCGCCCATCACGCTGCAATTCAACAATCCGTTCCAGGCGGGGTTCACGTTCACCCAAACTGTGCTCGCCGGGGATCAGTGCGCCTCGCAACTTGTATTTCGCGCCTTTAGCGATGCTTTCCCGCTGCCCGACGATGCCACGCTGTTACAGGCCCTGCAATTGGAGCAGCCGGCGCTTTGCCTGATCACCGCGCCTGCCAATCCGATGACACTCTCGCAAGCCTTGACCTCGATTCAACAGAACGTGGATCAGTTCGCGGGGCCGGGAGCCATGGCCTCGTTCCTGGCGGGTGTCGCGGGGATGGGGCAGGACGAACTTTCGACCTGGGCGCTGGCGGCGCTGTTCAGTCAAGGCGGGGCTGGGGCGCTGGCGGCCTTTGTGGCTGCTCACCAGAATGATCCGCAGAACCCGGTGCATCTGGTGAACGCCGCGGGCGTGGCCGGTTTGATCGGCCTGCCCAACGAAGCGCTGGCGCTGCTGGATGCGGCCGATGCCCTGGGAGGCGACTTCGGGTCTCCGATGGGCATTCACGGCCAAGCGGTAGCACTCAACAATCGCGGCTTCGCTTTGTCGCAATTGGGTCAATGGTCTCAAGCGCAACCGCTGGTGAGCAACGCTATGTCGATGGAGCCGCTGCTGGCCGAAGCCCGCACCAACCTGGGAGTCGCCCAGTTGTGTCAAGGCGACGCCGGCGACGGCGAGAAGAACATACGGGCCGGGCTGCGGCGGTCTCCCAAAGATCTTCGGTACGATCAGATCTTCGACCTCTCGGCCGGCGTTACGCCCAACCTGCCGCATCTTCCTTACCCGGCGATCGCGGACCAGCTAGAGGCTTACCAAACGTTCTATCAGAGCTACGTGCCGGATATCTATCAACATGCAAACGACCTTCAAGCCCAAGCAACCAGTCTGAACCAGCAGGCCGCGCAACAAGAATTCCAAAATCCGCCGCCTCCCCTGGACGGCCAGCATCTGCTTGACATTGGAGTGGCCTTCGGCCGCATTCAACGCGAACTCTGGGACAACCAGACGCCTCCGGGACTGGCAGATCTTTGGTCGAATGTGCAGAGTGGACGGCAAGCCGTCAACAACCTGGCCATCGAGGCGTTCAATCAGTTCGGCGTGCTTGGGGGACAAGAGCCGCTTCCGTGCTGCGACGTCCACGGCGTGGAAACCTCGGCTCACGCAGCGTGGCGTGAAAAATGCCAAACGGCAGCCAAGGGGCTGCTCACGCAGTTCCTGTTCACGCAGGGGCGTTATGAGCAGGCCAGCCGCGCATTTTCCGTCCCCTGGTATCAGGCATTGACGGGATTGGCGGCCAATGTGAGCGACCCGCTGTTCGAGCAAGGGATCGGAGTCGCGGCTCAGTCCACCCTCACTTCCCAATTTGGGGACGTAGCCGCTGGGGCTCTGGGCATCATGACTCCACTGGTAGCGATATGGCAGCTAGGACAGGGGCCAGTGGGTGTAGCCGCACCGCCGTCCGATGAGCCTGCTGCCGCGATACCGCCGCCGTGCCCACCCGTACTTTGGGGCGGACACCTGACCTATAGCATCTTCGGGTTCGGGGTGGGGGCGAATTGCGACGGCATCTCAGCTTCGATCGACTCCCCAGGGATCAAGAATTTTCTCGGCGGTAACATCCCTACCAAACTTCCGATTGTGGCTAAAGTGAACCTAATGTGGAACGGCAACTGGTCGGTCTTTTCGGGCGTGAGCCTAGGCGCCGGACCAGTTTCCGTAAAGCCGGGTTTCGTCGTCGTGGGGAATGGTCAGAATATTACGGGTTTCGGCGTGTCCAGCGCTGAGAGCCTGGGGGCCGGACCGTTCAAGCTGGGAACCAACTTTCAAGTGCTGGTAACCGGCGCGACGAACGTTGGGATCAGCACGCCTTAGGGAGTGGGTTCCAAAGTCGCTGGACGAATCCGCTCCCTGAGGTCGCGGTTCTGCTTCCGGATCAGAGCCGGTCGTCTGACTCATAGCGGTGGTTTCGACTTATGGCTGATGATAGTTGCTCAGCTCTTTAAGCCGGGCTTCGGTCATATCCGCCATGGCAGCGATTTTCAGCAGCGGGCTCAGCGTGCCGCCGCTGGCAGCAGCGGCCTGAAAATCGGAATTCGCATCCCGGAATTGGAGCCAGGCGCGCTGAGCGAGCCGGAGCTTCTCTTTCTGATTGTTATCGAGAGTCGCCATCAACCGGGTGTAAACCATGTTGAGCTGCCGGTCCGCGTCCTGGTAGCGCTTGTTCTCGCAGGCGCGCATCGCGGCGGTTGTGGCTGCATCTTTGCAGGCGGTCGCTTCGTCCGCCGCGGCGGCTGCGAGGGGATGCAGGAGCGCAAGCAGGAGAAACGGAATCGGCAGCCGGAAAGAGTGAAGCACCGACACTCGAGACTCCAGTCGCTTACCTCGGTTTCTTAGCGGCTTCTTCTTCGGCTACGCGAGCACCACGGAGAGTGTTCGCCAAACCATAGTTCGCTTCGTGACAGGCGTACTCGTAGATCTGGCCGTCAATCCTGGTGATGGGCACCTCGCCCGACCAAGGCTTGGTCCACATTCCGGGATCTTCGACGGTGAACTGGTACAGAATCGTATCGGGATCGACGCGGGTGAACCGCTCGATCACATGCAGGTTCTGGGCGCCGGGGAACGGATGCTGATCGGTAAAATTAGTGGAATCGACCACGAGCGTATCGCCCTCCCAATGCCCAACCGGGTCTCCCAACCATTGCCGGATGCGGTTGGGCAGATGGGGCCGGCCATCGGTGGGAATCACCCGGACGTCGTGGATCATTTCCGTTTCGACGGCCACGAAGCCGTGTCCCTGAAAAATCTGCAAATTGCTGTTGTAGCCGGCGGGGAGCAGCGGCGGACCCACGCTGCCAAAGACCAGACACCGGGAGCCGAGCGGCCGCTCCTTGACGCTGTCGAACTCATGCCCTTTGAGCTGAGCGGCGCGTTCCGCGTTTCGCTTGACGGCCTCCGGGGTCAGGGGTGGGATAGTGCCTTCCGGTCCTGCGATGAGCGAGGTGCGCCGGCTCCAAACGAGCTTGGCCTGGGCGCGGTCGAGGCCATACTCGGCGAAATCGTAGTGCACATCCGCGGCCGTTCCCGCCTCGGTCGGACGCCCCTCCTCTTCATTCAAGGCCAGCCGCGACCCTTCCTTCTTCTGGTTCTCGGCCACCTCGGCATCGGTATAGAACTCTTTGCCGGCCAAATTTTTTGGGCGCTGTAAAGGAGTGGTGGTGTTGTTGGTCCAGACTCCCTGGAGATCGGGCACGCCATCGGGGGTGCGCGGCGGAGTCCATGCCTTTTTGGCGGTAGCGGCCTTGACGGCGGACGCCGGAACCTGGCCGAGGGCCGACAGCGCAAAGGCAGCGAAAAAAGCAGCTGAGAGCGAGAGTCGAATGAGCATCGTTCCTCCCCAGAACATTGTCTTACTTTTTCGGCCCGTTTGTGTGGGGAGGCATCAAACCGGGCGGCACAGCCGCCCGGTTCCAACCGGACTGGGCGGTGCTGTCGCAAAAAGGCCTACCGGACCGTCTTAGGAGCGGAGGCAAACGCGAGATCTATGCAGAAGCGAATTGTGCAAGCGATGGTGGTGCTGGCGCTGGCAGCCGTATCCTGGGGGCAAGGGGCTTCGCGTCCCTCATCCATCGTGGCAGTGGGAGACGCAACGGTTACGGGCACGCCGGATCTGGCGTATGTCAGCGTGGGCGTTGCGACCCAGGCAGCCACGGCGCAGGCCGCCACCACGGAGAACGCCGCGCAGGCGGGCGCCCTGATCACGGCGCTCCAGAACCTGCTTGGAACCAGCGCGAGCATCAAGACGGTCAGCTATTCGTTATCGCCGATATACAACAATCCGCCGGCCGGGCAAGCGGCCACGATCATCGGCTACTCGGTGACGAACATCGTGCAGGTGACGCTGATGGATCTGACGCAGGTGGGGAATGCCATCGACACGGCAATTCAGAGCGGAGCCAATCGCGTGCAAGGCGTTTCCTTCAGCCTGCAGGACCGCACACCGCTGGTGGCGCAGGCGCTGAAGACGGCGGCCGGCCACGCCCGCGCGCAAGCCGACGCAATCGCCTCCGGACTCAGCGTCCACACGGGCGCGGTGCTGCACGCCAGCGAGGGCGTGAACACGGTGAACCCGGTAATCGCGGGAGCGGCCGCGGCGGCTCCCACGACCCCCATCGAAACGGGCCTGGTGGTGGTCCAGGCTTCGGTCACGATCGAGGTGGCGATTTCGCAATGAAACAGCCAACACGGGAAAGGATTGACTGGCGCGACCTGCGGCGGCGCAGGAGACCGCAATCATTCCGCGCGGGCTACAAATAACTCAGCCACCAGTCGCGCCGGGACGCTTTGACCCTCGCGAACCACACACAAACCGGGTAGAGCAACAGTACGGTCAAAGCCCATACGCACCAGCCCAACTCTTTTATCAAACGCAGGTTAGATCTGAAATCTGATCGACTTAGTTAAGCCGTTCAAACACCCAGGCGGGTGGCACGCACCCGCAGCGCGCGCCCGGAAGGCCGACGCGCTTCCAGGTAAGACGGCGCTGCTAACTAAAGAATCCGTAAAAAATATCACCCTCCTCTGTTTTCAAGCTGTACAATACGGTACGGATCTGCAGCTTGGAAGCGTGAAGAGGGCCCGACTTTCTGTTCAACAGCACTCAAGCTCATTGCGGTTTCTCATGAAGGTACTTGTTCCCACTGACATCTCATTCTGATCTGGCGGCAGTGAAAAGGTCCTAATTTTCTCGCTTCCATTCCCACGGAAAGGAAGCAGAAGAGTGACGAAGAATCGAACTGCGGGAGTTTTGACCGCGGCCGTTTTGTTCGCCGGATCGATCGGATCGGCGCAGAACGGTCATGAAGGCCACGTCAATTACCTCGAGTACGCGCTGTCGTACCTGGACCCCTGGACGTCGGCGTACAGTGCGACTACCCAACAATGGTTCCAAAGCCATTTCAGTTCGATGGTGAGCTGGTCGCCCTATGGGGACAGCCGGACGTGGTGGTGGCCGCCGACCAGCGCCTACCACGATCTGTATGCGATTACGCCCGGGTCATGGGCCGCCTCAGCGCATCCTGAGTGGATCCTCAAGGACCAGTACGGGAACTGGTTGTATATTCCGTGGAACTGCCAGAACGGGACCTGTCCTCAATATGCGGGCGACGTAGCCAACGCCGCCTTCCGTGCTTACATCATCAGCGACATGCAGGCCACGATCACGCGCGGCAATTATGCGGGGCTTTTCATCGACGACAGCAACATGGAGTTCCGCGTGAGCGACGGCTGGGGGAATCAAGCCGCTCCGATAGACTCGAATACCGGGCAGCTCATGAGTTGGACGGCATGGAGGAGTTACATCGCGACGTTCGAGCAGCAGATCCGGACAGCGTTCCCGAACAAAACTCTGATTGAGAATGTCATCTGGTACTCATCGGGGGGTTCGGGTGTGGCGGGGCAGGACCCTTACATTCAGGCGCAGTTCCGGACCGCGAATCTGATCAACCTGGAGCGCGGCGTGGCCAGCGACACAGGCCTTACCGGCGGAACAGGTTTTTGGTCCGTCTATAACTTTTTCAATTTCATTGACACAGTGCACGCGACCGGGGCCGGCGTGAACTTCGAAGAATATCAGCTCAGTCCAGCCGGACAGGAATATGGGCTTGCCTCGTGGCTTCTGATCTCGAACGGGTTGGATAGCCTGGGGGACGGTACCGCGACTCCCGCCAACTGGTTTAGCGGCTACAGTCTTGATCTCGGATCGGCGCTGGGACCGCGGACGTACAACAACGGAATCTTTCAGCGGAATTTCGCGGGCGGAATGGTTCTGCTCGCGGAGCCGGGACTGGGCGGCCGAACCATCAACCTGCCGGGCGCGTTCCAGAGGCTGGATGGCTCATGGGTGAGTTCGGTCTATCTTCAAGGCAGCCAGGGAGCCGTCCTGATCGGAAGCGCACCCCCGCCCACCGGCGGCGGCGGTGGCGGCGGGATCAGTCACTATGTGAGCGATCTGACTCCCAGCTATGAGGTGAACGGCTGGGGAAACGTCGGCGTCAACGTGAGCGTTGGCGGAAATCCAATCAGTGTCGCCGGCACGCAGTACGCGCACGGCCTCGGCGTGCACGCTTTCTCGGAACTGGATTATCCACTTGCGCCGTTGGGCGGTTGCTCGTCATTCACAGCGACAGTCGGGGTCGACGACGAAGTCTGGTGGGGGTTGGGATTGGTGCAGTTCCAGGTATGGGCCGATGGGGTGGAAGCCTGGGCCAGTTCCTGGATGGATAAGGGGACGCCCGCACAGACCGTCAGCCTCAACCTGACCGGAGTTCAGAAGCTGGTATTGCTGGTTGCGAACAACGGTCCCATCAGCTGGGACCATGGCGACTGGGCCAATCCGATACTGACGTGTGCCCGCTAATCGGCGGGGCCGGGGAACAAGACCTGTGACTTCCTGAAGCCAGGATTGCGCCAGGATTGCGCCGGGAGCACTGTGGGCGAGATCCGATATAATTCGACGGGACTTGCCACGCATGAGGGATTACCAGACACGACGGGGGTTTCTTCGGCTGGCCGGAGTGGGCTTGCCTTTCGCGATCAGGTCATACGCTCAGCAAAACCGCGGGGGCGCTGCGCCTTCGCTCAGCCGGCAATTCGCACGCTGGGTCGCGGGGCTGCGCTATGACGATTTGCCGGCGGCGGTGGTCGATCGGGCGAAAGGGCTGACGCTGCACGGGCTGGCGTCGGCGCTCCAGGGCTATCCGTTGCCGGCGGGCCAAGAAGCGCTGAAGCTGATCGCCGAAGAAGGCGGGAGCGCGCGCGACGGCGCGACCATTTTGGTGCAGGGGACGAAAGTCTCCAAGGGCGACGCGGCATTCGCCAACGCGGAGCTGATCTTGGCCGGCGGGAAATGGGACACCTTCCGCATGCTCACGCATCCCGGCTGCAGCATCCTTCCGGCGGCGCTGGCAGCGGCGGAAACCGAGCGCGCTTCGGGTAGAGAGTTCCTGACGGGCGTAGCGGCGGCTTATGAAGTGATGGAGCGGATGGCCGGCGATTTCATTCCGACCATCATGGCGCGCGGGTTTCACGCGGGCCCCGTCTTCGGAATCTTCGGAGCCGCCGTGGCGGCCGCGAAAATCATGCGCTTCAACGAAGACCAGGTAAATCATGCGATCGGCCTGTGCGTCAATCTGGCGGCCGGTAACCTGGAAAGCCTCGGGTTGCGCGAGGGGCCGGCGGCGCGCAACGCGATGCTGGCAGTCGCGCTCGCGAAGCTGGGGCATCGCGGCGGCGAAACCGCACTCGAAGGCAGGGCCGGCCTGTATCAGGCGTATGCCGGCAACAACGAGGGTCATCTTACGTATAGCTTTACAGGCGCGACCCGCACCAGCCTGGACAAGATTACGGCGAACCTCGGCAAGGACTGGATGTTTTTGGAAACGCTCTACCGGATTTACTCGATTACGGGCTACAATCTGGCGCACGTCGACGTCACGGCCCAGCTTTGCGAAGAACACAATATTCGCTACCAGGACGTGGAGCGGGTCGAAGCGGTGGTGAACTGGCTGGAGACGCAGTATCCCAGCCCCGCGTTTCCGAGCCGGCGGGAAGACATCGGGGAGCCCGACATCGGCAGCACGCGGTACTACGCGGCGTACGGCGTGGTGAAGCGGGGCTTCCCGATGGTGCCGGGCACGCCGGACCCGCCGGAGGTGCTGGAGCTCATGAAGCGGGTGACGATCATCCCGTCGCACGAAATGACGCTGTTCGGCCCGCGAATTACGATCTTCACCAAGGACGGGCGGAGCTACACGAAGCAGGCAACCGGCCGCGAATTCATTTGGAGCTTTGACGAGGAAGCGCGCCGGATCCGCGGCGTCATTCCCGGGATTCCGATTGGGGCGGCGCCGTTTGAAACGATCATCGCCACCTGCCGGGACTTGGACAAGCAAGCCGGGATCGCCCGGTTAATCGAACTGACACAGAAGAAGGGTTGAGACTGCCGGGCCGCGCTGAGCCGTCATGCGAAAATAGGATCGAGTGATCGTCGTCGACGGCATTTATTACGCGCTGGCCTTGGGCGCGGCGGGTGCAGTGGTATCGTGGCTGGCCGGACCGTGGTTTTCGGCACCGCTGTGGATCCTGGCGGCGTTCTGCCTGTATTTCTTCCGCGATCCGGAGCGCGCCATTCCGGGCGGGCCGGTGGCGGTTTCGCCCGCGGATGGCAAAGTGGTGGCGGTGGTCCGGGAGACCGCGACCGCCCATCGCATCAGCATTTTTCTGAATATCTTCGATGTTCACGTGAACCGGGCGCCGATCGCCGGCACGATCCGCAATGTGGAGTATCGGAAAGGCCAATTCCTGGTAGCCAGCAAAGAGCAGGCTTCCGGCGAAAACGAACAGAACATCGTTACCGTGCAGGGTGAGGGCACCTGCGTGGTGTTCAAGCAGATCGCCGGGCTGATCGCTCGGCGCATCGTGTTCGACAAGAAACCGGGCGACCGCGTGGCAACGGGAGAGCGGGTGGGACTGATCAAATTCGGATCCCGGGTGGATGTGATTCTCGGACCGGAGTGGGAAATTGTGGTACGGCCGGGGATGCGCGTGGCGGCCGGGTCGAGCACCATCGCGCGGCGCATCGACGGAGAAGAGGCACGTGGCGCTTAGAGACCGGTTTGTGGATCCCCGTTCGCCGGACCGGCGTCCGCGGCGGGCAGCTTACGCCTTACCGACGCTATTTACAGCGGGCAACATCTTTCTGGGATACATTTCGATTCTGCGTTCGTTCCGCGGGGCGATGGCGGCGGCCGCCGGGACGGCAGGAGCCTCCGATCATTTCTCGATTGCCGCGCGCGCGATCGGCGCGGCGGTGTTTTTGGACGGCCTCGACGGCCGCATCGCGCGCATGACCAATACGACCTCCGAATTCGGCCGCGAAATGGATTCGCTGGCCGACGTCATCAGTTTTGGGCTGGCGCCGGCGGTGCTCGCCTTTGCGTGGGGTGTGCAGTTCATCGATCCGACGCTGACGCCTTCGATTCGCGGGCAGATTTTCAATGCCGGATATTTCATCGCGTTTCTGTTTCTGTTGTGCGGCGCGGCGCGGCTGGCGCGGTTCAACATCCAGAAGAACCCGGTGCCCAAGAATCCTGGAAGGCCGGATCGGAAATACTTCGTCGGTCTGCCGATTCCGGCGGCGGCGGCGCTGGTAGCGGCGGTGGTCTATTGGTTCGACTCGGAGCCACTGGTCTGGTGGCCGGCTTCGGTGGTCTGGCTCGGCCTGCTCCTGCTGCTGGGGTTCCTGATGGTCAGCACGTGGCGGTATTACAGCTTCAAGGGAATCAACCTGAACAAGGCTTACTCCCCGCTCATCATTATCGTGCTGGGCGGACTGATTTACGCCGCGTGGAATTACTCAGATATCGTTTTCCTGGTGCTGACAGTGTCGTACGTGGGGAGCGGAATCCTGATTCGCCTCGGAGGGATCGTGCGGCGGCGGTTGCGGCACACACCGCCACCCCCGGCGCCGGCGCAGGCGGAGCATCCGATTGGCTAAGACGGCTAGTGTCGCTCTGATAGGAAGCGAAACTCTGCTCGGGCGGGAGATTCGCGACATCCTCTCGACCTCGGCCCCCGAACTCGAATTGCGTCTGCTGGCCGCGGATGGGGAAACGCCCGGCACGCTAACACGGGTCGGCGACGAAGCCACGATCGTAAGCGGCCTGGAGGCGGCCAGCCTGGCGGAGGCCCGCGCTGTTTTTCTGACCGGTTCGGTGGAAGCGAGCCGCAAAGCGTTACAGCTGGCGGGAGATTCGATCCCGGTGATCGACCTGACTTACGCAGCGGAGGAGATGCCGGCCGCGCGGCTGCGCGCGCCGGTGGTGGAATGCAGCGGGGAAGAAGACGGCACGCTGCACGTGATCGCGCATCCGGCGGCCATCGCGCTAGCCTTGTTCCTACGCCGACTACACACGAACGACCCCATCCGGCGCTCCATCGTTCAGATTCTCGCCCCGGCAAGCGAACTGGGCACGGGTGCGGTCGAAGAACTCCAGCAGCAGACAGTGAACCTGCTGTCGTTCAAGCCGCTGCCCCGCGCCATCTTCGATGCGCAGCTCGGCTTCAGCATGCTGGCGCGTTACGGTGAGGAAGCTCCGGCGCCGCTGGAAGAATCGGAGCTGCGCATCGAGAGGCATCTGGCGACGCTGCTGGCACTGCCCGGAGACGGAGAAGGCGCGCCGATGCCGTCGCTGCGGCTCATTCAGGCTCCGGTGTTCCACGGTCACAGCATTTCGGCATGGGTCGAATTCGAATCCAACCCCGGAGTGGAAGCCCTGGAGAGCAGTTTGGCGACGGATAAAATCGAGGTGCGCAGCGGCGAGTTTGAGCCGCCCACGAACGTCGGGCAGGCGGGGCAGGGCGGGATTGCGGTCGGCGCGATTGCGCCGGACCGAAACGCCGCGGACGCCTGCTGGTTCTGGATTGTGGCCGACAATCTGCGGCTGATGGCTGAGAACGCGGTGGCCGTGGCCACGGGAATTTTATGAGGGCACCCTTCCCGGCAGCCGTCTGGCTGTTGGTGTTTCTTGTGGGCTGCGGCTATCACGTTGCCGGGCATGCGGACCTGGTTCCCAAGAACATCAAGACCATCGCCGTGCCGGCCTTCGGCAACGTGACCACGCGTTACATGCTGAGCCGCCTTTTGCCGGAGGACATCACGCGCGAATTTTTATCGCGCACGCGGTATGCGGTTGTGTCCGATGCGGCGAAAGCCGATGCTGTGCTGACGGGGACCGTGGTGAGTGCGGTGGCGTATCCGACCACGGTAGATCCGGTCTCCGGGCGAGCCACCGGGATCCAGGCGGTGGTCACGCTGCAACTGACATTGACGGACCGCGCGACGGGCAAAGTCATCTGGAGCCGGCCGAGCGCCGAGTTTCGGGAACGCTATCAGATCGCCATCGACCCGTCGCAATATTTCGACGAGAGCAGCACGGCGATGATCCGTCTCAGCCGGGACGTGGCGCGGACCGTGGTCAGCGGGGTTCTCGAGCAGTTCTGATATGACCGCCGGCCAACTGCTAGCCCGTGTCAAGAAGAACGACTTGCCCGCTGCCGTTCTGCTGCTCGGGCCGGAAGCCTATCAACGCCGCCGATTGAAGGGAGCGCTCTCGGGCGCTTTTCCTGAAGGGTCGATGAGTGAGCATGATCTGAGCGAGACGGCGCTGGCGGCGGTTTTGGACGACGCGCGGGCCTTGTCTCTGTTCGCGAGCGAGCGCCTGATTTGGATTCTGAATGCAGAAGCGGCGCTGCCGCGCGGCCGTTCCGACGATGACGGAGAAGCCGAGGGCGCATCGGGAGACGCCACGGCGCTTGCCGAATATGTGCGCAACGCGACACCCGGCGTGACGTTGGTGTTCGAGGCGATGCGGTACGACTTCGAAGGCGACGATAAGCGGAAGCAGGAGCGGGTTCGGAAATTTTTCGCGGCCATTCCGGAGGTGGTCGAGTTGCGGCGGTTTTCAAGCCACGAAGCGCGGAGCGAAGCCGAGGGCCTGGTACGCACGGCGGGTTTCCGGATGGACGGCGCGGCGCTGGAACTATTAGTGGAAGCCTTGGGAGCGGATGTGGCGCGGATTGCCGTGGAGATCGAAAAACTGGCGCTGTATGCAGGTACCGGGAGCGTGGGAGCCGATGCAATCTCGGCCTTGGTTCCGGACGCGCGCGCGACGACGATCTTCGCGCTGGTCAACGCGCTCGGGCGGCGGGACCGCACGAAATCGCTGGAAGTTCTGGACACGCTGACGAAGGAAGGCGAATACCTGCCACTGGCACTGGCATTCCTCTCCACGCAGTTCCGCACGGCGCTGGTGGCGCGCGAGGCGGGGCTGAAAAGCTCGCAGCAAATCCAAGGGCACTTCTCGCGGCTGGGAGTGCCGATGTGGGGATCGCGCGCGGATCAGGTGTATCAGACAGCCACGAAATTCACCAAGCCACAACTGGAAAATGCGCTGAGGCTGATCTTCCAGGCGGACCGGGGACTGCGCGATGCACGGCCGGACGACCGTATCGTGATGGAGCGGTTTGTGCTGGAACTGACGGCTTGACTACTTGGCGAGCGCCTTGACGCGCGCGTGCAGGTTCGACTTGTAGCGGGCCGCGGTGTTCTTCTTGATGAGGCCGGTTTTGGCGGCGCGGTCGATAATAGAAAAGGTCTTAGGGAGTAGCTCGCCGGCCTTTTGGGCGTCCTTCTCGAGAAGCGCGCGGCGCATGGTACGGATCTGATGCCGGAGGCGCGATTTGCTTTTGCGATTGAATTCCGTGCGCCGCTCCGTCTGGCGCACCCGCTTGAGGGCGGAATACGTGTTGGCCATCTTTGAGTTACCAGGATACCGCAGGGGCAGGGGCCGGAGCAAGTTGGGATGAAAACCAACGCGGTGCGGGTTCTCGACCGGCTGGGCATCCGGTACGAATTGCGCGAGTACGAAGTAGACCCGAAGGCCCTCGATGCCGAGACCGTGGCGCGCAAAATCGGGTTGCCGCCCGAGCAGGTCTTCAAGACGCTGGTGGCGCGAGGGGACCGGAACGGGGTTTGCCTGGCGGTGGTACCTGCCGGCACAGAGTTGGATGAGAAGGCCCTGGCGCGAGTGGCCGGGGACCGGAAAATGGAGGTGGTGCCGCTAAAAGAAGTGCAGCCGCTGACAGGATACATTCGCGGAGGGGTAACGGCGTTTGCGTGCAAACGGGACTACCCGGTGTTTGTGGACGAGACGGTGGAATTATTCGATGTGATTGCGGTATCGGCTGGCGTGCGCGGAACGCAGATTTTGTTGGCGCCGGCGGATTATCTGGCCGCCGCGCGGGGCACGGTAGGGGCGATCGCGCGGGATAAGACATGAACGCAGCGGCGGCAGATCGCCGTCGTTACAGGATCTCTTTCGCGACGCGGGCGGTGTTGGCGTGGATCGTAATTGTATCCTCCACGCTGGCGGCATAGCCACCGGCCAACACCACGGCAACTGGAATTCTTTCGCGCACGGCGCGGCCAAGGACGAGGCGATCACGCGCCATCAAGCCTTCGAAGGTCAACAGGAGGCCGCCGAGCTGGTCCTCGCAGAAGGGGTCGGCGCCGGCAACGTAAAGAATCAGGTCCGGACGAAACATGGCAAGCGCTGCGGAGAGCCCATTCTGCAGCCGCACGAGGTAATTCTGATCGCCGGTGCCATCAGGCAGGTGAATGTCCAGGCTCGAGAGCGGTTTTTCACTCGGGTAATTGTTCGCCTGATGGATGGACAGAGTGAATACAGAAGGATCATCAGCGAACACACCGGCGGTCCCATTGCCGTGATGGAGATCGCAGTCCACCACCATGGCACGGCGAATGGCGCGGTCTTTCTGCAAGCGGCGGATGGCGACCGCAATGTCGTTCACCGCGCAGAAGCCCTCGCCGTGGTCGGCAAAAGCGTGATGAAATCCGCCGCCGACGTTGAACCCGATGCGGGATATGAGCGCCAGCCGCGAGGCCAGGATGGTGCCGCCGGTTGCGGCCCAGAATGCCTCAATCGTGTGCTGCGAATAGGGAATTTCCAGACGCAGGATTTCCTGATAGCTCAGGGTGCCATTCCGCAGCTTGGCAACCCAGGCCGGGTCGTGCACGAGCAGGATGTCGTCATCGGTCGCGGGCTCGGGCGCCACGAAATCTTCTTCCGCCGCGAAGCCGGTGCGCAGCAGGCGGTCGCGAAGCAGACGGTACTTGTGGGCCGGGAAGACATGATCCCCGACATTCATGTTGTAGCGGGGATGGTAGACCAACCGGAAAGGCAGCATGGATCAACCTGAATCGGATTGGAGCGCGGTCACCACCGCGACGCTGTAGATATCCTCGACCGAGCATCCGCGCGAAAGATCATTGGCCGGTTTGGCCAAGCCTTGGAGAAACGGCCCGATGGCGGCGGCGCCGCCCAAGCGCTCTAACAGCTTGTACGCGATGTTTGCGGATGCCAGGTTGGGGAACACCAACGTGTTGGCGCGGCCCGCCACGCGCGAACCCGCCGCTTTGGATCTCCCAACCAGTTCCGACACCGCGGCATCGGCCTGCAACTCCCCATCGATGATCAGTTCGGGCGCCCGCACGCGGACGACGCGCAGCGCCTCAACCACGGCATCCACCTGCGGATGTTTACCGCTTCCTTTGGTCGAGAAACTCAGAAGCGCCACCACCGGTTCGGTGTCGAGCAGGGTACGGGCGCTGCTGGCAGTGGCGATGGCGATTTCGGCAAGCTCCGTGGGAGTCGGATCGATGACGACAGCACAGTCGGCAAACGCCATCAGACCGTTGTGTCCGTGCGCGCGGTCCTGCAGCGCCATCACAAACACACTCGAAACGAGGCGGACTCGCGGATCCGGGCCGATGCACTGCAGTGCGGCGCGGACCGTCTCGGCCGTCGTGTTGGCGGCGCCGCCCACACTCCCGTCGGCATCTCCGGCGGCCACCATCAGGGCGGCAAAGTAGAGCGGGTGGCGCGCTATCTCCTTCGCTTCCACCTGGGTAATGCCTTTGGCGCGGCGCCGCTCGTAGTAAAGCGAGGCGTATTTCTCGAGTGAGTGCGCGTGGGAGGGGTCGAGAAAAGTCACACCGGCGGTGTGGTCCGCCGGCTTGGGACCGATCAAAATCGGGTGGACAACGGCATCCCGCGCCAATCGCGCGGCGGCCTCCCGAACGCGCGAGTCAGAACCCTCGGGAAAAACGATGGTTTTCTGGCGGCGGCGGGCGCGGTCAATCAGGCCCGACAGAAACTGCCTGGCTGATTCGGGAACGGCGGACATTTATCGAATCCTGAGTCTAGCAGGTGGCAAACCCGGCGGTACCCAAATTCAGGGACGGAACTAGTCGCCGAGGAATTTCCCGAAAGCGCGCAAACCCTGCACGTTGTCGCAAACGGCCTTGAGGCCGGCGGTAAGCGGGATCGCCAGCAGCAGGCCGGGAGCGTCCCACAAGAAGCCCCAGAACATGAGGGAAAAAGTCACCACCAGGGGGTTCAGGTGGACACGCGAGCCGACGACCTTGGGGTAGAACAGGTTCATCGCGATCAGGTGAAGCAGCGTCGTGGCCACGACCACCATCACGTAGACCGAGAACCGGTTGACCGCCAGGGCGCCAAACAGCGGGGGAACCAGGGCCAGCGGCAGACCGATATAGGGGACCAGGCTGAGAAGTCCGCTGAGCGGGCCGACCAGCAGAGGAAACGGCAGGCGGATCACCCAGAAGACCGCGGAACTGAGGATGGCCAGCAGGATTCCGAGTAGAAAATTGCCCACCACAAACGCGCGCACCATGCCGGCAATCCCTTCCAGGCTGCGCGCGGCGACCATGCGGCCTTCGCCCTGGAAGAACTGCAGGAAGCTGCGATTGAGATGATCGCGCCAGCTCAGCATGAAGTACACCAGGAACGGCACAAACGAAACCATTAAGAGGATCTCGTAAAACGAGTTGAGGCGGGAGTAGATGTAATCGGTAATGGCGGTGCGGTCTTCGTGAATGCGCACTTCCTGAATGGCGGGCGGAGGAGGAATCAGAGGCGGCGGGGGCTCGGCCGTCCTCCGGCGCCGCGACGGTTGCGGCGGCGCCTGTTGCGCGCGCGCCCGATCTTCCTGCTGCTGCTGTTGTCTCTGGCGCGCAGGCACCACCATCTGGTACGTCCGTTCCTCCATTTGCGAAAGCTTCTGCTGCACGGAATCGACAACGTCGGCGATACGCTGGCTGTAGCGGGGCAACTCGTCGTAAATGCCGGCCAACTGCGAATAGGCGCCCATTCCCACCACGTAGAGACCCAGCAGCGCAACCGTGCATACGAGAAACGCCGCGAGGCTGCGAGGCAGCCGGAGACGGACCAACAAGGCTACGAACGGCTCCAGAATAAACGCGATGATGACGCCGACCAGGAAGGTGATGAACAGCATCCGGCCGTAATACAGAGCCCCGATCACGACGCCTCCGGCAACCACGGGTAAAGACAGGCGGCGGGCATCCTGCACCGTCTTGTGAGTGCTGCTGGGAGGCTTGGAAATCGTCGCCACGAGACGAGACCCTTTGTTTTCGAATGTAGCACGACCACGTCTATAATGAAATTGATTTGAGCGCCGGAAAGCCCCGCATTTTAGCCTTAGATCTCGGAAAAAAAAGAATCGGCCTGGCCCTCTCGGATCCGTTGGGCATCACCGCGCAAGGGTTGCCCAACCTGGAGCGCCACCGGAAGCGTGACGATCTGGCCGCTTTGGCGCAACTCGCAAAGGAACGTGAAGTCGGCTTAATCTTGATGGGTAATCCGGTCAATATGGGAGGTAGCGAGGGCCGGCAATCCGCTTGGGTACATGAGTTTGCGGAAGCCTTGGAAAAGCGGACCGGTCTGCCGATACGATTCTGGGATGAACGTCTGACCACGGTACAGGCCCACCGCGTGCTTAGGGAAAGCGGGATCAGCCTGGAGAAGCGGGCGGCCGCGGTGGACCGGCTTTCGGCAGTCATCTTGCTCCAGAGTTACCTGGATTCGTTATGAAAATTTTGCGCCTGGCCGGAATTTTGGTGCTGTTGACTTTCGGCATCGCCGGCTATGCTGTCTTCCGGCTAAACCAACCCTATCGCGGCTTTTCCGAACCGGTCTTTGTCGAACTGCCGTACCGCACGTCGACCGCTTCCATCGGCAGCCTGCTGGCCAACGCCGGGGTGATTGGCAGCCGGTGGGACTTCTGGCTGGCGCGCCTGGCGGAACGCGGCCGCAAGCCCCAAGCCGGCGAATACCGCTTCGAAAAAGCAGCCACGCCGCTGGAGATCTTCGACCGGCTGGCGCGCGGGGACATCTTCTACTACCAGTTGGTGGTGCCGGAAGGCAAGAACATGTTCGACATCGGCGCCTTAGCCGAAGGGCTTGGCCTGTTCCCGGCGGCGGAGTTCGTGAAGGCCGCGCGTGACCCCGCACTCATTCGCGACCTGGACCCGCAGGCGCCGACTCTGGAGGGTTACCTGTTCCCGAGCACCTACCGGCTCAAACGGCACACCACGCCGGATCAGCTCTGTCATATGATGACCGGGAGGTTCCGTGAGGTCTGGCACGGCCTGCAATCCCGGGCGGCTCCGCACGATACGGTCACCATGGCCTCGCTGGTTGAAAAGGAAGGCAAACTCGCCGCGGAGCGGCCCGTGATCGCCGCTGTATTTGAGAACCGGCTAAAGATCGGAATGAAACTCGATTGTGATCCGACCACGATTTACGCGGCGCTCCTCGCCGGCCGCTATCGCGGCGTGATTCACAGGTCCGACCTGGATAGCGAGGACGCGTACAACACATACCGGCACAGAGGGCTCCCGCCGGGGCCGATCGCCAACCCGGGGCTTCCGTCGCTGAAGGCCGTGCTGGAGCCAGCCGATTCGGAAGCGCTCTATTTCGTGCTGCGCCCCGATGGTTCGGGAGGGCACGAGTTCACCGCCACGATCGCCGCCCATCAGGCCGCCGCCGCCAGGTACCGCCGTGGGCTCCAGAGGTAGATCCGTCAAACAGTCTCTGCGCGAGTATCTCGCGCAAAATCAACCGGCAGCGATTACGGAACGCATCTGGGAGCAATTGTTACAGCATCTTGCTCCGGTTTCCGAAAGCTATTTGCGCGACTTGTTGCGCGATACCGGCCTGCCGATTGAGCAGCCGTATGCGGGCATCCGCCAGCACACGTGGGAAGAACTCGAGCAGAGTTTGCGCGAGATGCAGCAGATTTATGCCGACGCGATGACGTCCGGCGCGCGGGAGCGCGCCCGTTATTGCCGGCGCCAGGTAATTGCAGCCAAAGATCGCGCGCGCTTTCTGGCCCGCGGCGCTAGACTGGCGCCGGATAAGCGGGAGACAAAAGAAGAGATGGCCCAGTGGATGCTGGTCTGGCTGGAAAACCCCGAAGTGTTTCCAGCCTGGGTGGACGCACGGAAACGGGTGCAGTAGCGAGGAGCGCACCAGCCTTATGCTACCGGGACCGGCGCGGTTGGTTTTTCCCGAGGGGTCCGGCGGCGCGATGCCAACGCGTGGAACCGCTCCATGTAGATGTAGAAAACCGGAGTGATGTAAAGGGTAAGCAACTGGGAAACCGCAAGGCCGCCAACCACCGCCAGCCCGAGCGGCCGGCGCGCCTCTGACCCGGCGCCCAGGCCGAGCGCGATTGGCAGCGTGCCCATCAAAGCGGACATGGTGGTCATCATGATGGGCCGGAAGCGCACCAGGCACGCTTCGTAAATCGCCTCCGACGCCAGTGTCCCGTGAGTCCGCTGCGTCTCCAGCGCGAAATCGATCATCATGATCGCGTTCTTCTTGACGATGCCGATCAGCATGATGACACCGACAAACGAATAGATGTTCAGCTCGTCCTTGAAGATCAGCAGCGTCGCGAGCGCGCCCAGCCCGGCCGACGGCAAGCCGGACAAAATGGTGAGCGGGTGGATGAAGCTTTCGTACAGAATTCCAAGTACGAGGTAGATCACCAGAATCGCCATCACGAGCAGAACACCCATGCCTTGCAGCGACGATTGAAACGCCGCCGCGGCCCCCTGGAAGCTGGTGGTTATGGTAGCCGGCAGGCTCTCGCGCGCGACCTCTTCGACACGAGCTACCGCGTCGCCAAGCGAAACTCCCGGCGCCAGGTTGAATGACAGCGTCACCGAGGGCAGTTGTCCGAGGTGCGTGACCGTGAGGGGGGCCACGCTCCGCTTGATTTGAGCCACCTCGCTCAACGGAACCAGCCCGCCGTTGGAGGAGTGCACATAGAGCAGGCCGAGGGCGCTTGGATCCAGCTGGTATCGCGGTTCGAGCTCCATCATGACCCAATACTGATTGCTCGGCGTGTAGATTGTCGAAACCTGGCGCTCGCCATACGCATCGTACAGAGCCTGCTCGATCTGATCGGAGGTGACACCGAGCGTGGACGCGCGGTCGCGATCGATGTCGACCATTACCTGAGGGCTGGCGATCTGCAGATCGGTGTTGACGTCCACCAGCCCGGGGATGGTGTGCATACGCTGCTCAAAATCGGTGGCGGCGCGATACAACTCGTCGAGCTCGAGGCCCTGCAGAGTGTACTGGTAGGTGCCCTTGGTGAGCTGGCCGCCAATCCGGATGAGGGGGAGATTCTGGGGATAGGTGCGGATGCCGGGAATGGAATTGAGCGCCGGGCGCAGGCGGTTGACGATGTCATCGGCGCTGAGCAGGCGCTGGGCACGCGGCTTGAGCTTCGCGAAGATCCGCCCGGCATTGCCGGCGCCATTGGTGCCGCCGACCATCGACGTATAGGACTCGACGTTGGGATCGGCGCCGAGGATGGCCGCCGCTTGCTGCTGGTTGCGAACCATTCCGTCGAAGGAGACGTCCTGGCCGGCTTCGGTAAAGGCGAAGAGTTCCGCGGTGTCCTGGTTGGGAATGAATCCCTTGGGCACCACGATAAACAAATAAACACTGGCCGCGAGAGTTCCGGCGGCCGTCAACATGGTGAGCGCGCGATGACGGATCACGCCGCGGAGGGTCCAGTCATAAGCGCGCAGCATGCCGTCGAAAACGTGCTCGGAGGCGCGATAGAGCGCGTTGGCATGTTCGCGGGGCGGCCGCAAGAAGCGGCTGCACAGCATCGGTGTGAGCGTGAGCGAGACAAACCCGGAAATCAGGATGGCCATCCCGATGGTGACGGCGAATTCACGGAACAGGCGGCCCATGATGCCGCCCATGAACAAGACCGGGATGAACACGGCCGCCAGGGACAGCGTCATCGACAGGACGGTGAAGGCGATCTCGCGCGAGCCGTCCAGCGCCGCCTCCAGACGGCTCTTGCCCGACTCCATGTGGCGGACGATGTTCTCCAGCACAACGATCGCGTCGTCCACGACGAAGCCGACTGAAAGCGTAAGCGCCATCAGCGACAGGTTGTCGACCGAATAACCGAGCAGATACATGGCCGCGAAGGTGCCAATGATGGCCAGCGGCAGAGCGAGACTCGGAATGACGGTAGCGGATACATTGCGCAGGAACAAAAAGATGACCAGAATGACGAGCGCGACGGTGACCAGCAACGTGAATTTCACGTCGGTGACGGACTCGCGGATGGAGTCGGACCGGTCGTAGTCCAGATCGAGATGGACCGCCGCCGGCATCACCTTGCGGAAGGTAGGCAGCAATTCTTTGACGGCATCGGCCACGGCGACGGTGTTGGTTCCAGGCTGGCGCAGCACCGACAGCGTAATGCTGCGCACGCCGTTATACCAACTGGCGGCTTTGTCGTTTTGCACGCTGTCGATCACCCGGCCCAGTTCTTCGAGGCGCACCGGCGCCCCATTCCGGTAGGCGACGATGATCGGCCGGTAGCTTGCCGCCGAGGTCAACTGGCCGGTGGCATGCACGGTGAACAACTGGTTGGGCCCCCACAGAGTCCCGGTGGGAAGATTCACATTGTGCTTCTGCAGGGCCGCCTCGACATCGTCGATGCCGATCCGGCGCGCGGCCAGCGCGTTGGGATTTAGCTGGGCGCGCACCGCATATTTCTGCGCGCCCATCACCTGCACCTGCGCCACGCCGCTGACCGTGGAGATGCGCTGCGCCACCATCGTCTCGGCATATTCGTCGATGGTGGAGAGCGGCAGGGTCGGCGAATACAGGTCCATGTACAGAATCGGCGAATCCGCCGGATTCACCTTTTGAAAAGTGGGAGGGGTCGGCATGCCCGGCGGCATCTGCGATTGGGCGCGCGTAATGGCGGTCTGCACGTCCTGAGCCGCCCCGTCGAGCGAGCGGTCGAGCGCGAACTGCAGCGTGATCGAGGTGTTGCCGAGCGCGCTGGTCGAGCTCATATTGTCGAGCCCGGCAATCGTCGAGAACTGGCGTTCGAGCGGGGTCGCGACCGCGGAGGCCATGGTTTCCGGGTCCGCCCCCGGCAGCGCCGCATTTACCTGGAGGGTTGGAAAATCGACGTTAGGAAGATCGCTGACCGGCAAAGCGCGATAGGCGATCACCCCGAACAGAACAATCCCCAGCATGATGAGCGTGGTCATCACCGGACGCCGGATGCAGAGTTCGGGGATATTCACAAAGGCCGTCCCGCGCGCTTCTCAGTCCATGGTATCAAGGCTCTTGCCGCCGGCCATCCCCCTGACAGAAGGCTCACGGGCCGGTTATATAATGTGGGGTATGCGCATCCTTCTTGTCACCGCGTTATGCATGATCCTGGGTCTGACCGCGATCGCGATGGAAATTGGCAAGCCCTCCCCGGCTTTTACGGTCCAGCGCTTGAACGCCCCGGCCATTCCGTTGAGCCAGTATCAGGGCAAAGTGCTGGTCCTCGCGTTCATCGATACCGAGTGCCCGCATTGCCAGCACCTTACCGGAGTCTTGAATACCATCTCCAAGGAATACGCCGGCAAGCCTGTGCAATTCTTGGAATGCGCTTTTAACGATGGCGCCGTCCAGTTGCTGCCGCAATTCATCCAGAAATTCCAGCCGGCGGCGACGATGGGCTACAGCCCGCGCGACCCGGTCCTGACGTACCTGGCCCACTCGATTCTGAAACCTCTGTATGTGCCCCACATGGTGTTTCTGGATCGCAAGGGGATTGTGCGCGGCGATTTCCCCGGCGAAAGCGAGTTCATGACGAATCCGGAGAAGAATGTGCGCGCCGAAATCGACGAACTGTTGAAGCCGGCTTCCTCGACTTCCGCCCATCCGGCTTCGAAGTCCAAGGGCTCGGAGAAGTCTACTGCTTCGGCAGCACCTTCACATCCGTAACGTACCAACTAGTGTCATTGACAACGACGGTGGCCTGAATGTGGTCGCCAACGTGGAGTTTGGCAAACTCGCCATCCGGCCGGACCTTGTAATCCATCGTCATAGCTTCCATCCATCCTTCGATCTTGCCGGCGTTGATGTTGGCGCTCTTGGATTCGGGGTCCAACGATTTGATCTCGCCCTGCATCGGGTAACGTTTGCCCTGGTCCTGGGCCTGCTGCTTCGCGCCGCAACCCACCAGTAAAATGGCGGCGGCAGCGGTGAGCATCACTCGTCTCGTCATATGCTCCCATGATCGCAGGAACCAGCCGGTTATAGTGAAATGACTCGACATGCGCCGCGAATGGGAGCAGGGCTATCTCGAGATCGACTTCGCGTTCGCGCGTTTCGACTCCGCTTGGAATCTGCTCGTCCATTCGGCTCGGGTATACTTCGCGAACCTCGGTTTTCTCGCGCCGCTCACCTTGGCCGTCTTCCTGCCGGCCAAACTGGCCCTGCAACTCATCAGCGACTGGCTCGACGTTTCCAAAGGCGGGCTGGCAGCCTATCTGACAATGGATCTGAGCGACCTGGTCCTCAGCGCGCTGGCCGTTCCGGCTGCCGTGTATGGCTTGCTCGAATTCTTTCGCACCGGAAAAGCCGCGCCGCTCGGCCGGTCCCTGCGCTGGGGCCGCCGGCAATTCGCCAAGACGCTGTGGAACAAGTTCAAAGTGGAAATCACGATTACGCTGTGGGGAGCCTTGTTCCTGATCCCTGGCATCGTCAAGATGGTCCGCCTCATCTTTACCGACGCCGTTGTTGCCATCGAAGCCGATCGAGAGACAGCGGCCCTCGATCGCAGCCAGGAACTCAGCCGGGGGGTTGGGTGGCGGATCTTTGCCGTGCTGATTCCCGTGACTCTTGTCGAATTCGGTGGCACGTATCTGGCGCTGGATGCTGTAGGCGGCACCGCCGCTCCCCGCCCCGTGATCGCGCTGGTCGACAGCCTGCTCTCCGTCGGCGGCCAATGGTCCACCGTCATCGTGCTGCTGATGTATCTCGGTATGGTTCCCGCCGAGCCTAAGCCGGCTGCTCGCAAGCCGCGCCGGAAGAATAGTTGACTCTGTCAACTATTTTAGTCAAAATCTGGTCGATGCCGCCCCAACCGAATCCGGTGCAGGCCGTCCGCCGCTTCAACCGCTTCTATACGCGGAAAATCGGCCTCCTCAAGGAAGGACATCTCAACAGCCCGTTCTCGCTTACGGAGGTGCGCGTACTCTACGAGTTGGCGCATCGCCAAGCGCCCGTCGCGGCGGAAATCGGCAAAGATCTCGGCCTCGATGCCGGATATCTCAGCCGCATCCTGCTCGGCTTTGGCAAACGCGGCCTGGTCAAACGCAGGCGGTCCGAGAGGGACGCGAGACAGGCTTACTTGACCCTGACGCCAAAAGGCCGGGCCGTGATCCATCCGCTCGATCGCGCGGCGAGCCGCGAGATCAGAGCCCTGCTGAAACAGATTCCGCCCGAGGAACAGACGCGGGTAGTCGAGGCCATGAAAGTGATCGCGAGGGCTTTAGGCGGGCCCGCGGCGCCCGAGGCTTCGGTCCTGTTCCGGCCGCACCGGCCCGGCGATATCGGATGGGTAGTCCATCGTCACGGCATCCTCTACGCCCGGGAGCAGGGCTGGGACGAGCGGTTCGAAGCCGTGGTGGCCGAGATCGCCGCGGGCTTCGTTCACAACTTCAATCCACGCCGCGAGCGTTGTTGGATCGCGGAGCGGGCCGGCGAGATCGTGGGTTCCGTGTTCCTGGTGCGCGAGTCCGACGCCGTCGCGCGCCTGCGGCTTCTACTGGTGGAGCCGGCGGCACGCGGGTTGGGTATCGGCAAGGGGTTGGTGGAGCATTGCATTCGCTTCGCGCGCCGCTCCGGCTATCGCCAGATTGTTCTGCTCACCGAAAGCACCCTCAAAACCGCGCAGCACATCTATCAGAACGCCGGCTTCCATCTCGTGCAGGAACGACAGCACAGCGAGTTCGGCTTTCCCGTGATAGGCCAGACCTGGGAGTTGGATTTGTAGGAGCGTTACCGCTGCAGGAATTCGTCCGTATGCGTCATGAACTCGGGATACGCCCCCGCTCCCAGTTCATACAGATCGAGCCCCTGCCGCTCACCTTCGGCCGCGATGCGGTGCGGCACAAACCGGTTCAGCACCCAGTTCACGCCGTACGTCGCCGGCAGGACGAGCCCTATCAGTGCGGCTACTCCGATTAATTGCGCGATCCACTGGCCGCTGACGGCCGGGTTCGCCAGAACTTCCGTGGTGTTGAGCAGCCGCGCCGGGAACCGCGCGAACATTCCCACCGCGATGACGCCCCACAGCCCGCCGATCGCATGAACCGAAATCGCGCCGCCGGGGTCGTCCATTCCCAGGCGAAGTTCCAGATTCTCAATGGCAAGCGGAATCAGGATTCCAGCCACGAGTCCGATGACGATCGCCGCAGCCGGCGGCACAAACGCGCAAGCGCCGCTGCCGGCCGCCAAGCCGGCTACCCAGCCGTTGGCGCTCAGGGAAGCATCCGGCCGGCCGAAACGGACTCGCGTCACCACCACGGTCGCGAGTGCGGCCGCGCCGGCGCCTAGCGTCGTGTTTACCGCGATCAGAGGCGCACGCCGCGGATCGACGCCGCTGAACAAGATCGCCGACGCCGTGTTCAATCCGAGCCACCCCACCCAAAGCAACAAACATCCAAACAACACGAAGACCGCATTATGGCCGGGAACGGCGGTCGGCATCCCCTCGTTCGTGTATTTGCCGCGACGAGGTCCGAGCAGCCAGACCACCACCAGCGCCGTCAGCCCGCCCGTCATTTGAATGGTGGACGACCCGCCGGCGTCCACAAAGCCGTTTCCGATGCCGTAATTCGCGCCGAGCGCCGCCAGCCAACCGCCTCCCCATACCCAGTGCGCGAAGATTGGATAGAGGAAGCCGGCGAGCAGAGCCGACGAAGCACAAATCGCGCCGAGCCGCCACCGCTCGGCCGCCGCGCCCAGCGGAATCATCGCTGCCAACGCCACCGATAGCATCTGCATCCACGCCACCAGCGAGGCCGGGGAGCCGCTCCAGTCCAGTCCGCGCCAAAACAGAGGCTGGGCCGCAATCCAGTCCCACGGCTTTCCGCCCAACTGCAGCGCGTACCCGGGACCGCCGATGAAACCTTGCCAGGAGAACCCGCAAACCAGGTACGCGGCGGCGGCGACTCCGATCACGCACAACGACGACATCATGACATGAGCCGCGTTGCGCGAACGCATCAATCCCGCATTCAGCAAAGCCAACCCCGCCAGCGCGAACGGAATCAGAGAAATCGAGGCCAGCGCGATCGCCCCGACATCGAACACCGGGTTCACGGGCGGCCGCTCCGCGGCGGCGGATGCGCGCGAAAGACCAGCACTAATCCCAGCGCCTCCACCGCCAAACCGGCCAGCACAAAGACACCCCGCGCCGTCTCGGTGCGGAGCAGGATCACCGCCACGATCGTCAGGAACCATCCGGCAATCATCAATAAGAAGCCTGCTATCTTCATGAAACCGAAACTCGCTTCGCGCTCAACATAACACAGTCAGGAAGCGTCTCCCGGACATACCGATCAAATCTTTTGATGGTCGCGATAAACCAAAACGCATACAAAATGCTTATTTCCGTAATAAGAATTTTCCGTTTCACTTCTGCGAAACTTGCTTGCACTATGGATTAAAGCCGGACCCCGTTAGTCCCGCCTGATCTATCTCAAGGAGACAACTCAATGGCAGAGCCTAATGCACCGGAAATGAAACCCACACTGGGGTTGACCGGCTTGACAATGAACGCGATGGCGCTGATTGCGCCAGGCGCCTTTCTGTGGCTGACCTTCGTTGCGCAGGGCGGCGCCGGCAATACCGCTCCGGCAATGTGGATTGGCATCTTTTTCGCCGTGTTGCTGTGTCTGGCGACCGCGGTTTGCTATGCCGAACTCGCGAAGCTGTACCCCGGCACCGGCAGTTCGTATTACTTCGCGGAACAGTCCTTCCTCAATCACCAGGCGGCGTGGCCGTATGCGCGTCTAGCCAAATTCATCGTGGGTTGGGGCTCGCACCTCTACTATTGGATCTATCCGGGTATCATGTGCGGCGTGATGGGTATCTTGTGCGGCTACCTGGTCGGAACGCTATGGCCGAGCGCGATGAGCGCGTCGAACCCCGGGCCGATGTTCATGATGCTGTGCGCGATTCTGACTTCGATCGTTGTCGGTTATATCGCCTATCGCGGTGTCAATGGTTCGACATCGGTCAACATCGCCATCAACGTAATCCAGATCAGCGCTCTGCTGATTTTCTCGGTGATGGCCCTGAGCTACCGCATGAACCATCCGCCGGGGAGCGTGGCCTACAACTTCGATTCGCAGACCGGCGCGGCCTATACATATGACTTCGCGACTGAAAAGCAGACGGTGAATGGGCAGCAAACCGACGTGGTGTCGCGCGATGCCATGGGTGTACCGAAAGCCAAGCTGGATGCCGCGGGCAAGCCGGTTCCGTTCAAGATCGACTACCCCGAACACGATGAGAAAGGCAACTTCCTGTCGCACCCCAGTGCTTCGTCTGTCATAGGAGTCCATAATTTCGGGTGGATGTTCGTGCAGGCGACCATCGCCATCCTCATCCTGGTCGGGTTCGAATCGGTGACTTCCATGGGAGGCGAGGCCAAGAATCCGAAGAAGCACATCCCGATTGCGGTGATCCTTTCGCTGTTGATTCAGGGCGTCTTCTGTTACCTGATCGAGTATTTCGCGGCGAACTACTTCCTCAATAGCGGATACCCGATGTCTACCGCCACCGGCTCCGCGGCGCCGATTGGCGACATGATGATCGTCGTCGGCGACGCCATCTTCGGCTCCGGTAACGGCCGCACTTTCATGCTGGTCGAGGCGTTCACCGTGTTCCTGGCAATCATCGGCACTACGCTGTCTTGCATGAACACCGGCGCGCGCGTTAGTTATGCCATGGGCAAGGACGCCGAACTGCCGGATTCCATGGGGATGCTCCACAAAGAGAACCTGACGCCTCACCGCGCGATCTGGATGCTGGTCGTGATCTCCGCGATCGTCGGCTGCCTCACCGTTTCCAACTTGTTCGGCGATTCCACTGCGTTGAGCGATGCGACTCTCAAGGGGCTGCCGCAGGGCTTCTGGTCGAGCGCCGGCTACCTCTCGCACGATGCCATGGCCGCTCTGCCGAATTCGTTCATTGCCGTCTCGCTGGCTTCCAACTTCGGCACCTTCCTGCTGTACATGCTGAGTTGCGTCACCTGCATTGTGGGCTTCCACAATCACCCCGATTACAAGCCGGTCAGGCACCTTTTCATTCCGCTGTTTGGCCTGCTCGCCAACCTCGCGTGCATGGGAGCTTACATCGTTCTTCCGTTCATGGGCATTGGAACCAAGTTGGAGCCGTTCACCGCGCTGGGAGTCGCCGCCGTCTGGGCGATTTACGGCGGCATCTACTTCGTCCGCTCCAGCAAGGCTTCCGGCCGCACCACGCTGGTCAACAGCCGCGCTAAGGCGGCTCTCGGATAAGGGTGTCCTAGCAAACGCAAAGGGCAGGCCGGAAGGAGACTTGTTCCGGCCTGCCCCTTTTTTATGCGAGACTCGATGAGAAGC
Organism: uncultured Solibacteraceae bacterium; assembly: GCA_964438005.1. GTDB lineage: Bacteria > Acidobacteriota > Terriglobia > Bryobacterales > Bryobacteraceae > PSRJ01. Next base: position 46,729 of record CAYTJD010000092.1, on the reverse strand, counting down.
CATCGAGGGTCAACCATCAACGCTTTGGGCAGCGTGCCAGGTAGTACGAATCCGCCGGCGAATTCCGGTTTGGAATTGGAGTTCGCGCAAATCTCCGACCCGGGCCGCGTCCGCGGCCACAACGAAGATTTTCTAGGCCACCAGGCCGCGGAATCGCCGGCGCGGGCCCGTTCACACGGCTGGCTCTTCGCGGTTGCCGATGGCGTCGGCGGGCACGATCAGGGCGAGGTCGCTTCTCGAGTTGCCATCGAAACCGTGACGGCGGGCTTCCGCGAGGCAGTAGCCGGCGAACCGCACACTGCCTTACTCCAACGCCTGGTGCAAGCCGCAAACCTGCAAGTCTACGAAACGGGCCGCGCCGCCAGTCCGGGCGGCGTCGCCATGGCTACCACCATCGTCGCCTGCGCTTTGCGCTACGACCGCGCGGCCGTCGCGCATGTCGGCGATTCGCGCTGTTACCTGGTGCGGCACGGCCACGCTTCTTTGCTCACGCGCGATCACACGGTCGTCAACGATCAGATCCGCCTGGGGATCCTCAACGCCAAGGAAGCCGCCGAGTCGGAACGCCGCCACCTGCTCAGCCGGTCGCTAGGCACCGAGATGTTCGTTGCGGTCGAAACCAGCGACCATCAGGTGGTACCCGGCGATCTGCTCGTGCTCTGTTCCGACGGCCTCCATGGCGCCCTGAACAACGACGAGATCGGGTCTCTCGTCGGCCGAGCCGCCGACCTCAACTCCGCCGCCACGCGTCTGGTTGCCCTTGCCAATGAGCGCGACGGTAGCGACAATATAAGCGTCCAGCTGATCCGCGTCCGCAGCGTCGAACGCGTAGGCATGTATCGCGGCCGTCCGTATAAGCTTCGCTGAAACCTGCTGGACCGCTCGTCTCATGAACACATTCCGTCCCGGCGATATGCTGGACCACTACCGGATCGAGAACCTGGTAGCACGCAGCGGTATGGCCTCCATCTTTCGCGCCACCGACACCCACACCGGCCGGACGGTTGCCCTGAAGATCCCACATCCCGAGATGGAGGCCGACGTTGTCTTGTTCGACCGCTTTAAGCGCGAGCAGGAAATCGGACAAAAGCTCGACCATCCCTATGTCATGAAGGTTCTACCGAACGAGGGCGCGAGCCAGATCTATATGGTGATGGAGTGGGTGGAAGGCCGCCTGCTCCGCGAGATTCTCATGCAGGAGAAAAAACTGCCGGTGGACCGCGCGGTCGATCTGACCCACAAGATCTGCGACGCGCTCGACTATGTCCACCGCCACGGTGTGGTCCATCGTGATTTGAAACCGGAAAACATCATGGTGGACGAAGGGGCCAACATCAAGCTGATCGATTTCGGCATCGCCGGCCATGAAGGCGCCCGCCGCCTGACTTTCGCCAAACTCTCGCAGGTGATGGGCACTCCCGATTACATTTCTCCCGAGCAGGTGAAAGGCAAGCGCGGCGACGGCCGCAGCGACATCTATGCGCTCGGCGTCATGTTTTACGAGATGCTGACCGGCAAAGTCCCGTTCCAAGGTCCGAACGCCTTCGCCATCATGAATGACCGGCTTTTGAACAATCCGATTCCGCCGCGCGAAATCGATCCGGCCATCTCTCCCGAGTTGCAGGAGATCATTTACCGTGCCATCGAACGCGATCCCAAGAACCGGTACGCGAGCGCCCGCGAATTCTTGCAGGATTTGGAGCATCCCGACCAGGTGGGAGTGGCCGAACGCGCGGAACTGCGCGATTGGAAAGATCGCCGCTCCGGCTGGCCGCGCCGCATCGCGTTCTACGTCATGCTGGCCCTGATCCCGGTGGCGATTTTCGGCCTGCTGCTCTGGGTCGCGAAGCATACGTAGGCATTTTCGCTTTTCCATTAACCAAAGTAAGCCTGGAGCCCTGCCCCGCTTCGTCGGAACATAAGACCAGCCCCGCGTGTCTTCCGCAGCCCAGATCGAAATCGCCGCTCTCACCCGCCCGCGCCCGCGGTTCGTTCCTGCATTCCTGGCCCTGTTCCTCCTCGGCAGCCAACTCTACCTGATTGCCACTCGCGATTTCGCCCACCTGCTCGAGAATCCCTTCCTGCCTTATTGTCTGCTCGGCGCCTTTGCCATTCACATGGCCGCCCGCCCGGGCCGCGGCGAATGCCTGATTACTCTGACGTTGGCGAGCCTGCTCGGCTTGGGTTTCACGGTCCTCCGCCCCGGCTTCCAATGGACGTGGCCAAATGAGCTGGCCGTGGCCTCGTCGCTGGGTGTTGCAACGTTAGCCGTCTTGAGCTTTCATACGGCGCGCCTGCGGGGCGTCGAACAGCGCGAGCGGATGAAAACTCTGATCGCTGGCAGCGTCTTCATCTACACTGCGCTGCTCATTGCTTTCGTCTTGAAACTGACGGCCGCGCTTCATCCCAAGACCTACGATTTATACCTCTACGCCGCCGACACCGGCTTTGGGATTCCCATCGCCGCGCAAGTGGCCCTCTTTCTCGCCCGCCACTCAGTTCTGTCCTCGATCTGCGAATTCGTGTACGAATCGTTGCCGCTCGCCGTGAGCCTGTTGTATGCCTACGAAAAAGGAGGGCGCCGTCCGCTCGTCACGCGCGTGCTCCCGGCCTTTCTCGGCGGGGGTGCGGCCGCCTACCTGCTTTATAATTTCATGCCCGCCGCCGGACCGTTATACGTCTTTGGAGCGCAATTTCCTCAGCACTTGCCGAAGACGGTTCCCCTCGCCCTCGAAGCTCCCTTGATCGCCGGCGCTCCCCGAAACGCCGTTCCCTCAATGCACCTGGCATGCGCGCTGCTGATCTTCTGGAATGCCCGCCGCCTGGCGCACTGGGCCTATCTCGCCTCCGCGCTCTATCTGGGGTTCACCGTGATGGCGACGTTAGGATTCGGAGAGCACTACGTAGTAGATCTGGTCGCCGGCGTCCCGTATGCCCTCTTCCTGGGCGCCGCCTGCGCGAACAAAAGCGGCCAAAACACGCCGGAGCAACGCCGGGCCATGGTGACGGGCTTGGCCCTGACACTAGCTTGGATGTTAACCCTGCGTTTTGTGCCGCTGGTGTTCCGATGGCCGGTACTCACTTGGCCCGCAGTAGCCGCGACCATAGCCACATGCTGGATCGCACAGCGGCAATTCGAGGGCGTCCGCGAGAACGCGCCGATACAAGATGCCGAGACGCAGGCGACGCGCACCTGATTCCGTTTGGCTTTCTTTCCTACGCGTCCCCTTTCTTCTTCTCCAAGTCCTCCGCCAGAATCACCGCTTCCGCCAGATCGCGCATCGGCCGCCGCAGCCGCCTGCTCTCATTCCGCAGCCGCAAATACGCCTCTTCCTCGGTCAGCCCGTGCTTCTGCTGCAGAATGCCCTTGGCGCGCTCAATGAGTTTGCGCGCCTCGAGCGTTCGCTTCATCTCGAGCGTCTCCGACATCAGCCGCGCATTCTCAATCGCAATCGCCGCCTGCCCGGCCACCACGTTCACAAACCCCATCTCGTCGTCCGTAAACGTCCGCACATCGCGCGCGTAGATGTTCATCGTGCCAATCACCTTTTCGCGCGTCATCAGCGGCACCGACAGCAGCGAAGCCAGGCCGGTCTTACGGGCCAGTTCCGGATACCGGTATTGCTTTTCGTCAACCACGTTCGGGATCATGATCGCGCGCCCTTCGCGAACAACGCGGCCAATCAGCGAATCTTCGATCTTCAACGGCATCTTGTGCAGGTATTCCGGCGACGAGCAGCGCGCCGCCGAAATCACCAACTCCCGCCGGTCTTCGTCCACCAGCATGATCGAGCACACCGGGGAATTGAGCGTCTCCGCCATCATCTCCGAGATGGCCTGCAGGATCCGGTCCAGGTAGTTCTCTTCGGAGATCGTCCGCGCCAGTCCCGCGAGCGCTTCCATCCGCCGCGCCGCGCTTTCCGAGCGTTGTTCCAGCTTCGATTTCGCGATCGCCCCGCCCATTTGCTCGCCAATGAAGCTCACTAGAGCGATTTCATCGGGGCTGTGCGCATGCTTGGGCCGGTGGTGAATGTTGATGACACCTATCAATTCACCGTTGCTGATCAGCGGCACCGACAAGAAGGCTTCGTAGGTGTCTTCCGGCAGAGTTTGAAACGTCTTGAACCGCGCGTCCGCCGACGCCTTGGCCGGCAGCGCGACCACCGACTTATGCTGCGCCACCCAGCCGGTGATGCCTTCTCCCATCTTCATCCGGATGTGACCGATCTCCTCCGAATGAGGCAACTGCGAAGCCCGAAGGACGATTTCGTTGGTGGCGTGATCGACCAGGTACACCAGGCATGCGTCACAGCTAGTCACGTCGACCGCCAGCCCGATCAATTCCTGGAGCATTTTCTCCAGGCTGAGATTCGAGCTGACAATGTTGCTGATTTGGTGCAGCAATTCAACTTGACTCTTAACCTCCGAAGCCACCACTTTGATTCCTCCTCGACTTGTATTCTCGGGTGCGGCTGGCATGACGCGGCGCGAAACTCCCGGTTCGGCTTCTTCGTGGCCGATTGTCTCAATCCGATGGTAAAGGCGAGGTTTAGGTCGAGTCCAATCCAAAATTTCTATGGACTCGATGGGGCGTAAGACCGGCCGCGGACGCTGCTCCCTGCAACCCTGCCTGGCTCCGCAAGGCCCGAATCAGATCCAATTCGGTAATCTTCTCCAATTGAATCAGATACTCTCCGATCCGCAGGTCCCGCGGTCGGCGCTCGAGTGCTTCCTGTAGCTCTTTCGCTGACAGGCACTGTAGGCTGACCAGTACCTCTCCGAGGCGTGGCCTTCGGTGAATGTCCAGCGGCGCGCCGGGATACACATGCTCGGTCTTCCGCCAGCTGAGCGAGTGGTGTTCGATTCGTGCTGTCAAAAACAAGCGCAGCGCCTCCACCGTCGCTGCGCAATTGACCACGTTGCCCCAGATCATGCGCAGCGGCGCGCCCGCCGCGAAGGGCAATCCAAAGATTCGCGCACTTAGGTGGATGCGCACTCCAATCTGCACCACCGCAATCCAGGCGCACGCATAACAGGCTCGCGAAGCCCAGAACGGGATCGAGTTGGCGTGCGGGGCATGGCCGGAATACCCGGCCATCGCGTACTGGGCCAGCCAATAGACGAACACGAGATTGGCGACAGGCGTGAGCAGATTCCCGGCGAGACCTTTACGATCTCTCCAGAACCAGTACACTTGCCGCAGCGGCACACGCCAACCATGGCACTGCCAGCCCTGCAACGCAATCCCAGCGACCCATCGGCTCCGCTGCCGAACCGCCGCCCGCCAGTTCCGCGGAAAGTACTCGCGTGTCGCCACCGGCCCCACCCGCGCCCGCTGGATCGGCAGAAAGATCTGGCGGTATCCGGCCGCGTGCATGCGGAAACCATTTTCATAGTCCTCCGTCACATTCTCCGGATCAAACGCGTTGCCGTACTTCCGCCGCAGCGATTCCAACGCCTCCCGCGCAAATCCGGTGCCGACTCCGTTGGAGGGCAGGAACCCGCCCAGGTGCGCGCGTACCGGGATGTCTTTGAGCTGATACTCCGCGAAATCGTCACAATAGATTCCGTGCGTCCACTCGCCCCAGGATGTGGCCAGCGGCAACACCGGGACCTGCACCATCTCGTATTCTCTGGAGAACCAATTCACCAGCCGCAGTGACTCCGGATGGATCAGGTCTTCGGCGTCGTGCGTGATGACAATCTCGTAACGAAGGTCGCGACGGCCTTCATACTCGGCCATCGCTTGATACACGCGGTTCAGACAATCCCCTTTCGAGGTGGGCCCGAAGTGCGGGCACAGCGCGACATGCACGCGCGGATGCCTCCGTGCCATCTCCTGAACGGCCCTTACGGTGTGCCTGTCGTTGGGGTAGACGCCGACGAAAAAATCGTAATTCGCGTACCGGATGACCGCCAGATTATGCTCGAGCATTTTGGCGATCACGTCGTGCTCGCGCCACAGCGGAACCAGAATCGCGATGCGCCGCTGCCGTGCGCCAGTCAGTTCCGCTTCGGAGGGCCAGGGAAACGCCTTCCGCCGGTTGATACAAAACACCAGCGTGATCCAGAGATCATCGATCCCGCTCAGGAGAATCCATACGGCCAGTGGAATCAGACACGCCGCTGCCCACTCATCCAGCCACACAACCAGTAGTGGCACGCACGTTCAAGGATTCTCAGATTTCAAAAGAAACGGTGGCGCAGCCGCCCACCTGCCCCTTTGACTTTGACTCTTTCTTACAGCTTGACTTCGCTTTCCTTCAAGTCCTTGCCCGGATCCTTAGGCCCGCGGGGCTTCGGCTGCACTCCGCTTTCGCTCGGCGCCGTCCCTTCCTTTCGCACCGAAACGGACCCACGGTCCGCCGTGATCCGGATCATCGGCCCGCTGCCGACGGTCCCTTTCAACGTCGCCGTCCGCCCTTCCACCCGCTTCTCTACCGGCGGTCCGAAGTCGTTGATCGCCTCGCCGCGCTCCGCAGTGGCCAGCAATTCGAATCCTGCTTTGTCGGGCAGCACCAAATCAATGCGTCCGACACCCGAGTGGACTTCCATCCGCGGAAGCGGATTGCGGCCGGGCTGCAACTCGATGTCGCCACGCTCCGTGTCCAGGTTCAGCGAGTTCGTGAACCCTTCGAGCCGGATGTCCCGCGACCGCGTCACCAGCCGGACCGGTCCGACCACATCTCGCGCCGTGAATCCGCCCAGATCCATGTTGATGCTGCCAGGCACGGCTTCCACACGGAGCTCCGTGTTCCGGGTTCCTTCGAATTGCAGTGGTTTCGATAGATTCTTGAAATCCAGCGTGCCCACATACCCGCCGTGGATCGTCACCTGCCCCGAGATGTTCTGCATTTCGACATCGGAACCCCGGCCATCCAGCTGGATGTCGCCTTTGATATCGATCGCGCGCACCACTTCGCTGCGCCCGATCTCCAACCGGGTGCTGCCGGTGATCCGGCTCAACCGCACGTCGGCGCGGCCGCTGGTCAGTTCCAGATTTCCTGTGATATCGGAAATCTCATAGTCCCCGCTCTGCCCCCGGGCCTCAATCGTGACCCCGCGCGGCGCCGTCACCTCCAGATCATCCGACATGCGTTGGTTTTGCGGCACGCGGTCCTGGTTCGAGCGGACAGTCAGGCTGTCACCTTGCGGCACCAGTTCCAGCGGCGTGTTCCCGTTCGTCCGGTCGGCCTCACTCCGGGAGTAAGTCCGGATCAGCTTGCGTCCCGTGACCGTAATCTCTTGCGCATCCCCGCCCGTGATGCGGATGTTGCCTCTTGGGTTTTCAAATACGATTCGCTTCACGCCCGCCATCGGCGCATGGGCCGAAACCGGATAATCATACTGCTCGCCGAAAATCTCCGGCGTGAACCGAATCCCGCGCTGGTGCACCTCGAATAGGCCCAAACCGAACAGGCAAATCATTACCACCAGCACGACCTCGCCGCCGGTTAGTCCCAAATGACGGTGCCCCTCCGACAACACCACTTCGACCAGCCGGATCAGCCCCCAGGCGATCAGCAGGAACGGCCAGTATTGCGCAACCAGGTCGAAGATCTGGGTCTCCGGATGCAGGTTCCGCCACAGAAACAACCCGCCCACAATCACCAGAAGCATCGGCCCTGCAAAGGAACGGCCTCTCATCGCCTGTCTCCTGCCGGCGGCTGCGTGCCCGGCTCTCCGGGTCGCGGCGGCGGCGGAGGATACCCGTACTGGGGCGCAGCGCTCTCCCGGCTGCCGCGGCAAAGCAGACTCAAGGCGCCAAAGACGATCAGCAGTATCGGCCATGTCTCCGAGAACCTGTACGGCGTAAAGTTATTCAAGGCGAACAGCACGCCGAGTGTAATCAGCGTGACGGGACCGCGAATCGCGCGCACTATGCCCGCATTACCGTTCATGTCCCATCTCCTTGCCGCCGCTGCCCGAGAACCGCGAGTACAGCAGATACACTCCCGCCGCAATCAGCAACACGGGCCAATACCGGGTCACATACTCAAAATCGAAGATATGCAGCGTGTGCAGTAACAGCAGAACGCCCAGCGCCACCAGCACAACCCCCGCCACCGGCGCGTTGCTCGGATGGCCCTTCAGGTTAATGATGCTCGAATACTCGTCTACCGGCTCGCCTGCCACCCGCTTGCGCGCGGTGTGGTAAGCCTCAAACGCCATATAGAACACCCAGACCGGTATCAAGATTCCGAAAACCACTTGTAGCGCGTCGGGACTTGCATTCAGCACGCTGATCAGCACGCCGAAGATTACGGCGTGCACCAAGCCCTTGGCATACTGGCCGTTGTAGATGGCGCCTACGCCTGGAATGAACCCGAGAAACAGCGCCAGCCCCGGATTCACGTCCGCTCTTGGGTAAGACACGGGAATCGGTCCCCCCGCTGGTGGCGGTGGCGCGCTCGCCGGCGCCGGCGCGTGCTCGGCGCAGTACACGGTGCCATACGCATCGTACCGGCATGCATTGCACAACGCCTTGCCGCAGGAACGGCAAAACGCCGTCGCTGCGGTTTCCGGATGATTCAGGCAATTCATAAACAGTCCCTCACTGTGGTCTCCCTGCGGGGTTGGATTCCCCGGCGCCGCTCTCGCCCCGATTCCTCACCGGCAGTTTGTGCTCGTCCGCCTTCGTCTGCGGAGTCTCGGAATCGGCAGCGGGCTGCTGCGCCTCTTGATCCTGCTGCCACTCCCGCAGGGTCGTTTGAATCTGGTACACAAATTTCAAGTTGTCGTAAAACTTCATCGTCCGGGCCCACGTGCGGTACGCCCGGTCCTCGATCCCCGCCCAGACCTTCGTGGGCTGCAGATCCGCCGGCCGCAATTGGCGAAACTGCCCGAACAGCATCGAGAACGAAAGAATCGTCATCGCCATCGACAACGCGAACTTTGGCTGCAAAACAGAATTGAAGATCTTCGGAAGCCACCACGATTTGCTCTTCTGCCACGGCGCATCGAACAGCATGCGCGTGATCAGTTCCGGCGGCGCTTCCACTTCCGCGGCTCGCTCCATGAACGCCACTGCTGCCGCGGAATCCTGTACCAGCGCGGTGCATGCCGGGCAAGAAGCACAGTGACGCTCCACCTCGGCGCGTTGCGCGGCCGCCAGCGTGCCGTCCACGTATTCGCAGATCAGGATTTCGATCTCTGCGCAGTTCATACCGCCAGCTTCTGTTTTCGTAACAGCCGGCCTAGTTCAGCCCGGCCGCGGTTGATTCGCGATTTTACCGTGCCCTCGGGGATGCTGAGCACCTGCGCGATCTCCCGGTATTCCATCTCCTGCAAATCCCTCAGGATGACTGCTTCCCGCAAATCCGGCGAAAGTTTCTGCAACCCCGCCTGCAGGATCTCGCTCGCCTCGCGTCCCGCCAGTGCCCGGTCCGGCCGTTCAGCCGTTCCTGCCTGTTCCAGCGTCGGCAACTGATCCTCAATCGAATCCGTCACCCGTTCCTGCCGCGTGCGGCGATAGTGATCGATCAGCAGGTTCCTCGTCACTCGCGTCAGCCAGGTCGCAAACGACCCTTCCGTGGACCGGAAACTCTTCAGAGTCCGGAAGACGCGCACGAAGACTTCCTGAGTCAGATCTTGCGCTTCCGCGCTGCTCCCCGTGAATCGGTAGCACAGGGCATACACGGGACGCGTATGCAGCCGCACCAGTTGCTCCCACGCCGTGTCGTCGCCGCTCAAACACTGCGCTACGAGGCTGTACTCCGGATCCAATGCTCGTTCTATCAGGTTTCGACGACCCTGAACACTCCATGTTTGAGATGAGGCCTCCGGGCCCGGCCGGTTCGCCCCGTTCGGTTCCATCGTCAGGATCGCGGTCGCCATCGCCTGTCTACTCTTTCATCCTGAGAAACGAGGCTTTATCATGATAGGTTCAATTTTTCCGGTATGCTAGTGCTGCCACGGCATTTCCGGCCAGAGGAGGATCAATCCGCCATCACACTTGGAAGTGGGCCGCCGCTTGCCTCGTCGCCGCCGCCCTGGGCCTCTGGTGGCTCCACCACGAACTGGCTGCCCGGTCTTTTGACTGGGGCCTGGCCGCCCGCAGCTTCGCCGGCCTCCGGTGGCCGTGGTTGCTGCTCTCCCTGGTTCCCATTTTTGGCACGTACTACTGGCGCGCTCTGCGTTGGCGCGTAATGCTCGAGCCCTTAAAGGCCACGCCCTCTGTGGGGAACCTCCTCTCGGCCACTGTAATCGGATTTACCGCCATCACCCTGTTCGGCCGCGCGGGCGAACTGGTTCGCCCCTATCTCATTGCACGCAAAGAAGGAGTCTCTCTTTCCTCGCAATTAGCCATGCTGCTGCTGGAGCGCATGTTTGACCTGTTGATGGCGCTCTTGCTATTTGGATTTGCCTTGGCCCGGGTTAATGTGTCGGGTATGGCAGTCGGGCCCAAGCTGGCCTCCATATTGGCGGTCGGCGGTAAGCTCCTTGGGCTCGTCGGGCTCGTTTTACTGCTCGTGCTCCTCTCATTCCGCCATTTGGCCGAGCCGGCCCGAAGGCGGTTGACCGATGCTCTCCGATTCTTGCCGGAACACCAGTTCCTCAAAGCGGAGAGCCTGATCGCAGCATTCGCACAAGGCGTTGAATCCACACGCAGCGATGCCGCCTTGATACGGGTTCTGTTCTACTCCGTCATCGAGTGGGCTTTCATCGTCGCCTGCTACTGGTGCGTCGTTCAAGCTTTCTCCGGATTCTCTATTACATTTATAGATCTTCTGATTTTTCTGGGCTTTGTAGCGTTCGGCGCAGTCATCCAACTGCCCGGGATCGGCGGCGGAATCCAGGTCGCTTCCGTTCTCGTCCTCACCGAGCTGTTCGGCGCGCGCTTGGAAACTGCCACGGCCTTCGCCTTCATCATCTGGATTATGACATTCGTCGTAATTGTCCCGGCGGGCCTGCTCGTCGCCCTGAGAGAAGGCCTGAACTGGAATAATCTGCGCCAGATCGGGCGCGAGGCTCCCTTATGAAGTGCCCATTTTGTAATCACTTGCACGACAAGGTGGTGGACTCCCGGGAGAGCAAGGAAGGCGATGCCATTCGCCGCCGCCGGGAATGTCTGGCCTGTGAGCGCCGGTACACGACTTATGAGCGCATTGATGAAGTCCCCTACATGGTGGTCAAGAAGGACGGTCGGCGCGAGAAATTTGACCGTCAGAAGGTTTTGGCTGGGCTATTAAAAGCCTGCGAAAAGCGTCCAGTCGGTATGGGGAAGCTCTCCGAGATGGTGAATCAGGTCGAGTCCAAAGTCAGCGACTCGCCCGACCGGGAAATTTCCACTATTGATGTAGGAGAATTTCTCATGGACCGTCTCCGCGACCTCGACAAAATCGCCTACGTCCGGTTTGCCTCGGTTTACCGGGACTTCCAGGATGAGCAGGCGTTTTTCAACGAGCTGAAGAACCTGATGCGTCAAAAGCGTCCGTGACAATTTGATGAAGCCGTGTAACCTGAACCCCCCCCAGGCATCTCTTAAAATAGGACTTAACTTTGTTAAGGAATGGTGCTATTATCAGGCGAAAGCCTAAGTTCGGATGGAGATCTTTCCAGCAGGTCGGGTTGGATCAGGAAGTCGTAGTCTGCTCACGTAACCCCATTCCCAGGCACATTTCGTGGAGTCGACTGTGTCTCAGGGGGAGGTAAGTCTTAGTGGATCAGTTTGAAGACCAGTTCCTGCCAGAGGGATCGGAAGCTCTCGGTCTCGGTTTCGAAGACGATGCCAAGTTCTTCGATGCCGAGACACACGAGGCTGATTTCTTACACCCGCAGCAGCCGGTGGAAGAATCGATCTACACCGATGATCCGGTTCGCGTCTACCTGCGCGAAATGGGTGCGGTTCCGCTGTTGACCCGCGAGGGCGAAGTGGACCTCGCGCGTCGGATGGAACGTGGTAAGTTGCGGATGCAAAAGGCCATTAGCCGGTCCGCATTGGTCCAGCGGGTAGTCGTCGATATGGCCGAGCAGGTGAAGAAGTCCGCGATTGAGCTGGAAAGCGTCGTGGATCTCGGGGACGTGGAAGAGGGCTCCCCGGCTGACCTGAAAGTCCGCGCGGAAGCCCAGAAGCAATTCATCGATGTGGTCACTCTCCACCGCAAGCAGAATCAATTGCAGGACAAAGTGGCAGCCACCCCGGCCGCCAGCAAGAAGCCTCGCAAGCGCCTCTGCGGCCGCTTGAACCGAGCCAAGGTCGAGACTTCCCTGGCGATCCGCTGGGTACCGTTCAAGACTAACAAATGGAAAGAGTTCTCGCGCGAAATCGAGCGTGCCGTCGATGAGATCAGCCACTTGGACAGCGAAACCAAGAAGCTGGAAACGCGCAGTAATGCGGCGCAGCAGCAGCGGCTGCGGGAACTGAAACGCGAAATCAAGAAGCGCGAAGCCACCGCCGGCGCAACTCTGCCCGAACTCAGACATAGCCTCACCGTCATCCGGCACGGCGAAGCCGAAGCGGAGCGCGCCAAGAAGGACTTGGTGGAAGCGAACCTGCGCTTAGTGGTGTCCGTTGCCAAGAAGTACGTGAATCGTGGATTGCACCTCCTGGACCTCATTCAGGAGGGCAACATCGGGTTGATGCGGGCGGCCGACAAATTCGAATACCGCCGGGGCTACAAGTTCTCGACCTACGCAACCTGGTGGATCCGCCAGGCGATCACCCGCGCCATCGCCGACCAGTCTCGAACCATCCGCATCCCGGTGCACATGAACGAAAGCATGAACAAGTTCCTCCGGGCCACGCGCGAACTCGAGAAGGAACTTGGCCGAACTCCTACAAATGAAGAAATTGGCCGCCGCATGGACATCCCGGTCGAAAAGGTCCAAAAACTGAAAACCATCTCCCGCGACCCGGTCTCGTTGGAGACTCCCGTCGGCCGCGATGGGGAATCGGCCTTGGGCGACCTGATCGAAGACCGCTGGGTGGGTTCCCCGGTGGACGCCGTTATCGAGACCAACGTACGGGACGAAACCGCCGGCATCCTGAAGACCCTTTCCCCCAAAGAGGAGAAAGTGATCCGGATGCGATTCGGGATCGGCTGTGAGCGCGAGCACACGCTGGAGGAGATCGGCCAGGAGTTCGATGTCACTCGTGAGCGGATCCGGCAGATCGAAGCAAAAGCTTTGCGCCAGCTTCGGGCTCCGGAGCGCGCCCGACGGTTACGGGCGCTCATGGCCGCACGCTAACGGCGTCAGAATTCCACAGTCTGTGGCCGTTCGTCAACATCTGCCGCCCGAAACTCTTTAGAAAGCTTTCTCGTTTTGTTTGGCAGGTCAATTGCTCTGCAGTCTCGGGAAGGAGGCGCACCCGAGTGACCCTCGCCAAGATCACGACACCTGGTTTGATCGCGATGGGCCTCTCCGTCGCCCTCCTGTGGAGTTGCCTGATTGGCGAACGGATTCTCGCGCGCCAGGCGGCGCAAGGGCAGGCGCAGGTCCTGCGGGAAATGAACTTGTTGCGTCAACGGCAGCGCGCGGTTCCCGCATCCATTCCACTACCGCAGTTTCCGTTACGCGGACATGTAGCCAGGAGCTAGCGCACTCGCCCTCGGTGTTTCGAGTGGACCCGCTCGCCGTGGAATCCCGGAGTCCGCGGGAGCGTCTATAATAACGAAATCGGGATGCTGCAGAACGAAAACTCCCAGGTCGGGTCGCTTCCGCCCTCGGAACCAACTCCGCCGTCGCCCAGCACCGAATCGCCTCCGGATCCGCAGACCGCGCGAGCCGCGATCTGGGGCGCCCTCTCCTGGGCGCGCGATCTTGCGTTCTCCATTCTCATCGCGGTTATTCTGATCGTCTTCATCTATCAGCCGGTGAAGGTGGAAGGCACCAGTATGATGCCGACGCTGACCGACCAGGAACGGATCTTCATCAACAAGTTCACCTACCATTACGGGTTGGGAGAGATCCAGCGGGGTGACATGGTGGTGTTCTGGTATCCGCTGGACACCTCGAAATCGTACATCAAGCGCATTATCGGAGTGCCTGGAGATACGATTAAGATCGCCGAAGGCGACGTGTACGTAAATGGCAAGCGATTGATTGAAGACTACGTGCCCGACATCAACCGCGATCGTGTTTCCTGGGGTCCGCAGCAGGTACCGGCCGACCGGTACTTTGTTCTGGGAGACCACCGGAACTCCTCGAATGATAGCCGCACCTGGGGCTTCGTGGAACGCAAGTACATCTACGGGAAAGCCGTCTTTGTTTATTGGCCGCTCGATAAGATGGGCCGCTTGAAGTAACTCAGCGCCGGAAGATCCAAAGAACAACCGACAAGATGACGCTGAGCAGAATGCACGTGGCGAGCGGAAAATAGAAAGTTGTATTCTTGCCGTGAATGTAGATGTCGCCCGGCAGCCGGCCGAGGCGGAATGGCAGGCGGCCAGCGACGCTGACGAGCAATCCCAACGCGACCAGCACGACACCGGAGAAAATCAGGACACGGCCGAGTCCCACAATTCGAGTATAGCCCCGCCCTACGCCGTGGCCGGACGGTCTTCGATCCACGGCAAATACGCCGCGCCGTAGAGCCCGGCTTCATTGCCCAGCGTGGCTTTCTCGATGCGGGTTCCGCCCTGCGTCAGCCGGTACGTGGCCGACTGGCGTTCCACCGCTTGGATCATCGCCGGCGCGAACAGATCCCACGCCGGCAGCATGCCGCCACTCAGCAGGTACAGCGGAAAATTGAACGTGTTGATCAGCATCGCCAGCGTAGCTCCCAGCGATTCTCCCATCACGCGCCAGATGTGTCGCGCTTTCTGTCCGGCGGCGTCGGAACGCTGGGCGAGCGCGTGAACCTCCTTCGAACTCAGGTTCTCGCCCAACTGCAGCAGGCGCGCCATGGCGGTGACGGCGGTGGCCGAGGCATGCTTTTCGACGCAGCCCTGGCTGCCGCAGCCGCATGGATTACCGTTCGGCACCGCAATCAGGTGACCCAATTCACCCGCCATTCCGGTGGCGCCCCGAATCACGCGCCCGGCCGCGATGATTCCGCCGCCAATGCCGGTTCCTAGCGTGAGCAGTACGAGGTCGTCGACGTCGCGGCCCGCGCCCATCCACTTCTCACCGAGCGCGGCCGCATTCGCGTCGTTCTCCAGAATCACGAAACTCGACAGGCGCTTCTCGAGTTCCGCCCGGATCGGAAAGTTCTCCAGGAACGGCAGGTTGTTGCTGTTGCGGATGACTCCCTCTTTGAATGCAATAAAACCAGGCACGCCGATCCCAATACCCGCGAGTCCGCCGACGCCGTGCTTTTCGCGAACTTGGGATATCGCCGCCACCACTTCCGCCATCACGGCTTCGCGGCCCGCCGAGAACTGTGTGGAGCCCGAGACTTTGTCCAGGATCTTACCGGACCGGTCAATGGCCGCCGCGCGCAGATTGGTGCCGCCGAGATCGAGGCCGATTGAATAATCATTCACGAGCGGAATGATAGCACGCGTCTACAGCCCGGGCGCCACGTTGGCAGCCAACGTGCTCGACTGCTAGTGCCTTGCATAACAAATGGGAATTGACACTATAGAACATTTTGCATTGAAAATGATGCGCCCTTTGGTGCACGATGAAACAAAAGAGGCGGCGCTTTACGTCGATAAGATAGGGTACGAACCATGGAGCCGGCACGCTATATAGAGATCCCGGGAAGCAAGACGCACGAGTTGCCGCCGCTCCTGGTGCATGCTGCCGATTCGACGGCAGCGGAAGAAACGGCGGGACTCGACTCGGTGATGCTGGAGGCCGAGGACATGCTGGCCCCGGCCGATGTCGACCGTGTGACGCTCGAGCAGCGGAAGTTCGACCTTGCTGTGCAGCTGGCAACGCAGTACCGGACCCTGCTCTCGCAGTGGCAGTGGGGAGATTCCGTGCTCGAATGGATCCGTCAGTGCGAGATTACATTCGATTGCGAAGAGACGCTGCGGAACCTTCTTCATCCCGACGTCTGGCCTCATGCCAGCCGCGCCAGTTTCGTTTCCCTGCTCCGAAGCAAGGAGGTCCCAACCCATGGAGTGCCTCTGGAACGGGCGGTCGGCTTGCGCCTCACCTTCCGCCAGCCGCCCCCGATTGCTTGCTTCTCTAATCAGTTTCTCCTCTACCTCAACTCCTCGGTGGCCGATACCGCCTACCAGACCTGGTCTCACCTCGGCCCGGATGCGTTAGTGCTGCTGCCGCCGGAGCGCTTTCATTTCGAAGTCGTGGACTTCGCGGACTGAGTCCGCTGTGCCGCTCCGGCCCTCCAATCATGATAGGATTCTAAAGCGGCAAGTGGCCTATGATCACAGAGACCAAGACGCGGCAGGTGGAGCCCGGCATTACGATTTTCGAGATCTCCGGACGGCTCAACCTCGGCAACTCTTTGCTGACCGTGGAGAATTCGATCAAGCGCATGATCGACGAAGGGGCCCGCAAGCTGATCCTCGATCTCACCACCCTGAACGCCATCGACAGCTCCGGAATCGGGTTGCTCGTCACGGCTGCCAGCCACATGGAACAATGTGGCGGCCAGGTTCGCGTTGCCGGCGCACACGGTACAGTGGGAAAAGTGCTGCAACTCGCGCATCTGGACCGAATCGCGCCGCTCGACCCTGACGTGGATTCGGCCTGCCGTCATCTGACTGCCGAGAGCGCCGGCGCCTAGAGATACGACTCGCTACCGCAACCCTCGAATCTCTAGGACAACTCTGGCTTTGTCCCGGTTCACTCCTAGGGTTAGCGATACGAGCGGGTTTGGATGGCCCGCCTCGGAGCCTCGTGCAACCGAGGCGACCGCTTCCCCCCTTGCACCCGGCCCACCCTTCGGGCATAATACGGGGCAGATCCCTTAAGCTGATTAGGTTTCACCGACCGACAGGAGATTCCGTTTTGCGAGGCGTCCTGGTTGCCGCTCTGGCCACGTGCAGCACGAGCCGATCCAAGTCCCAAACTCGCCGCTTCCTGGGAGGTTTGTCTCGCGATGAACTGCAGTTCATCGCCGATTACGTCGGTGCTTCGATCCTCGAATCAGCGGATGACGGGCCTTGCTCGGGGCCGGAGCTTGCCGGCCGCATCGTCGAGTTCCAGCGCAACCGCAGTTCTCACCCGGATCTGGATCACAAAACCATCCTCCTGCTGGAGTTTCTCGGCCGCAGCGGTTTAGGGAAAACTCCCTTCGCCGTTCGCGCTACTCACGCCTGACCTATTTCGGCCACACCCCCAGCAGCCGCCGCACCAGCACCAATTGCCCGATGTGATAGGAGTTGTGATCGGCAATCAGTAGAGCCTCGCGCAACAACGTCTGGCCGTCACCCCAAGGAAACTTCCGGTGAAGATCCTGCTTGGGATTGCGCACCAGAGCTTGGAATTCCGCCAGGTCCTTGCGAATCGCCTTCACTGACCGCGCCCAGTGGCTCTGCTTTTCCGGCGCTGGACTTGCCGGCCAGTAGCCTTCCGGCCATTTCGGCGATTCGTGCTCCGCTGAAATGCTGAACCGCAGGATATCCTCTTGCGCAATCCGCATGTGCTCCAGCAGTTCCCAAGCCGAATAGGGCATGCCCTTGGGGCGCACCCCGATCCGGTCACCCGGAAACTTATTTACGGCACTGTCGAAGGTGGCGTGCGCGCTGCCTCCTTCCAGCAATTTGACCAGATGCTCCCGTAGAGCAGTGTCGTTCGCCATGGCTACTGCACGATTCCGACCGAGCCGCTCTGCGGCTCCAGCCGGATCTCGCCGAACGCGCTCTCGTATTGTGTCACGTTCTGCTGCAACACATTCAGCAGCGCCTTGGCCTGCTGCGGGCTGACGTAGACACCCTGAAAATTGTAAATGGAAACGTTATCTGGAGCGGTCTGATTCACCCGGCCGAAGAGCAGCAGAAAATCCCACAGATTCACCCGGATCTGTACGCTGTTGGCGTAATTCTCACGGTAGTCGGGCGTGGTGATCAGCTGAATCTTGGGAGCTGCGGGCGGCGTCATCTCTCCAGCGTAGCACTCACGGATCCGCCGGGTTGAAGCTCAGCGCGACTGCGACAAGAATCACGAATCTTTACGAATTTGGTACAACCGTTGCAATGACTGGAGCGTCCGATTCAGTGAGGAGTCATCATGAAGGCCTTCCTGGAGAATCACATAATGGGCCAGGTTCATTGCCCGATGTGTACGCATACCGTTCCAGCTAATATCGAGCTAAAAGGGAAACGCCCCCAAGTCGCGCAAGGTCAACGCTGTCCACGCTGCGGAGCCTCCCTGAACGTCGCGGTGATAGTACAGGTGCCCGAAGCGGCGTAGTACGGCAAAACTTTGGCAGGGTTGTCCTCGAGAAGAGATTCTGTCATATTGGTAATGAATCCAGGCATGAATGAAACGTAAGGCCCAGCCCAAGCCGGAACCGGTGATCCCCGCCGTGATCCTGGAGGACGCGAAGCGGTCGATCTCCACCGATCGGTTGAGAAAAGTGTCCAAATGCACAGTTTGCGGCTCTGAAACTCAAGATAGCGGGAGTGACGAAGTGCTGTGCTGGGTGTGCCGCCGCCTGAAGGTCAGTGCTTGGCGCGATAACGAGCAGCAGATGCCCGCGCAGGAATAGCCGCCCGGCCCTTCAGCGATCCAGAGTCTGAGCGAGTTCCTCCCATTCCGCCATCAGTTTTCCCAGTTTCGACCGGCAATCCTCCAGCTGGTCCGCCACCCGCCGCGTCTCCTCCGCACTCACAAAATTGGCCAGCGTGGATTCATGCGCGGCGATTTCGGTTTCCAACCGGGCCACTTCTTTTTCCACGGTCTCGCGCCGTTCTTCCATCTTCCGCATCTTAATCGGGTTGAGCCGCTTCTCGGGCGCCTTGGGCGCGGCCAAGCCGTTTGAACCGGATACGACATGAGCCGCGGGCGCGGCGACCCCGGGCAGCGTCTGCGGCCCGCCGCCTTCTTTCCGCCAGAGGTAGTCTTCGTAATTGCCCGGGAACACGGTAACGTTGCCGTCTTCAATTTCGATGACGCGCGTGGCCAGCCGGTCGATGAAGTAACGGTCGTGTGAAACAAACACGACGGTCCCGGTGTATTCCTGCAGCGCCGTGAGCAGCACGTCTTTGGCGCGCATGTCCAGGTGATTCGTAGGCTCATCGAGCAGCAGGAAATTCGACGGCATCAGCAGCATGCGCGCTAATGCGTAGCGGTTCCGCTCTCCGCCCGAAAGTACCCCGATCGATTTGAAGACGTCGTCCTCGGAGAACAGGAAGCAGCCCAGAATGTTGCGCAGCTCGGTATTCGTGGCGCGCGGCGCTACCGTACCGATGTCATCGAGCAGCCGCGCCGCCGGGTCCAGCTCCTTGTATTGATCCTGGGCAAAATAGTCGGGCTCCGCATTGTGCCCCAATGTATAGGAACCGGTAGTCACGGGCTCGGTGCCCGCCAGAATCTTGATAAGCGTCGACTTCCCCGCCCCGTTCACGCCGACCAATGCCACCCGGTCGCCGCGTTCGATGATGAACTTCGCTTCCGAAAAGACGAGGTGGTCGCCATAGCTCTTGGAGACGCCTTGAAATTCGGCCACCACGCGTCCGCTGGCCTTCGGCTGCGGAAACTTGAAGTGGATCGTTTTTTCCTCCGGCGGGATCTCGATCCGCTCGATCCGCTCCAGTTCCTTGATGCGGCTTTGCACTTGTTTCGCCTTGGTGGCCTGGTAGCGGAACCGGTTGATAAAGGCTTCCAACTGCTTGATGCGATCCTGCTGGTTGTCATAGGCCGCCTGCAACTGCGCCAACCGTTCGGCCTTCTGCTGCTCGTAACGGCTGTAACCCCCGGTGTAAAAGTTCAGGCCCTTATTCCACAGTTCGACGATCTTGCGCACGGTCACATCCAGAAAGTAGCGGTCGTGCGAAACCAGCACGATGGCGTGCGGATACGATTCCAGGTAGCCTTCGAGCCAGTTGCGGGCTTCTAAATCGAGGTGGTTGGTGGGCTCGTCGAGCAGCAGGAGGTTCGGTTTTTCGAGCAGCAGCTTGGCAAGCGCGATGCGCATCTGCCACCCGCCCGAGAATTCTTCGGTGCGCTTCTTCCACTCGCGCTGCGGGAAGCCGAGGCCCGATAGCACCGCGCCCACCTGCGCCTCCAGCGCATACCCGTCGCGGGCGTGGAATTCGCTCTCCGCGCGGTGGAAGCGCTCGGCCACCTGGGCATATTCGGCACTCGCGGGATCGAGCTCGGCCATGCGGTGCGTCAACTGCTCCTGCTCTTCCTCCAGAGCCCGGATGTCGTCGAAGACGGTCATGCACTCCGCGAACACGCTTCGCCCCGAAAGCGAAAGCCCCTCCTGCGGCAGGTAGCCAAGCGTCAGACCTTTTTGCGTGGTGAGCGTTCCGGAGTCGAGCCCCTCCATGCCCGCGAGCACCTTCAGCATTGACGATTTGCCGGTGCCGTTGGCGCCGACAATGCCAGTCCGTTCGTTCGGCGTCACCAGCCAATCGGCATTCTCAAACAGGATCTTGGGGCCGTAGCGCTTTCCCGCCCCGGTGAGCTGGATCATGGAATCTCTATCTATTTATTCTAGCGGAGGGCGGGAAAACGGCCCGGGCTGCGGGGCCCGACGCGTCCGCAGGCCCGGGGACCGGACAGGGAGGAGAAGGTTTTTCTCTGGACACCTGTCACTTATATAGACGCAGCAGGCCCGGTTCCGGTCACAACCAGTATTGATACGCACCGGCGCTCATCACGTAAATTCCGAGCGCCGCATTGGTTACGGCATGAGCCAGGATGCAATCGGCCAGGCTCTTCGTGCGGACCAGCCACCAGTTGTAGGTAATTCCCGCAAGTAGCCCGACCTCCCAATAAGGCCCGTGTTCGGAGGCGAACAGCACCGCCACGACCCAAAATGCCACTGCCGAATATGTGCCAAGCGGCACTTTTTGGAAGTCCCTGCTATCGATCAGCCACCGCATCAGCCAGCCGCGCCAGAACAGTTCCTCGACCACCGGTACCAGCCCGGCGGTAGTCAGCATCCGGATGGTGAGAAAGAACCGGTCATGTTCCAGCGCCGGGGTCAAGCCGGTCAAGGCCGAGCCGGTAAGGAAATTCTCGAAGAGGGCCGAATGCCGGTAGTGGAACAGCAGGTCCGGGCCGATCCAGTTCAGGAACACGGCAATGCCGAGGGCAGCGCTGGCAAGTGCGGAAGCAGGCCGCAGGCGCAGAACCGGCCTGGACCAAACGAGGATCACCACCAGTACGATCAACAAACGCGCCGTGTGGACAATCGGTGGCGCAAGCGGAGTTGCGCGGCCCAGAGCCAGCAAGCCCACGTACACGGCGAACGGCACAACGTAAGCCGGCGTCGGTTTGCGGCTCACGGCCGGTTAGCGGCCCCGGCGCGAATTGCTGGCAGGAGGCGCCGGCGGGCGCGCGTTGATGACCGGAATCAGCGTGTTGCGCGAAGGCGGCTGCGGGTTGGCGCGCGCTACCAGTTCCCGGTTCAGCGTGGCGACGAATTCCTGAATCTGCAGCTGCATCTCGCCCATTTTTTCGCGCATGTTCAAAATGATCTCAACGCCTGCCAGGTTCACGCCGAGGTCGCGGGTCAGATGCAGGATTACCTCGAGCCGGTCGAGATCGTCGTCGGTGTACAGGCGGGTATTGCCCTCGCTCCGGGAGGGCTTCAGCAGCCCCTCGCGCTCGTACAGGCGCAAGGTCTGGGGATGGATCTCGTACTGCTCCGCGACCGAGGAGATCATGTACGCCGCTTTGGATTTCGCTCGAGCCATCGTTACACCTTCGACCACATGTCGCTGCGCGGATCCTCGGGATGGAGCTTGGCCATTTTGCGGAGCAGTTCCCGGGTCTCTTCGTCGCGTGGCTCAGGCGCTTCGATGGCAACCTCGACAATCTGATCGCCGCGCTCGCCGCTGCGCTGGTTCATCACACCCTTTTCGCGCAGACGAAAGCGCTGCCCGTTCCGGGTCCCCTGTGGAATTTTGAGAAGCGTGCGGCCATCGATGGTCGGCACTTCAATCTTGGCCCCGAGCGCCGCCTCCCACACGGTAACCGGCACTTTGATTTCGATATTGTCGCCGTCGCGATGGAAGAACGGATGATCTTCCACCTTGGTGGTGATGTAAAGGTCGCCCGGAGGCGCACCCTGCGTACCGGCGTTGCCTTTGCCGGGAACGCGGAGCCGGGAGCCGTTGCGGGCGCCCGGTGGAATGCGCACTTCCACCGTCTCGGTCCGGGTGACCCGGCCGTCCCCACCGCAGGTTGGGCACGCATTCCGCAGTCTGCCGGAGCCTCCGCACCGCGGACAGCTCAAGTTGAACTTCATGGCTCCCGCCATCTGGGAAACGTTGCCGCTGCCCTTGCATTGCGGACAAGTCACCTCGCCGGTACCCGTGGAGCCCGTGCCATGGCAAGTGGCACAGACGTCGTAGCGTGTAATACTCAGCCGCGCCTGGGTACCCTTGATGGCCTGCCAGAAACCGATGTCCATCACGTATTCGAGGTCGCCGCCTTTTTCGGGTTCCGGTTGCGGCGCCCCGCGCCCGCCAAAGAACTGCGAGAAGATATCGCGGAACCCGCTTCCGGCCGAGGCGCCCCCGCCGGACTCGTACCGGCGTCCGCCGCCGGCCGAGTTGGACACGAAGTCGGAGAAATCGAAGCCCCCGAAATCCATCGTTGGGCCGCCCGGGTGAGGCGGCGCGCCTGGTCCGGCGCCGGCAAACCCATTGTCCGAGTAGACGCCGAACTGGTCGTACATCTGGCGTTTTTTGGAGTCGCTCAGGACATCGTAGGCTTCCTGGACGTTCTTGAAGCGCTCCTCGGCCGCTTTGTCACCGGGATTCAGGTCCGGGTGATACTTCCGTGCGAGCTTCCGATAGGCCTTGCGGATATCGTCGCCCGAGGCTTTGCGTGGAACACCTAGTGTTTCGTAATAGTCGTGTTTAGGGGCCGTGGGCATTGAAAAATGGGCAGCCGTCTCCGGCTGCCCGCCTACTTACTTTTTGTCGTCGACATCGACGAACTCGGCGTCGACTACGTTGTCTTTTCCGCCGTCTTTCTTGCCCTGGTCGCCGCCCGGCTGGCCGCCATCGGTGGGAGGCTGCTGCCCGGGCTGCGAGGAGGCGGATTTATACATCGCTTCGGCCAGCTTATGGCTGGCAGTGGTCAGCCGGTCGGTCGCCGCGTTGATGCGGTCCGGATCGTTCTCGTTGATCGCCTTTTTGGTCTCGGCGAGCGCGTCTTCGATCTCCTTGGCCTCGGCTTCGCTGACTTTGCTGCGATGCTCCTTGAGCGTCTTTTCGACGTTGTAGACCATGGCATCGGCCTTGTTCTTGGCCTCGATGGTGTCGCGCTGCTTGCGGTCATCGGCCGCGTGGGACTCGGCATCCTTGGCCATCTTTTCGACTTCGTCCTTGGACAAGCCCGAGGACGAGGTGATGGTGATCTTCTGCTCGTTGTTGGTGCCCTTGTCCTTTGCGGTCACATTCAGGATGCCGTTGGCATCAATATCGAAAGTCACTTCGATCTGCGGCACGCCGCGGGGCGCCGGCGGAATGTTGGCGAGCTGGAATACGCCCAGCATCCGGTTATCCCGCGCCATGGCGCGCTCGCCCTGGTAGACCTTGATCTCTACGGACGGCTGATTGTCGGCCGCCGTCGAGAAGACTTCGCTCTTGCGGGTCGGAATCGTGGTGTTGCGTTCGATCAACTTGGTGAAGACGCCGCCCAGAGTTTCGATGCCGAGCGAGAGCGGGGTCACGTCGAGCAGCAGCACGTCCTTCACTTCGCCGCCGAGCACACCGCCTTGCACCGCGGCGCCGACCGCCACGACTTCGTCCGGGTTCACGCCCCTGTGCGGCTCCTTGCCGAACAGGTTCTGGACAATTTGCTGGATCCGCGGCATGCGGGTCTGACCGCCGACGAGCACGACTTCGTCAATTTGGGACGGGTTCGTGATGCCGGCATCCGCCATGGCTTGCTTGCAGGGGCCGACCGAGCGCTGAACAATGTCTTCTACCATCTGCTCGAAGCGTGCCCGGGTGAGTTTCATCTGCAAGTGCTTCGGACCGCTGGCATCGGCGGTGATGAACGGCAGATTGATCTCCGCCTCGAGCAGCGTCGAGAGCTCCATCTTGGCTTTCTCGGCCGCTTCTTTGAGACGCTGCAGCGCCATCTGGTCCTTCGAGAGGTCGATGCCGTTTTCCTTCTTGAACTCGGAGACGATCCAGTCGATGATGCGCTGGTCAATGTTGTCTCCGCCCAGATGGGTGTCGCCATTGGTGGATTTCACTTCGACGACGCCATCGCCGACTTCCAGAATCGAGATGTCGAAGGTGCCGCCGCCGAAGTCATACACAGCGATGGTTTCGTTCTTCTTCTTGTCGAGACCGTAGGCGAGCGCCGCGGCCGTCGGCTCGTTGATGATGCGCATCACTTCGAGTCCGGCAATTTTGCCGGCATCCTTGGTGGCCTGCCGCTGCGCATCGTTGAAATACGCGGGAACTGTAATGACCGCCTGGGTGATCTTGCCGCCTGTGTAGGCTTCGGCCGCCTCTTTCAGCTTGGTGAGGATCATGGCCGAGATCTCCGGCGGCGAATACTTCTTGCCCGTGATATCCACACGAGCGTCGCTGGCGTCGCCCCGGACCACCTTGTAGGGCACCATCTTCATCTCTTCGTTGACTTCGTCATAGCGGCGGCCCATGAACCGCTTGATGGAAAACACGGTGTTTTCGGGGTTAGTGATGGCTTGGCGCTTGGCCACCTGGCCGACCAGCCGTTCCCCGCTCTTCGTAAAAGCAACCACCGACGGGGTGGTTCGGGCGCCTTCCTGGTTCGCGATCACGGTGGGCTGGCCACCCTCCATGACGGCAACCACGGAATTGGTGGTGCCCAAGTCAATACCAATAATCTTTGCCATAAGTCTTCAAATCCTCGCGTTAATCATGATTTACAATGGCGGCCGGCGGGGAGGATCCCACTGGCTTAGTACACATCCATTATCAAATTTTAGTGGAGCATTGTCAAGTTTTTATAACTTGCTTATTATCAATCAATCAGCGCCTGCCGGGCACGCTCCGCCAGGGCTTGAGCCAAGCCGGGATGGCCTTCCAAAGGCCGCGCGACGCGGATTTCGAGTCCCGGGTGAGCCTCCCGAATGCCCGCGATGAGCTGGGGCAAGTCCTGCTCAATGTGGAGCCCGAAGGCCAGGAAGTAGGGCACCACTACGACTCGCTGAACGCCCTGGCTGGCGAGGTCGGAAACGGCGCCCGCCAAGTCTGGTTGGCCGAGTTCCAGGAATGCTGGGGCGACCTGGCGAAAGGAACCCATTTGAGCCAAGTCCCGGGCGACGGCCCGGACGCCCTCGTTCGCAGATTCAACGCGAGAGCCATGCGCAAACAAGATGACGGCAAACGACGAAACGAACCCATTGCCGTCACCCGCCACAGTCGGCCGCCTCCGCTTTCAGTGTAGCGCGCCGGTTTTTGGCTCCTCTATGATGGAGACTCGGTTTCAGATGAATTTGCCCGCCAGAGAAAAAGGCGCGCCCGCCGCGTGGATCGTCGGGATGGGTAGCCTGAGCTTCGGGCTGGTCGCGGGATTCATCGTCACGGCGCTGCCGTTTCTGCTGGCCAAGGCGGGCGTGAGCGTGGACCGCATCGCCGGTGTAAGCGCGACGGCGATGTCGCCCACCTTTTGGGCGTTTCTGGTTACACCAATTATTGACGTGGGCTTCACGCGCCGGCTGTACGCTTTTGCGCTCGCGGTGGCAGCGGCGCTCGGGCTGGCGGGCGCGCTCTGGTGGTTCTCGCCGGCGCGTCTTTCGCTCTTCACAGCTCTACTCTTGCTGGCGGAACTCGCGATCGTCCTGCAGAGCAGCGCCGTCAACGGCTGGACCTCCGAGTTCGTGCCGGATGATGCGCGCGGCAAAGTGGGCGGATGGATCAACGCCGCAAACCTGGGCGGCGGGGCGCTGGGATCGATGGTGATCATGTGGTCGGCGGCGTACCTTACGATTCGGACTCTCGGGCTGATCATCGCACTTGCCGTAGTCGCGTCGTCCTTGTTCCTATTGTGTTTCCCGGAGCCGGCGAAACCGTCGCTTGGACTCCGCCAGATTTTTGGCGGCACCTTCCGAAGCGTGGTGCAAACTTCGCGGCAGCCACAGGTGCTCACCGGCTTTCTCATTTTCTTGGCGCCCGCGAGCTGCGTGGCGGCTATCAACCTGTTCGCCGGCTTGGGTAATGACTTCCACACAAGTGCGGAACGGGTGGTCTGGGTCACCGGAGCGGGCGCGGCCGCAACGAGCGCACTGGGCTCGGTTTTGGGAGGCTACATCGCGGACCGCGTCGACCGCGGCGTGCTCTACCTGGCCGGCGGAGCGCTGGCGGGGCTCTGTGCCCTGGCCATGGCCTGGACCCTGCACACCCAGGTGGCCTTTACGGCCGGGGTGCTGGCGTACAACGGGATCGCCGGTATCACCTACGCGGCGTTTTCGGCGTTGGGCCTGCAACTGGTGGGCGTCGGCAATCCCACGGCGGCGACACAACTCGGGCTCTTCGCGGCATCGACCAACGGCGCCATCGTCTATATGACTTGGGCCGACGGCCAGGGGTACCGGCTTTTCGGTGTCCGGGGCCTGTTCCTGGTGGATGGGCTGGCCAGCCTCGGCGCGGCGATCCCTCTGCTCCTGTTCCTGCGCTGGAGGGCGCAGCGGTCCCAAGCGGCACTCGAGACAGTTCCCGCCGCCGCGGCCGCCGAAGAAACCTGAACCTTTCTGCTGAAAGTGTGGGCGAGGGACCTCGCGGACCTGGAACGCTTCGTCGACCAGGACAGCGTCACCGGCCTGACCGCGCAGCCGGCGTCCCGCACGCAGCCTCACTGAGGAATTACGTCCTTGAAGTGCTTGCGGTCTTCGATCGCCTGCGCTTCCTGCTCCTGCTCGTCCAACTCCATCTCAAACTCGGTTTCGAGGCGACTGAGGATTCGGGGCAGCCCGTAGGGATCGACGAAGGCATCCGGGCTGTACTTCTGTCCGGAGTGAAACTTCGCGCGCAGACCGAATTGACCGGCATGCGAGGTGAGGTAGATGTCGCAGGGAAGCTGCCGGAGCACGTCGAAGGTGCGCGAGTAATCGGCGACGATCCCCGGATATCGCGGATTCTTGATCAGCACGGCCCCCTCGTTGAGGACGGGAAGATTGGCGATCAGCACGTGATACTCGCGGCCGTTCTCGGTGATGTTCATCGTGTAGCTGGTGCTGCCCTTGGTGTGGCCCGGAGTCAGGTGTGCCGTGAGCGTGGTGCCGCCGAGTTCGATTGTGCCGCCGTCCTTGAAGGTCTGGTCCACTCTGACCGGCGGAAACCAGCCGGCGCTGCCGAACAGGTAGTCGGTCTTGCCGCCCGTTTCCAGCAACTCGGCTTCCTGCTCGAGGGCCAGCATCCGGGCGCCGGTGAGCCGCTTGATCGTCGCCATGGCGGCGACGTGATCGCTGTGCGCGTGAGTGGCCAGCAGGATTTTGATGTCGTTGAACCGGAAACCCAGGACCTTCATGCGCTCCCGGATTTCCTTGGCTGAGTACTCGAAGCCCGAATTGATCAGAATGTCGCCCTTCGGCGTAACCACGAGAAAGGCAGCCAGATCGGTATCGCCCACATAGTACAGGTTGCCGGCGATGTGGATGGGCGGAACCGGCGGCTGCGCCAAAGTCAGCAGCGGGAGTACCGCCACGAGAACAGCAAGCCTACGTCCGCTCCAGCGCGATGGTGTAGTCGTACCACTCAACAATTTTGCCCTCTTTGAGAAAGAACACCCCCACGCCATGCCAGGACTTCAGCGGGCCGCCGGTGAAGTGATCAACCCGCTCGTTGAATACCATGGGGCCCTTGGCGAGCGTATCGAGCACCTCGAACCTTTCCACGCGATCGAGGAAACTCTTGATGCGGTCGTTCACCGCCTGCTTGCCCTTGTTGGGCTCCTGCGTTTCACTCACCCGGTACGCCGCGTTGTCGGCGAAAAACGACATCACCTTGTCGAGATTGTGGCCGGACCAGGAGGCGCAGAAGTCGGTCACGATTTGGGCGTTGGCCTTCTCCGCGGACGTCCATGCAGCGGCATGCGCGTTGTTCGGGAAGGCGAATGCCGCGAGCCCGGCACCGGTCCCGGCGATCATTTGACGGCGGTGGAGTTTCATACCGTGTCAGTGTATCAAGTCCCATATCTCTATTTTGAGATACAATCTCTATATGGAGATTGGCGAAACGGTCGACCAACGGATCGCCGGCCGCCTCGGCACGCTGCGCGGAGAACGCGGGTGGTCGCTGGAGGAACTGGCGGAGCGCACCGGGATCAGCCGGCCGACGCTGTCGCGCATCGAACGAGGGGAGTTGAGCCCGACCGCGAACATGCTGGGCCAACTGTGCGCCGCGTTCGGCTGGACGCTCTCGCGGCTGATCGCCGAGGCCGAAGGGCAGCCCGCCAGCCTCATCCGCGCCGCCGATCAGGTCGAGTGGGAGGACCCCGAGTCGCGCTACGTCCGTCGGGCGATTTCGCCGCCGGGCGCCGGGCTACGCGCCGAAATGGTGGAGGTACGGTTCCCGCGCGGAGCGTCGGTACGCTTCGATTCTTCGCCGGTTCCCGGGTTGGAGCATCATCTGTGGATGCTCGAAGGCACGCTGGATCTCACGGTAGGCGGCGTCACCTTTCGGCTGCGTCCCGGCGATTGTCTGCGCTACGTCCTGAATGGGCCCACGCGGTTCGAATGCGTGGGGAAAAAGCCCGCCCGTTATGCGATTGCCATGGTGCACCCGTGAGAAACAGGACCATATGACTGACTTTTTCATTACCGAGTGGAAGTGTGAAAACCAACGCCAGGATGACGATCTGGAGATGCTGGCGGAGATGCTGCATGCCTCGGTGCACGCCGGCGCCAGCATCAGTTTCATATACCCGTTTCCGTTGGAAGAAGCCCGCGCATTCTGGCGCGATGCGGTGTTTCCCGAAGTCCGGAAGGGCAAACGGCGGATGTTGGTAGCGCGCGCGGAAGGCCGAATCTGCGGCACGGTGCAATTGGTGCCGGCCACGCCGCCAAACCAGCGCCACCGCGCCGACGTCATCAAGTTGATGGTGCATCCGAAGGCGCGGCGTTGCGGGATTGCGCGCGCGCTCATGAACGCGGTCGAAGAAGTGGCGCGCGCCGAGGGGCGGACGCTGTTGACGCTGGACACGCGCACGGGCGACTCGGGCGAGCCGCTGTATCGCTCCTTGGGTTACGTGACGGTGGGTGTGATTCCGCGATACTCGCGCGCGGCGGATTCGCCCGCTCTGGAAGCCGCAAGTTTTTTGTATAAAGAGCTGGCCTGACGCGCCATAATGAGGGCATGCCGCAAGCGCTCCGATTCCAATGCCAACCGGGATGCACCGCGTGCTGCACGCAGCGCGGATTCGTCTGGTTGACGGAAAACGACCTGGCGCGGGCCGCCGAGTTTCTGGGGATGACGCCGCGCGCGTTCGAGCGGCGGTACGTCTATCGAACCAGCAGGCGCCTTCGGCTGCGCGTGCCTCGTGACGCGAACTGCTATTTTCTGCGGGACGGCGGCTGCTCGATTCATGCGGTAAAGCCGACCCAGTGCCGCATTTTTCCCTTCTGGCCGGAATTGGTCGAGAGCCGCCGCGAATGGCGAAAAGCGGCGAAGTTCTGTCCGGGGCTGGATCAGGGCCCGCTGGTGCAGATCCAGACCGCCAAGGAACTGGCGCGCGAAATGCGCGAGGCATACCCGACGCTGTATTAACGAAGAGCGGGCTCGAGGAGGACCCGCCTGCGCACGGCGAACGCCAGGCTGCGGGCAACCCGCTCGGTCGGCCTTTGGCGCTGCCAGCGGCGATAGCGCCGCAGAGCATACAGCACGGCCAGATCCACCGCAGCGGCGAAAGCGAAGATCAGTGCGTCGGCTAGGTCCATTTGCTTTCTCAATCGGAACATGGAACCGGAGTGGAGACCATCCCCAGGGGTAATGGGGACGTAATGGAACTTTTGCGCAATGTTAGACTCGTTGATTAAATGCCCAAAGCGACACATCTGGAATGCAGCCTTTGCCAGCAGCGGTTTGACGCCAGCCAGGTGAATGGCCTGTGCAGCTGTGGCGGGCCGCTGCTGGTACGGTACGATCTCGATTTTTTGCGCTCGCGGTGGCCGCGGCGCATGGTTCCCAACGGGCCGCCGACCATGTGGCGCTACGCGCCGGTTTTGCCGGCTGCCGACGACCACGTGATTTCCCTGGGAGAAGGCTGGACTCCGCTCGTTCGGACGAAGCGGCTGGGCGCGCGCATGGGCGCCGACAATCTCTGGGTCAAGGACGAAGGGCTGAATCCGACGGGCTCGTTCAAAGCGCGCGGCCTTTCCTGCGCCATTTCCATGTGCGTCGAGCTGGGAGTCCGGAAAGTGGCGATACCGTCGGCCGGCAACGCGGCGGGAGCCCTCGCCGGCTACGCGGCAGCGGCCGGGATCGAAGCGCACATCTTTCTTCCCTGCGATGTGCCGCAGTCGAATTACCTGGAGTGCATGGCCTACGGCGCCCAGGTGACGCTGGTGAACGGGCTGATCAGCGATTGCGCGCGCATGGTGGCCGAGCGCGCTCCCGCCGAGGGCTGGTTCGATATCAGCACGCTCAAGGAGCCCTACCGCATCGAGGGCAAGAAGACGATGGGCTACGAAGTCGCTGAGCAGCTGGATTGGGAATTGCCGGACGCAATTTTCTATCCAACCGGGGGCGGCGTCGGCATGATCGGCATGTGGAAGGCCTTCGAAGAAATGGAGCGGCTCGGTTGGATCGGCAGCCGCCGGCCCAAGATGGTGGCGGTGCAAGCCGAAGGGTGCCAGCCGGTAGTTCGCGCGTTTGAAGAGAACGAGCCGCGCAGCCGGTTCTGGGACGGCGCGCAGACGGTGGCGTCGGGCTTGCGTGTGCCCAAGCCGTTGGGGGATTTCCTGGTGCTCGAAGCCGTGCGCAAGAGCGGCGGTACGGCCATCGCGGTGAGCGATGCCGAGATGCTCGAAGCCGGCGTGCAGCTGGCCAGTGAAGAAGGTATTTTCGCCGCACCGGAAGGGGCGTCGTGCGTGACCGCGTGCGCCAAGCTGCTGGCCTCCGGTTTCCTGAAACCGTCAGATCGCATTGTTCTGTACAACACCGGTACCGGCCTGAAATATGGCGAAGCCTACGCCACGCGGTTTCCGCGATCTGTCTCCGGCGAGCAGGATAAACTCGGCGGCTTGATCACGCCGCGATAGAGTCGCCGTGAAACGCCGGCAATCAGCCCCGGCCTCAGTGACGTTGGAATTCTTCAGGCTCATCCTCTCTGTTCCTTTCAAAACCGATACGAAACCCACGCTGCCAGGTAGTTCACGTTCTTGTCGGGCAGTTCGACGCGAAAGTAATTACCGGCGAAGAAATGGCTACAGATGATCGAATAGAACATGTGGTGGGTCGCCTGCCACGCAATCGTTGCCGAGGGCGCCGTGGCCGCATCGCGGCCGGCGCTCGGATTGGCCGGACGCAGCGGCGCGTTGAACGCCGTGTATACCGAGTCGTAGCGGCTCTCGCGCCAGAATTTGGACGATTCCAACGTCAGCGAGACCGCGCGGCTGAATCGCAGCCGTACCGAAGGCGTCACGTCGATGAGATTGCCTCCTCCGAGAAGCGCCGAAGGCCCCGACCAAACCGGCACCGCCGAGAACAGCGGATCGAAGGTGCCGAGCGCCTGGTGCCCGGGACCCTGGTCGCCGCTGGTGGCATCCGCGCGAACGCCCAGCCGCGGATGCAGCGGCAGCCGATCGAAAGTGTAGCCGCCATCTCCAGAGAGCGCCCACGCACGAATCGGCGCACCGCGGAACGATCCCGTTTGAACCACCCCTTCGTCGTCGTAGTCCCACGGGCCCGTCCGCTTCCAGATATGCGCGCCGAACGTCTCACGGATCTCCCGGCCGATTCCTTTGGCGAAACTCGCCTTCTTGTTGTCGAAGCCCAGGTAGTACACGCCGAGGTTGGCAATTCTCCAAAACGGCCGCGGCATGATGAAGCCGGCGCCCCAGAAGGTCTGCGTGTGGTCGGGGACGTTGTCGAAAATCCCGGGCCGGTTGCTTACCAGCCGCAGCGCCGTCGCGTTGAAATCGACTTTCCCTTTCTTGATGTGGATGCGCGCTCCATCCAAACTGCGGCGCAAATTCAGGCCTTCGGCCGGCGCGATCAGGCGGCCGGTGCCGAACCCGATTTCCTGGCGGCCCAGACGCAACGTGATGCCTTGCGGTTCGCCTCCTGCGATCCGCCAATCGACAAAGGCCTGATGCCAGTCGAGCCGGTCGAGATCGGTCGGGCGCGGGCCTCCGTTGCGGCCTTCTTCCAAGCCGCTCTGCAGCTCCGCAAAGAATCGAAAGCGCGGGCCCAAGTGAAAATCGGAGGAGAGCATGTACCGCTGCAGCAGGTATCCGTTTTGATCTTCCTGCTTGCTGCTGAAACCAGGCTCATCGAGCAGCTCAAACTTCTCCCGCACCTCGCCGCCCAAAGTAACATACCAGCCGGCGCGGCCCAGCGAAATGTATTTTAAGGCGTCCAGCCAGTCTGTGCGGTGCACGCTGTCGGACAACGAAGACCAGTCCTCGTCGTAGCGGAGGAGTTGGTAGGCGGGGCGTTGTGTCTGAGCGCCCGCCGCCGCTGTCATCACCAGGCTCACCAGAACGGGCGCCGGAAATCGGCCGTGGCTCATGCCTTTCGGGAAGCCGTGAGCCGAAATCCATGCCGGGCGAGCGGCAAGCTCCGGTACCGGTTGCCGGTGGCCGCATACATCGCGTTAGCCACGGCAGGCAACACAGTCACCGGCCCAACTTCGCCGGTTCCTCCGAGAAGGCGCGTGTCGCTGTTCAAGTAATAAACTTCCACCGGCGGCATCTCCGACAGGTTCAGCAACTGATAGTCGTGGTAGTTGCTCTGGTCGACACCGCCTTTGGAAAACGTGACGTCCGACTTGAACGCGACGGTGAGACCCCAGGCGATGCCGCCTTCCATCGAGCTCTTGCAGATGTCCGGATCGAGAGCGATCCCGCAATCGAACGCGCACGTGACTTTGTGAATGGTGACGTCCTGGCTTTTGACGGACAGTTCCACCACATGCGCAATCACTGTGCGGAACGCCTCGGCGAACGCAATCCCGCGAAAATGCCCGGCCCCCGGCTTCTGCGACCAGCCGCTTTTTTCGGCGACCAGATCGAGTACCGCAATCGATCGTGTGTCGTCGCCGAGCAGCTCGCGCCGGTAACGCCACGGGTCTTTCTTCGCGCGGGCCGCCAGCTCATCGATGAAACTCTCCAGAGCGAACAGATTCGGACCGTAGCCGGTCGTGCGCAGCACCGAAGTCTTTACCGGGATTTTCAATTGGTGAAAATCCACCTGCCAGTGCGGAATCTTGTAATGCCACTCGAGCGTCCCTTCCACGCAGCTTGGGTCGAAGGGCGCTTCCGCCACCGTCGGGAAGACGGGAAGCAGAATCGTGGGAGAAACCAGCTTCTGCGTGAGAGAAGCCGGCCGCCCTTGATCGTCCACAATCGCGGTGAGCCGGTTCCTGACGGCGGGGCGGTATCCGTCATGCTGCATATCGGTCTCGCGCGACCAAATAACATGCACCGGCCGGCCGACGGCGCGCGACAGCAGAGCGGCTTGCTGCGCGTAATCGCCGTACAGCCGGCGTCCGAAGCCGCCGCCCAGCAGCGTGCGGTTGACGGACACCTTTTCCGGCGCCATCTTTAAGGCTCCGGCTACTTCGAGTTGCACCAGCTTCTGGCCCTGGATCGGTCCCCAAATCTCGCAGCGGTCGTCGGTAACGCGAGCCGTGCAATTCATCGGCTCCATGGTGGCGTGAGCCATGAATTGCGATTCGTAGTCCGCAGTCACGGTGGCGCCCGCCGCGGGCGGCTCGCCGGTGAGCTTGACCCGGATCCAGTCGTTGCCTTCCATCGCGTCCTTGTACTGGCCCATCAGAGAGGCGGAATCTAGTGCGGCATTGGGACCGGCATCCCACTCGATGGGCGTCGCGGCCAGTGCCTTGCGCGCGTGCCAGTACGTGTCGGCCACCACACCGATTCCATCCGGCAGTTCGACGACGTCCACCACCCCGGGCATGCTGACCGCAGGCGTACGGTCGTGGCGCTTTACCTTCCCGCCCACAGTGGGCGGCATCGCGACCGCCGCGTACAGCATTCCAGGCACGCGAAAGTCCATGCCGAAAATCGCCGAGCCATTGAGTTTCGACGGAAGCTCGACACGCCCCAAAGAGCGTCCCAACAGCTTCCATTCCGATGGCTGCCGCAACGGGGGATCGGCCGGCGGCTTCAACTTGCTGGCTGCCTCGGCCAACTCTCCGTAGCGAAACCGCCGCCCGGTTCGCGAATGCATCACGGCGTTGGCGTCAGCGACGCATTCGCCCGCGGGCACGCGCCAGCGTTCGGCAGCCGCTTGAATCAATGTCTCGCGAGCCGAGGCGCCCATGCGGCGCAGCAGTTCGAAGAATCCCGTGGTGCTTTCGCTATTTCCCGTGAATTGCCAGTTGACGCGCGGGTTGTTGTACGCTTCGTCCACGCCCGATTGCTCGAGCCGCACCTTCTTCCACTCGACGCACAATTCCTCGGCGAGCACGACGGGCAGCGTGGTTCCAGCTCCTTGCCCCATTTCCGCCTGAGACGCAATCAGGGTGACGGTGTCATCGGGAGCAATGCGAATCCAGGCGTTCATGCGCACTTCCTTCGCCTGGCCCAACAGGCGGAACTGGCCGGACAGCAGCAGCCCCACGCTCGCCGCCGAAGTATGCAGGAAGCTGCGGCGGCTCGGATTGTTGATCGTTTCAAGGTGCACAGGAAGCTCCTTTCTCGATCCAGGTTCGAATCAACTCCACAAACTCCAGACGGTCCATCGACGGCTTCTCGCGACCCGGACCGGGATCCCAGGCCCACAGCACACGTGGATCGGAATTGACGTAGTCCGCGATTTTGTCGCGCGGCTGCCCGCCCTTCTTCAGGACGGTGAGGATCCCGCGGCACAGCTTTTGATCGTCAAGTCCTGCCCAAGCCAGCCGATTCTGCGGTGTGGGGAGCTGCCATCCTTTTGTGCCGGGAGGGCCGTGCGGTAGGTCGCCGTTGGTTTCTTGATGGCACGTCGAGCAGCGAAGCCCCGGCGCCCCCTGGCCATCGGCTCCACGCTTCACGAGCATTGGATGCACGTCGCCGTTCGATCCGATGAGCGGCTGGTCGCCGCGGATGTGGCAGTTCAGGCACCGTGGATGCCGGATTACTGTCGCGGCCTTCTGGAATGCCTCGAATGAGCTCATTGGAGCGGTCTGCGGCAAAGCCGCGGCTGCAGCCAGGATGGAAACGAAGAGCAGTCGGATCATCGGCGCCCTCCGCCGGATTTCAGTTCCGCCGCCCGGTGCACCGACGCGCGGATGCGATGGTACGTTCCGCACCGGCACAAATTGGCCGACATGGCATCATCGATATCGGCGTCGGTGGGATTCGGAATCTTGTTGAGCAGCGCCGCCGCCGTCATCATCTGACCCGAATGACAATACCCGCACTGCGGCGTCTGCAGTTCGAGCCACGCCCGCTGCACCGGATGGCTCAGATCGGACGACAGACCCTCGATCGTCGTGACGCTGCGGCCAGCCGCACGCGACACCGGGGTGACACACGATCGCACCTGCTCTCCATCGATGTGGACCGTGCACGCGCCGCAGCGGGCGATCCCGCAACCATACTTCGTGCCGGTCAACTGCAGGTTGTCCCGCAGCACCCAGAGCAGCGGCGTCGACGGATCATCATCGAAGCTCGCCGCCTTGCTATTCACTTGAAATGTGATCACACGCTCCTCCCGTTCGCTGAATTCCATGTACCTCGGTAAGCCGCTGGATGCCACCGCGGTTTGTCCAGACAGTCGCCGCGACTTTTAACAGTAGTTTCGGATTCGCTGATCCCCCGTTCGACAACCGAGCGCCTCTGTTTCCGCAATCTGCCTCGATCGTACGCGCGAACGCAAAACCTGTCCAATGTTCTGGAGCGCGCGATTGATAGTTTTTCCGTATTGAGACAATCCGTCATCGATGACGTACGCTGAGGGAGAGGCGCCGCAGAAAATGAGCCAGCCGGCCGACACCACGCTCCGTCAACTCCGCTACTTCGCAACACTGGCCGAGGAGCTGCATTTCGGAAAAGCCGCATCGCGCTTGGGGATCTCGCAGCCGTCCCTGACGCGGCAGATTCAGAGCCTCGAGAAAATGGTCGGTGCGGCTCTGGTCGAGCGCACGCAGCGCTCCGTCTCTCTCACTCCAGCCGGAATGGCGTTTGCCGAACAGGCGCGGGTGACGCTGCAGCATCATGAGCGGTCCGTGGAAACCGCGCGAAACGTCTCGGCGCGCCGCCGCGAGTCGCTCGCCATCGGCTTCGAGTGCTGCGCGCCATACCACGACTTTCCCGAGGTGGTGAGACACTTCATGAGCCGTTACCCGCGGACGCGCTTGTCGAGTTTCGAAATGTCGGGGCCCGAGCAGATCGAAGCCCTCGCGCGCAACCGGATCGACGCAGCCTTTCTGCACCCTCCGGTTCCCGACGATCCCAAGTTTGTCTTCGAACGGGTCGGCGAGGAGCGCTTCGTCGTAGCTCTGCCGTCGTCGCATCGGCTCGCTTCCAAACGGCGCGTGCCCTGTTCCCAATTGGCCGAAGAAAAGTTCGCGCTGTATCCGCGGTCGCTCGCGCCCGGATGTTATGACGCGGTTCACGAAATCTGCAAGGCGGCGGGATTCACGCCAAAGGTTGTGCACGAATCGAACCAGATTTCCGTTTCGCTGAGCCTGATTGCGGCCTCCGGCGTGGTGACGCTCTATCCGGAATGCGTGAAAAGCAGACCCGCCCCCGGAGTGGTATTTCGCGATATTGACGGCAGCGTTACCACGGTGACTTGCGGTTTCCTGCGGCGCTCCGGCGAGCCGGCCCCCGCGGTAGACCGGTTCCTCAAAACGTGGCGTGCGGTCAAGACGAGAGCAGCCAATCCCAGGGCGCTACGATAAATGAGATGGCGCATTTCCTCCCCTGCCGCTACGGGCCCGGCATACCTCGATGAAAGACCTGGCGCTGAACGCGCTTGACGCCGTGACCGGGCGCGGCGTGTCCTACGCGGACGTCCGGGCGCTGGAGGTTGCCGAGCGCGAAATCACAACCAAGAACGGCAAGCCAGGACATGTTTCCGCCGCGGAATCGGCCGGGCTCGGAATTCGCGTGCTCGCCTCAGGATGCTGGGGCTTTGCCGCCACCGACGACCTGACGCGCGAGGGCATCGCCACTGCGGCTGAATTGGCTCGCCAGATCGCCCAGGCCAGTGCCGCCGCGCGCAAGCACGAAGTGACGCTCGCGCCCGAGGACAAGTACGAGGCGGCCTGGGACTCGCCGTGCCAGGTGGATCCATTTGCGATTCCGATCGACCGGCAACTGGGCGCGCTGCTGGCGGTCGACGCGGAACTCCGCCGGCACCCGGGCGTTAGCCTGGCGGAGACGTCGATGCATTTCGAGAAGCGCCGCCAGGTGTTCGCGTCGACGCTCGGAAGCGTCATCGATCAGACACGCCACCTGTCTGGCGCGGGCTTTTCGGCACTGAGCTACAAGGACGGCGACATCCAGAAGCGGTCGTATCCGAATTCGTTCGGCGGGCAGTATCAGTTGAAGGGTTACGAATTGGTCGGCGAGTTGCGGCTTTTGGAAAACGCGCCCCGCATCGCCGAAGAAGCCGTGGCTCTCCACG
This sequence comes from uncultured Solibacteraceae bacterium, assembly GCA_964438005.1. Taxonomy (GTDB): domain Bacteria; phylum Acidobacteriota; class Terriglobia; order Bryobacterales; family Bryobacteraceae; genus PSRJ01. The sequence continues at coordinate 8,948 of CAYTJD010000092.1, read as the reverse complement.
CGGCCGATCAGTGCCCGGAAGGCGAATTCGACCTGATCCTGGACAGCGCGCAACTCGGGCTGCAGATTCACGAATCGATCGGCCATCCGATCGAATTGGACCGCGTGCTCGGCAGCGAGGCGAACTATGCGGGCATGAGTTTTCTGACGATCGACCAGCTGCGGAATCTGCGCTACGGCTCAGAAATCGTTAACGTCGTGTGCGATGCCCGGCTGGAGCACGGCCCGGGGTTGGGAACTTTTGCCTTCGACGACGAAGGAGTGCCGGCGCGGTCGACCGACATCATCCGCAACGGCCGGTTCGTCGGGTACATGACCTCGCGGGAAACGGCGGCGCAAGTCGGCGACGCGCGCTCAAACGGCTGCATGCGCGCCGACGGCTGGGCGCGCATTCCGCTCATCCGGATGACTAACGTGAGCCTGGAGCCCGGGCGCCAATCGCTCGAAGAAGTGTTCGACGCCGATCACGCGATCTACATGGAGACCAACCGCAGCTGGTCGATCGACGACAAGCGCTACAACTTCCAGTTCGGCTGCGAGATTGGTTGGGAGATCCGCCGCGGCAAGCGCGTGCGCATGCTGAAGAACCCGAGCTATAGCGGTATTTCGACCGAATTCTGGAACGCGTGCGCGGCCATTGCCGGGCCGGAACACTGGACATTATGGGGCGTGCCGAACTGCGGCAAGGGGCAGCCCGAACAGGTGATGGGCACCGGGCACGGCGCCAGCCCGGCGCGATTCCGGAAGATTCGGGTCGGGAACGCCTATGCCGGATGAACCGCAACTGGCTGCCGAAATTTTCGATCGGGTCTTAGCGGAAGCACGCTCGCGCGGCGTGCGCGATGTCGAGGCAATCGTCTCGGGTAGTTCGAACGCGCTGACACGGTTCGCCAACAACGCCATCCACCAGAACGTAGCGGAGCGCACGGCGCAGCTTTCGGTAAGGACGGTGATCGACGGGCGCACCGCGCGCGCTTCGACGAACCGGCTGGATGGCGCCGGAATCCGGGACGTAGTCGAGCAGGTGGTCGCGATCACGCGGCTGACGGCGGCCGACGCCGACCTGTTGCCGCTGGCCGAGCGCGCTGCGATTGAGCCGCTCGACCGCTTCGACGAGCGGACTGCCTTCGTATCGCCGCAAGAGCGCGCGGAGGCCGTGGCCGAGGCGATTCAGGAGGTGGAAGGGGCGGGCCAGACGGCGGCGGGCATTTACTCAACCGGGCTCTCCACCCTTTCGCTCCTCAACTCGCGCGGAGTATCGCTGTCGTACACCGAAACCATGGCGCGGTTTTCGATCACTGCGATGACCGCCGACAGCTCGGGATGGGCCAAGGCGAGCGCGTGCCGCGTGCGCGATCTACATCCCTCACAGCTGGCGCGGCAGGCGGCGCAAAAGGCCGCCGCTTCGCGCGCGCCCCGCGAATTGCCTCCCGGCCGCTACACGGTGGTTCTGGAGCCGGCGGCGGTGCTCGATCTCGTGGGGCAGATGTTTGGCGACTTCAGCGCCACCGCCATCCGCGATGGACGCAGCTTTCTGAATGACCGGATCGCCAAAAAACTCTTCGGCGCCAATATCACGATTACCGACGACGCCCGGCACTCGCTGCAATCGGGCGCGGCCTTCGATGGCGAAGGCGTGCCGAGAAAGCGTCTGACGCTGGTGGACCGGGGCGTGGTGCGCGAGATTGCCTATTGCCGCCAGGCGGCCGCCGCCGAAAGCGTCGCGCCGACGGGCCATGGGTTTTCGGTCCCCAACGAGATCGGCGAAGCGCCGATGAACATCGTGATTGCGGGCGGCGACACCACCGTGGATCGAATGTTGGCATCCACCGGGCGCGGCGTTCTGGTGACACGGCTCTGGTACATCCGCGAAGTCGATCCGTACGAAAAGATCTTCACCGGTATGACGCGCGACGGCACGTTCTTGATTGAGAACGGAGAGCTTGTAGGAGGCATTCGCAATTTCCGGTTTAACCAGAGCCTCATCGAGCTGCTGTCCAACGTCGAGGCGCTGTCTCCGCCGGCGCGCGCGTCGGGCGAAGAAACGTTCGATATGGTTGTGCCGGCGATGAAGGCCCACGGCTTCAACTTCACCGAAGTCACGCGCTTTTGATGCCGCGACCCGCTCCCTCACGGGGCGGGTTCTTGAGTTCAAGCCGCGCTGCGGACGAAATGCAACCGCCGCCGCACTGAGGGAACTTTTGGCGGCCGCGCCACCGCCGCCGGTTTTGGCGGCATGGCAATCAGCCCCGCGCCCTGCAACGCTTGCTGCAGCCAGCTATAGTTCAGCCGGATGCCGTGATCGGTGTGCAGCTTCTGCTGGAAGCGCCGGACACTCAGATCGGAATACGATTGCTGATAGAGCGCCAGCACTTTCTCCGCGGTCGGCAGCGGCACCCGGTGAATATGCCGCTTCCGGTGCTGCTGTTCGTACAAGCCGTCGTAGCCGAATTGCTCATACTTCTGCCGCATGCGGGCGATGGTGGTCGCGCTGACTCCGGCGATATCGGCCGCATCGAGCCAGCTGATTTTCCTCGCAATGGCTTTTAGAATTACGTCCTGCAGTTTCATAACTCCCCTCCGTTTTCAATTCATTTACAGTCATGGCAGGAAGCCTGTCACGGCGTTCCTGTGCTGCGTATTAAGTGCGGTAGCCTGGTGATACCGTTTCACCTCGGTGTCGGCCACCTGGCTGGCGCCCTGTACGCCGTATAACTGTGCCAAGGCCAGGTGCGCCTCCGGAATAGTCCGTGCGGCATATAACAGGTGGTTTTCCGAGAGGGGCCGGGTCTCCGGGCGGCGCGCCAGCAGCCAGCCCAGCAGGAAATGCGCCACGCCATCGGCCGGATCGAGGCCGACGGCGGTTTGTGCTTCGGCTTCCGCCTCCGAATACCGTTTGAGCAGGATCAACGTATAAGAAAAGTTCGAGTGGTGTAGAGCGGTAGCCGGGTCGAGTTGCAGGGCGCGTTGGAACTCGGAAACCGAATCCGCGAGGCGTCCGGTCCAGGTATATTCGACGCCGAGATCGCCGTGCGCTTCCGAGAAATCCGGATCAATGGCGATGGTTTTCTCAAAGGCTTCCGCAGCCGCCTGGTAGTCGCCCGCGCGGTGTGCGTTGAAGCCACGGAGGAAGGCTTTGCGGGCCTGCCGCGGCGGATTATGGCGCAAACGGGCGGCCGAAATCGTCGCGCCGGAAGGTTGATCCCCCGTGTTCGCAGAGCCGGCGGAGAAGCTCTCGGCCGCCAGGTCCAGCGCGTCCAAGTGTGAAGGCGTGACTCCCATGGCGCAGCAGTGCGCCGCATACGATTGCGTCCAGCAGGTCCCCACTGTTATGAGAAATAGAACGATGCCCGTCTTCGTCACGTAGAATCCTCCGACTATTTGCAGTCTGATGCCGCAATTCCACTCACGATGGTGGCAGCTCAGTATTTAAATCTGATGGCGAAACCGGGCCGGTTCAATGAAGATCGGATGCGGGGATCTTTATGCGGGGCAGATTCTTACAGCGCCGCGACTTTCAAATCGATCATAGCGGGCGCGGCGCGGGAATTCCAATCGAAAGTTTCTATGGCCTATATTGTTAACGGAAGATTGCGAAAAAAACAAAAAGCCAGCAGTCCGTTTCCGGAATCTGCTGGCTTGGGATAACGATGTTCTATTGGGTCTTACGCCCTAACCGCGCGCAGGCGGTTTCGGCTCCGCTCGGGTCGATGGCGGTATTCCCTTCCTCGATATGGACGATCTTGCCGTCCTTATCGACGACAAACGTAGCGCGGTTCGCCACGCCCGCCTGGGCAACGAGAACGCCATACTGCTGGGCGACCTCGCGCTTCGCAAAATCGCTCAACAACGGAATCGTCAGCATCAGCTTGGCTGCAAACTCTCTTTGCGAAAACGTATTGTCGGTGCTGATCCCCAGGACCTTTGCTTCCTGACCCTCGAATTTAGCGATACCAGCCTGGTACGCCAGAAATTCTTTGGTTCAACCAGGAGAGAAAGCAGCCGGGAAAAAGGCCAGCACGACCGCGTTCTTGCCGCGGAAGCTGGACAGTTTCACCGGTTGGCCCGTGGTGGAAGGCAGCGTAAAATCGGGAGCCATGTCCCCCTCTTTCAATTGCGTGTGCGGGGGCTGAATCTGCTGGGCGTACAGGCCGGTTGCGAGCAGGCCACCCAACAAGGCTATAGATAGCTTCATTTCCACCTCCAGGTTTCGAGCGTATCATTGGCAACGGTTTGGCGCAAGTTAACTGTGCTGTCCCCGCCCCTCAGACCAAGGGGTGCGGCGCGGTGATATGATTTTGGAAATCCGTGGCCTCAAAATATTCAGCTTGGGTGTTGGCGTCCGCACTGGCATTTCCCTGCGTTTTGCAAGCACACGACATCCCCTCCGATGCCACCGTGCAGGCGTTCTTGAAACCGTCGGGGCAGCGCCTCGAGCTGCTGATGCGCGTTCCCATGAAAGTCATCCGCGACGTCGATTTTCCCAGCAAGGGACCCGGGTACCTCGATCTGGCCCGCACCCAGCCCCTCCTCCGCGATGCGGCGACGCTTTGGATCTCAGACAACATGGAGGTCTATGAAGACGACTCCAAGCTGGGCAAGCCGCGCGTAGCGGCGACGCAAATTTCGCTCGAGTCCGATCGCTCTTTCGCCTCTTTCGAGCAGGCGCTCGCGCACATGAACGGCCCCCGGCTCGCGGAGGACACCAACGTCGTCTGGAACCAGGTGATGTTCGACATTCTGTTCGAATATCCGGTTCAATCGGATCAGTCCCGCTTCTCCATCCACATGGGGTTTAACAATCTCGCGTTGCGGGTGATTACGGTACTGCGCTTCCTGCCGCCGAACGGAGTGGTGCGGGCTTTCGAATTCACCGACGACCCCGGCCTGATCCGGCTCGACCCGCGCTGGTTCCAGGCCGCGCTGCGCTTCGTCCAGATGGGGTTCGAGCACATCCTCGACGGCACCGACCATCTGTTGTTTCTGTTCTGCCTGGTGATTCCGTTCCGGCGCTTCCGCGGCTTGATCCCGATTGTCACTTCGTTTACGGTGGCGCACTCGATTACGCTCATCGCTTCGGCGTACAACCTGGGGCCGGACGCGTTGTGGTTCCCTCCCCTGATCGAAACTCTGATCGCCTGCTCCATCGTCTACATGGCTCTCGAGAACATCGTGGGCGGCGCCACCATCAACCGGCGTTGGATCATCACCTTCGGCTTTGGCCTCGTGCATGGATTCGGCTTCTCGTTCGCGCTGCGGCAGACGCTGCAATTCGCGGGATCGCATCTGTTGACCTCGCTGCTCTCGTTCAACCTCGGCGTCGAACTGGGCCAACTCCTGGTGCTGATTCTGATGATTCCGCTGCTGGAAGGCCTGTTCCGTTTCGTCGTAGCGGAGCGGATGGGGACGATCATTCTCTCGGCCCTGGTGGCGCACACCGGCTGGCACTGGATGACGGAGCGCTACGACAAGCTGCGCCAGTTCCGGTTCCAATGGCCGGTTTGGAACGCCGCCATGCTGGCGAGCCTGATGCGATGGCTCATGGCGGCTCTGATCCTGGCCGGCCTGATCTGGCTGATCTCCGGCCTGCTGCGCCAGTGGGAAGCTCGCAGTGCCGAAGAGTAACGCCGCCGGCCTTGCCGGTATTTTGTGCGCCGTCGCAGTTCCCTTGTGCGCCCAGTCTCCAGATGTCATTCTCCTCAACGGCAAGATCCTGACCGTCGATCGCGCCTTCTCCGCGCGCGAGGCGCTCGCGGTGCGCGATGGGCGGATCGCGGCGCTCGGGACCACGGCGGACATTCGCAAGCTGGCAGGCGCCGGCACACGCGTCATCGACCTGCAAGGGCGCACCGTGATTCCGGGATTGATCGATTCGCACCTTCACGCGATCCGCGCGGCGCTCAGTTTCAGTACCGAGGTCAATTGGATCGGCGCGTCGACGCTCACCGAAGCGTTGGGACGGATTCGCGACGCGGCGCGGGCGAAAGGCCCCGGGAAATGGCTGATTGTCGCGGGCGGATGGAACGTCCAGCAGTTCAAGGAGAATCGCCGACCGGCGCAAGCCGAGTTGGTCGCAGCCGCTCCCAACAATCCCGTCTACGTGCAACTGGGCTACGGATGGGCCATGCTGACCCCGGCGGCGCTCGATGCGCTGCACATCGCGAGCGACGCCGATCTGCCGGCGCGCGGCCGCCTGGAACGCGACGCCGCCGGCAAGCCGACCGGCGCGGTCAGCGGCGGCCAGGACGCAATCATCGCGTTGTTTGACCGCCTGCCCAAGCCAACCTTCGATGAGCAGGTGGACGGCACCCGCCGGTTTTTCCGCGAGTTGAACCGGCTCGCGTTGACGGGCGTGGTCGATCCCGGCGGCAACAATCTGACGCCTGACGATTATCAAGCCGTATTTCAAGTGTGGCGCCGGCATCAGTTGACCGTGCGAGTGGCCTACGCCTTATGCGGGCTGACGCCGGGCGCCGAGTTCGAGGAATACAAGAATTGGACGCGTCTGCTGCCGATGGGATTTGGCGACGGCCTGCTGCGGTTCAACGGCATCGGCGAGCGCATTACGGCCGCCATGAACAACAACGACCACCCGACCGATACCGACAAGGAGAAGTATTACCAGATCGCCAAGTGGGCGGCCGACCACGGCATGGCCCTGACCATGCATTGGCCGCGCGACGCCTCCGTCGGCCAGCTTCTCGATATTTTCGAGCGCGTGAACCGCGAGACGCCGATCGGCGGCTTGCGCTGGTCGATCGCTCATCTGAACGACGCCGCGCCGCGCACCTTGGAGCGCATGAAAGCGCTCGGAGTGGGCTGGACCGTGCAGGACGCCATGTACTTCGGTGGCGCGCAGTTCGTGCAGCAGGAAGGCGCGGACGCGGCGCGGCGCGTGCCGCCGGTCGAGACGGCTACGAAGATCGGGGTGGCGGTTGGCGCGGGCACCGACGCGCACCGCGTCGCCTCGTACAACCCGTTCACCGCCCTGCAGTGGTTCTTGGACGGCAAGACGGTCGGCGGCGTGGCCATTCGCGGACCGGAAGAGACGCCCAGCCGCGCCGAAGCCTTGCGCTTTTATACGCTCGGCAGCGCCTGGTTCTCGCATGACGAAGACCAGCGCGGCTCGCTCGAAGTGGGCAAGCTTGCCGATCTCGCAGTGTTATCGCGCGATTACATGACCGCGCCCGTCGATCAGATTGGCGGCACCGAATCGCTGCTGACGATGGTCGGCGGCAAGATCGTATTCGCCGCCGCTCCGTTTACCGCGCTGCAAGAACCGCGCTAGGACCCGCTCCCCAGCCGCTGCGCGAACTTTTCCCGAAACTTCTTCACCTTCGGCGCCACCACAAATGCGCAGTATGGCTGATTCGCATGGTTGCGAAAATAATCCTGGTGGTGATCTTCCGCTTTGTAAAACACCGCTGCGGGTTCCACTGCAGTCACAATCGCCGCCGGAAAAACTTCTTCCACCGTCAACTCCCGGATCAACTCTTCCGCCGCAGCCCGCTGCGCGTCGTTGTGGTAGAAGATCACCGAGCGATATTGCGTGCCAACATCGTTGCCTTGCCGGTCGCGCGTGGTCGGATCGTGAATGCCGAAAAAAACTTCCAGCACGTCGCGATAGGTGGTCACCGCCGGGTCGAAAGTCACTTGCACGACTTCGACGTGGCCGGTGCGTCCGGAGCAGACCTGTTCATAGGTCGGGTTTTCGATGCGGCCGCCCATGTAGCCGGATTCCACCCGGAGCACACCCTTCATCTCCAGATAGACCGCCTCCAGACACCAAAAGCAGCCGCCGCCTAACGTGGCGGTTTCCGATTGCGGCATGCCGTCAGCCTTTGACGGCGACGGGCGCCAGATCGCGGCTGGCGATGACGCGGTCAATCATGCCGTACAGGACGGCCTGGTCCGGTTCCATGATGTAGTCGCGATCCACATCCTTGGAGACGCGGTCGATTGGCTGGCCGGTGGCGTCGGCCAACATGGTGTTCAGAATCTCGCGCATGCGGAGAATTTCGCGTGCGTAGATGTCAATGTCGGCTGCCTGCCCTGCTAATCCCTGCATCGACGGCTGGTGAATCATGATGCGGGAGTTGGGGAGGCTGAACCGCTTGCCCTTGGTGCCTTTGGCCAATAACACCGCTGCCATCGAAGCCGCCTGGCCCACGCAGATGGTCACGATGTCCGGCCGAATGAACGCCATCGTGTCGAGAATCGCCAGGCCGGCGGTGATCGATCCGCCCGGCGAGTTGATGTAAATGGAAATATCCTTTTCGGGATCTTCGGCTTCCAGAAACAGCAATTGGGCGATGATCAGATTCGCCACCTGGTCATCAATCGGGGTGCCCAAGAAAATGATGTTCTCTTTCAGTAGCCTGGAATAAATGTCGTATGCGCGTTCGCCCCGGGAGGTCTGCTCGACCACCATCGGGACAAGGACCGAGTTTCCCATCCTGCCTCCGGAATATGCTGAGATTCGAGATTAAGCCCGCTTGGCGGAAACCGACCGGCGCCCTTTGCGCTGCTTGGCCGCGGCCAGGTTCTTCTTCTTGATTTCCAGCGCCTTTGCCAGATCGGCGATCGTGTTCCGCCCCAAATAATCCATGATACGCGAACGCAGGGCTACCCAGCTATCGTGCATGGAACAGGGCATGTCGTCGGAACACTCGGAAAGTCCGCTGGCGCACTGCTGATACGGCGCCAGGCCATCCAGGGCCTCCACGATATCGAGGAGGCGGATGTCGCCGGCATCCACTCGCAAGGCAAAGCCCCCGGTCGGACCTTTGCTGGATCGAAGCAGGCCTTTGCGGGCCAGTTGCTGCAAGATCTTGGCTAAGAAATGAGAGGGAATATCTTCCTGCTCGGCGATATTCTTCACCATCGCGTACTTGCCCTCGGGCACCTGGGCCAGGTGAACGAATGCACGGATCGCGTATTCGGCTGAAC
>CAYTJD010000091.1:0-22747 GCA_964438005.1 uncultured Solibacteraceae bacterium | reverse complement strand
CTTTTTGCAATCGAGTTGCAGGTATTGGCCGGCTCCCGGATTCGCCAACGCCGCCCGTTCCATCGGGCGAAGACACCGCTACATCCACGGCGAAGGAGTCAATCTATGACTACAGATCCAGGGGTCGTCCGCCGATGGACTAACCAGTACTATGCCGCGATCCGTCCTACCGAGGTGGACCACTTATTTGGCCACCTTCGTGGCCCTGTTCGTGGCATATCTGCCTCTCCGCCGGGTGTCCTGGCAGGGCGGAGTCCCGCTGCACACTTTCCTGGAGGTAACGGCCGCTTTGCTGGCCTTGACGGCCGGCGCCCTGGCCCTGGTCCGCTTCTATATCCGGAAGGACAATACTCTTCTGTTCATCGGCACCGGGTTTCTGGGCGCCGGGCTGTTCGACGGCTATCATGCCGTCGTCACCTCCACGTTCTTCGCAATCTACTTTCCGGCTCCGCCTTCCCTGATTTCCTGGAGCTGGCTGGCTTCGCCCGTCTTTCTTTCGGTGTTGCTCTGGCTCAGCTGGATCTTCTGGGCGAGAGAAGCCCGACTGGGTGAAGGCGGCAGAATCCGCGAGGCCCGGGTGTACCTGCTGGCGGGCGTGTGGGCTTCGGTCTGCTTCCTATTCTTTCTCAAGGTGCCGCTACCTGCCGGGTACGAAGCGCTACCGGTGATTCGCCAGGCCCAGGAGTTCCTTCCCTCGTTGTTCTATCTGCTGGCACTGATCGGGTATCTGCGCAAGGGCCACTGGAAGCACGATGTCTTCGAGCACTGGCTGATCCTCGCGATGATCATCGGCTTGATGGGGCAGGCGGTGTTCCTGCCGACGTCGCACGCGCTGTACGACTCGATGTTCGGCGCCGCGCATCTGCTCAAGGGGCTCTCTTACGTTTGCACGTTAGTCGGCCTCCTGATCACCACCTACCGTCTTTTTGTCCCGGACGAAGGCCTGATTTCCCAAAGGCCGGAGCTGCGACAGGAAATAACCGCGCGGGCCTACCCCGGGGAGGCGTTGCGAGACAGCGACGCGCGGCTCCGGACCTTAGTCGAGCAGACCAGCGACTGGCTCTGGGAAACCGACGAGCGCGTGCGCTTCACTTACAGCAACCCGAAGGTCCGGCAGCTGTTAGGCTACGAGGCGGAGGAATTGCTCGGCAAGAGCCCGGCCGATCTGGTGGCAGCCGCGGAAAGGCACGCGGCCGAAGAGGCGATCGCGCGGCTGATCACGAAGCCGCAGCCCTTCTCGGCATTTGTCATTCATTGCCGCGCGGCCGACGGACACGAAGTCATCCTCGAAATCGGCGCCGAGCCGATCGTCGAATTCGGCCGCTTTTGCGGAATGCGGGGTATCGCTCGCGATGTGACCGCGCGGCAGCGCGCCGAGGAGGCTGTCCGCCGGAGCGAGGAACGGCTCCGCACTTTGCTGGCGAATATCCCCGATGTGGCGTGGACCGCCGATGCCAACATGCGCTTCGTGTACATCAGCCCCAATATCGAGCGGATCAGCGGCTTCTCGCTGGAGGAGATCGCTCGCCAGGGCGCCCGCGTGTTCCTTGGTGCGATTCACCCCGACGACGTCGGGAGGGTCGGCCAGGCCTTTCAAGCGCTGTTCAGGCAGGGCGAGCCGTATGACGTGGAGTGCCGCATTCGGCGCAAGAACGGCGAGTGGCGCTGGGTTCGCGACCGCGCACTGGTCACCTATGAAAAGAGCGGCGTGCGCTACGCCGACGGCCTGCTATCGGACATTACGGAGCGCAAGCAGGCCGAGGAGTCTTTGCGCGAGAGCGAGACTCGGCTCAAGCAGATTTTCGACAGCGTCCAGACCGGCATCGTAATCATCGATCCGGAAGGGCACCGGATCGTCGAGGCCAACTCCGTGGCTCTCGAAGCCATCGGTCTGCCTCGCGAACAGGTGGTTGGCGTGCAGTGCCACAAGTTCATTTGCCCGGCTGACGTCGGCCGTTGCCCGATCACCGACCTCGGCGACACGGTTAACAATTCCGAACGGGTGCTGCTGGCTGCCAGAGGTGAGAAACGGGCCATCATGAAGACTGTGGTGCCTATTCTCATCGCCGGCAGAACGCATCTTCTGGAAAGCTTTGTGGATATCACTGAGCTGAAGCGTGCGGAAGAAGCCCGGCAGCGAGCCAACGCCTATCGCACCCTGATTGAGGCCAGCCTCGATCCGTTGGTCACCATCTCCCGGGAAGGCAAGATCACCGATGTCAATGCCGCCACCGAACATGCAACCGGGGTCACGCGGCAGGAACTCATCGGCGCCGATTTTGCCGATTACTTCTCGGATCCGGCGAGGGCCAAATCCGGCTACCTGCAGGTATTCCGGGAAAGCCGCGTGCAGGATTACGAGCTGGGAATCCGCCACCGCGACGGACACATCACGCCGGTGCTCTATAACGCCTCGATCTATCGCGACGAACAAGGGGAGGTCAGTGGAGTCTTCGCAGCCGCCCGCGACATCAGCGAGCGCAAGCGCGCCGAAGCCGAGGTCCGCAAACTGACTGACGAACTCGAGCAGCGTGTGGCGCAGCGTACTTCGGAGCTGGTGCGCCTGAATTCCCAACTCGAGCAGGCAAAGGAGAAAGCCGAGGATGCCAGCCGCGCCAAGAGCCAGTTTCTGGCCAACATGAGCCACGAGATCCGCACCCCGATGAATGGCATCTTCGGAATGACCGGACTGGCGTTGGGCACCGAGCTTTCCTTCGAGCAGCGCGAGTACGTGGAAATGATCGAATCGTCCGCCGAGTCCTTATTAGGGGTAATCAATGACATCCTAGATTTCTCGAAAATCGAGGCCGGGAAGCTCGATCTGGAACCGGGGGAGTTCAACTTGGAGGAATCCCTGGGCCCCACCCTGAAAGTCTTAGGGCTCCAGGCGGCAGGCAAGGGTCTGGAACTGAATCTCGACTTGCAATCGGGAATACCGGAGATCGTGGTGGCCGACGCCAACCGGCTGCGGCAGATCGTGGTCAACCTCGTAGGGAACGCCATCAAGTTCACGGAGCGGGGCGAGGTGACCGTCCGGGTCACCTGTGAACCTGGCAGTGCGCCTACCGCTTGGTTCCGCTTCAGCGTTCAGGATACGGGGATCGGCATCCCCAAGGAAAAGCAGCAAGCCATCTTCGAATCGTTCAACCAGGCGGACAGCTCGGTCACGCGTCGATACGGAGGCACCGGTCTCGGCCTGACCATCTCGCGCCGGCTGGTCGAGTTGATGGGCGGACGCATCTGGCTCGAGAGCGTCCCGGGCGAAGGCAGCACGTTCTATTTCACGGTGCCGCTGGTCGTCCGGCAGGCCACCGGGCAGCCACCCACGCCGGCCGCGGATCTGACGGGGCTTTCCGTGCTTGTGGTGGACGACAACCGCACCAACCGCCGCATCCTGGAGGAGGTTCTGCGCTCCTGGTCCATGCTGCCGGTCCTTGCCGAGGATGCCCGGACCGCCCTCGGGTACTTGGAGCGGGAATCGCAAGCGGGCCGGCCGGTTCCTCTGATCCTCGTAGATGCAAATATGCCGGAAATCGGAGGCTTGGCCCTGGTCGAACAGATCCGGCAAGACCCGCGGTTGGCTCAGGCCACAATTCTCATGCTGACCTCGGGCGCACAGCCCGGCGATGCGGCGCGGTCCCGCGAGCTCGGGGTGGCGGCTTACCTCACCAAGCCGATTGGGCAAGCCGAACTGCGCAGCGCGGTCATCCGCGCGCTGAGCCCTGCGTGCGCGGAGACGCACCGACCCGCGACCCCTGAACGTCGGCCCACAAAACCCCTGTCGATTCTGCTCGCCGAGGACAACGCCGTCAACCAGAAAGTGATCTCCGGGCTGCTGAAGAAGCACGGGCATTGCGTGGAAATCGCCGCGAACGGGCGGGAAGCTCTGGACAAGCTCTCCCGAGCCCGCTTTGATCTGGTGCTGATGGATGTACAGATGCCGGAAATGGACGGCCTCGAGGCTACTAAAGCAATCCGGAAGCGCGAGCAGAACACAGGCGGTCATGTCCCACTGGTCGCCTTGACGGCTCATGCCCTGAAGACCGACTATGACCGCTGTTTGGCCGCCGGTATGGACGGCTATTTGTCCAAGCCCATCCACCCCGACGACCTGTTTCGGCAAATCGAACAGCTCTGCTCCGGCCCCGATCGCGTTCCGCAAACGCCGGTCCAGACCGGCTGAGCTCCGTTCGCGAGGCCGGCCATCGCGCGGTTCACGCCGCCGTCGCGGTGGCGGCTGGCGGCGCGCCTGAAACCGCGCGCGCCGCCAAGCCCGTACCTCACGGCCGGGTTAGTCTCAGAACCTGTCCGGCGGTTCCGGTCACCAACCCGGTGGTGTTGCCGAGCACGTAGAGGTTTCCGCGTGCATCGCGGGCAAAGCCCAACACGAAAAGACCCAGGCCGCCGGGACGCCCCGCGATGGTCAGGTTTTCCGGTTGGTGTCCGAACAACGCCATGATATGCCCGGACGGAACGGGAGCGCCTACTCCACTGCCGAAGTCTCCGAACACGAGGTGGCCTTTCAGGCCTTTCAATTCGTCGCGTTCATAAGGGAAGCCGCCGATGATGGCCGCGCGCACTTCGGATTTGCCGCCATCGTCCGTGTGATCGTACTCCCCGATCGGATCGATTAGATTCGGCGGATAGCCCGGGCTGTTCGCGTACACATAGCCGCTCGTCAGAATATTCGGGTCGGTTGGATTCACTGCGAACAGGAACGTTCCTTCTTTGATCGGCCAGCCGTAATTTCCTCCGCGCACTTCGTGATCGATCTCCTCCAGAGAATTCTGGCCGACGTCATAGACGGTGAGGTCTTCTCCCTCGCGGTCGAATGACATCCGGTAGGGGTTGCGATGCCCATAGGAGTAGATTTCATGTGGGATGGTGGAACTGGACACGAAGGGATTGTCTTCCGGAATCCCATATTCGCCGTTGGCGGAGTTGTGCCCGAGCGGGTCGATTCGCAAAATCTTCCCGAGCAGGTTGCCGGGCGCCAGGCTCTGGCCGTTTCCACCGGGATAGTGCCCGATGCCAGTGTCGTTTCCGTTCCCACCGTCGCCGGCGGAAATGTACAGCAACCCATCCTCACCGAAGGCCAGCGTGCCGCCGTTATGGTTGAAGTACGGTTTGTCGATCCGCATCAGCACGCGAGCGCTGGTAAGGTCGACGGTCAGGGAATCGGCCCCCGGATTCTTGACCCTCCACTCTGTGATCACGCTCTGGCAATTGGGGGCCGCGTGGTTCGGATTGTTGACACTCATCGTGCTGAAGTCGGCCGGGCCGCTGGCGACTTCTGACGTGAAGGTGTAGAACAGGCCGTTCTGCTTGAAGCGAGGGTGGAACGCCAGTCCCAACAGGCCGCGTTCGTCATAAGGGAAGCCTGGAAACAGCTTTCCCACGGCCACCAGGCCGCGGCCGCTCACGTCCAGAAAGAGGCTCTTGGTAGGAGCGGGTGCGTTGGCCTGGTTGCCGTCCTCGTCGTCGTTCTCCCCGCTGTTCCCGGTCATGTGGATGTCCCAGATCTGGCCGGTTTGGTCGAGAATAAAAAGATCGTTGGGGTGGCCGGGAGCGAAGGTCCCCGTGACCGGCGAGACCAACCCGTTCGCCACCAGCTGAAGCCCAACGGTGACGGGACTCGTCGGCACCGGAGTGGGTACCGGGTCCTCAATCCCCGGAAACGGAGTGGGTGGCGGCAATGGAAAATTCTGACCCTCGGCGCGCGTAGAATAGACAAGCCCCAGGCATCCCCCAAGGGCAAGAAAAAGCAGAAATCGATCGTTCCCCGTTCGTCTCATGTACTTTTCTCCTGATTTGACTCGAGTAGGTTAGTGGCGCGCCCGCTCAGTCGGGCGGACTCGAGCCTCGCAGGACTATATTCCTGAATGATCGTCGTGTCAATTTCGGCGCTTTTGTGTAGTGTGCGAAACATCACCGAATTTCGCCCGTCGCGGATGAGGCTGACCGCCGGGTAGAAGCACCCGAGCGGCCCCCGGCGCGCTTTCCTCTCCGCACACAAATCGGTCATACTGCGGGATGAATGAAATCTTTCTTGACTACGTCACCCATCACAGGTCTGTGGGTCGCTGCCATCGCTGCCAGTCTGGTCTCGCTTTCCTCCGCGCAGCCGCCGCGAGCGGTGGACGCGAGTGTGCTGAAGGCGGCCGGGACGGCGAACGATCCAATGGCGGGTTCTTGGCTGACCTACGGGCTGACTCAGGGCGAAACCCGCTACAGCCCCTTGCGGCAAATCGACGCCTCGAATGTGGCCAGGCTGGGGCTGGCCTGGTCGTATGAAGTAGGTGCGGGTGGCGGCAATCAGGAAGCCACTCCGCTGGTCTGGAACAACACCATCTACGGAATCACCACCTACAGCGTGGTGTTCGCCGTCGACGCGCGCACCGGGAAGCCGGTGTGGCGGTGGGACCCCGAGTTGAATCAGGCGGCCGTGCGGACCAGAATGTGCTGCGGCGTGCTCAACCGCGGCCTCGCGTTGGCGAACGGTATGCTCTTCGCGCCGGTCAATGACGGCCGGCTGGTGGCGCTCGATGCGCTGACGGGCAGGGTGAAGTGGGAAGCGCGGGTGGCCTATCCGCAGGATTGGTATTCGCTCACCATCGCGCCGCGAATCGCCGGCAATAAGGTGGTGGTCGGCGTGGCTGGCGGCGATCATCCGACGCGCGGATTTATCGACGCCTACGACCTTGCCACCGGAACGCGTGCGTGGCGGTTCTATACTGTGCCGGGCGATCCCGCGCTTGGCTTCGAAGACGAGGCCCAGCGCGCTGCCGCCAAAACCTGGGGCGGCGAGTGGTGGAAGTGGGGCGGCGGCGGTTCCGTGTGGGATGGCATGGCGTACGATCCCGAAACCAACATGGTCTTCGCCGGGACCGGCAATGCCGAACCCTGGCCTGAGAAATTTCGTGGGGCGAAGGGGCTCGACAATCTGTATACCTGCTCGATTGTGGCCGTGGACGCCAACACCGGCAAGCTGAAGTGGTATTACCAGACGGTCCCCAACGACAACTGGGATCTGGACGCCGTCGGGCAGCTGATGCTGGCCGACCTGAAGATCAAAGGCCGTACCCGCAAGGTGATTATGCAGGCGCCCAAGAACGGTGTGTTCTATGTGCTGGACCGGGTCACCGGAGAATTCATCTCGGCTGCGCCGTTCGTGCAGGTGAACTGGACCAGGGGCTTCGACGAAAAAACAGGCCGGCCTTTCCTCAACCCCGAAGCGTTCTACGACGACAAGACTCCGGTGCAGATCTATCCGACTGGCGGCGGCGCGCACAACTGGGCGCCGATGTCGTACAACCCGGCGACCGGGCTGGTCTATCTGCCGGCATCGCAGGGGAGCTACACCTTTCTGGCGGCCGACGAAGTGAAGGGGTATCCATTCGGGCACCCCGGAGTCGCTTTCCCCGGGCGCGATGCCAAGCCCGTGGTGCCGCCGATCATCGGGCCGGAACCGCTGGCGGGACAGCGCGGAGTTCTCGAAGCGTGGGATCCGGTAAATCAGAAACTGGTTTGGCGCACCCCCGGCGGCGGCGCCAGTGGCGGCGGCACGTTGACCACGGCAAGCAACCTGGTGTTTCAGGTCATCAATGACGGGCGGCTGGTGGCGTACAGCGCCGATAAAGGCGAAAAGCTGGTCGAGATCCGCACCAACCGCAATGGTGCGGCGCCTCCCGTCACCTACCTGGTGGACGGCAGGCAGTACGTGGCGTTCCTGGCCGGGACCGGCCGGCCCGCGCAAGGGGCCGGACCGACGGACGCCAAGGTGGACAACGCCCCGACCCTATTTGTATTCGAGGTGGGGGGCACCGCGGCCCTGCCGCCACCCCCGCCTCCCGGGCAGAACCCGTTCGGCGCGCCGCCCCCGCCGCCGGCGACTGCACCGCACTAGTGCGGTAGCGGTCGCAGGCAGAGGAGCCGTAAACCAACCGGCAGGGCAGGCCGGAGGCTTGGCCCACGAATCTGGCAGTACTTGACACTGTCTAAATCTGCGCCTACCCTGGTTTCCAGGTATGGGTCCGGGCAAGACGCTGGCCGAGCTTTCCGAGGAATCCGGGATTCCGGCGCGGACGATCCGCTTCTATATTGCAAGAGGACTCCTCGACGGGCCGGTGAAAGCCGGACGCGGAGCCGTGTATACGGACGAGCACCTGGCGCGGTTAGACAAGATCAAGCAACTGCAGTCCCAAGGGCGGATGCTGGCCGAGATCGCGCAGGATCTAACGGGCGGCCGGCGTGCGCCGGCGGCTCTTCCGCCTTCGCCGTGGTGGCAGCATGTGATTGAAGACGACGTCCATGTCTGGGTCCGCGGCGATGTGAGCCCTTGGCGTATGAAACAAATTCGCACGGCGGTCGAGCAGATGTCCTCCCGGTTGCGGAAACCCGGGAGCGGCAATGCAAGGAGAAATCGCAAATGAGCTCAGCACCCAATTTCGCGCCTTTAGCAGCCGCTACCGGCGAAGCCGTAAAACTTTCCATGCAGCGGCTGTGGCTCGCCGGTCAGGTCCTGCCGGCCGGCGCCCGCCTGGTGGCGCAGCACGTGTTCCGGTCCGACGAAGAGAAACCAATCGAAGTCATTTATGCGTTTCCGCTGCCTCGCGATGCGGCTTTACGCCGCTTCCGGATCACCGGTGAGGGTTTTGAAGCGCACTCGGAGCTGAAAGAAACCGAAGCTGCGGTCAAGGCCTACGAACAGGGTATTGCCCACGGCTCGCTCGCTGCCCTCGTGCGGCAATACGGAGACGGGGTCGTGAATCTCACCGTCGGAAACATCCGCCCCGAGGAAACAGTCACCGTTTACCTGGAAATCCTGTGCGGCGTGGAACTGCGGGACGACGGTTTTCGCTTCCGGTTTCCATTTACCCTCGCGCCGGCTTACCACCCCCGCGCGCGAACGGCGGTTGCCGAAAACGGCGAAGGCGAGATGGAACTTCCGGGCGACGAATTCGGCGACGTGATTCTTCCGCGATTTCGTGAGGACCCCTCCGCGCTACACCAGGTCGGCTTCGAGATCTCGATTGTGAGCCGCCTGGAGGTTCACGAGATCGGATCACCATCGCATGCCGTCCGCGTGCGGCAGGACGGCAACGGCTCGGCCCGCGTGGCTCTGGCCGTCGGCCGGGATGTTCCCAATCGGGATCTGGTCCTCGACACCCGCTTCAAATCGATTGAACCTCAGGTGCTCGCCGGCCGGAGCAAGGACGGCACCGGCCGGTTCGCGGCCGTCGTGCCGTCGACAAGTTTCGGAACCGCCACCGCGGCGCCGCGGCGCGTCGTGATTTTGCTCGACCGCTCCGGATCGATGCAAGGCGAGCCCTTATCGCAGGCGCGCCGAGCCATTGAGGCGTGCCTGGGCGTGCTTTCCGAGGCGGACTCGTTCGGTCTCGTGGTCTTCGACAACGACGCGGCGGCCTTTCAGCCCGCGCTGGCGCCCGGCACCCGCGAGTCGCGAGACAAGGCCCGCGAGTTCCTCGCGCAAGTGTCCGCGCGGGGAGGCACCGAACTGACTCGAGGGTTTCTGGAAGCCGCCAAACTCCTGGAGCGGGAAGGGGGCGATATCCTCATCTTCACCGACGGCCAGGTGTCGGGCACCGAGAAGATTCTTGCCGAGGCGCGTTCTGCCGGCGTGCGCTTGCATTGCCTGGGAATCGGAAGCGCCAGCCAGGACAGATTCCTGGCTCTGCTGGCGCGCGAGACTGGAGGCGTCAGCCGCTTCGTCACCCCGCGCGAGCGCGTCGACCTCGCGGCCGTCGACTTGTTTGCGTCGGTGGGGCGCCCGGTTGCTTCCGGATTGAAGGTCGGCGTAAATGTGCAGCCGGAGCCCCCCGGCCTGGTATTCGGCGGCACGCCCGTCCTCCTTTTCGGCGATGCCGGCCAGTCAGGCGAGAACCAAGTCGAGCTCAGCTGGAACGGCGGACGCTTGTGCCTGCCTGTCCATTTCAGCCAGAGCGAGATCGCCGAGACCGTTTGGCTGCTCCAAGGTTCCCGGCTCATTACAGATTGGGAAAGCCGCTACCCGAGCGCCGAAGCTCTGGCGTCCGTCGAAAAACGCACGCAAAGCCGGGCGGCGGCGCGGTTGCTGGCGCTCAGCCAGACCTACGGACTCGCCAGCCGCGAGATGTCGCTGGTCGCGGTCGTCACGCGCCTGGGCGATCGTCCCGACGAATTGCCGGAGACACGCGTTGTCCCGGTCGGCATGCCACAGAACACGGCCTTTGGCGCCTACTTCCCGGACCAGGCAATGCTATCAATGTTGACTCCTCGGCTCGGGCTCGTGACTAGCTTCAAAGGCCTTGATGTCTCTGAGGTAGCCGGCCTGCCGAAGTCTGCTGGTCCGTTCAACTCCCTGCGATCCCGGCTCATCAAGCGCTTCGGTTCCCTACGACCGCACGAACCAGAGCTTCGCTCAGAGAAAGCGCCGGTGGACTACGCCCGTGCGGCGCGCACGCCCGAGGACATTCTGCTCGATCTCGCCTCTCGCCTGGATTCCGATGGCGGCATGCCCGGCAAGGACCGGGAATCGCGGGCTGTCGCCGCCGCCGTCACGCTGCTGGCATTCCTTTCGCAAGGGCACACAGCCACGCAGGGCGCGTTCCGTTCCCACGTGGCCCGGCTTGTGGAATTCTTGAAGTCGTTGACCGGCCTTTCCAGCCATCACCAAAAGATTATCGACGCCGTCATCGACCTGGCCCGCAAGGGCGCGGCGCCGGCCGGCAAGTGGATGGCACTCGCCCGGACCTCCGGCGATCACTGGGAGGAAGTTGGAGAGAGCGTGCTACACACCAGATGACCACGGTTGCGCCGCAGTAGCCCGCGCTGTAAAATTCCAGGGCAGGAGAGCTGCGCATGTCGCTGACCAGACGCTCGTACCGCGCCCCCCAAACCATTGGAGGGCTTGCTCTTTTCGGGATCGCCATGGCCTGTGCCGGAACCGCCGCGGCGGCCGAAGAGGCCAGGTATACGGTGTTGAACCCCACTGGTAACCCGCCGCCGATTGAGCGGCGGGCGATGGCCCCGCGTCCCGCTAGCCTCTCCGGCAAAACCATTTATCTCGTGGACGAGACCTTCGACGGCGGCGACAAGTTCCTCCAGCAAATGCAGGCGTGGATGGCCGTCCACATGCCCGACGTCAAAACCGTCTTCCGGGCGAAGAAGGGCGCGTACGCCGCCGACGATCCGGACCTGTGGAAGGAGATCCAGTCCGTCGACGGCCTCATGGTCATGGCCATCGGCCATTGAAGCACATGCGCGCCGGCGGTCGTCGGCCATGTCGCTGAGGTTGAGGCGAATTACAAGATCCCTGCGGTCGGCGTGATCATCGACGCGTTGGTCGATCTGGTTCACGACAAGGCTTATGAAGAAGGCATGCCCGCGCTCCGGCTCGCCTTCACGCATACGCCGGTGGGAGGAAAGACCCGGAAAGAGCTCGACGAGTATATTGCGGGGCAGGACCCCGTCACCAGGCGGCCGTTCATGCAGGAGATCGTGAGCTATCTGACTCAGCCGCTGCACGACGAGGAGAAACAGACGGGCACCGTCAAGCGCGAGAAGAAGCGTCTCATCGGGCCGGACACCGCGGACAACATCCAGAAGTACTTCGACCAGCGCTTCTGGACCGATCAGCTTCCTATCATCATGCCGACCGAGGAGCGCGTGGCCGCGATGCTCAAGGCCACCAGGCACAAGCCCGATGAGATCGTCGGCGAGATGCGCGTCACCGGAGAACGCGAAGCCTGGCAATACACGGTGGAGACGGTGGCCATTAATGCCGTGATGGCGGGCGCCAAGCCCGAAATGTTTCCTGCGATCCTGGCGCTGGCCGCTTCCCGGACCAACGCCCATTCCAGCTCCACTTCCTCGATGGCGGCCATGGCGGTTTTCAATGGCGCCATCGTGAAAGACCTTGACTTGAACTCCAGCACTGGCGCTCTCGGCCTCTACAACAATGCCGGCGCGCTCATCGGACGCGCCTGGAGCCTGTTGTCGATGAACGCCACCGGCGGCTCCGTGCCGGGTCACACCTACGAGGGCGTCCAAGGCAATCCGATGTCCGATGTCCCGGCTGTGTTCGCGGAAAATATCGCCGGCCTCCCGCCGGGCTGGAAACCGCTGCACGTGCAGAAGGGTTTTCAAATGGACCAGAGCGTGGTCAGTACGTTCGACGGCTGCCAGAGCCAGAACACCATGATGGTCCTGCAGGACGAAGATTGGGACTACACGCTGAAGCGGTTCATCGGCGGCATCGGTTCGCCGCAGCGCGGCGGCAAGCTGCTGCTGATCGATCCCTCCGTCACGCCTCCCCTGCTCCGCTTCGGCTTCGACAGCAAAGAAAAGCTGATCAAGTGGGTGAAGGAGAACGTGACCGTTCCTCAATACCACTATTGGCTCGACCAGGAGGTCATCAACTATAAGCTGGGGCCGGCGCGCGCCGGCCGCGAGCCCTACGCCTCATGGTTGAAACTGCCTGCGGACGCGCCGATTCCGTATCTTGATAACGTCGAAGTTGTTGTGGTCGGAGGCAGCGGCAACATCCGGTGGAGCGTCAATGAATGTGCCTATCGGAGAAGCGTCAAGGTCGACGACTGGAAATGACGCGGACTCGTACAGCGTATTTTGTGGCGCTCGGACTGACCCTGTGGCTGGGCAGTGCGTCCGCGGAAGGCGCCTGCAGCGCCGACGCGAAGCCCGCGAATCTCGATTTGAAGTTCAAGGACATCCACGGCAAGCCCTTCGCGTTGTCCGACTACAAGGGAAAGGTGGTGTTGCTGGACTTTTGGGCGACGTGGTGCCCGCCGTGCCGGAAGGAGATTCCGGGTTTCATGAATCTGTACGACACCTACCGGTCGCGCGGCCTCGTGGTGATCGGCGTCTCGATGGACGATTCCAAAGCGGATGTGATGCGCTTCACGAAGCGCCTCAAGGTGAACTATCCGATTCTGCTCGGCGCGGGCCGCGACGACCTGGGATCGGTGTTCGGAGAGCTTCCGCTTCCGACGGCTTTCGTCATTGGCCGCGACGGCCGGATCTGCGGCAAGCATGACGGTCTGACACCCAGGGAAGCGTTCGAGCGCGAAATCGAAGCGCTATTATAAATGCGAAATCGAAGCGCTATTATAAATAAGGATTCGGAGAGGCTTCATGAAGCATCCATTATTGGCCCGGAAACTCCTGCCGGCGCTGCTGGCGCCGGTTTTCCTGCTGGGTCTGCTTTCGCCCGCGTCCGGATTTTCCCAGGAGTCCCAGAAGAAGGGCGCTTTCATTGACGGCGAATACGTCGAGGATTATGTCTATGTCCCCGATTTCATGCCGCCCGATGAGCTGAAGAAGCTGATCGACGGGCACTCGCAGGATATCGTCATCGTCGACACCGCCGCTGCGCCGATCTGGGAAGACGAGCATATTCCCGGCGCCGTGAATTTTCCGTACTCGAAGAACATCACTGCGCCCGTGCCTCTGCCGCGCGAGAAGACGCTGGTCATCTATTGCGCCTGCAAAGACCATGAGGACTCCACCGACGTGGCGCGCCAGCTGAGTCTTTTGGGTTATCGCAAGGTGAAGGTGCTCAAGGGCGGCTGGTTCAAGTGGCTGGATTTGAAATACAAAACCATGAGCAAGGAAGACGAAGAGAAGGCGGCCAGGCGATGAGAATCCGCCGCCTGATTCTCGGTTTGGCTTTGTCGGCCTTAGCCGCTTTGGCGGCCGACTTGGTTTCCGGTCTTCCGATCGGCGCCACCACGATGTCAATTCCGGTCTCGGATGTGACCGGTCCCTACAAAGGCGAAAAAATCTGTTACGTCTGCGAGTACGACAAAGCGCCGGACGTGCTGGCGTTCTTCCGCGACACCTCGGATGCCACCGCCCAACAGATCGTCCAACTCAATGATCTGTATCTGAAGAACAAGTCGCGCAACTTCAAAGCGGTCGCGATGATCATTGCAGGCGAGAGCTCCAGGAAGTGGCTTGAGGAACTGAATCGCTCCAAGCATCTGGAAATTCCGCTGACCTACTTCACCAAGGGCCCGAAGGATCCGGCGGCGCGCGTGTACAACCTGAGCCCGGCCGTCGCGAATACGTTCCTCGTAACAGTGAACCGGTCGGTGGTCGCCAACATCTCCGACATCGGCTCGGACCAATTCAACCGCGTCGCCGAAGCCACGGCCGAAATGCTCGCCGCCCCCCGGTAAGCGCGAGCCCTTCGTAAATCGGAATCCGTGTAGGAGTAATCTCTGCCTCTCGCAACACGCCTGGCGGAACCCTCCGGTGTTCTGCGCTACTCTATCTTAGCGGTACGATCACGGGAGGAACCATGAGCCCTGCCGTTCTCTTCGGGCTGATAGTGGCCCTGCTCGTCTGTTACTTCTTGTTCCGTGGAAATGCGCCGATTGGTAAACCCATGCGATTCGCGCCGAACGGCGCCCCAGGCGAGAGTTGGTACATCGAGAGTACACCGCAGGTCGACACGCCCCATTCCTGCTCATTCGTCGAGTTCGACGGTCACGGCGACTACATTGACTTTAAGCAGCATGAACACGCGTGGCAGACGGTAAAACGATTGGCGGAAGCCCAGCCCCTGATCCTGGTTACCTATTGCCACGGATGGAAGAACAATTCGCAGTCCTATGACGTGGTGAAATTTGTCGATTTTTTGGGCCGGCTTGCCGCGATCACCGGGTATCGGGTTCACGGCGTCTACCTGGGTTGGCGTGGAAATTTGTACCGGCCTTATGTCGACACGGGCACAGCAGCCACCGCATACGCGGACACCAAGAAACGGTTCGGCGGTCCGGTCGTGAGCACCCGGTGGAGCCGGCGGCACGCTTGGGCCTCGCGGGTGCAGGAAAACTTCAGTTATTGGAGCCGCCGGCGCGCGGCCGAGTTCAAGGTGTCGGGTGTTCCCATGGCGCGCACCATTTACACGTGCGCCTCCCTCGTGAAATCCATCGATAAAGACAAAGGACGAGCCGCCGCTCAATCCCCGGCCAGCCGGGTTCTCGTCCTGGGGCACTCATTCGGCGCACTCATGCTGGAGCGCGCTCTGAACGCCACGTGTCTCGATCCTCTCATGGATCAATGGTCCTGGTTTACCAGGACTGCCGGGCAAAAACTTCCGGAATCGGCGCACCCCGACCCAATGCCCCTGGATTTCGTGCTCTTCGTCAACTCGGCGGCTCCCTCGGTATACGCCAAGGCGATGCGCGATTTCCTGGCTGCTCACCAGTCCGCCCTCGTGCACGCCGGTACAGGGGCGGCGTTCGCCCCCGTCTTTGTTTCGATCACTTCGTCCGCGGATTCGGCCACGCGGTATGCGCATCCGGCCGCCAACCTGTTGTGCGGTTTCTACGCATCGCTGCGGCGCAACTACACGGATCTGATCAAAATGAAGGTGCCTCGTCCCGTGCGCCAAAGTTGGTTCTATCGGCGCACGCCGGGACACCAGCCCCTTCTCGTGGATCATTGGCTGAGCGACTCTTCCTCCGCGCTGACTCCGCCCGCCAGCCATCCTGCCGTCCTGGAAGAAAATCTCCAATCCACGCAGCCGCTGGAGTTCTGGGCCCATGCGTCGGGACCGAATGGTGCTGTCCAGCGTTGGAAGCTCTCGCTCCAGCCTGCTGCTGCCGATGGGAAGTGGGTCGCCAGGTTCGGTCCGCTCCACCCGTCCCATTGTTCTTATTGGTTCATCCGCTGTGACAAGCGCATCATTCGAGACCACAACGACATCTGGTCGGATACGGCCATGGAAGTGTACGCTGCGCTTTACCGGCTGGTCGATTGGGCGCGCAACCCGAGTAACCCCTCAAACCAGGTCCTCCGTGACTACTGGAGCGGTAAATAAGCACGCGATCATTGCGTTGCCCGCAGGCCTGACGCCTTCAGCCGGATCCGGAATAGATGGGTGCAAGCCGTGATGTACAGCGTCTTGCCGTCCGTGTCTCCGAACGCCACATTGGTGGCACAGATGCGCGGCCGCGGCTCTCCCGAAATCTGCGGCAGCTGAATCGTCCCCAGCCGCTTGCCGCTGGCCGCCGTAATCAGCACTTCGCCCTGACCCGCCGGGTTGACCTGATACACGTTGCCCTGATTGTCGGTCTTCATGCCGTCGTTGCCCGCCTCAAGGAAGACGCGCGGATTCGCGACGGTATCGTCCGGCAGCACCTCGTAAGCCAATGTCTTCCGAAATCCGGCCGTGACGTACATGGTCTTCTCATCCGGCGATAGCGCAATGCCGTTGGGGAAATCGCCGGGGTGGTCCCGGTCGCCGCCTAATAACGTGACTTTGCCTTCTTTGACCAGGTAAAAACCGTTGTAGGGCAGCTCCCGCTGCGGGCTCGCGCCCCCGCCGCGCAGTCCGTTGATGCTGTCGGTGAAATAAATCGACCCGTTCGATTTCACTACCACATCATTAGGGCCGCTGAAACGCTTGCCGTCGAAGCGGTCGGCCAACGTTGTGCGCGTGCCGTCCTTTTCCAGGCGTACCAGCGTCCGGTCCGCCATCGCCGTGATGATGAGACGTCCCTGCGGATCGAGAGTCAGGCCGTTGGAGCCGATGAGCAGAATTGCCAGCCTTCCCGCAATGGTTTGCTGGCCCGCGTTCAAGTTGTCCGCGCCGGTAAAGCCGCTCCGTTCGAGAAACACCGAGAGCGGCGCGTTCGGCTGCCATTTGTAGATCACGTTCGCCGCGCAGTCGCTGAACAGCAGGTAGCCGCCGCTGGCATCCTTCACCCACACTGGGCCCTCGGTTAACCCGAAGTGCTCGCCTAAAACTTCCAGCGGGGAGTCCGCCGTAACGATCGAGTCGAGAGCCGCGTCCAGGCGCACCAGATTATAGGAAACGGTACGAATCACCTGACCCTGTAAGGCGGTTGCCAGCAGCGCGATCGGTACGAGAGCTTGGATCACAACCGGCCCAGCATATCGCATCTCAGACGGAAACCGCCCGCGCCAAACCGAGTTGGATATAGAATATTCGGAACGGGTCTGTTTCACCGGCCCGCCCCGTTGCCAAGAGGAGAAACCGTGTTCAAGAAACTTGTTGTCACCGCAAGCGGACTCGCGTTCCTGTGTGCGAGCGCCATGGCGCAGGATGCCCAGACCGTAATCGCCAATGCCCAGAAGGCCCTGGGCGACCTGAAATCCATTACCTATTCGGGATCGGCGAAGGACGTGGCCTTCCAGCAGTGCGGAGCCAACTCTACGGACATGACGTGCCGGGCGACCCACGATCCCATGCGGCCGATCAACAACTATGTTCGCGTGATTGATCTCAGCGCTCCCGCGTCCCGCGCTGCCGGCACGACGAACAACATCGGGCCGGGCGGGTCGACGACGCTGACGCCGGGAACCTACTTCCAGGGAGTCACGGCGCAACAGGCCGACGTCTCGCAACCTTGGGCGAATTCGCTGGAACTCTACCTCACACCCTGGGGTTTTCTGAAAGGCGCCGCGGCAAACAACGCCACCGTGAGCCACAGCAAAGGTCACGCTGTCCTGACCTGGAGCCCGGCCGTGAAGGCGGCTTCCGGGAAGAATTACCAGATCAACGGCTATGTCGACGGACAGAACCACATCGACCGTGTGGAGACGTGGCTCGGCGAAAACATCATGGGCGACATGCACATCGTGGCGACCTACACCGGATGGAAAGACTTCGGCGGCGTGATGGCGCCGGCGAAGATCGTCCAGACGCGCGGCGGCTGGCCGTTCTTTGAAGTGGAGGTCACCGCGGCGAAGGCAAATCCTCCCGATGCCGCAACGCTGGCTCCAGCCCCGGCGCCCGCGCGGCGTGGAGGCGGCGGACCGCCCGCTCCTCCGGCCCTGAACGTCACTTCGGAAAAGCTCGGAGACGGCCTCTACCGGCTCACCACCGGCCCCGGCAGCTACGATTCGGTAATCGTCGAGTTCAAAGACTACATCATGATGCTCGAGGCCGGCCAATCCATCGCGCGCGGTTCCGCCTACATTGCGGAAACCAGGAAGCTGATTCCCAACAAGCCGATCCGCTACGTCATGGACACCCATCCGCATTCCGATCACACCGGAGGTCTGCCCGCGCTGGTAGCAGAAGGCGCCATCATCATCACCCAGAAAAATAATGAGCCATTCTTGGAGAAGGCACTGAACACCCCGCGAACGTTGCTGGACGACGTGCTCGCCAAGAATCCGAAGAAGGCAAAGTTTGAAACCGTGGTCGAGAAGAAAGTCTATTCCGATGGAACTCGCACCGTGGAGATGTACCATGCGTTTCCGGCGCCGCACTCGAACGGGTTATTGATCGCGTACCTGCCCAAGGAAAAGGTTTTGTTCCAAGGCGACTTCTCGGTGAACCCCGGAGAGGCGGCGAACGATCACGTGATGGCGCTCTACCCCATTCTGCAGAAGCTCAATCTGGACTACGACCGCTACATCAACGTGCATACCTCCGCGGCCCCGCAACACAAAGCGGATTTCCTGAAAGCCGTGGAAATGAGAAATAGCGGCAGCAAGTAGAGTCGGCTCCCTCTTCAGGGAGCCGTCATTCGTCGCTAGCGCGATGCCGGGGCCGTCGCCGCCGCAGCGGCCGGCTCCAGTGTCCCCTTCAGCGAGAACAGCCAGACACTGTCGCCCCGCGGCGAATTGGCAAACAGGCTTCCGGCCGAATAGGCCACCACGTATTGCTCGCCTTCGTACTCGAACACGCTGGCCGGAGCATTGACGCCGGCCCCGGTTTGAAATTCCCAGAGGCGTTGGCCCGTGGAGGAGTTCAGAGCTGTCAGCCGGCCGTCGCTTCGGCCGACGAAGACCAGGCCGCCCGCGGTCGTTACCGAGCCGCTGTAGCAGGAATCCTTCCACGCCTGGCGCCACACCAGGCGGTTGGTCTTCATGTCCAGCGCCGCGAAAATGCCGCTGCCGGGAAGAGGAGAGCCCCCGAACGCGCCACCCAGGTAGCGTTCGCCCTCGCGTGAGATGGCTTGATTCTCCTCGCCGCCTTTGAATACGTTCACGCTGTCGGTGCCGCAAACATAGAAGAGGTTGGACGCAGGGTCGTACGAACTGGCCGGCCAGTTCGCGCCGCCGCGCGGCGCCGGTTTCGCCACCACTCCCTCTTTCCAGAAGGGCGTGAAGATTCGCCCTTGATTCACCAGCGGAAAATCTTCGGGCGCGATATCCACCTGGTGCGGCACGAAGGCATCGCCGCGAGGAAACGGCTGCGTCGCGGACGTGTGCTGGCGCGGTTCCTGCGCCACCGGCTTCTCATCGATTCCCAAAAGCGGCTTTCCCGTGACGCGATCCAGAATATACACCCAGCCTGTTTTGCTCGCTTCCGCGGCTGCGCGGCGCAGCCGTCCGTTCACCATCACGTCGAACAGGATCACCGGATTCGGCGAATCGTAGTCCCAAATGTCGTGGTGCACTTGCTGAAAGTGCCAGCGGTACTTTCCGGTTTTGGCTTCCAGCGCGATCATCGAGACAGAAAACAGATTGTCGCCGGGGCGGATGCGGCCATTGAAGTCCGGTCCGGGGTTGCCGGTGGTGAAGTAGATCAGGCCGAGCGCTGGATCCACGGCCGGCGTTTGCCACACCGCGGCGCCCCCGTGTTTCCACGCCTCGCTGTCCTGCGGCCAGGTCTCGTGGCCTGTCTCTCCCGGACCGGGAATCGTATAAAAGGTCCAGAGCAAGCGGCCGTCTTTGGCGTCAAACGCCTTGACCCGTCCGCGCGTGCCGTTCTCGCCCCCGGCAAATCCCACGATGACCATTCCGTCGTAGTAGAGCGGCGCGGCGGTGATCGTATACCCGTCCTGCCAGCGCTCCGCCTGAATCGACCACCCCGTCTTGCCCGTCTTCTGATCCAGCGCGAGCAGGCGTCCGTCGAGTTGTCCCACGAAGACCTTGCCCTCTCCCAAGGCCACGCCCCGGCTGGTCCAGCCGCAGCACACCGTCGAGATGGCTTGATCCAGGCCCGCTTTGTACTTCCAGTTCACTTCGCCCGTCTTGACGCTGATCGCGAAGACGTCATCCGCCCCCGTGATGATGTAGACCACTCCGTCCTGAACGGCCGGCTGCGCCTCGCCGGAATATTTCGCAGCGGCGCCTGATCCGTCCAGACGCACACGCCACGTGGCCTTCAGGCCGGCCACGTTCTCGCGGCTGATCTGTTTCAGAGGCGAGTAATTCTGATTGAAGAGACTGCCTCCGGCTTTGGGCCAGGCGCCGGGCGCGGCCGTCGGGTCCTCGTTCGCACCCGCCGAGACGGTCAGCAGAACAATCAGGGCTCCGGCAAAGAGTGCGGTCTTCTTTTTCATAAATTCCCCTATCTGAGAATCATAAGACTATCGCATTCGGAGGCCCACCATATGATGGGAGCGGATTCCGGCCGGACCCCCTGCGGTTTTCTAACAAAAGAATAAAAAGAAATCGAGTGCCGGCGGATCAAAACTCCCCTATACTATGAGCAATCGTTCCATTCTAGGGTGAACACGGGTTTTGAAAGGGGAAATGAGCATGCCGGGCGCGAATTCAACCGGGAGATTGCTGTGCGGTGCGTTCTTCGTTGCCGCCTGTTTCGCTCAGTCCGATACTGTGCCGCTGCCGCGATTCGGTCTGGGCGTCAAGCTCTCCACGCTCGGCGCGGGAATTGAAGCCGCTACCGCCGTCACGCGGAAGTCCAACCTCCGCGGCGGATTCAATGCTTTTACTTACGGCACCGATCTCACCAAAGACGGCATCGGTTACAGCGGCGAACTGCGGCTGCGCTCGGTCGACGTGCTGTACGATCAATATCTCGTCGGACCCCTGCACGTCAGTCCGGGCGTTTTGATCTATAACGGCAATCGCGCCACGGCCACTGCCTCGGTTCCGGGCGGTCAATCCTTCTCGCTGGGCGGCAACACCTTTTACAGCTCGACGGCCAACCCGGTCGCCGGCAACGGGACTCTCAACCTGGGGACGGTGTCACCTATGCTGTTGTTCGGAGTGGGCAATCTGCTTCCACGCAACTCCCGTCATTTCGCCGTCAATTTCGAGGCCGGCGTTATTTTCCAACGCCCTCCCAAGGCCACGCTCAATCTGGCCGGCAGCACCTGCAACAGCGCCGGCACGGCTTGCCTGCCCATCGCCTCCAACCCGGTGGTGCAGTCCAGCATTCAATCCGAGCAAACCAAGATCAACAACGACGTCAACTTTTTCAAGTACTACCCGATCCTCTCGCTCGGCTTCGGGTATAAGTTCTGAGCGCTTCTCCACCGCAAGAAAGATCAAGCTGACCGAAAGCCGGCGGGGTAAACTACTCCCATGCTGCGCAGTATGCTGGCGGTTCTCGCCGGGATCGCGGTGCTCACAGCGGCTTCCTTTGCCATCGAGGCAGCCGTGAACGCCCTGCTGCTCCGGGCGTTTCCCGAAGTGCTCCCAGGCCCGGCGGCGCTCTCTTCGAATCCGTGGGTCAAAACGCTAACATTTGCCTACGGACTTCTGTGCGTGGCCGCGGGTGGATATACCGCGGCTCGCGTGGCGCGCCGGCTACCGGTTCAGCACGCGGCAGCGCTGGGGATCGTGCAGGCAGGTCTCACGATTTTAGCCATGCTGTCGCCGGTGGCCAATCATGCTTCCCATTTGCAGTGGATCATCATCGCCATCGTCAGCATACCGGCGGCGCTGGCGGGCGGAATTGTTTATCGAAGCCGGACACGCGATGAACGATTGGAAAAAGCTGCAGCGCGCGCTTGAATTCGCGAGCCGAAATCCCGGCCGGAACGTCCTGCTGCGCGACTTGGCGGCCGAGACGGGTCAATCGTTGTTTCACGCGCATCGGACGCTGCGCGCCATTCTCGGGGAGACGCCCAAGCATTTTACATGGCGGTTGCGCGTGGATCGGGCGGCGGCAGCGTTGGTCAGTAGCCGCCAATCGATTCTCGATATCGCGCTGGCCTTCGGATTCGAGAGCCACGAGGCATTCTGTCGCGCCTTCCGCCGGCGCTTCGGGATGAGCCCGAGCGTGTACCGGAAACGCGGATTGATCGGACTCAGCGCCAAAGAGCACGCGCGCTTCGTCAAAGAAATCGGGCCCTGTGCCGGGCTGTACCGGATCGATTGGAGAAAAGGACAACCGCAAAATTCCATGGCATACACCATTTCAAAAAAGGAGCTCGCCCCTCAGCCGGTCTTGGTGGTCCGGAGGCAGGTGCGGCGTGCCGATATCGCCGCCACGATCGGAGCGGAGCTGCCGAAGGTATTCCACCATGCGCAACAGCGCGGCATCGCCATCGCGGGCTACCCGATTACGAGGTATCTCGAGACCACCATGGGCCATGTGACGCTGGAGACCGGAATGCGCGTCGCGGCCCACAAAGGGGAGTGGACTGCGACCGAAGGCGGAGGCGACATTCTCGCCGAAACGCTGCCGGGCGGCCTGACGGCCGTCACCGTTCACTCCGGCCCGTATGACGGGCTGCCGACCGCCTACGCCGCGCTCGAGGAGTGGATCGCGGCGCATGGATTTCACCCCGCGGGTCCACCCTGGGAAGCCTACTTGAATGACCCTGGGGATTATCCCAATCCCCAGGATTGGAAAACCGAGGTCTGTTGGCCCCTGCAATCCTGACTGGCTGCAACGGGGGCCCGCCGTTAGTCATTATGGAGCGACCAACCGCCGATTCGCAGTAACGCGGGTTACGCTGCGAAGAGGTGAATCCAGCGGCGCAGAGCCGCATACGAAAGGAGTTGGCCGCTTATGTCTAAAGTACGCTTTGTGGGTCTGGATGTC
>CAYTJD010000090.1:0-31468 GCA_964438005.1 uncultured Solibacteraceae bacterium | reverse complement strand
GACCTCGTCGCCGGTGTTGACGATGCCCTGCTCGATGCGACCGGTCGCGACGGTGCCGCGGCCGGTGATCGAGAAGATGTCCTCGATCGGCATCAGGAACGGCTTGTCGATCGCCCGCTCCGGCATCGGGATGTAGTTGTCGACCGCTTCCATCAGCTCATCGACCGTCTTTTCCCACTGCGGCTCGCCGTTCAGCGCGCCCAATGCGCTCACCCGCACCACCGGCAGATCGTCGCCCGGGAACTGATAACTCTTCAGCAGCTCGCGGACTTCCAGCTCCACCAGGTCCAGCAGCTCGGCGTCGTCCACCATGTCGACCTTGTTCATGGCCACCACGATGAACGGCACGCCCACCTGGCGCGCCAGCAGAATGTGCTCGCGCGTCTGCGGCATCGGTCCGTCCGTCGCCGCCACCACCACGATGGCGCCATCCATCTGCGCCGCGCCCGTGATCATGTTCTTGATGTAATCCGCGTGACCGGGGCAATCCACGTGCGCGTAGTGACGCTTGGCCGTCTCGTACTCGACGTGCGCCACCGCGATCGTGATTCCGCGTGCTTTCTCTTCCGGCGCGTTGTCGATCGAATCGAAACTCCGGAATTTGTTCTTCGGATTGTGCTTGGCCAGCACTTTCGTGATCGCCGCCGTCAGGGTCGTCTTGCCGTGATCGATGTGCCCGATCGTCCCGATGTTTACGTGCGGCTTGCTGCGGTCAAATTTTTCCTTTGCCATCGCTGAATCCTTCGCTTGTTCAGGATTACCAACCGGATAAGAAATCTGGAGCCGTTGACCGGGATTGAACCGGTGACCTCGTCCTTACCAAGGACGCGCTCTACCAACTGAGCTACAACGGCCCTACTAAAATCGTCTCGAAATCCGCTGGTGGACGGGGGAGGATTCGAACCTCCGTAGCTCGCAAGGAGCGACAGATTTACAGTCTGTTGCCATTAACCGCTCGGCCACCCGTCCAGACCGTGCTCCCGCAGTCCTCCCACCTCAGGCGAGACTAAACTATACGGGGAAACTCTTAGGATACAGGGGAAGTGACCCTTTCTGCAACGGTCACGAGGCCCAGATCGCAGAAAGAGGTTGACAGTCATACGAATAATTGATACGTTTGATTTAAACGAATGATTGATACGAAGCAGAGAATCCTGGACACCGCTGAACGGCTGATCGCAGATCAGGGCTATGCGGCGACCTCGCTGCGGAACATCATCGGGGAGGCGGGCGTAAACCTAGCTGCGGTTCATTATCATTTCGGCTCGAAGGAGGATCTGCTGGACGAGCTGATTCTGCGGAAGGCGAAAGCAGTGAACGAAGAGCGGCTGGCGTTGCTGGGACAGTACGAAGCGGAGGCGGGAAGCGCGCCGGTAGCCGTAGAGAAAGTGCTCAACGCTTTTTTTGCGCCGGTGATTGAGCGGGGAGGGCGGAATCCGCAGTTCATCCGGTTGATGGGGCGGATGCATGCGGAAGGTCTGATCCCAGCGATTGTAGCGAAGCATTTTCAGCCGACTCTGATCCGGTTCACCGAGGCGCTGCGGCGTTCCGTGCCCCATTTGTCCGAAGGTGAGATGAACTCCCGGTTGCAATTCATGATTGGAGCGATGAGCCACGCGGTCTGCGCGCAGGGTCAAGTGCCGGCGGAGACAGATTTTGGCTGCACGATGCGGCGGTTGATGGTTTTCTTGAGTGGGGGCCTGCAAGCTCCCGCCACACCGGAGGTGCACGAGTGAAGTATCTGTTGCTATTGGGAGCGGTGGCGCTGGCGGCGCAGGAGCGCGGACCGCTGCAACTGAGCCTGAAGCGGGCAGTAGAGATCGCGACATCACCGGAGGGAAGCACGCAGATCCAGCTCTCGGGCGAAGCGCTGCGGCAGGCGGGACTGCGGTCGAAGGAGGCGCGCGCGGCGCTGTTGCCGGATGTGGAGGGCGCGTTCAGCTATTTGAACCGGACCGCGAACCTGGCCGCGCAAGGAATCACGCTGGCGCACGTTCCGTTTCCGGGCATCTCGTTTCCGGTCTTCGTCGGGCCCTTTAACACGATGGACGGGCGGTTGTCGGCCTCGCAGACGGTTTTGAACCTGACTTCGATCCGGCAATACCAGGCATCGAAGGTCGGGGTTTCGGCGGCGAAGTCCGATTCGGAGAATGTCACCGAGCAAGTGGCGGCGGTGGTGGCGCGGGCTTACCTGGCGGCCGTCCGGGCGGTTACGGACGTGGAGACGGCGCAGGCAAATGTGATGCTGTCGCAGGCCGTCCTCACGCAGGCCGAGAATCAGAAGAACGCGGGGACCGGTACGGGCATCGAGATCACGCGCGCACGAGTGCAACTGGCAAACGACCAGCAACACCTGCTGGTGGCGCAGAACGAGCGCAAGGCGGCGCATCTGCGGCTGCTGCGCGCGATGGGTTTACGTCTGGATACCGATTTGGAATTGACCGACCGGCTGCAGTACGTTCCGGTGGACACGGTGACGCTGGAGCAAGCCAGAGCGCAGGCCCTCAAAGAGCGTCCGGACTACAAAGCGCAACAGGAACGGGAATCGAACGCGCGCTTGATGTCGAGCGCGACTACGCTGGAGCGGCTGCCCACGCTGGCGGCGCTGGGGGATTACGGTTCGAGCGGCGCCGGGTTCTCCCAGGTTCTGCCGACGCGAACGGTGGGGCTGTCACTCAAGGTGCCTGTATTTGACGGAGCGCGGCGCGATGCCCGGCGAGCGGAGTCGCAATCGCAATACCGGGCTGAACGCGTGCGCACGAGCGATCTCAAGGAACAAATCGAGCTGGATGTGCGTTTGGCGTTGGACGAGCTGAGCTCCGCCCAAGACGAGGTAACGGTGGCGAAAGACGGCCTGGATCTGGCGGGCAGTGAACTGGAGCAGGCGCGGCGGCGGTACCAGGCAGGAGTCAGCGACAGCCTGGAAGTGACCGATGCGCAGACCCGCCTGGAGCGGGCGCGGGATAACCAGACAGCGGCCCTTTATAACTACAGCGTGGCGCGTATCGACCTGGCCCAAGCGATGGGCGCGGTGCGGCGGGCGATCCAGTAGCGGAGAAATCATGAAGAAACGACTCATTCTGATTTTGGTGATTGTAGGCGTCGGCGCGGCGGTGTTTTACAACCTGCGCGGGAACTCGCGGGGCTCGGAAAACCGGATTGTCGTCTCGGGCAACATCGAGCTGACCGAGGTGAACATCGCGTTCAAAACGGCGGGGCGTCTGATCGAGCGGAACGTGGACGAAGGCGACACCGTGAAGAAGGGGCAGGTGCTGGCGCGGCTGGATCGGGACCAGTTGACGGCGCAACGAGACCGCGAGACGGCGAGCCTGGCATCGGCCGAGGCGCAGCTGGCGCAGGCACAGACATCGCTGGAATGGCAGAAAGAGACTCTGGCTGCAGACGTCGAGCAGAAGAAAGCAGACTTATCTTCGCTGGAATACCGGCTCAGCGAACTGGAGAACGGAGCGCGGCCCCAGGAAAAGCTCGACGCGAAGGCGGTGGTGGACGCCGCGGCATCGGAAGTCGCACGCTCCAAGCGTGACTGGGACCGCGCGCAGACGTTATACAAAAATGACGACATTTCCACGGCGCAATACGACCAATACCGCAACCGGTGGGAAAGCGCCGAAGCGGCATTAAAACAGGCCACGGAGCGCGAGGCCCTGGTGCTGGCCGGACCGCGCATCGAACAGAAAAGCGCGCAGGCCGCGCTGGTGGAACGTGGGCGCGGCGCGCTCAAGATGGCCGAAGCCAACTCCCTCGAAATGAAGCGCCGGGATCTGGAAGTGGCTCGGCAGCGCGCCGAGATTGCGCGGTCGAAGGCCAACATCGCGCTGATCGATTCGCAGCTGGCCGACACGGTGGAGTCTTCGCCGGTGGACGGCGTGGTGCTGGTAAAAGCCGCCGATGTGGGAGAAGTGCTTGCCGCCGGCACGACGGTGGTGACCATCGGAGACATCGAACATCCGTGGCTGCGGGGATACATCAACGAGACCGATCTTGGACGAGTGAAGATCGGATCCAAGGCGCGGGTGACTACAGATTCGTACCAGGGAAAGGTTTACGACGGGCACGTCAGCTTCATCGCGTCGGAAGCGGAGTTCACGCCCAAGCAGATCCAGACGCAAACGGAACGGGTGAAGCTGGTGTACCGGATCAAGATCGAAGTGGAGAACCCGAAGCACGAGTTGAAGTCCAACATGCCGGCCGATGCGGAGATCGTTCTGGAATAGGCGATGCCGGCGATCATAGAGACGCGGGACCTGACGAAGCGCTTTGGCACGCTGACGGCTGTGGACCATCTCAACCTGGCGGTCGCGGAGGGGGAGATCTTCGGGTTGGTGGGTCCGGACGGCGCGGGCAAGACGACAACATTGCGGATGCTGTGCGGCCTGATGGATCCGAGCGAAGGCACCGCCACGGTGGCGGAACACGACGTGACGCGCGATCCGCAGGCGGTCAAAGACCAGATTGGCTATATGGCGCAGCGGTTCGGACTCTACGGCGATTTGACGGTGCAGGAGAACATGGACTTTTATGCCGATTTGTTCGACATTACGGGCACGCTTCGTATCGAATTGAGCGCGCAGCTGCTGCACATGACGCGTATGGAACCGTTCCGGGGGAGGCAAGCCAACCGGCTCTCCGGCGGCATGAAGCAGAAGCTGGCGCTTATGTGCACGCTGCTGCACCGGCCACGGATCCTGTTTCTGGATGAACCGACCAATGGCGTGGACCCGGTGTCGCGGCGCGATTTTTGGGCGATTCTGTACCAGTTGCTGAAAGATGGAATCACGGTTTTCATGACCACCTCGTACCTGGATGAGGCGGAGCGGTGCAACCGTGTAGGGCTGATCCACCGGGGCAAACTGATCCGGTGTTCCGCGCCCGAAGTCATGAAAGCCGAAACGGGCGCGCCCAACCTGGAGGGAGCGTTTCTGAAAACCATTTGGGCGGTGGAAGGAGCGTCGCGGCCATGAGCGGGAATGGCAGCGGGTACGCGGTCGAGATTCGCGATCTGGTCAAAGCCTTTGGGTCGTTTGTGGCCGTGGACCACGTGTCCCTGCAGGTCAAGAAGGGCGAGATTTTCGGGTTTCTGGGCCCGAACGGGGCGGGAAAATCGACGACGATTCGGATGCTGTGCGGGCTGCTGACGCCCACCTCGGGAGACGCGTCGGTAAGCGGCTGCGACGTGCGCACCCAGCCGGAGGAGATCCGCCGGAACATCGGGTACATGTCGCAGAAATTCTCGCTGTACGACGATCTCACGGTGGAACAGAACATCGACTTCTTCACCGGCATGTACGGCGTGCCGCGGCAGCGCCGGCAGGAACGGAAGGATTACGTGCTCGAGATGGCGAATCTCAAGGAGCGGAGGGGAGCGGCGACTTACACACTTTCGGGCGGGTGGAAGCAGCGGCTGGCGCTGGGATGCGCGATCCTGCACGATCCGCCGGTGCTGTTTCTGGACGAGCCGACATCGGGCGTGGACCCGATCGCGCGCGGCGCATTTTGGAACCTGATCCACGACATGGCGGAGACCGGTCACACGGTCTTCGTGAGTACGCACTACATGGATGAAGCCGAGTATTGCAACCGGCTGGCGCTGATGTACCGCGGCAAGGTGATCGCTCTGGGAACGCCGGAGGAATTGAAAACCAATCTCGATGGCCATGCGCTTCTGCGTCTGGATACAGCTGCGACGCTGGAGACGATGCGAGTGCTCGAAGGGATACCCGGGGTGATCGAATCAGCGGTGTTCGGCGGTGGGCTGCACGTAGTGGTCGACGAGCCGGAGGCGGCCATGGGCCGCATCCGCAGCAAGCTGGCCGAGGGAAACATCGAAATCCGCCGACTGGAGCCGATTACGCCGTCGCTGGAAGACGTATTCGTGGCGTTGATCGAAGCCGAGGAAAGGAAAGCCGCATGAGCTACCGGCGGACCAAGGCAATCTTCATCAAAGAGCTGCATCACATTACGCGAGACGCGCGCAGCCTGGCGCTGGCGTTGGCGATGCCGGTGATGATGCTGCTGCTCTATGGATACGCGTTGAGCTTGGACGTCGACCACATTCAGACGCTGATCTACGACCAGGACGGCACCGAGGCGAGCCGCGACCTGATGCGCCAGTTCCAGGGCTCGCGGTACTTCGACGTGGCCGGCTTTGTGAATAACTATGCGGATATCCAGCGCGGGATCGATACGAACAGGATTCTGGTCGGCGTTGTGATTCCTCGCGATTTCAGCAGGGACTTGCGCTCCGGGCACACGGCCAACGTGCAGATCATCGTGGATGGCAGCGACTCCAATACAGCGGCGATCGCGATGGGCTATGCCGAGAGTATCGTCCGGAACTACTCGGCGGAGGCGGGAGTTGACCTGCAAAATTTCCGGGGCCGCCACCTGCCGCCGCCGATCGACGCGCGCATGCGGGTCTGGTACAACAGCTCGCTGGAATCGAAGAACTATGTGGTGCCCGGGCTGATCGCCGTGATCCTCATGATCATCGCCGGACAGCTTACCTCGCTGACGGTGGCGCGCGAGTGGGAGATGGGGACGATGGAGCAGATCCTCTCGACTCCGTTGCGGCCGGCGGAAATGGTTTTGGGGAAGATGCTGGCCTACTTCGTGGTCGGATTCACGGACTCGGCCATCGCGCTGATTGTGGGGGTGACAATTTTCGCGGTGCCGTTCCGCGGCAGCATCCTGACGCTCGCGGTGTCGACCTGCGTGTTCCTCTGCGGCACGTTGTTCTGGGGAATTTTCATTTCGGCGGGATGCCGGACCCAGGTAGCGGCGTACCAGCTCGGAATGTTGAGCTCATTCCTGCCCGGATTTCTTCTCTCCGGCTTCGTCTTCGCCCTGGACACGATGCCGAAGGCGATCCAGGTGATCAGCCTGATCGTGCCGGCGCGCTACTTCGTGACGATCGTGAAGGCGATATTTCTCAAAGGCGTCGGCATAGAACAGCTCTGGAATCAACTGGCCTATCTGGTGGTGTTCGGGACGATTGTGTTCTGGCGGACGGTGCGGAGAATGAATCAGAAGGTGACGTAATCATGTGGGAACGAGTCGGAGTGATCCTGCGAAAAGAATTCATCCAGACGCTGAGCAACCCGCGCATGCGGTTTCTGCTGTTTCTGCCGCCTGTGCTGCAGCTCGTAGTTTTCGGATACGCGGTGACGCTGGACGTGGATCACGCGCGGATCGCCTGGATGGACATGGACAACACGCCGCAGAGCCGGGCTCTGCTCGCGAAGTTCGAAGGCTCGGGGCGGTTCGACATCGTGGCGACGCCGCGCAGTGAACAGGATGTGCAAAGAGTGCTAGACGCTAGCGACGCGCACGCGGTGGTGCGGGTACTGCCCGGGTTCGCACGCGATTTGGCGCGCGGGAGGAGCACCGAAGTGCAGATTCTGGTGGACGGGACGAATTCCAACACTGCCTCGCTGGTTTCGAGTTACGCGGCTTCGGTGATCGCGAGTTTCTCAGCCGAGGAAGGACCTAAGCCGCAAGGGTTCGGGGCCGCGGCCGCTACTTCAGGGCGGATCCCGATGACCGCGGGGCTGGTGACGCCGCGTTCGCGGGTATGGTTCAATCCCGATCTGCGCAGCCGTAATTATTTCGTGCCAGGCGTGGCAGCGAACATCCTCATGATGATCACACTCATGCTGACCGGACAGGCAATCATTCGCGAAAAAGAGGTCGGCACGATGGAGCAGCTGATGGTGACGCCGATGCGGCCGATCGAGCTGATGCTTGGGAAGACGCTGCCATTCGCGCTTGTCGGGATGATTGACCTGCTGATCATCACGGGGGCGGCGCTGCTGCTGTTCCGCATTCCGTTTCGCGGAAACTTCTTACTGCTACTGATCTGCGCGGTGCCGTTTCTGATGACCAGTCTCGGAGCGGGGCTGTTTCTCTCCACGGTTTCCCATACCCAGCAGCAGGCCAATATGATGTCGTTCTTCTTCACTACGCCGGCATTCATGCTGAGCGGCTTCACGTTTCCGATCCGCAATATGCCGGTCGTGGTGCAGTACCTGACGTACCTGAACCCGCTGCGCTATTTCATGGAAATTGTGCGTGGCGTGTTCTTGAAAGGGGTGGGGATCGATATTCTGTGGCCGAAGATGCTGGCCCTGGCCGTGTACGGCGTGCTCATCCTGGGGCTGAGCGCGCTGCGGTTCCGCAAGACGCTGGATTAGGGCTGCCAGCGGTGCGGGAACCAGACCCTAACGGACGCAGTGCGGCGCGAACACACCATGCAACCGTGCGGCTTACCCCAAAAGTTGATGATGGGCTGTGACCGCCGGAGCCAACGCTAACCAAAGCTAACTTGCCCGGTCCGGTGGGGCGGCATTGCAATAGGGACTGGTCTCGAACGCCGCGGCCGGACTCGTTATGCAATCCAGGAACTCGGAAAAGCTGCTCCTTGGGAGCGTGTTCGTGCTCGGCGTGTTCTCGACAATCGCCTATTTGCGCGCCACCTCTCCAATCGGGGGCGGCGGCGAAACGGTAGCTATCGCGCAAAACCTGGTGCGAACCGGGACTTACGGAAATCCGTTTATCCTCACTTTGCCTACGGGGCCCACTGCCGCGATCGTGCCCGGTTATCCGCTGTTTCTGGCGCTAAACATCTGGCTGTTCGGCGAATCCTTCCGGCAAGCCGTCGCGGTCGCCACTTTCGCTTTGCACGGACTTCATCCGGTCCTGATCCTGTTGTGCGCCCGCCGTGCATTTGGCAATCTCCGGCCGGGCATCTGGGCCGCCGCGATGACGACCCTGCTGCCCGTGTTTCGTTTTTTGCCGGCATGGGAAAGCATGATTACTGCCGACGGCCTGATGCTGTTCTACCTGCTCATGACGGGCAGCCCCCAAGACCGAATCGGAACGCGGCGGCTCTTCGGCCTGGGGCTGTTGGGCGGCGCGCTGCTGCTGCTCAACGCGTCCGCGCTTCTCGTTATCGGAGCACTTCTCAGCCTGAGGTGCGCGCGGCAGGGCCGCTGGCCGGCGGTACGAAACGCCATGGCGGTTGTTGCCATCGCCGGAATGTGCGTGCTGCCGTGGGTAGCGCGCAATGAGCGCGTGTTGGGGGCCGGCGTGGTGAAAGACAATTTCGGTTTCACCGCGTACGCCTCGAACAACGATTGCGCCGAGCCTGCGCTTGATCAAATGTTCCAGTGCTATCAGGAACATCACCCGCATGGGAGCCGGGCGGAAGCTCAATTGATGGCGACGCAGGGAGAGGTCGCGTACGATCATTACCGACTCCTATCGGCGATGGCTTGGGCGCGGCAACATCCGGAACGATTCGCCGCTCTTACCGTTCTCCGCATTGTGGCTTTCTGGATGCCACTTCCGAGCGGAGGCCCGTTTCACTGGTCGGTGTGGGTGGTCACGATCCTTTCGGCTGCCGGATTGTGGCAGTTGATCCGGCTCAGGGTCCCGATTGGGTTTGACATGGCTGCAATTTTTCTGATTTATCCGCTGATGTACTACGTGATCGTAGCGGGCACACGCTACCGCTACCCGATCATGTGGTTGAGCTTGCTGGCGGCGGGCTTCGCCTGCGACCGGTTGTGGAGCAGAATGATGCACCGGTGGCCGGACGGAAGGAAGGCCGCACCGGTGGCTGAACTACCCGACGAGTAGAGGAGGGGTTTGTAAGGTGAGGCCGGCTGAGCGGGAAGCCGCTTGAGCGCGGACCGACGGGCTGGACACGCTACGGACGTGCCGCTGTGTCCAGGGGATTCAAGCCGTTCCGATAACCCGGGTCCATGGCTGCGAAGTCCGTCCGATAGGTGACCGCGTTGGCGGTGGGAAAATTCGCCGGAACTTTCTGCGTCACCTCGCCTGTCGCGGCCCACTGTGCGCCGCGCTGGAAGGTCACGACAAAATCGACGGAGCTGAGAGCGTTGATGTCGTGCCCCATCGTTGTATGGAACACGCGGCCTCGGCCGTAAGTGATCGCCATGAGGACCGGCTCATCATGGCCGGAACCACTATTGGAAGGATCGGAAAACGCCGTGGCGAGTACGGTCACGTTCTTTCCGGGGCCGCGGAGGTGCGCGTAGAGCTCATCTCCCTGGTGCATCCACTGCGGGGGCAATCCATTTGTAATGGCGTGGCTGGCCCGAACCGTGACCCGATAGGGCGTCCGCCGTCCGTGGCTGCCGGCAGGCCCGGGTGCGGGATCTGGCGTCAGCTTCCCGTCTTTGTAATACCAATAAGGCCCCTGCTGTTCGGTCCGGGCGCGCCAACCGCCCAAAGCGATCATCTCGTTGAACGCAGTCCAGTTCGGGAAAGCGTTGTCAGCCGCATGGACGCTTACCAAGCCCCCGCCCTCGCGAATATACTGCTCAAAAGATGCCTTCAGATCGGCCGGCCATCGTTCATCCGGCGCGTCGTAGTTCCACACGACCACCGCATATTTGCGGAAATCGGGCTGGAACGAATGGTAATCGCCGCCGGCGGGCGGTGCGGTCACCACATCCACCCGGAACAACCCCGTTTCTTCCAGTTGTTTCCTAAGTACAGGCGTTATGAGGGCCCATTTGTGATAGGCGCCGGCGCTTTCTCCGTCGAGGAGCATCACCGGTATCGGATCGGCGGCGAAGCACAGGCAAGCAGCGGAGAGAACTCCGGCCATCAACCAAGGTGCTTTGGTCATAACCCTTCTTTCTCAGTTTACGGGAGAGCGAAAGCGTATAGCGATTCGCCTCCGCCAACGACCAGATATTGTTTCCCATCGAGTTGATAAGTGATCGGCGCGTTTTGCACCTTGCCAATGGAGTGATGCCACAAGGTGGCGCCGTCACGGGTGCGCAGCGCCATCACGCTGACGCGATTATCGCCGCTAATCGTGAGACCGGATTCGGTTGTCAACACACCCGCCGTGCCGGCGCCATCGCCGATCGCGTGCTCCCAAGCGATCTTGCCGGTTCTGTAATCGATCGCCCGCAGGAACGACTTTCCGGCGACATTGTAGTCAGCCCCCGCCCAGCCGTAATCACCGTGCTCCGATTTGAAGAAGTAAATGCCATAACCATCCTGCGCGTTCACGATCAGAAACCCGGTCTTGGCGTCGAAGCTGGGAGGCCGGAAGTTCGTTGCTCCTGCCTCGTTCGGCGCCACGAGGACGCCGTCTCGAGTAGGATCTTTGGCGGGATCGGGAATGGGTCGCCCCAGAGAATCGATTCCTTTTGCCCAGTTTACCGTCGCGAACGGGGCAGCCAGAAGGCTTTTCCCGTCGGTCCGGTCGAGCACAAAAAAGTAACCGTTTCTGGAAGCTTGCATGACCAGCTTGCGCGGCTGTCCCCCGAATTCGGCGTCCGCCAGAACGGGGACTTCATTCGCGTCCCAATCGTGCGTATCGTGCGGCGACACCTGGAAGCCCCACACCATCTTCCCCGTATCCGGATTCAATGCCACGATGCTGCAAGTCCAAGGGTTGTCACCGGGCCGCACCGAACCGTTCAAAACGGGCGTGGGGTTTCCGGTGCCGACGAAGACCAGATTCAGTTCGGGGTCGTAGGTGCCGGTGGTCCACATTTGGCCGCCCGTCGCGCCACCGCTGGCAGATTCTTTCGCCCCGGCGGGAGGCGTGCTGTAGAAAACCCACTGCGTCTTGCCCGTGTCGGCATCGAAGGACTTGAGTTGTCCCGGCACGTTGTCAAAGTCCCCGGAGACGCCGACCAGAACGTGCTCTCTGACCACAAGCGGAGCGTTGCTCGACCAATATCCTCTTTTCGCATCGGCGATGATGACATCCCATTTCACCTTGCCATCCAGACGATTGAACGCGATCAGATGGCAATCCGGCGTCGTCAGATAGACCGTGTCTTTGTAGACGGCTGCGCCGCGGTGGCCTATGTGGAACGCGTCATTGAAAGGGTGCCGGTAGTGCCAGCGTTGCTTACCCGTGCGCGCGTCGATTGCCCAAAGGTTATCCGGAGTTGTGAGATAGAGAACGCCATCCACCAGGATCGGCGAGGCCTTAATCGCCTGGTTCTGGCCGGTTTGAAAACGCCAAACCTGTTGGAGGCTGGCGACATTGTCCGGCGTGATCGCGGTCAGTTGACTGTGGCGTTGGCCATTGTACTCGCCGTGATAAGTGAGCCAGGCGTCTGCCGGCGGATGCAGCAGGTTTTGAGGAGCGGCGCTCTGGGCAGCCGCGACGCTAAGGAAACCGGCGCTCGTTACGAGGCTCCACCATCGGCACGCGTGGGTTTTCACTTCAATGTATCCAGATATGCGAAGACGTTGTGCATCGCGGAGTCGGTGTATTTTCCTAGCTGTGCGAAGTGTGCCGAGATGGGGTTCTCGATCGTGACGTTGACTGCGTCTCTCTGGTAAGTCTGCCGCGCTCCCGAGGGATCCAGAACGGTGACCGTGAATTCATCCTGGGCGTCCAGTGGCGCGATTACCGTCTGACCCGAAGCGAGCGTGACGATCGCCTTGGGAGGCGCGGGAGCCGGACGACCAGTCGGGTATAGCATTCGCTGGAGGAGCGCCAATCCCCGGTAGCGGGTGGCAACGCCGGCCAGGTCGCCGGTAGCGGAATGACATCCAGAGCAGCCCCCGGCGCCGTTAAAATAGGCGCGGCCGTCGGCCGCATTGCCCGTTGCCAGATCCGACGGTTGTACGGAACGACGCCCGCCGCTCAGCGCGGCCAGCTTTTCCATCTGGGCGTGAATGAACGCGATGATCGCATCCGATTCTGCACTGCTCAGATCAAACGCCGGCATGCCTGCGTCAACCCGCCCGGTGCGCAGCAACGGCCGGATCTTATCGCCGCGCGTGTCTTGCGCAACCAGTTCCGAACGAGTGAGGTCCGGCCCCGACTCGCCGCCGGCGGCGTCGCGGCCATGACAAAAGCCACATTGCGCGGCAAACCGGAGTGCGCCGGCCTGGACCTGTGCCGCGGAATAGGTTTGGGGTGTGGCCGTCCTGGGTCTCGGCAACGCGGCGGGACTCTGGCTAGGATCGCGCCGGACACCCGTTCCGGGAGCGTTCGCGGCCCCCTGTGCAACGGCGTTCGTGCTCAGGGCG
The DNA here is from genome assembly GCA_964438005.1 of uncultured Solibacteraceae bacterium. Classification (GTDB taxonomy): domain Bacteria; phylum Acidobacteriota; class Terriglobia; order Bryobacterales; family Bryobacteraceae; genus PSRJ01. The sequence continues at coordinate 18,412 of CAYTJD010000090.1, read as the reverse complement.
ACAATGAGACTTCCGCCGAGTACGGCAACTCTCGCGTTCATAGGTGCAGAACTAATCGTATCGAAAAGGATCGACGAAGCGGAAATTCGCTACGCCTTCGGTTCCAGCGCCAGATCCACTACTTCATTCATCGTTTTCACAAAGTGCATCTTGATGTCGCCGATCTGTTCGCTCTTGAGGTCTTCGCGCACATTCACTTCGTTTTCGGAGGGAAGAATCAATTCGCGCACGCCGCTGCGCTTGGCTGCCAGCACTTTTTCTTTGATGCCGCCGACCGGCAACACCTGGCCGGTCAAAGTGATTTCTCCGGTCATGGCGAGATGGCTGTGGAGCAATCGATCGGTGAGCATCGAAAGCAAGGCGGAGGCCATAGTGATGCCGGCCGACGGACCGTCTTTGGGGATAGCGCCGGCTGGCACGTGGATATGGATATCGCTGGTTTTGAAGATCTCCGGATCGACGGCGTATTGGGCGGCATTGGCCCGGACCCACGTCAGCGCCGCCTGCACCGATTCCTGCATCACGGGGCCGAGCTGGCCGGTCATGATCAGACCTTTGCTGCCACCCGGCATGCGTCCGGCTTCGATGAACAGGATGTCGCCTCCCACCGGCGTCCAGGCAAGGCCGACCGCGACTCCGGCGCGGCGGGTCCTCTCGGCGATTTCGGTATCCGGCCGGAAACGCGGCGCGCCGAGATCCTCTTCGATCAATTCGGGCGTCACGGTCATTTTCCCGGGCTGACCCTCGGCGATGCGACGGGCCTGCTTGCGGCAGATGGTGCCGATCTCGCGCTCCAGACTGCGCACGCCCGCTTCGCGCGTATAGCGGCGGATCAGGAAACGAACCGACTCATCGCTGAATTCAATGCCGTGTTCGGCATTGAGCCCGTTCTCCGCGGTCTGCCGCGGGATCAGGTAGCGAAACGCGATGATCACCTTTTCGTGCTCGGTGTACCCTTCGAGATTGATCACTTCCATGCGGTCGCGCAGCGCGTCGGGAACCGGGTCGAGCACGTTGGCGGTGGTGATGAACAGCACACGCGACAGATCGAACTGCAGATCGAGGTAGTTGTCGCGGAAGGTCGAGTTCTGCTCGGGGTCGAGCACTTCGAGCAGTGCCGATGCTGGATCGCCGCGAAAATCGCGGCCGAGTTTGTCGACTTCGTCCAGCATGAAAACCGGGTCGTTGGTTCCGGCGCGCCGCAGCGCTTGAATGATCTGCCCGGGCAGCGCTCCGATGTAGGTGCGGCGGTGGCCGCGAATCTCGGCTTCGTCGTGCATGCCGCCCATGGAGATGCGCGCGAATTTCCGGCCCAGGGCGCGCGCGATCGATTTGCCGAGCGACGTCTTCCCGACTCCCGGCGGGCCCACAAAGCAGAGAATCGGCCCCTTCAGCACGGGACGCAATTGCAGCACGGCGAGGTAGTCGAGGATGCGGTCTTTGACTTTTTCCAGGTCGTAATGATCCTGATTCAGAATTTCGGCGGCCCGTTTGACATCGACCGGCGCACCGGAAGAGAGGCTCCAGGGCAAGGCCGCAATCCATTCCAGGTACGTGCGGGAAACGCCGTATTCCGGCGACGCAGCCGGAATACGTCCCAGCCGGTTCAGCTCGCGTGTCGCTTCGGTCTTGACATCCTCGGGTAGTCCTGCCGCCTCGAGCTTCTCCCGCAGTTCCTCGATATCACGGTTCGTATCGTCCCCTTCACCGAGTTCTTTCTGAATGGCCTTCAACTGTTCGCGCAAATAAAACTCTCGCTGGCTTTGCGAGAGCTGTCCCTGGACCTGAGACTGGATGCGTCCACGCAGCTCGAGCATTTCCAATTCCCGGGCCAGGTGGCGATGCACCATCTCCAGGCGAGTGCGCGCGCCGGGCTCCTCGAGCAGTTTCTGACGATCCTGCGGGCTCAAGGAAGGCATCGTGCCAGCGACCCAGTCCGCCAGGCGGCCGGCTTCGGCGATGTGTTCGGCGGTGGTGGCGAGGTCGTCCGACAGATTTGGTGAGGCTGCCACAATCTGCTGGAACAGGCTCACCACGTTCTGGCGCAACGCCTCGAGTTCCGGCGTGGATTCCGGTTCGACATCGGGAATCCGCTCCACCCGGGCCTTGAGGAACGGCTCTCGCGCAGTGAACTCGGTGGTCCGGATGCGCGAGATGCCTTCGCAAAACAGCAGCAGGTTTTCCTTGGGAACGCGAATGGCTTTATGCAGAACACAAACGGTTCCGACCTGGTACAGATCCTCCGGAGCCGGAACATCCACGCGCGGATCGAGTTGCGAAACCACGGCGAGCGTGCGGTTCTCGCCGAGCGACTGAACCAGCGCTACGGAGGCGGGGCGGCCCACAGTGATGGGCGCCAGCGCGCCGGGAAACACTACCGTGTCGCGCACGGTAAGGATCGGCACTTCTTCCGGGGTTGAAGGTTCTGCTTCAGCCGGGGATTTGACTTCCGGTTCTTCGACAGCCATGCGCTACCCACAGTGTAACGTGTGCGTGCGCGGCAAACCTTCTCTAGGCGCCTTTGCGGTAGCAGCCCAAGACACGCAAATAGTCTGCCAGTTCTCCGAGGTGCTTCAGGGCATTTTGGGCTTGAGGCGAATCCACACGTCCGACGAAGTCCAGGTAGAACAGATATTCCCACGGCTTACCGCGCAACGGCCGGGACTCTATCTTAATCAGGCTGAGATCGCGAAGCGCGAACGTGGCCAAGGCACGAAATAAGGAGCCTGGAACATTGCGGATGGTGAAGACCAGCGACGTCTTCCATTGGGCCTCGGGAACTCCAGCCGGAGGCGGGAGCCGATATTGATTCGGCTTTCGAAGGAGGAAGAACCGCGTAAAATTTTGACGATCGTCCTCAATGGATTTCCTTAGTATCTTTGCCTGATAAATCTCTGCAGCCACCTGCGAAGCGATCCCGCCAGCGTCCATAAGTCTTTTTTCTACAATCATTTTCACGCTGCCGGCGGTATCGTAGAACGGAATGCGCTCGATTTGCGGGTTCTCTGTGAAGAAATCCTGGCACTGATTCAGAGCGACCGGATGCGAAAACACGCGCCGGATTTCCGAGAATTTTACCGGCCTATTTACGATCAAATTGTGCATAATGCGTACGCTGGTTTCCGCCACGATCGGCAGTTCGAACCGCTGCAGATGATCGTAATTCTCGTGCACCGAACCAGCCAGCGTGTTTTCGATCGGGATGACTGCTCCGGTAGCGCGCCCGCCCTTGAGGCTGCGGAAAACATCTTCGAATCTGGTGCAGGGCAAGACCTGAATACCCGGTCCCAGCAATCTGCGTGACGCTTCTTCGCTGAAGGCGCCACGCTCCCCCTGGAAGGCGATACGTTCACGCCGTTTTGGCTTTTGGCTCACTTTGCACCGTCCCAGCGCAGCGCGTTCGAACTTGGCATCCCCAGCAGGTCGAGGACGCGATCCACGCTGTGATCCACAATATCGCTAATCGTTTGAGGCTTATGGTAAAAGCCTGGGATCGGGGGCGCGATGATCGCGCCCATTTCCGCGAGCGCCGTCATCGTGCGCAGGTGGCCCAGATGAAATGGGCTTTCGCGGACCATCAGAATCAGCTTGCGCCTCTCTTTCAAGGTCACATCGGCCGCACGGACCAGCAGGTTGGAACTGATTCCGTAAGCGATCGCGGACATCGTGTGGATGGAGCAGGGTGCGATAACCATGGCGTCGGTGGGGAACGAGCCGCTAGCCAGGCGGCACGAAATGTCCTCGATAGAATATGAGAAATCAGCTAGCTTTTTGAGTTCGGCTACCGGCGTGCCGGTCTCCAGAAACAGGGTCTTTTCCCCCGACCTCGATAGAATTAAGTGGATTTTGGCTCGCTGTTTGCGCAATTGCTCAAGCAACCGGACGCCGTAAATGGCGCCGCTCGCTCCAGACATTCCGACCACAATCGTCACACTGTTTTCCCTCCCTGACAGGGAGACATGTTCCGTTTTCGGAACAAAATGACCTCATTTCGCTTGATACGGGCTAAAGGCGGTCGGTATAATTTTCCTACGCCTCTGGGCCGCGCACATCAGCGAGGATCATAGCATGGACCACACGGGGGAAAAGCTCAGAAAAATACGCGAGCGGCTGAAGCTGACCTACCGCGATGTGGAACAGGCCAGTCAACAACTGGCGCTGCGCCGAGGCAGCGGAGAATTCCTGATCCCGCTGAGCCGCTTGGCCGACATCGAAAACAACGGCAAGGTTCCCAGCCTATTTCGGCTGTACACCTTGTGTGTTGTGTATCGCTTGGATTTTCAGGAAGTTCTGCACTGGTACGGAGTCCCGCTGGAAAATCTGGGCGGCGATGTGTTGCACGTGGGGCTAGCGGAGACCCATCCGCTGCCGAATAAGACTATCGGGGTAGTCACTGTCCCGAACCCGCCGCGAGCAGAAATCGATCTGAGTAAAACCACGTTCCTGAGTCACCTGATTCGTCAGTGGGGCAAGGTACCGCTGAGTTTTTTGAACGGGATAGACCTAAAGCAGCACCGGTACGGTTTGGTCGGGCTGGAGGACTGGTCGATGTTTCCGATACTCCGGCCGGGATCGCTCGTGCTGATCGACGATGGTCGAAGAAAAATTGCGCGTGGCGGTTGGGCGAACGAATTTGAGCGACCGATTTATTTTCTGGAACACCGTGACGGGTTCTCCTGCGGCTGGTGTACTCTCGAGGGCGATCAGTTGCTGGTGCAGCCCCACCCGGCTTCCGAAAAGCAACCATCTCTGTTCTTGTTTCCAAACGACATTGACGTGGTCGGACAAATCACCGGGGTAGCGATGTTGCTGGAGCCCGCCAAACGAAGGCCCCCGCGCCCGCCCGCTACCCAAATTAAGCAGACATCATAGGTCCATACCGGCTAATGGAAATACCCATCAGGTTCTAGCACGGTCGGGTCCGTGTGTTCCGATTCCGGAAAATTTTCCGAAGGATTTCCCCTTACTATCGTACGATCAGCTACAGTACTTAACTGAAGTTAACAGACTTCGGTTAGTAGAAAGGTGGAGATCCCCATGAGAAGGTTGTTCCTGCTAGCGGTAATGGTTCTAGCGGTCTTTGCCACTGCAAAAACCAACGGGAGCAAGGTGGACGGTCCGATTCCCGACTGCAATCCCTGCCCGTTCGTACGCTAAAGGCATTACGGAAAGCTTGCGGCGCTCGATGTTAGAATCACCTAGCTGGTGGTAATGCAGGCGAGCGCCGCGATTATTCGACTTCTTGAATTCCTGGTCCTCGCCGCATGCCTCCTCACCAGTATAAAGCTAACATATAACGGACTTTACGGCCGGTATAGGGCGCTTTTCGCATATCTCATCTTTCGCTTTTTCTATACCGGCGCGTTGCTATTCGCGTTCCAGAGCACACAATCCACCTCGTACCTGTGGTTCTTCATTCTCACTGAGCCGGCAATTTGGATTTTCTATGTCCTGATTGTGATCGAACTCTACTCATTGGTACTCGAGAAGCATCGCGGTCTGTATACGCTAGGACGTTGGGTCCTCTATGGGGGCCTCTCGCTTTCGTTGCTGATATCTGGTTTGTCCCTGCTGCCGGAGCTAAGCGGAGGCACGTCCCAGCGGTCCCCGGTGATCTCGTATTATGTGGCAATTGAGCGGGGTGTAGACTTTAGCCTGTTGATTTTCCTGCTGTTGATTTTATTGTGGTTGACCCGGTATCCAGTCCCGCTCAGTCGAAACGTTTTGGTGCATAGCGTGGCGTATACCTTTCTGTTCCTGAGTAATACGGCCGGGCTGCTGGTGCGCGTGATATTTGGGTTCACGCTGGCCGTCCCCCTCAACACGCTGTTCCTCGGCATAGGAGCCGTGTGTATTTTGATCTGGTTGATCTTTTTGACACCCAGAGGCGAGGAGGTCCGGGTCAACCTCCCAAGCTTCGGTCCGGAACACGAGAAGCGGGTTTTGAGCCAATTGGAAGCCTTGAATAAAACCCTGCTCAAGGTATCCCGGGAATGAGGGAATTCCCCGACCCCAAATAGTACCTAAGCTCTCCAGATTGCATTGATTAAGGGCAATTGCGGGACATATGATTTTCATAGGTTTCAATGGTTGTAATCAATTTAGTATTGGTGGTTTTCCTGCTGTTGGTGGCGAGTATTGTTCTGGGATTGGCCTGGCTCCGGCGCGAGATCGCCTCCTCCAACGCCCGCCTCCCGATCACCGCCGACTGGATCAATGAATTGTCGGCGGACCGGTATTTGCCGATGTTGCGCCTGCTGCAGAGCGACGAACTGACGTTCCTGAAGTCACAACCAGGATTCACGGCGAGCGAGGCGACGCGGTTCCGTGTTGAGCGTGCCCGGGTTTTTCGCGGTTATTTACGCTGCCTCCATGCCGATTTCCGTCTCATCTCGATGGCACTCCGTGTATTCATGGTGCAGTCGCGCGACGACCGGCCGGATCTGGCGCGTGTGCTCATCCGCCGGCGTTGCGTGTATACGGTAGCAGCCGCCATGGTTCATCTGCGGCTGTTTCTGTACGAACTGGGCGTGTGCAGCGTGGATGCAACGAGTCTGATGCGGACCTTTGAGGCGCTGCGCCTGGAATTGCACGGCCTGCTTCCGAAAAGAGCCGCGGCGTAGCCTCGGCCGGTGTCAGAGCCGCTTCAACATCTCTTTGGCTTCTTTCAAGCGGGGAAACTGCTTTTCCGCTTGACGGAATTCGCGGGTGTGGACGCGACGGCGCGCGCCGTTGTGATCAACCGGATAACGCAGATGCAACATCTCGTGAAAGACGACGTATTCGAGGGTGAGTTGCGGCGTTTCGGGCCGGTCGAAAATGCGGCTGATGATGATGGCGTTATGGGAAGGATCGAAGTGGCCGAGCATGCCCCGGGAGGCATGGCGACTCCATCCGAGCTCGGGACGGCCGAGCAAACCATTGAAGAATTGCCGGTTGAGGCACTCAAAAATCTCTTCCAGATTCCGATGGGCGCCCTGCGGTCCAGAGAGGAATTTGCGGCCGCGAATCTGGCGCACCAGATGCATCTGGCGGCGGACATCGCGGCGGTTCAAATAGAGCCGGTAGCGATGAGCATACATCCGCGGGACCTGCCTGCGATACAGTTTGCCTAACAGGATATAGGCTAAAGCCTCGGCGACCGGGGCGGGAGCGCCCTCCAGGAGATCGGAAATGCGCACGTGAAGCTTACCCGCTTCGAGACGGATGAAGCTATCGGCATTGGCAAAGCGGCAGAACTCGACGTGCAGATCGGGTAGGGGGGTCCGGGGTTTCAACGAGCGAAAGACGCGCGCATAGATTTGCGCAGGAGTCTCAAAAAACAGCGAAGCTTGAAGTCCCTCCGGGGGATGCGTCGCGGGCGAATCGGACATGCTCTCCCCAGATTAGCGCGGATGAGTTACCCTGTTGTCTTAACGAAGGGTGATCCGACTTGCCTAGAGCGAAAATCAGCGCCCTCGGTTGCTACGTGCCGCCGCGCGTCCTGACCAACCAGGACCTGGAAAAGATGGTGGAGACCAACGATCAATGGATCGTGGAGCGAACCGGGATTCGGGAACGCCACATAGCCGACGCAGGCGTGGCCACGTCAGATATGGCGATCGAGGCGGCCCGTTGCGCGCTCGCGCAACGCGGAGTGCCCGCCACCGAGGTGAACGCGATCATCGTTTGCACCGTCACTCCGGACATGTTCTTTCCGTCGACGGCCTGCCTGGTGCAGAACGCGCTGGGCGCAAAGGGCGCCTGGGGCTTCGATCTGGTCGCCGCGTGTTCGGGTTTCGTCTATGGTTTGACCACCGGAGCGCACTTAGTAGCGGCGGGAACGCACCGCAAGGTATTGGTAATCGGTTCCGACACCATGAGCCGGATCATTGATTATCAGGATCGCGCCACCTGCGTGCTGTTCGGCGACGCGGCGGGAGCGGTGCTGCTCGAACCGGCCGGAGACGGAGACGATGGCGCCGGTTTTCTGGATTTTCTCGGCGAAGTGGACGGCTCCGGCGGCGATTATCTCAAGATGCCGGCGGGCGGGAGCCGATTGCCTTCTTCGCACGAAACGGTCGACCAGCGGCTACATTATGTCCACCAGGACGGCGGACAGGTGTTCAAGTACGCGGTGCGCAAGATGTATGAGTCGTGTAACGAACTCCTGCAACGCAACGGGCTGAGCGGAAAAGATGTGAAACTGCTGGTGCCGCACCAGGCGAATCGCCGGATTATCACCGCAGCCGCGGAGCGCCTGGGGCTTCCGGCGGAGAAGGTGATGATCAACATCGACCGGTACGGCAACACGACCGCGGCCACGATCCCGCTGGCCACGCGCGACGCCATTCAACAAGGCCGCCTCAAGCGCGGGGACCTGGTGGTATTCGCGGCAGTGGGGGCTGGCTATACCGTGGGCGCGAGCCTGTGGCGCTGGGCGTACTAGAGCAAACAGCATAAACCGGTATAGAAGCTGCAGTCGGCGATGAAGGGAGGCCCGTTAGAGGTCTTGCCAGCGCGCGGCTTCCATATTAGGATTCGGAAGGTGCCGATCCGCCGCGCAATGCAACCAGGGGCGGCTTTGCTCTTGTGTATTGCCGGCTTCGTGGCGATCTCGCGAGCGCAAAGCCAGGACCCGGGGTGTCCCGCCTATCCGGCCTCCGCCCGCGTGAATCTGGCCCGCAGCATCAGGGCGGACCAGGCATATCTGGCACAACATAGAGCGCCGGGGCGGCACACGGCTGTGGCTGTCCCGCCGTCGAAAAACGCAATCGACGACTGGATCTTCAAGAAGATGTCGGACGACGGCGTGCAACCGGCACCGCTGACCACGGATAGCGAATTCGTCCGGCGGATCTACGTGGATTTGACGGGCCGCGTGCCTACTTTCGAGCAGGTGAACGCGTTCCTGGCTGACACCAGCGCCGGCAAGCGCGATCAATTGATCGATACACTGCTTGCTTCGCCGGCATACGTGGACCAGTTTTCGTTCTGGTTTCGAAAGCGGTTTCAGGTAGTGCGCGGAAACAATTCGGGCGGCTCCGTCACAATCGGCATTCCCGAGCGGAACAACTTCTACGCATTCATCCGGCAATTCGTACAGCAAGACCGGCCGTACGATGGGTTGGCGCGGGACCTCGTCACAGCCGCCGGAGACACCGATACGGCGCCAGCCACGGCGCCGCTCAGCCGGCAGGTGACGGACTACTACTCGACCGCGCAGCAGGATTTCTGGGACAATTTCACCGATCTGTTCACCACGCAGTTTCTGGGCTTCCACACCAGCTGCGTTTCCTGCCACAACGGGCGGGGGCACCTGGAAAAGATCAATCTGTTTCTGGCGCCGATCAACCGGGCGCAGTTCTGGCAGCTCTCAGCGTATTTCTCCCGCACGCGGATCCAGATTGTGACCGACGACCAGTCCGCCTATCGCCGCCGCCTGATTTTTTCTGATGCAACGAGCGGAGGCGGGTATAACGGGATCGTGAATCCAGCGGCGCCGGGCCCCCGGCCGGCGCGTACCGGCGCCAACGCGCAGCCTGTCTACTGGTTTACTGGCGATAACCCGCAGACCGACTTCTGGCGCGGCGAATGGGGTCGCGCGATGACTGCCGATCCGCAATTCGCGCTGGCGGGCGTGGACTACCTCTGGGCGTATTTCTTCGGCAGCGGGATCGTGGATCCGCCCGACGGGTGGGACCTGGCGCGCGTGGACCCCGCCAATCCGCCGCCGGCCGGATGGCCGCTGCAGATCTCCCACCCGGAACTGCTCCACGCGCTGGCGACGGTTTTTAAGAACTCCGGCTATAGCATCAAAAGCCTGGTCCGGCTGATCGTTTCCTCCAATGCGTATCAACTCTCCAGCCGGTATCCGGCAGGAAGCTGGCAACCGGGGTACGAGCGATACTTCGCACGCCACGAAGCACAGCGTCTGACCGCGGAGCAGATGTTCGACTCCTTGACGACCGCGACAGGGACTGAGCCGGTTCTGGAGGTCGACGGCATGCCGGGCCAGTTTCGATACGCGAACCAGCTGCCGCATCCGCACTCGACGCTCGACTATCAAGTGGACTCGCTGCTGACTTCGCTCGGTCAGGGCGACTGGATCAACCAGCTCCCCAGCAATCAACCCAGTCTTTATGGCGTGCTCGATTTCTTTAACAGCTGGAACGTGGCGGCGCGGACCCAGGCGTGGTCCAATGCAAACTCGCCCCAAACCCGGCTGGCGATTTGGATCGGGTCGGGCCTTTCAGATACCGCCGTCATCAACAATATTTTTCTGGCGACACTCGCCCGGCCACCTTCGGCGGCGGAGCTAGCTGCGATTCTCGCCAGCAAGCAGAGCAATCGCCTTCTATGGCTGACCGGCGTGCAGTGGGCACTGCTGCAGAAGAGCGACTTCGTCTTCAACTACTAGGCCTATGGCAAAGGATTGTTGCGGCAACCACCGGTTTACCCGGCGTCATTTTCTCTTTGGCAGCGTCGGCGCAGCGAGCGCGGCCCTGCTGCGCACACCGGCCGATGCGGCAACCACCGGAGCCGGCGTGACGCCGAGGAGCACGGCGAAGGCGTGCATCTACATCAATCTTGCGGGCGGTCCCAGCCATCTCGATACGTTTGACGCCAAGGACGGGCCTTGGAATCCGAGCGACGCCGATATCCGGCAGTACGGAAACTTGTACCTGTCGTATCGCTACTTCCCGATGCTGTCGGCAATGACGTCAGACCTGTGCATCCTGCGATCGTGTACCAGTTGGGAAGCGGCGCACAGCCGGGGACAGTTTTATGTGCAAACGGCGCACACGTTCAACCCGGCGTTCGCGCCGGTGCTGCCCCACATCGGCGCGGTGGCCGCGTTCGAACTGGGCGGCAAGGGACCGCTCCCGCCCTACTTTTCCGTCGCGCCGACGCTGGGCGGCGATCAGACGCAGGGTTTTCTGCCGGGCGTCGACACTCCCTTCACGTTCACGCCCAACTCTTCCGGCCTGCCGAACCTGAAGCACGATTTCTATGGGCCGGACAGCCAGGGTATGTTCACTAGCGCCTACAACCTGCTGCAGACGCTCGATGCCCCGCTGCAGACCCAACCGCTGAACGACAGCATGGCGGCGTACGGCGCCATCGTGGGCCAGGCGCGCTCGTTGATCTACAACGACGTGGTCGGCCGCGTCTTCCAATACACAGCAGCGGATGAGACGAGGTATGGCGGCACTCCGTTCGCGCGGGCGATGATCACGGCGCGCAACGCGGTAAGCGCGGGGCTGGGCACCGTATTCGTGAACATCACGCACGACGGATGGGACACGCATTTCAACCAGTTCGACGCGAACAACCGGAGCAATCTCTACATTTTGAACAACGATCTCGATCGCGGCCTGGCGAACCTGATCGCGGATTTGAAAGTGAGCGGCCACCTGGACTCGACGCTCGTCGTGGCGCTAGGAGAATTCGGCCGTACTCCCGGGCCGCTGAACAGCCAGGGCGGGCGGGATCACTATCCGAACGTCATGTCGGTGCTGCTAGCGGGAGGAGGTGTGCGCGGCGGGCAGGCAATCGGGACCACCGACGCCACCGGATCGAGCATTGTCGACCCGGGCTGGAGCCGCCAGCGGTCCATTTACCTGGAGGACATCGCGTCGACGATCTACTCCGCGTTGGGCATCGACTGGACCAAGACGATTCAAAACACGCCGATGGGGCGGCCGTACGTGTACGTGCCCGGCAGCGATACAGGCAACTTCGGACCGATCGAGGAAGTTTTCCGATGAGGAAACGGGGGAGGCTGGCGTGCTGGTGCATCGGCATCTTGGCCGCCGTTCCGGGCCTTCAGGCGACTTCCACGGGCGGGTTGCTCCTGGAATCGGCCGGAGCGATTACGTCCGATCCGGCCGAGGTGGTCGACGGAACGCGGTCGATCAAAGGCTCCTATTCGGGAACCGGTTCTTACACGCCGTATCTGCGCAGCGACCCCAGCCGGCTGCCGCTGCAGCCGAACCAAACCTATCGAATTACTTTTCGTTATAAGATTCTGTCGACGCCGAACAAGGGTTTCGAGGTCCTATTCTTTTCCCCAACCGGAGGCCAACAAGGCAACTTTCTCCCCTCGCAGGTCGTGTCGGGAGCGGCCGGGACCACAGGCACCGCCACTCTGACGAATACGTTGGGCCCGTTTGCCGATTACCAAGCGCGCTGGAACGTCGTCGGCAACGGCTCAATTGCGATTGACGATATTCAGATTGTTAATGTGAGCACGAGCGCCGTCGTGGCGACCGAGGACGCCGAGCCCGGCACATTCCTGTTGTCGACATTCTTTGTCTCCGCCAGCAAGCCGGCCTTTACTTGGGGAGAGCCCGTCAAAGTGACCGCGTCGCTCTACGACGAAACCGGAAAAACGGTCGCGACGGGGCCGGTGACGTGGACAGTCACGCCGGCGAACGCCGCCTCGATCGCGCCGGACGGCACGGTGACTCCGCAAGCGCTCATGACGTTTACAGTAACCGCCACCGCCAGCGCGGCCAGCGGGCAGGTGCTGATGCAGGCGCTACCCAAAAGCATTGTCGTCACTCCGGAGAGGACGCCGATGCTGGTGGGCTCCACGCAAAAGATGCGGGCGGATGTTCTGGATGTGAACGGGCAAGATATAGCGAACGCCAAAGTGAGCTGGAATATATCCAGCGACTATTACACGTTTTCGCCCAGCGCTTCGATCGATTCGTCGGGGTTGCTCACAGGAATGAGACAAGCCCGGGTGCGCGTAGTGGCTAGCATTCCGTACCAGCAGCAGATTCCCGGGTTCGATGCGGTGGCGCAAGGCGACACGCTGCTAGATATCCAAGCCCCGGTTACCTATCAATTCCAGCGGATTTTCGTTTCCAAGCGTTCCGGGGCGGCAGCCAGCACGCTCGCGCCGCGGCCGGCGCCGCTGATTCCCACCGAGAGCGGCGGGTTTATGTTTGCGGGGTCACTCGACGGTCTGGGCAGCGCCCTGCTCGAGTGGAACAACGGCAATCTCTCGCCCCTGCTGACCTCGGGAAGAGTGAACCTCGTGAACGGGTACCCGCTGGCGAACTTCGTGAGCTACGGGCGCACATCGTCCGGCGAGATTCTGGTAGCGGAGGCCGACACGTCTCTCAGTTCACTGATCTCCGAAGGCCCTCCGGGTTCGATTACGCCGATGCTGGCGCGGGGTTCGGCGATTTTCGGCGCATCGAACACGAATTCTTTCGCGATTACCCGCAATTCCAGAGCGGATTCGGGCATCATGTTGATCAACGCCGGTTACACCGACGCCGTCACCCATTTGTACGCGCAAGGGCTGTACCGCGGATCGGGCCACGGCATCTCCGAACTGGTGATCAACAATCGTGACAGCCGGATCGCGAATGGCGACGTGTCGGGATGGTTCGACACGTGGGGCACGGCAAGCGACGGCACCGCGTGGTTCGAAAGCGGGCCGAAGAACGTGGTGTGGCGGAGCCGGCCCGGCCAAGCACCAGAAAAGATGTTGTCCGTAGGAGATCTTGTCGGAGACGCCACTGTCCGCGGGTATCTGGTGAACTACTCGGCACTCGACGAGTTCTTCTTCGTGGCCAACAACGGCGATGTCGTCAACGCGGTTTACACCGATAAAGGGACGCGGGTGCTACTGTGGCATGACGGCGACACAACGCCATCGGCGATTCTGGCGGGAACAGCAAACGGCCTCTATTGGTATGACCCGGGCCTGGGAGCGATGCTCGACGCGACGCCGCAGGGCAAGACTCGCGGCTTATACCTTTGGAATTCCGATGGGATCAAACCTCTGCTGCTGCTGAACGACACTTCACTCGACGGTTCGCCGGTCCAAGAGATCCTCAGCGCAACGAACACGGCAGGGGGAACGGTTTACGTGATGGTGCGGACCGCCAACAATCCGATGGTCATCGCACGGCTGACGCCCGATCCGCAGATTCTGCTGAGGTCCGGAGACTCGGTGCCGGTGAGCGTTCCGCCGGTCATCACGGGCCTGATTCCAGGCGCGGGGAGCGGCGTTCCGATGGTCATAGCGGGCGGCGGCTCCGGCAGCATCGCGAGGCTCGACGCAAGCGGCGTCATCCCGGTTATCCCCGTCGGAACCAAACTGCCCGATGGCAAATACTTCGCGGGCTCGGCACCGAACATGGTTCGTACCACGCCGGACGGACGGATCGTGTTTGCCGAGGATTATTTTGCAAGCGACAGCAGCCTCTACACCTGGAATCAGGGGACGATCGCGATGACCGTGCAGGCACCTCTCAAGAATCCGGACGGGACCAATGCCGGGGCGCCGCGAAACATCGAGATCAATCGACAGGGCGACATTGCGTTCCAGTTCGGATGGAACGGAGGAGAACTCTACCGTATCCGGGGGGGGACTATTACGAAGGCGGTGGACCGGAACCCGATTCTGGACAACGTGACCGTTCAGTATCCCACAATCCGCGGAATGGATGATGCGGGCAACATCCTTTTCACTGGAACCAAGCCGGACGGGTCGAGTTTTTATCTCGGGACGTGGGACGGCAGCGCGGCGCACTTGATCCTGAGCCCCGGACAGAATCTGCCGGACGGTAGGGCGGTCACGAGCATAGGGACGGCACGATCATGCGCAGACTCGTTCGTGGTCGGGGTGCTCGGCACGTTCGCGCGGTATCGCAACGGAAGCTGGACCTATCTCGCCGCCCCCTCGCTGCCGCTTGCCACCGGCGCACCCGCGAACAATCTGGGGAATTACGACTATGCCGCCGACCGGAATTGCGATCTCGTGTTCCAGGACGGAGCGGGAGGCGTAGGCGCGTTCGCCGGCTCGCAATATCACGAGATCCAGGATCTGCAACAACTGACGCCGAACGGCGATCTGCTGAGCGTTTCGCAGATGCTGATTAACGACGACGCCAGCGTGTACTTGCTCGGAGCCAACGACCAGGGCGAAGAAGTCCTTTACCTGGGGACTCCGGTAACGCCGGCAGGCGCCGGTGGCAGCACCACCGCGGCTCCCCAGGAGGCGGCGGGGCCACGATCGCCGGCCAACGGAGCGACCTATGCGCCTGGAGGCTTAGTGCCGGGGTCGTGGGCCCAAGTGCAGGGCACAAATCTTTCCGGCGTGACCCGGAGCTGGACCTCGGCAGATTTTACCGATCTTCTCAACACGCTGCCGACGAATTTGAACGGCGTGGAAGTGAGAGTGAACGGGATTGCGGCGGCGATTTATTACATCAGCCCGAAGCAAGTGAACTTTCAAGTGCCGGAGGTTGATGCAGGACCGGCGGTGATCGAGGTGATCCGCGACGGCGTACCCGGACCAACACTTGCGACGAACATTGTTTCCACTGCGCCGGGGATATTTCCGATTTCCATAGGCGGGAAGAATTATGCAGCCGGCGTGTTTCTGGATGGCAAGTTTGCGGGAGATCCAGCACTCGGCGCCTCATTCCGAAAGGCGCTCCCTGGCGAGACGATCCAGCTGTATGCCACCGGCCTGGCGCCATCACCCGCTGGGGTCAGCGTGAGTTTCCAGCCCTTGAACGGGGTTACGGTAAAGATCGGGGACATCACGGTTCCAGCGGATGCGGCAGGGCTGGTGACTATCGGCCAATTTCAGATCAATTTTAGGGTGCCGGCTCAGTACGCTGCGCTTCCCGAAGGCGATTATCCGGTTTCGATACAGATCAACGGTGTTTCCTCTCCCGCCACGATCAACTCGGATCCTCCGGGGCCGCTAATCATCCCCATCCAACACTAAGCTTCACTCGAAGTAGGCCGGCGGTCAGGGGCCGGGGGCCGGGCGGACACGTACGCCAATCTCTTTGCCGGGTGGGACATCGATCACCAGCACGCCACCTGAGTCGGCGGTCTGCTCAAAGACCTCTTCGTCGTCGACTTCCACCTGATACGCGCGCGAAGGATTCAGACCAACCAGGATCATTGCTTGCTGGTCTTCTCCGAATTGGACGCGCAGTTTGGGGGCGTCGGAGCCCCAGGAAATCACGGCGTTGGCCAAAGACAAGGGTTCGGCGGGATTCTTCACGTTGATGGAAATCCGCCGGCCGTCCCGAAACAATTGCGCGACGCCGTCGAAGTAGCCAAACCACTCGGCCGTGTCTTCCCAATCGGAGCGAACGAACAACCGGCCCGAAGCGGCGCTGTGATAAATGAGCGGCACGTGCGTGAAGCTCAGGCCTGGCTGATACGGATTGGCCCACAGGAATTCGTACGGCGCGCCAAACCCGCCGCGCAGCATGAAGTGATCGTGCATGAGCCAGCCTTGCAGATACTGACTTTCTTCGCCGTTGGTATCGAAAGCGACAATGGCCAGATCGGCAGCGCGCGAAAGGGCGGCTTGCCGAAGATCAGGCTCGCCGGACTGGGTCATAACACCGATCCGGTAATCGTTATCGTCGCCTGGAAACGCGGCGGGGTAGTAGCTCATCAAATGCTCGATTGGAAATTCCTTGAAGAACTTCCGGCATGATTCGCGAAGATCGAGATTGGTGCTGTCGCGAACCGCGTGCAGAAGTTCCCATAACGCGTAGGCCTCCTCGCGAGGAACAGCGGGCTTGCCGGCATTGAGGGCGGCGGCCATTTTCTGCTCCCACCAAATTCGAACGATGCGGTTCAGTTCACGATTCGGGGTCTGCGGGACGTGATCGAACAGAGTGATGGCAGCGAGAGCCAGCGACCGCACTGAGGATACGGATTCCTCACCCTCGGTTTGCGCCATGCGCTGCTGAATTCGGGTAACCAGGGCGCGGCGTTCGGCATCGCTGAGCAGATCTTGACACCAGTCGAAGACCAAGGCGAGCTGCCGCAGGTCGGTTCCGGGGCCAAGGGCCCAGGCGACGGCCTTCCGGCCGGCTTCACGATTCCCGGAGACCTGATAGTAGAGCGCCTGGGCGAAGGCAGGCTCGGGCATGGGCGCGTCAGCAGACAGGAAGCCGTCAAACTGCTGCCAGCGGACCGAGGAGCGCTCCCGCTCGCGGCGGAGGAGCCGCAGGCGGGCTGGGCGGAGGAACAAGCGCGGGTGATCCGCGGAAACGGCGACGGGGTCTTCGGACGGGCTGGGCAAAGGAGGGCCCTGAGCTTGCAGGATGGCGCCGGAAAACACTCCCAAGAGCAAGCCGAACGCGCCCATCCGTGTCATCACAGACATTGTGTCATAGCGACACACCCAGCCCCCGAGCGGCCCCGCACCAATCCGCGAGTTTTGCACAGAATATTTGATTTTGAAGGTGTTAACGGATTGACACATGGTGGTTCGATTGCTATTTATGGTGATGAATTGGTGAAGTAACTTTTCAAACCTGCCCTCTGCTGCAACATTCCGGCAGGGAAGAGTGAGCCGAAAAGACAGCGTGCTTGCGGGAGCCGATGTTCAGAAGTTTTTAGCTCATTGTTCTTGGCCGTGGCGGTTGCTGCAGAGGGGCTTTTTTCAGGCGGTTTCTTAGACGATCTCTCCCGGGATCATAGGTAGCGGTAGTTGTCTGGCATTTCTGGCAAGGGAGAATAGGACGCGGACCCGAGCCGGGAATGGACCGATTTGGTTTCTCCAGGCGGCCCGACGCCGGATCCCTGCCCAACCCGGGCGAGCCGCATCGGAGTCAACCCCGGAAGTCCATGGGGAAGGCCCGATGCGGTTTTTCTTTTTGGGCGAACCGCGCCGGCGTTACTGCACCGGGATCACGATGCTCGCCGGAGACGTCTTGCCTCCAATGGAAATCGTGACCGGCTGGTTGCCGGGAGTCAGGCCCGCAGGCACCTGCACGTTCACCTGGTAAATCGCAAGGCCCGGCGCGAGGCCACAGAACGGGACTTGGCTCGCCGACAAGGTCTGACCGCCGATGGTGACGACACAGGGTGTGGTGGTGATCGAGTTAACTCCTGCGGGAGCACCGTCCGCAGGCGGGTTGCTTACGGGACCCAAGCCATTGGCATAAAGCGCGATGAACTGGCCCCGAATCGCCGGATTGCTGTTCGAGATCGGCACATAATTCCCATCAAGAGCGGCGGCGATATTGTTGTTATTGAAAAATGCCGGTGTGTAATCGGATAGTTGCGCAGTGACGACGTTGCCGTAAATCGACTGCCCGAATTCCTCATCGATCGTCACTTTCACCTGAGCGGACGTCTGGCCCTTCAATTCCCAAGGCACCTGGATGTCGATCTGACCAGGGCTCACGGCGACGACCGGCGCCGGAACGCTGATGCCCGCGCCTGGAACATCGAAGCTCACGTTGACGCCATCGAGGACCAACGGGAACGAGGTGAGGACCGAGGGAATCAGGTCGTAACCTTGGGCGGTGTTGATGAGCAGATCCGGATCCATCAGGTTCGAGCCTTTGATCGCGGCAATCGAGCCAGGGGCCACGGTAGGTTGGAAGATCGCATTATCCAGAATTTGGCCTTGTGTAATCGC
>CAYTJD010000089.1:0-53249 GCA_964438005.1 uncultured Solibacteraceae bacterium | reverse complement strand
GACGCGGCGGGGCTGAGACACCGGCGTTACCATCAAGCAGATGAAGAACCAGAGGAGCAGTGCGTGGTTTCAGAGCCCGGAGTATTACGGGTTTTCGCGGCGGGCGTGGCTGCGGTCGGAGGGATTCAACCGGGACATCTTCGAAGGCAAACCGGTGATCGGGATTTGTAATTCGTGGAGCGA
Organism: uncultured Solibacteraceae bacterium; assembly: GCA_964438005.1. Lineage (GTDB taxonomy): Bacteria > Acidobacteriota > Terriglobia > Bryobacterales > Bryobacteraceae > PSRJ01. Next base: position 53,066 of record CAYTJD010000089.1, on the reverse strand, counting down.
GCTGAATAACTGCAACGCGCATCTGCGGGAGGTGGCGGCGGCGGTGAAGCGCGGGGTGCTGGTGGCGGGAGGCGTGCCCTTGGAGTTTCCGACCATCTCACTGGGAGAGATGTTCATGCTGCCGACCACGATGATGTTCCGGAACCTGATGGCGATGGATGTGGAGGAATCGATTCGCGCCAATCCGCTGGATGGCGTGGTGCTGTTGTGCGGGTGCGACAAGACGACGCCGGCGCAGTTGATGGGGGCAGCGAGCGCGAACATTCCTTCGATCGTGGTGCCGGGCGGGCCGATGCTGGCGGGCGAGTGGCGGGGGCAGCGGCTGGGCTCGGGGACGGATGGAAAGAAGTTATTCGATCTGTTTCGCACGGGGAGACTCACGGAAGAAGAGTGGTGTGAAGTGGAGAGCTGCATCGCGCGGAGCACGGGGCATTGCACGGTGATGGGAACGGCTTCGACGATGACCAGCCTGGCGGAAGCGCTCGGTATGACGCTGCCGGGGTGCGCGAACATCCCGGCGCCGGATTCACGACGGCTCGCCATCGCGGAACTGAGCGGGCGACGGATCGTGGAGATGATCGAGCCGGGGCTAACGCCGTCGCGCATCATGACGCGGGAGGCGTTCGAGAACGCGATCACGGTGTTGATGGCGCTGGGCGGGTCGACGAACGCGGTGGTGCATTTGATTGCGATGGCGGGACGACTGGGGATCCGGCTGACGCTGGAGGACTTCGACCGGATCTCACGGCATACGTCGTGCCTCGTGAACGTGAAGCCTTCGGGGGAGTATCTGATGGAGGACCTGTTTCACGCAGGCGGAGTGCCGGCGGTGATGGGACGGATCGGCGACTTACTGCATCGCGAGTGCCTCACGGTGAATGGGAAGACGGTGGGCGAGAACTTCGGCGCGGTGGCGAACGACGCGGTGATCCGGCGGCGGGATCAAGCGCTCTACAACGAGGGTGGGATCGCGGTGGTGTACGGGAACCTGGCGCCGGATGGCGCGGTGATCAAGCAGACGGCGGCGTCGCCGGAGCTGCTGTCGCATCGCGGGCGCGCGTTCGTATTCGAGAATCATGAGGAGATGCTGGCTGGAGTGGAGCGCGAGGATTTGCCGGTCGACCGGAATTCGGTGCTGGTCATGCGCAATGGCGGGCCGAAGGGCGCGCCGGGATTTCCGGAGTGGGGACATATTCCGATGCCGCGCAAGCTGCTGCAGGAAGGCGTGACCGATGTGGTGCGAATTTCCGATGCGCGGATGAGCGGGACGTCGTATGGCACGGTGGTGCTGCATGTGGCGCCGGAATCGGCAGTGGGCGGACCGTTGGCGGCGGTAGAGACAGGAGATGAAATTGTGCTCGACGTGGCGGCGCGCAAGATCGAGCTGGACGTGCCGCAGGCCGAGATCGAGCGGCGGCTCACCGCCTTCCGCCCGCCAAAGCGGCATTACGAGCGGGGGTACGGAAGATTGTTTCTAGATCATGTCACGCAGGCGAATCTGGGGTGCGATTTCGATTTTCTGATACCCGGCTATGAGTGACGAGTGCGAATCAGAATCGCGCAGAGACCGGAGAAGACAAGGCCCGCAATCATGAACCAAGTGCCGCCGAGGAAGGAGCCGGTCTGTTTGCCGAACCAGCCGATGGCATAGGGGCCGGCGAAGCCGCCCAGATTGCCGAAGGAGTTGATGATGCCGATGCCGGCGGCCGCGGCGGCAGGGCCGAGGAAGCTGGTGGGCATCGCCCAGATGGCGCCATAGGCAGCCATGATGCCGCAGGTGGCGATGGTGAAAAATACGAGCGCGAGCGGAACGCCGGCGGGCAGAAGGGCCAGGGCCGCGAGCGCGGCGGCGGCCGTCCAGCGCGGGATTGCGGCGTGCCAGCGGCGTTCGCCGGTGCGATCGGAACTCCATCCGCCGGCCAGCATGACGGGAATCGAAATGACGGCGGGGATGGCGGAGAGCAAAGCGGTGCGAACGGTGGTGAGGTGACCGAGGCGCTGGAGCATGATGGGCAGCCAGAGGCCGAGGCCGTAATCGCCGATGGTGCCGCCGAAGTAGGCGCCGCATAACAAGAGGACGTTGAACGCGCTGGCGCGCGAGAGCGATTTGGCAGGAGAGGCCGCGGCTCCGGCGGCCTCGAGTTGACCGGCGAGCCAATCGCGTTGTTGCGGCGCCAGCCAGCGGGCTTGGCGCGGGCGATCGGTCAGGTAGATCCAGGTGATGACGGCGAAGACGACGGCTGGGACGCCTTCGAGGATGAGCAGCCAGCGCCAGCCGGCAAGGTCGAGCCAGTGCACCTGAAGCAGGGCGGCGGAGAGGGGAGCGGCGATGGTTTTGGCTACGGGAATCGCGGCCATGAAAAGTGCGACGGCTTTGGCTCGATCGCGCGGGAGATGCCAATGGCCGAGGTACGTGATCAAGCCGGGGAAGAAGCCGGCTTCGGTGACGCCTAACGCAAAGCGCATGGCGTAGAACTGGTGGGCGGTCTGAATCAAGCCGGTGGCGGAGGCGACGAAACCCCAGACCAGCATCGTGGCGGCGATGACTTTGCGGGCGCTCCATTTTTCGACGAGGAGGGCGCCGGGGATGCCGAGCAGGAGGTAGCCGATGAAGAAGATGCCAGAGCCGAGACCGAAGACGGCATCGGAGAAATGGAGGTCGGCGGTCATCTGCAGGCCGGCGAAGCTGACGTTGATGCGATCGATGTAGGCAATGATATAGAGGACGAACAGGAAGGGCATCAGGCGGCGGGTGACGCGGCGGCGCGTGCGTTCGGCGAGGTCCGGAGCTAAGGCGGCCTGGGGTGCCATGGGGGGAGGATATCACTTCGGCATGTGCTGGGTATCTTTCTCGTTGTCCATGCAGAAGTAGTCGAGCAGGTCGGTGTCAACGGCGAGAATCTGCGGGAGCTTGACGGTCCAGGGGCGGGTGTAGGCTTTGGGATCGTCGACGGTGGGGTCGACTTCGAGGCGGCCGTAGGCGGCGCGGTGGAAGCGCTCGGTGAGAGCGGCGGCGTCGGTCACCGGACTGCCTTTGCGGTCGAGCCAGGTGCCGGCGCGCAGGCCGTTGATGTGGACTTCCAGGGTGTCACCGACCCATTTGCCGACGGAATAGCCGTTCCAGTTGGGAGCGGGGTCCAGCGGCAAGGGGCGGCCATCGAGGAAGATCTGCTGGAAAGTGACGTCGCGCTCGGAGAGGAGCACGACGAGGTTGGGAAGCTGGATGATCTTGCGCGGAGGCGGGAAAGTCAGCAGACGGACGACGCCGGAGGGACGGCAGAGGGCCACGGGGTCGTCTTTGCCAATGCCGGCGGCGCGTTGCTCGACGAGGTCGGCGGCCCAAGGTTGATAGGGGAGACCGCCGGGGAGTTTGGCACCGATGTCGGCGAATTCAGGGGCGCCGGCGTAATCGTCGCACCGGTTTTGGCTGCACGCCGGAGCCTCGAGATACCAGACGCCGGAGAGGTCGGGCTTGCCGTAAGCAGTGCGGGGGGCTGGCGCCGAGAGGTTGGGCTTGCCGTCTTTGGTGCGGGGGACGCCGGGGGTCGGGTAGTTCAGCCACTGCGCGGCGAGGGGGAGCGCGAAGACGGCGAGGGCGAAGCGGGTCATGACGGAGCAAGTATACTGCGGTATCGTTGGTTCTGAACAGGGAGGGGCGCAATGAAGGCTCGGTGGTTGGCGGTGTTGGGGGCGATGGCGGTCTTCGCGGCAGATGGGAAACGAGGGATCACCGAGAAGGATCTGTATGCGTTTCAGTGGGCGGCGAGTCCGCAGATCTCACCGGACGGGTCGAAGATCGTCTACACGCTGGTGAAGGTCACCGCCAAGCACGACGACTACGAGACGGCGCTGTGGATGGCGCCGGGGCGGCAGTTGACGTCGGGGCCGCACGACTCGGGAGCCGAGTGGTCGCCGGACGGGAAGACGCTGGCGTTCGTGCGCGCCCCGGTGAAGGATGGCAAGCCCGAGCCGCCGCAGATCTACCTGCTGCCGATGGAGGGTGGGGAAGCGCGGGCGCTGACCGAAATGCCGAAGGGGGCGAGCGGGCCGGTGTGGGCGCCGGACGGCAAGTCGATCGCGTTCAACTCCACAACGCTGGCGAAGGATTTCGAAAAAAAGAAGGACGATGCCCCCGAGAGCGATGTGCGCGTGATCACACGCGCGCAGTACCGGGAAAACGGGGAAGGGTACGAGGATCCGGAGCGGCCGCCGCACATCTGGGTGGTTCCGGTGGCGGACAGCCCGCAGAAGGCGCGGGCCGTGACGTCCGGAGAATTCGGGGAATCGGAGATCACCTGGGCGCGCGACGGCAAGAACATTTACTTTACGTCGGATCGAAACAAGGAGTCTTACTATGGGCCGCCGCAGAACGCGATCTACCGGGTGAGCGCGGCGGGCGGGGCGATCGAGAAGATCGCGACGATCGATGGCCCGCTGGGGGGAATTTCGCTGAGCCCGGACGGGCGGAGGCTGGCGTTTCTGGGCGAACTCAATAAGGGCGACGGCGTGGCGCAGCGGTCGTACAGCGAGCCGGATTTATTTGTGACCGGAGTGGAGCCGGGTTCCACGCCGAAGAATCTGACCGACAAATACGACTTCGATATCGGAGGAGGGATCGGCGGGGACCAGGCGCCGCCGCGCGGCGGATCGGAATCGCGGCCGGTGTGGAGCGCGGATGGGCGCAGTATTTTCGTAAGGACCTCGGAGGAAGGGCGCGCCAATATCGAGAGGGTCAATAGCGAAACCGGCACAGTGGAGGCAGTGACGAAAGGCGATCAGGCGGTGATCTCCTGGTCGGGCACGGCGGACGCGTCGAAGCTGGCCCTGTTGGTGTCGACGCCAACGAACATCGGGGACGTGTTCGTGGCGCGCACCGAGTCGGGAAAGATGGAGCGGGTCACGCACGTGAACGCGGAACTGTTCGGGAAACTGAACGTGACCGAGCCGGAGACGATCTGGTACAAGAGCTTCGACGGGCGGCGGATCCAGGCGTGGGTGCAGCGGCCGCCGGATTTTCAGCCGGGAAAGAAGTATCCGTTGATTCTCGATATTCACGGCGGACCGCACTCGGCGTACGGATACGTTTTCGATCACGAGTTCCAATGGATGGCGGCGAAGGGGTACGTGGTTCTGTATCCAAATCCCCGCGGCAGCACGAGTTACGGGCAGGAATTCGGGAACATCATTCAATATCGCTATCCGGGCGATGATTTTAAAGACCTGATGGCGGGCGTCGACGAACTGATTGCGCGCGGTTGGGTGGATCCGCAAAAGCTCGGGGTGACCGGCGGCAGCGGCGGCGGCGTGCTGACCAACTGGACGGTGGGACACACGGACCGGTTCCAGGCGGCGGTTTCGCAACGATCGATCGCCGACTGGACGGGGTTCTGGTACACCGCGGATTTTTCGCAGTTCACCTCGTTCTGGTTTCGCGGCGCGCCGTGGGAGCAGGAGGCGGACTTCAAAGAGCGGTCGCCGATTACCTATATTCAGAACGTACGCACGCCGCTGATGCTAATCGAAGGGGAGGCGGATCTGCGCACGCCGCCGGCGGATGGAGGCGAGCAGATGTTCCGTGCGCTGAAATATCTAAAGCGCCCGGTGGTGATGGTGCGGTTCCCGGGCGAGAGCCACGAGCTATCGCGCTCGGGCAAGCCGGTGCATCGCGTGGAGCGGCTGGAGCACATTGTCGCCTGGTTCGATAAATACCTAATGAATCAGGAGATTCACTCGTACGACGTCAAGTAAAAGAAGAGCACCCGGGGACCAGATCCCCGGCGTTACTCAGACTGGGATTCGATCTGGTCGATCTGGTGATGGTTGATCTTCAGGCGGAGTGCGAGGCGGGTGCGATTCCCGTTTTCCTCGATCACGTCGCCGAAGAAGGCTGCCTCGCCGGTGGTTGGATCGGCGAAGGCCTGGCGGGATGGAATGGATTTCGCGGTTTTCCAGAGACGTTCGCTGTTCTGGTTGATTTTGACGCCGGGAGCCGCTTTCAGCGCGGACGGATTGTGGGCGAGCATGGCGTCGAGGTAGGCGCCGGTGAACTCGATCAGGCAGCCGCGATCGCAGGCTGGTTGATGCGCGGCTTCGACCGCGAGCACGACCGGTACGGCCGCGCCCAAAACCAATACAGCGCCGGGCAAAAACTTGCGGAAATTCGTGCTCATGACGAACCTGCTTCCGGGCCAAGTATAGCGCAGACTGCCGGTGCGGATGTTGTAAGATCGACACGATAGACAGGGGCAATTCATGACGAGCCAATTGGAAACCGCATCGCCACGCGTGGCCGCCATTCAATTTCCGGTGCTGCTGCTTTTCGCCGGAAGCGGGTGCGCGGCGCTGATCTACGAGATCGTGTGGTTCCAGTTGCTGCAACTGGCGATCGGCTCGACATCGGTGTCGACGGGGATTCTGCTGGCTGCGTACATGGGTGGGCTGTGCTTGGGAAGTCTGGCGCTGCCGAGGCTGGTGACTGCGGGGAAGCGGCCGCTGATGGTGTATGCAGTGTTAGAGGCAGGCACGGCGATGTTTGGGTTGCTGGCATTGGTTGAGATCCCGGCCATTCAACGGGTCTACTTTGTGGGCGCGGAGCATGGGTTGCCGAGCATGTTGCTGCGGGGGGCCCTGGCGGCGATCTGTCTTTTGCCGCCGACCGTGCTGATGGGCGCGTCGCTGCCGGCGATCGTGCGATGGATCGAAGCGACGCCGCGGGGCATTTCGTGGTGGGGTCTGCTGTATGGCGGCAATACCTTGGGCGCGGTATTCGGATGCCTGTTGGCGGGGTTCTATCTGCTGCGGATCCACGACACGTACGTGGCGACGTATGTGGCGGCCGGCGTCAACCTGGCAGTTGCCGCGATCAGCGTGGTCCTCGCCGGCCGGACGGAGCGCGCGGATGTGCATGTCGAAGAGAGAGCTGCGCCGGCGTGGTCCGTTTACATCACGATTGGTCTTTCGGGCGCGTGCGCCCTGGGGGCGGAAGTGATCTGGACGCGGCTGTTGGGCATGATGCTGGGCGCAACCGTATACGTGTTCTCGATCATTCTGGCTGTATTTCTGATCGGGCTGGCGTTAGGGAGCGGAGGGGCATCGTGGTGGCTGCGCAAGCGGCCGGGGCCGGCGCCGGCGCGGCAGGCACTGGGATGGTGCCAGATTCTGCTGGCGGCGGGGATTGCGTGGACCGCGTATCTGATCGCAGTCTGGATGCCGTCGTTGACGAACGATATTCTTATCAACGGCACGCCCTGGCAGACGTTTCGCGTGGACCTGCTGCGCTGCCTGATAGCGATTCTGCCGCCGACGCTGCTGTGGGGCGCCAGTTTTCCGCTGGCGTGCGCGGCGGCGGCGGGGTATCGCGCGGACGCGGGGCGGCTGGTGGGCTCAGTTTACGCGGCGAACACGCTGGGCGCGATCGTGGGAGCGTTGGGCGTGAGCCTGGTGCTGGTGCCGTGGATCGGAACGCAGCAATCGCAGCGGGTGCTGCTGATGGTGTCGGCGGCGAGCGCGTTGTTTATGCTGGCGCCGCGCGCGCGGCAATCGCGCAAGCTGGCTGCGGGGCTGGGATTTTCGCTGGCCGCGGCGTGCGCGCTGGCATGGAGCGTGCACCTGATTCCAGGAAAGGTAATTGCCTACGGAAGGCGCGCTGCGCTCAACACGGACGCGAGCGTGATCTACACCAAGGAAGGCCGGAACTCGTCGGTCGCCATCACCATGTGGAGCGATGGAGCGGTGGAGGTAGACGTCAACGGCCACGTGGAGGCGACCACCGAGCCGTACGACATGAAGCTGCAGCGAATGGTGGGGCACCTGCCGGCGCTGCTGCATCCGCATCCGCAATCGGTGCTGGGGATCGGTTTCGGCGCGGGAGTTTCTGCGGGGACGTTTACAAGATATCCCAGCATTGAGCACATCACGGTGTGCGAGATTGAGCCGGTGATTCCGCCGACCTCGACGCGATATTTCCACGACCAGGACTACGATGTGCTCGACAACCCGCGCACGCGGATCGTGTACGACGATGCGCGGCACTTTATCCTGACGACTTCGGAGAAGTATGACATTATTGCGTCGGACCCGCTGGATATCTTTGTGAAGGGGACGGCGGCGATTTATTCGAAGGAATATTTCGAGGCGGTGAAGCAGCACTTGAAGCCGGGTGGTTATTTCAGCTTGTATGTTCCGCTCTATGAAACCGACGAGCGCACGATCAAGAGCGAACTGGCGACGTTCTTCGCCGCCTTTCCCTACGGGACAGTCTGGGCCAATCTGCGCGACGGCGAGGGGTACGACATGGTTTTCATGGGACAGGTGGAGCCCCTCAAGATTAACGTAGATGAGGTGCAGCGTCGGCTGGAGCGCCCCGATTATGCGCCGGTAGTGCAATCGCTGCGGGAAGTTGGCGCGGGATCGGCGTTGGAGTTGTTAGCGACGTATGCCGGGCAGGCGCCCGACCTGGAACCGTGGATTCGCGGCGCGGACCTGAACCGGGACCGCGATCTGCGTCTGCAGTATCTGGGCGGGTGGGGGATCAACTCGCAAATGGCGGACTATCTATACCGGCAGATTGTGAGATATCGGAAGCCGCCCGCAAATCTGTTCACCGGGTCGCCGGAAAGAGTGCAATTGCTGATGGGCGCGATGTCCGGGCAGAACGGAAGTTGAGAAGAAGAACCCGATGCGGCGGTTATCCGAATGCCCATATCACGCCGAACATTTCTAGCTCTGCCCACGGGTTTGCGGGCGGCCAGCAAGACGGTGCCCGTTGGTCTGGAACTGTATTCGGTGCGCGGCGAACTGACCAAGGACCTGTTCGGGACCGTTCGCGCGGTCGCGAAGATGGGATACCAGGCGGTAGAGTTCTACGCGCCCTACTTCGGCTGGACCACTGGGTATGCCCGAGAAGTGCGGCGTCTGCTGGACGATCTCGGATTGCGCTGTCACTCGACCCACAACAATACGCCGTCGTTCACCAAAGCCGGGTTACCGAAGGCCATCGAGTTGAACCGGATTTTGGGCGCGACGTATATCATCATGGCCAGCGCCGGCAGCGTGACAGGAATCGATGGCTGGCGGGAAGTGGCCGATCTGCTGACGGTGGTGGCCGAACAGTTGCGGCCGCTCGGCATGGCGACCGGGTTCCACAATCATCAGACGGAATGGGTGGAGATGGGCGACCAGCGGCCGATGGATGTGCTGGCGGCGAATACGCCCGGGGATGTGGCGCTCCAGCTCGATGTGGGCACCGCGATGGACGCGAAGGCCGACCCGGTGGCATGGATCCGGAGTCATCCCGGCCGCACCCGCAGCATGCATTGTAAGGACTGGTCCGCCGGTCCGGGCTATCGTGTCTTGTTTGGCGAAGGTTCGTCGCCGTGGCGCCGGATTTTCGAGGCCGCCGAAAGCACGGGCGGAATCGAGTATTACCTCATCGAACAGGAAGGCAGCCGGTTCTCCGAACTGGAAACGGCGGAACGCTGCCTGGCAGCCTGGAGAAGACTGAAATCCTGAGTTGTTCGCGGTTCCTGTATTGGGTCTGTTCCGATTTTCCCCAACTTTTTTCCGTTTACCTTCAAAGACTTCCTGCCAGCGCGGCCGGATTCCCGGTTGTCGGTGGAGTAAATGGAAAGTAGAGAGCATCTCCGAAAGATTCCGATTAACAAGCAATGAAACTGCACAAATTAGGGGCGGGTTGCGTGGTGGCCGCAGCCTCGTTGAGTTACGTGGTCGCGCAGACCCAGATCGATTTGCGCACGCAGGCCAAACGCGTGGATTTTTCCAATTCCAGTTCGACGAAACCTTCCAAAACCGGGATCGTTCTGCCGGCGCTCTGTGCGGTGGGCGAGACGTTTTTGAAATTGGATGCGAAGCCGGGAGCCAACTTGTACGTATGCACCGCGGCGAATGTTTGGACCGTACAAGGAAATCCTTTGCCCGACTATGTAGTCGGCAGTTACGGCAAGATCTTGACGAACGATGACGCCGGCATGGGATGGGAGAGCCTGGGTGGCGATGTGGCGGGGGCGCCGGACGCATTGGCCGTTACGGGGTTGCAAGGGCGGCCGGTGGCGCAGGCGGCGCCGTCTTCCGGCCACGTGCTGGGTTGGGACGGCACACAGTGGAGCCCGCAACCGGTTCCGATGCCAGTACTGACCGGCGATGTGACGACCAGCGTCGGCGGCACGGTCACTACTTTGAGTTCGGTGAATGGCGCGCCGGGGACCTGCGGAGACGAAACCCACGTCTGCCAGTTGACCACGAACGCGAAAGGCCTGGTGACTCAGCAAACGCCCGTGGCGGTCTCGGGCGGAGGTGGCGGGATCAATGCGCTGAATGGATTGAGCGCGGGGAATCAAAAATTCGTGAATGATTCCAACGTGACCATCTCCTCGGCGGGCTCCGATCATACATTGGGGTGGAACGGTGTGCTGGGGCTGGCACGAGGCGGGTTGAGTGCCGACTTGTCCAAGACCGGTGGCGCGCATCAGGTCCTGCAGCAGGGCAGTCTGGGTGTGCCGGTTACGGTCGCACCGTTGACATCCGGCGACATTGCGGGGCTGGCGGCGTCGGCGACGACGGACGCGACGAATGCTTCAAATATTTCGAGCGGGACGCTGCCGAATGCGCGGCTGTCGGCGGTGCCGAACACGGCGCTGGCGAACTCGTCGGTGACGGTGGCGGCGGGCAACGGGCTGAGCGGCGGCGGGGCGGCGGCGCTGGGCGGATCGGTGACGCTGAATGCAGTGATGCCGGTGAATGCGCAGATCGGGACGTCGTACGCGGTAGTAGCTGGGGACGGCGGCAAACTGGTGACGCTCAACAACGCAGCGGCGGTCGGTGTGACACTGCCGCAGGCGACGGGTGCGTTCGGCGCGGGGTGGTATGTGCGCCTGCGGAACCTGGGAGCGGGGGCGACGACGATCACGCCGGTGACGAGCACGATCGATGGGGCGGCCAGCGTGGTGCTGCAGAGCGGCCAGGGCGTGGAGATCGCCAGCGACGGAACGAACTACCAGACTTGGCGGGGATACACGTGGCAATCGTCGGCGGCGGGAAGCCATCAGTTTGCGACCGGGATTTCGGGCGCTGGCGTGGTTTCGTATGGACAGCCTGGGGCGGCGGACATCAGCGGGCTGGCGGCGTCGGCGACGACGGACGCGACGAATGCTTCGAATATTTCGAGCGGGACGCTGGGGGCGGCGCGGCTGCCGGCGGCGCTGTCGAACAGCACGAGTGTGAACGGAACGGCGATTCCGGCATCGGCGACGCTGATGACGACGGGCGCGGTGCTGGCGGCGGCGCAAGAGCCGGCGCACAGCGGTGACGTGACTAATCCGGCGGGGAGTTTGACGCTGACCGCGGGAAAGATCAATGGAACGTCCGTGCCGGTCAATGCGGCGGCCGACCAGACGTTAGTGACTACGGCGGCGGCTACCGGAGGCTGGGCTGGGGTGCCGAACTGTGGGGACGCGACGCACGCGCTGGCGTACTCGACCAGCACGCACACGTACGCGTGCCAGGCGATCACGGCGACGGCTACACCTGGAGGCGCCTCGGGGCAAGTGCAGTACAACAACGGCGGGGCGCTGAGCGGGCTAACGATAGGCGGCGATGCGACGCTGAACACGGGAACGGGCGCGCTGACGGTAACCAAGACGAACGGCGGCAACTTCGCGGCGTCGGCGACGACGGACGCGACGAATGCTTCAAATATCTCGAGCGGCACGCTGGGAGCGGGGAGGATGCCCCAGTTTACGGGTGGGCAGGTCACGAGTCCGGCGGCCGGTTCGGCAGTGCTAAATATCGGGGCCGGTACGGTTACGAACGCGATGCTGTCGGGTTCTATTGCGACCTCGAAGCTAGCCAGCGTGCAGGGAACCGACACGAACATCCTGACGGCGGGGTCTGTGAGCGGAACTGGGGCGCCGCTTTGCACCGATGCCAACGGGGGAGCCACCACCTCCGGATGCGCGGCCGGCGCCGGAACAGTCAGTGTAGTAGGCAGTGGAAGCCTTACTGGCTCGGCTCTGGTAACTGGCGGGGGGACGCAAACCCTTCAGACGCCGGCTACGACTGCCACGATGGACTCGAGCGGGAATATTCAGACGCCGGGAACGATTCAGACAGGCTATGGCTCGAGCAATGCCGGCGCGTGGGCTTTTGTTCAGGGAACGGCGACGGCGGCGCCGGCCAACTCGGTTGGGTTCCAGGCGCCTGACGCCGTAACATCGGCCTACCGGATTACGCTTCCGGCGGCTCCGGCGGCCGGCTATGTGAAACGCACAAACGCCACTCCCTCCGTGGAGTCGGTAGGCGTGATTGCCGCGGCCGATCTCCCAAGCGGGCTGGACAAGGTGGTGATTTCCGGGCCGACCGTGCCGCGGACTTACAGTCTTCCGGATGCGAATAAAACGCTGATGGCGACCGATACGGCGGTACAGGCGTCCCAGTTACCGAATCCGGGGGCGAGTTCTTTGGGCGGTGTTCAATCCAAAGACTGTTCCGGCACCGGGCACGTTCAGAGGATCAATAGCGATGGCACGGTGACCTGTTCCGCGGATTCAGGCGGAGGTTCATCCGGTTGGGTATCGGCTCCGGCAACGGTACACTCCCAGGCCACGGGCACGGTGAACAATGACGTAACCGAGACGGTTACGGGTTGCGCGGGCGGCACTCCCTATTACGCCTCGTGTCAGGGTAACGCGTGCACACCGACCACGGTAACCTCGTACTCTACGCCTGTACTGGTTGCGCCAGATTCGAGCACAAAAGCCAGTTTCCTATCGCGGTGCGAGGTGGCGCACTACGACCCAAGTTCAGTTGTGCGGAGCGACCTCACATTCCAGGTGGGGGCGATCACGGCCACCCCCGATACGGGTAGTTACAGCGGCACCCAAACCGTTACCGTGGGTGGAGGATCGACCTCCGACTATAAGTGCTACACGACAGACAATTCAGACCCCACGGGCACGGCATCGTCCTGCACGAACGGCACGCACGTTACTACCACGATTAGCATTCCGTCCACCACTACGCTTAAGGTGCGCGGCTATAAGGCTAATTACGCGGCCAGCGCGATCAAGAGCGCAACGTACACGGTTAGCGGCAGCGCTCCCTCCGTGTTGGGGTCTGCATTCGCGGCGAGCCTTGGCGCAAATGGCGGGACCACTACAGGTATCAGCACGGCGGGGGCTAACGCTATCGTGGTGGCTCTATCTTTCGCCCAAAGCGCGGCGGGGTCTATGTCCTTGTCCGATACGATTGGCGGTCAAAACAACGGAGCGCCTACCGCTGGTAATCAAACCTGCGTCAGTAGCGGGTCCTGTAATCAGCTTTTCTGGTGGACGAACCCCGCCCACGTCGGCTCGGGTCATCAATTTATCGTCTCTGGCACCTCGTCCTGGTCCTCCATTGCGGTTATTCCGTTGACCGGAATGGTAACTTCTGGCCTGCTGGATACTCAGGGTGCGGGCTCGTCTTCTTCAACCCCCTGTGTACCCGGATCAATTACTCCCGGCACCGGGAACAAGGTAGTCATTAGCTCTCTATCAACGACACAAGTGGAGACAATCACGCCCCCAACCGGCTATACCTCCCCAGGTGGGTTGCAGTTTGTTCAGGCGGGTGGCACAACCTACGGCCTGTATGTTTCGTACTTGATACAGACACCGAACGGGGCAACCACAAACCCATCCTGGGTTATGTCAGGCGGCAGTTCCTCTTGTACCGATGCTGCATTTAAGGGGCAGTAAAGATGAGATTTCTCACTCTCTCGCTGTTGCTTTCGGCCTTGGCGTACGGCCAGCCTTGGTCAAACGTCCTGTCCTCCAGTCGTGCTATCGACTGGAGCAAGGCTGGATTGCCTGCCGTGCTGCCGAGCGGTGAAACGACACCGAATCCGTGGACACCCCCGACCCGTACGCAGTGCGTGACGGCAGCGTGCAACACGGTATCGAGCGGAACGGTAACGGGTGCGACCATCAACGCTGCGCTGGCGTCCGCACCCGTGGGAACCTATGTCCTGATTCCGCCTGGAAATTTCTCGATTACAGATACACGGATTACGCTGTACCTCCAGAATGGTGTCACGCTGCGCGGCAGTGGTGCGCAGTCCACTACCCTGACATTCCACGGCACAACCTATTTTGCGTTCAATTACGCGGCGTACGGTGGTGGGAGTTGCACTACATGGTCGGGACCGTTCACACCGGGCGGCAGCTCTGCCAACTTGACAGTCAGTGGGTGTTCTGGATACGCGCCGATTGCCGGTGAGTTGTTACGTCTCGCTCAATGTGACAGCGGTATCAGCGGGGTCGGGTGTGCGTCCGGGGCGCATTTCGATAACGGGGGTCTTTTCGTCTGCGCGTTCACGGCAAGCTGCGCCCGTGATTATTCTGGATCTCCCTACGCCGTTCAGTCGCAGCTAGTGCGCATTACCTCCGTTACAAATACCGGGTCGGGAGCTTACACGCTCGGCGTGACGCCGGGACCGTACATGCCGAACTGGGGAGTCACGATCAACGGCCAATACTCCACGCCTTACGTCGAGTGGACTCAGGGCGCAACCGGGCCGACCGTATGGGGTGTTGGTCTGGAAGATTTCACGGTTTATACAGCCAGCGATTCCAACCCCAACAACGGGCAGGACGCCCCTATTGCTATGCGCGAAGCCTATGCTAGTTGGGTTAAGGGCGTCCGGGTGGTGCAGTGGGAACACGGCGCTATCATGGCGTCCTCTACCAAGAACTGCCTTCTTGCCAATAATTACGTGTTCGGGCATCTCTCGATGACCAACAGTTACGGCCCCACCATCGACTACCTGAACGGGTCCGACAACCTGATCTTAAACAACATCGTCGCAAACAGCCCGAGTATCATCGGATACGGCAAACAACAGGGCGACGTGATCGCCTACAATTACGGGCGCGATGCGTTCGCGTTTGACACCAACGGCTTTATGGAGCATGGTGCGGGTTCCTGGTTCGAGTTATACGAGGGGAACGATGTAGATAGCGACCAGGACGACAACACGAACGGGATACACGATCTGAATACCCGGTTCCGTCAGTTCATGCGCGGCTCGTACCCTCCCTACAGTCCCACGCACGCTGCCGGGTTAACGCTGTCCCCGTTTTCGCGTTTCGAAAATGTAATCGGCAATTCCTTTGGAACCACTGCGGCCGTGCCGGGTGGCGAACTGAACCGTTACATGATTACCACCAACTCGGGTTACAACTACGTGCACGGTTTTGGCTTCAGTGGCAGTATGACTGATTCGCTGGTGGTGCCCACCGCGATGCTGTGGGGAAATTACGACACGGCCACGGGTACGATTCGCTGGCAAAACTCGGAGGTGCCCACGTCCCTATCGGGAGCGTCGGTTCCGTTTCAGAACCCCGCGCCCGCGAGTCATAACCTGCCCTGCTCGTTCTTTTTGGAAAGCAGTACGACCTGCTCTCCGCATCCGAACGGCGGCACGGGCCTGAATTGGTGGAAAGTGGCGACGGCATGGAGCACGTTTCCCACGACTCCCACGGCGTCACTTTCGACACCGTATCCCCCCATTGGCCCTGATGTGACAGGGGGCTCGATCAACGCCGGAACCGTTCGTGATATCCCGGCCGTGGTCGCATGGAAGAACCTGCCAATCGACACCACGTATCAGCAGTCGTACTCCATTACCGGCTCATCCTGGACGGCAGGCGTGGAAACCTTAACCGTCTCGGGATTCAATAGCAGCAATGTGGGGTCCTATAACAACGCCAATCACCTGATGGGCGGCTTTCAGTTGAGCGGCGTCAATTCCGCCTGTCTGCCGACTAGCGGGGTATCCTACACCGGCCGATCGGATGGCGAAATCATCATGACCAACTCGGCGGTAACGACAACCGGGTCGATCAGTTACGCTCTGGCGACTAACCCCGGCGTGGCCTGCACGGGCACTTTCAAATTCCCCAACGTGCGCCAGTTCGACCAAAGGGTGTACCAACTGGACCCCGCCGGGAGCGCGCCGGCAGTTTCCTTGGATGCAACCAGCCATAACTTTGGAAACCAAGGGATAGGCGTGCAGTCGGCGGGATTTGTTGTCACCCTCCGGAACACCGGAAACGCGGCGCTGTCAATTTCTTCGATTACGGCGAGCGGAGACTTTGCCTCTTCCAGCAACTGCCCGATGTCCCCGAGTACGTTGGGCATGGGAAGTTCCTGCACCATCACGGCGAGGTTCACGCCAACACAAGCGGGCGCCCGATCGGGTTCGATTCTGATTGGAGACAATGCCGCGGATAGTCCACAATCAATCAGCTTGACAGGAACAGGCGTAGCGTCGCAGGCAGGCTCGATTGGAACCGGCATCGGGGCTGGGCACGTGATTGCGCAGTGAAACCCGGCGGCTGCGTTTTCGATCAGTGAGAGGTTTGTTCCAGCGAGCGTCCGCCCCGGAGGACGTTCTCCACAGCGTGATTCCCTTCGTGGCAGGCGTATTCGAAGATGTGATAGTCCGGATCACGCACCAGCGGAATGGAGACTTTCCAGGGTTGCGTGTACTCATCCGGGTCGTCGATAGTGACCTGGTAGGCAATGGTATCGGCATCCACGCGGCGGAAACGCTCTACCACATGCAAAGACTGGCTCTGGGGGATGCCCTTAATGCGTCCTCCCGCTGCGCTGGTGGAGATCCATCCCTTGCCGTTGTAATTGGTTGTGTCCACGACCAGCGTGTCGCCTTCCCAATGGCCGCGCGAGTCGCCATCCCATTCCTTGATGTTTCCCGAAACGTGAGGACGGCCGTCTAACGGAATAATCCGTGTATTGTGAATCATCTCGGAAAGAATCACAACGTATCCCGGCGTCTGGACGATCTGGTAGGCGTTGTTATAGCCGGCAGGGAACATCGCCGCGGGCACACCGCGCGTGACGCAACGATCCCACGGGCTCATGTACTCGTAGGAATCGGAGTTGTGCGCCAGGTTGAAGTCCCGCTTTTCTTCGGCGGCACGCTTCAGGGGGACGCGGCCATCCGCAGGGTCCACGACAAGCGATGTCTGATGTGTGGACACGACCTTCGATCCCGAATCAAACCAGAACTGGTTGTAGCTCCCGACGTCGCCCTCGGTGGGCGCGCGATCCACTCGACCTTGTGCGGCGCGCTGCTCCAGTTGCGCGGCCTCCTGATCGCTCAATGTGGGTTTGCCGGCGAGTTCCTGGGGGCGTTCGAAGGGGGTGATCGTCGGGTTGGTCCACGTCCCTTGCAGGTCGGGCTGGCCGTCGGGGGTGCGCGAGGGAGTCCAGGCTTTGCGCGCTGGCTTTTGCGGCGCCACGGATCCTGTTTGGGCGGTCAACGGCAGAAACGCGACCATCAAACCGAGTATTCCGACTGCGATCGAGCAGCGCGACATAGGGCACCCTCCCCCGGCTTTCTATTCTATCCGAGCCGCTAGTCGAGCATCGCTTGCATGACGGCGTTCTCGAAATCGCGATCCAATTCACGGTTGGGGTTATTGGTTTGGATCATGAGAATACCCACGACCTTTTCTTTAGGGTCGATCCAGAAATGAGTGCCAAAGGCCCCGTCCCAACCGTAGCTGCCGTCGGAGACGCGGTAATTCGCGGCGACGGCGTCATTGACCACTTGCACGCTGAGCCCGAAACTGCGGCCCTTGGGACGGCCGGGCAGGGTGTCCGGGGCATGCACGGATGACATCAGTTCCACGGTTTTCGGGCTGAGCAGGCGTTTGCCGTTTCCCTGTCCGCCATTGAGCAGCATCTGGCCGAATTGCAGGTAATCCTCGGCGTCGGTCATGAGCCCGCCCGCTCCAGAGAAATAAGTGGTGTTGTTCATGCGGTCGGACATGTCGACTTTTTCGAGCGGATTGGATGAACGGTGGTACATGGTAGCGACGCGCGTGAGACGGTCGCCGATGGGGTGAAACGAGGTGTCTTTCATGCCGAGGGGTTCGAAGATGCGCTGGCGGAGGAATTGGTCGTAGCTCTGGCCGGAGACGATTTCGACGATCCTTCCGAGCGTGTCAAAGCCCGCGCTCGGGCTGTAGCTCCACCGGGTTCCTGGTTGGAAATCCAAGGAGGTAGCGGCCAGGCGGGGAATATAATCGGCCAGCGTTTCGCCAGGCTTGCGCGCTACTTTCTGTGCTTCGGTGGTGCTGGCAGGTCCGCCGCTGACCAGGCCCGAGGTATGGGTCAGCAGATCGCGGATCGTAATCTCGTGCGTGGCGGGTACGGTATAGAACTGGGGCTGCGAATCACCGCCGCGTGCGGGGGGACCGGTCCGTTCCTGCATGACGGCGACTTTCAGGCCGCGCAACTCGGGAATGAACTTCGAGACCGGATCGGTCAAACGCAATTTGCCTTCTTCAAGCAGCATCATGATGGCCACACCGGTGATGGGTTTGGTCATGGAGGCGATCCAGAACAGGTCATCCTTGGCCATCGGCTTCTTTGAATCGAGATCCATCAGCCCCTGGGCATCAAAATGCGCGACGCGCCCGCGACGGGCCACCAGGGTCACGGCGCCCGAGATGTCGTGCGCGTCGATGTGGCGCTGGATCGCGTCGTGGATCCGGTTCAGCCGCTCAGCCGAAAAACCGACATCTTCCGGCTTCGTACTCTGGATGGACGCGGCTGCGAGCGGAACGGCACACAATGCCGCACAAAAAACAGATTTCCAGCCTCGTCTGACGGTCGAGCCTCGATTCATGAAAGCGCCTCCTCTGCGGGCGGATTGGGCACATGCTATATCAAACAAAGTCTCAACAGCAAGGGTCGCAGCGACGCGCCGGCTCGTGACCGGGGCATTCCAGGACCGGGAGGCGGGGATATTTCGCATAGGCGGGGTCGGCGAAGAAGAGTTGACATTGGTAAAACGTGCTGCCGCGGGCGGACCGGATGGTGCGGGCATGTGTGCAGTCTTCGCACAGGCCTATATCCGACTGACGCCGGGGACTTTCGCCGGAATCCACGCTTTATTCTGACATCCCCTTCCGGGCTAGGAAATGGTCCTTACGAAAGTTAATGACATCCATTCGGGACTCATTTTAATCGGGGTTCGGCCGATAAACTAGACAAGGGATGGAATGTTTTTGGCGAAGGCGAAACCGGATGGGCCCGCCGCGCGGTAAGACGAGGCCGCGCGGAACGTGCGTACTCCTGATCTTGCTGGCAGCGGCTTGCCTGGCTTCTGGCGCAACCCTGTCGGGGCCGAGCCAGACTGCGAATCCCGGTGACACGGTGCCGGTGACACTTTCGCTGGCGTCGGGCGGCCAGGTTGTCAGTGGCGTGCAGTTAGACCTGGCCTGGGATCCGGCGTTCGATCTTCACATGGTCCCGGGAAACCAGGCGGGAGTTTCGAACAAGCTTTTGACGGTGTCCCTGCTGCAGCCCCGGGTGCTCCGGTGCCTGATTGTGGGAATGAATCAAAGCGCGCTCGCGGATGGCGACTTGCTCCGGCTATATCTTTCCATCAACGCCAACGCTTCGATCGGATCGAGCCAGGTGCGGGTGCTCAATGCAACGGCCACGGGCCCGGATGGGGAGCCGATATTCTTGCAGAGCGGGATTGTCGCGGTACAAGTCCAAAGCGGCGCGTCGAGCCAAGGGCTTCCGGCAAGCGGAGTAGTGAACGGGGCCAGTCTCCAGTCCGGGCCGATCAGTCCGGGCGAAGTAGTCACATTATTTGGTTCGATTCCCGCGGGTTCGCCAACGGTCCTGTTCAACAACGTGCCCGCGACGGTTCTGTACGGGGGATTGGACCAGATCAATGCCGTTGTGCCGTTCGGACTGGATATCACACGGCCGGCGCAAATTGTGGTCCAGCAGAATGGGACGAGTCTGACGACGACGGTTCCGGTGGCGGCCGCTTCACCGGCGGTCTTCACCCTGAGTACAACTGGGGTCGGGCCGGGTGCGATTCTCAATCAGGACTACACAGTAAACTCGGTTGCGCGGCCGGCGGCTCCGGGGAGCACGATCATGATCTACGGCACCGGATTTGGGGTTCTCAATCCCCTGCCGGTGGATGGACAAATTGCGCGACTGCTGGCATCCACGCCGGCGGCGGTGACAGCGACCATCGACGGAATTCCCGCCCAAGTCTCATATGCGGGAACGGCGCCCACTCTGATCAACGGAGCCGTGCAGGTCAACGTCCAGATTCCCCCCGGAGCGCACACCAACAGCGCGGCGCCGTTGAGCCTGGTGATGGGCTCCTTTGCGATACCGACGGGAGTCACCGTGGCGATCCAGTAGGGGCGGTCCCGACCTTACTTGATGTGGCCGTCGGTGAGGTCTTTGTTGTTTTCCTCACAGGAGTATTCCAGAATTTCCCACTCAGGCCGCAGCGTGAAGACCCGCGTGTTCTTCCACGGCTTCAAATACGTCTTGGCATCGTCGATGGTGATCTCGTAGGAGATGTGCGCCGCATCGGTGCGGTTGAAGCGCTCGATTACGTGGAGCTGCTCGCTGTGAGGGTGGCCTACGGTATCGAGATTCGTTTTCTCATTGAAACCGGTGGTATCGATCACCAAGGTGTCGCCCTCCCAGGAACCGATGGAATTGCCCATCCAGGTAGGGTCGGCGTCCTTGGGATGGCCGCGGCCATCGGCGGGGATTACATGAAAGACATTCCACGCTTCGTAAAGGACGGCCAAGCGCCGTTCGGTCTGGAAGATTTCGATGGGAAACGGCGAATTCATCGAGCGCGTGAGGCCTTGCGGCAGGCAGTGGCCGGTGTAGTCGAATTTGGTGACATCGTAGTTTTTGAAAGTCTGCGCGCCCCAGGGGGTGAATGGAAGCGGTCCGGCGCCTTGCTGATCGCGGCCGCTCCGGGACATATCGGGAACGTACGGGCGCTCCCAGACGCCATTCAGATCGGGCTTCCCATTCGGCAAACGAGGAATGCCGTCGGCCAGGACCGTAGCGGCGATTCCGGCGCAACCGAGGAGCAGCTTTCCCAGCGACATGGCGTCCTCCCGACAGAACGTGATGATAGCAAACGGGAAACCGGGCGGCCAGGAGAACGACTATAGTTGATGAGTGGCGTGAAATATCGTCTTGAATCCGCGCCGCATCCAATATTAAGAGAGGGCAAACGCAGATGGGCACATCCACCGCACCGCAAAGCATAGCTGGCACCTGGAATATCGATCCGGTCCACTCCGTGGCCGAGTTCAAGGTGAAACACATGATGATTTCGAACGTAAAGGGGCAGTTCAGTTCGGTCAAAGGTTCCCTGGTTCTGGACGAGGCGGACTTAACCAAATCCCGTGCCGAGGCCACGATTGACGCCGCCTCGATCAACACGCGGGAACCGGATCGGGACGCGCACCTCAAGAGCGCCGACTTCTTCGATGTGGAGAAGTTTCCGACTCTCACGTTCCAATCGACGACGGTCACCCGGACGGGCGACGGCGAACTGGCGGTAGACGGTGATTTGACGATTCACGGGGTGACGCGCAACGTGCGGTTTGCGGTGGAAGGGCCGACGCCGCCGGGCAAGGATCCGTGGGGCAACACGCGGATCGGGCTCGCGGCGACCACGAAAATCAACCGTAAAGATTTCGGTCTGCACTGGAACGCGGCGCTCGAGACCGGCGGCATTCTCGTTGGGGAAGATGTGACCATCACATTGGATGTCCAATTCGTAAAAGCATGACTGGGGGCCGCCGGAGCGAGGATTCCGGCGGCGCCGAGAGGGGAAATCAGCAATGTCATTACGTCCAATCAGACAAATTCTTCAACCCAAGCCAACCATCGAAGGCGCCGGAGTGCGGTTGCAGCGGGCGTTTGGCTTCGGAAAGACGAAGGATTTCGATCCATTCCTGCTGTTCGACGATTTCCGCAACGAGAACCCGGAAGACTACCTGGCCGGCTTCCCATGGCACCCGCACCGCGGGATCGAGACCATCACGTATGTGCTGGCGGGCTCTGTCGAACACGGGGACAGCCTGGGGAATAAGGGCAAAATGACGGCCGGGGATGTGCAGTGGATGACGGCGGGCAGCGGCATCCTGCACCAGGAGATGCCGAAAGGGGACCCGCAAGGCCGTATGCACGGCTTTCAGCTCTGGGCCAACCTGCCCGCGTCTTTGAAGATGACCGACCCGCGGTATCAGGACATTCCGTCGCGGGAGATCCCCGAGGTCACCGACGATGACGGCACGCGCGTGCGCGTGGTGTGCGGCGAGTTCTGGGGAATGAAAGGGCCGGTGCAAGGCGTGGCCGCCGATCCGAATTACTTTGATATTTCGGTGCCGCCCCACAAGGAGAAGCACCTGGCCGTGGAGACCACGCGCAATGCATTTGCGTACGTGTTCGCGGGGTCGGGAACGTTTCGCGATGCCTCCGATCCGCGCGCGGTGCTGACCGAGCAGGTTCCGGAAGCCGACGGCCCGCGCGTGTGGGACGCGAAGAATCACTCGCTGGTGTTATTCGACCGCGGCGACGAAATCGTAGTGCAGGCGGGGCCGGAAGGGATCCGGTTCCTGCTGGTGTCGGGCAAACCGATCGAGGAGCCGGTGGCCTGGTACGGTCCGATCGTGATGAACACGCAAGAGCAGCTCCGCCAAGCCATGACGGAGCTGAATGACGGGACGTTCATTAAGCACAACTAAAGCGGGGCACGCACGCGGCCGGCTAATAACGGAACATTTCGGACGTCTGGAACGTAAGACCTTCAGGCAGTAGCCCTAGCGGCCAGCCGGGAGAGTGGACGTTGATTGCGGAGACGGTTCAGACCGACCTGGACTTGCAGTGGCTGGATAACGGCCTGCACCCGCTGGACTGGAACGGCCCGGCCAACCGTCGTTTCGAGGGGTTTCGCGACCGGGATCTGGACCGGCCGATCCTCGCCCACTTGGAGCGGATGGCGCGGCGCTATCCAAACCGGGTCGCGGTCACCGATTTCGTTACATCTCTTACTTTTGCGGAATTGTGGGATGGCGTTTCGGGACTGGCTCAGACCATCGAGGCCCAAACTCAACCGGGCGATTTAATCGGCCTCACGCTGCCGGCATGTTCCCGGTTTCCTGTGGCGATCCTGGCTTGCCTGGGGACGGGACGGCCGTTTGTCGCCCTCGATCCTCACTATCCGGCCGACTGGAGGCGCCAGGTGTTGGCGGATGCGCGGCCAGCATTACTCCTCGGCGCGCCAACTGATTGGCCTCGATCGGCACGCAAAGGCTGGCGGCCCGCGGAATTCGGCTTAGACGAACCGGCTTGCGTGTTGTTTACCTCGGGGAGCACCGGCCGGCCGAAGGGGATCGTCAATAGTCAGCGGGCCCTCCTGCAGCGCGCCGCCCAGTCCATCAATGCCGCGCACATCAACGAGGATGACCGGTTTCTGACCCTGAGTTCACCGGGCACGATCGTCGGAGTGCGGGACACCCTCACCGCGCTGCTCGCTGGAGCGAGCGTTCACCTGCTCGATCCGCAACGCGCTGGCGCACGCGAGATCTTGCATGCCATTCGTGCGGAGGCGATCACCATCTTATTCGCGTTTCCGGCCCTGTTGCGGTCGGTAATCCCGTATGCCGGGGAGAGTGCCGGTGACACCCTGAGGCTGGTGCGCGTCGGCGGCGACACCACACTCTGGAGCGACATCGATCTGCTGCGCGGCTGGCTCGCGCCCGAGGCGTTCCTCCAATCGATCTACGCCGCCACGGAGGCGCCGATGATGCAGTGGTTCGTCCATGAGTCCTGCCGCGGCGCCGATCCGCGAATTCCCATCGGGTATCCGCTGCCCGGCAACCGCCTCGCGGTAATCGACGAGAATGGACGCAGCACACGGCCGGGCGACGTGGGAGAGTTGATCGTCGCGGGGCCTTACGTGACGCTGGGGCAGTGGGTTGATGGACATTACACACCGGCCCCGAGCCGATTGTTCCGAACCGGAGACCTGGTCCGCCAAAGGCCGGACGGATTGTTGGAGCGGCTCGGCCGCAAGGATCGGCAGACCAAGATTCGCGGCACGCGGGTGGATCTGGACGGCGTGGAAGCCATGCTGCGCCAGCACCCCCTCGTGCGGGACGCCGGCGTATTGGCTCGAACCAGCGCCGATGGGGCAGTGACGCTGGTTGCCTATGTGAGCGCCCGCGAGAACGCGCCCGCCTGGATGCTCGACGACGTGAAGGAACTGATGCGCGCGGCGCCGCCGGCGCTGCGTCCCACACGGCTCTACCGCGCCCCCGAGATTCCGCGGCTACCCAGCTCCAAATTAGACGTGCGGTCGCTCCTGGCTCTGGACGAGGCCACGGTGCAGAACGAACGCGCCGCTGCCGCGGCAGTCGAAGCCGGTCCGGCAACCAGCGATCGCATCGGGCGAACCGTCGCGCGAGTTTGGGAAGAAGTCTTGCAAGGGCCGGTGCGCGGCCCGGAAGACGATTTCTTCGAAGCGGGCGGCGACTCGCTGAAAGCGATCACGTTTGTGATGGAGCTCGAACTGGCTCTTGACCTGGAGCTTTCGCTGACGATTGTCACGGAGGCGCCCAAGTTCGGCAGACTCTGTGACGCCCTGAGAGAACATCGCGCTGCCGGTTACATGCCCCTCGTTCCTCTGAAAGCGGGCGGGGGCCTGCCGCCGCTCTATTTCATTCACGACGTTGGCGGAAGTGTCGCGGGACTCTTCCCGATGGCCCGGCGTATGACTTACTCCGGGGCGGTGATCGGTATCCAGGCGCGCGGTCTGGCGGGTCCGGAGCCGCCGCACACTTCCGTGGAGGCGATGGCAACGGAGTATTTGCGCGAGATCAAGACCTGGCAACCGGAGGGTCCGTATCACTTGTGCGGCTATTCCTTCGGAGGGCTGGTGGCCTTTGAAATGGCGCGGCAGTTGGCGCAATCGGGAGACCAAGTCGGCCTGGTGGGGCTCTTCGACACCAGGCTCAGCCCGCGAAGATGGCCGTTGCGTTGTTGGCTCTCGCTGGTCCGCCGGCGCATCGGTGAATCTGCTGCCGCGGCGCGCGCCACGCCGATCCACCGTTGGCCCGGTGCGGTATGGAGAACCATAAGCCAGGTCGGGGAAAATCTGCGAAGCTACGCCATACCGGCGGCGTCCGACGGCGCGCCCCTGCCCAGCTTCTTGAAGTACGCGCGCGGCCGGGTTCTCAACGTGGGGTTGAGTGCGGTGCTCGCCTCGGCGCGGTATAGGCCCGGCTTTTATCCAGGGGAACTGACGCTGTTTACGGCAGCCGAGCAGGAGCCCGGTCTCCCGTCTCTGGAAACGATCTGGGGCAAGCACGCTCACGTGCTATCCGTGGTGGAGACGGCTGGTGCGCACTCGACGATGCTGTCCGCGTCCAACGCGGAGTCCGTAGCCGCAACCGTAACGCGGCTTCTTCCCGCGAGCTGATTACGCCCCGACGGCTCGCCTGTAGCGGTCTGCTGACCGCTCCAGGGCGGCGTTGCCATCGCTTGCGACGGTCCGCTTCGGGAACGCGCCATAGATGCGATCGAACGCATAGGGCCGCAGGATCTCGACAATGCGCGATACCACGGCCGGCGGCAGCGGAATGTAGTTGGGATAGCTGTACATGAAGCTGAGCCAGCGCGTATCCATGCAGACCTGCGGCTGATCGCCGGAGAGCAGCGCGCCGCGGCCGCCTGCGCCGTCTCTCCAATGCAGGACCTGGAATCCGTCGAAGTGTCCCGGTGTCAGAATGAGCGTCAGAGAATCGAGCAACGGCGTCGCAGGGCCGCTCCAGAAACGCACGCGCGGGTCCGGCCGCATCACCCACTTCGCGTCAGACTCGTGGATATAGATCGGGGCGTTGCCAAAGGCCGCGCTCCAATCCACCATCGAGGAGTAATAATGCGGGTGGGAAATCGCGATCGCCGCAATCCCCCCGAGCGCGCTTACGGCGGAAATCGTTGCCTCATCGAGAAGGCTCAGGCAATCCCACAGCAGATTGCCTTGCGGGGTCCGCACCAGGAAGGCGCGCTGACCGATCGCGAACGAAGGGCCGGTATGAATGCTGTGCAGGAGGGGTTCTTCCTCGCGGAATTCATTCCGGAATTTCGCGCGCATTTCCGCGAGCGTCGTCCACTTCTGGCCGTCCAGGCCGATGAACTGGCGCGGGTCCTCGCAAATCGGGCACGCCGGCGGCGGCTCCGGCGACTCCGGAAACTGCACACCGCAGGTGACGCAGATGTAGTTCGGCATGTGTTCCGATAATATCGGAAGAACCGCCGGTGACCCGATCCCCGGCGGCAGGGGAGGTGAGGGATGCAGACCCGGGGAATTCTGGCATGGACGGCGGTGGTCCTCTGGACCGGCGCGCTGGCAGCGCAAACGGTCGAGTGGCCTGCGTACGCGGGAGACCTCCGCAACTTTCACTACTCGCCGCTCGATCAAATCAACGCCGGCAACTTCCATCAGCTCGAAATCGCCTGGCGGTTCAAGACCGACAACCTCGGCAATCGTCCGGAATACAAGCTGGAATCCACGCCGCTGATGGTTCACGGTGTGCTCTACGCCACGGCAGGTTCGCGGCGGTCTGCGATCGCGCTCGATGCTGCCACCGGCGAATTGCTCTGGGTTCACGGGGAACGCGAGGGTGCGCGTGGCGCCGCAGCACCCCGCCAGTTGTCGGGCCGCGGCCTTTCTTACTGGACCGATGGTAGAGAAGAGCGCATCCTCT
This sequence comes from uncultured Solibacteraceae bacterium, assembly GCA_964438005.1. GTDB lineage: Bacteria > Acidobacteriota > Terriglobia > Bryobacterales > Bryobacteraceae > PSRJ01. Next base: position 26,421 of record CAYTJD010000089.1, on the reverse strand, counting down.
ATGTCACGCCCGGATACCGGCTGGTTGCCCTCGATGCCAAGACCGGCGCGCGCATCCGTTCGTTCGGCGACAACGGCTCCGTCGATATGAAGCAGTTCGCGGTGTATGGCACCGGGCAGCCGATTGACCTCGTCAACGGCGAGATCGGCCTGCACGCGACTCCCGCGGTGACGCGCAACGGTGTGGTGCTGGTCGGCTCGGCATTCCGTGAAGGCGGCACGCCCAAGACGCACAACAACACCAAGGGCATGGTGCTCGCCTTCGATGTGCGTACCGGGAAAAAATTGTGGCAGTTCAACACCATTCCGCGGCCGGGCGAGTTCGGTAACGAGACCTGGCTCAAAGAATCGTGGGCGGTGAACGGCAACACCGGGGTTTGGTCGCAGATGGCCGTCGATGAAGACCTCGGCTTGGCGTACCTGCCGGTCGAAACGCCGTCGTCCGATTTCTACGGCGGACACCGCCCGGGCAACAACCTGTTCGCCGATAGCCTGGTGTGTGTCGATTTGAAGACCGGCCAGCGCAAGTGGCATTACCAGTTGGTGCATCACTCGATCTGGAATATGGATATCGCGGCCGCGCCGGTGCTTGCCGATCTCACCGTGAACGGAAAGCCGGTGAAGGCGGTGCTCGAATCCAGCAAGCAGGCGTTTCTGTATGCGTTCGACCGCGTCACCGGACAGCCGCTGTGGCCGATCGAAGAGCGCCCGGTGCCCCAGGGTGACGTGCCGGGCGAGTGGTATTCGCCGACGCAGCCCTTCCCCACCAAGCCGCCGGCCTTCGATTACCAGGGCGTCACCGAAGGAGACCTGATCGACTTCACGCCGCAACTGCGGGCCGAAGCGCTGCAGCTGGTTTCCAAATTCAAGCTGGGTCCGATTTTCACACCGCCAGTGGTGAGTAAGGCGGAAGGCCCCTTCGCCGCGTTCCGTTCCTCGGGCGGTATGAATTGGCCTGGCTTTTCGTTCGATCCCGAGACACATATTGCGTACATTCCCTCGTTCATCTCGTTTCCTCCGATTGGGCTGATGCCGCCCCCGAACAAAGAGTTTTCCGATATCGATTACGTCGAGGGTTTTGCGCCGACCGGCGTTCGTTATGTCTCGGGCCCTGGAGAAAACGTTGGCGCCGATGCGCCCCGCCCAGCCGCCCGCGCAGCCACACGGGCCGGCGCCGCCAATGCAACAACAGCCGGCGTCGGTGGTGGTCTTAATTTAACCCCCGAAGGCTTGCCGCTGTTAAAGCCGCCATACGGCCGCATTACCGCGATCAATATGGATAAGGGCGAATTCGTCTGGCAGATCGCGCACGGCGAGACGCCTGACTACATCAAAAATCATCCCGCGCTGAAGGGCCTGAGCATTCCGCGCACCGGCCAGGCCGGCTACGTCGGCATACTCGTGACCAAGACGCTGGTGATCGCCGCCGATCCGCAGGTCACGACTGCCGAAGGCCACCCGCGCGGCGCCATGCTCCACGCGTACAACAAGGCCACGGGCGAGGAAATGGGCGCCGTCTGGATGCCGGCTCCGCAAAGCGGCACGCCGATGACCTACATGGTGAACGGCGCGCAGTACATCGTGGTGCCGGTCAGCGGCGGCAATTACTCGGGCGAGTTCCTGGCGTTCCGCCTGCCGGAGTAAGATGCCGGCTGAGCCGAGGGCCGCCACCTACTGGCGCGGCATCGTTCGTCTCGAGACCGCCAAAATCGCGCCATGGACCGGATTGCGCAACGCCCTCGGCGTGGTGCTCGCGCTCGCCGCCGGCTCGATTTTCCGCAACACCGCTGGAGGGATGGTGGTTGCGATCGGCGCGCTCAACACGGGGTATTCCGACGGTCAGGACTCGTACCGCCAACGCGTGAGGCGGATGTCGGCCACCGCCATTCTTTGCGGACTGGCTGTGTGCACGGGCGGATTTGTGTCGGCGCATCACGCCGGAGCTATCGTGTTGTCGGCCTTATTTGCGTCCGGCGCCGGAATGTTGGTCGCTTTGGGAACCGCGGCCGCCGACGTCGGCTTGATCACGCTGGTCACCTTCCTGGTCTTCTCGGCGCAAGTGATGTCCCCTGAGAAGGCGGTGCTGTCCGGGCTGATGGCTCTGTCGGGCGGCATGGTGCAGGCGGCGATCGCCTTGGCCTTGCTGCGGGTGGATCGCTATCGCCAGGAGCGCCAGGCGCTCGCGGAGTTGTACCGCGAACTGGCGCGCGCCGCCGGTGCGCCGGCGCCTGCCACCGAAGCGCCGCCGGCCGGCGTCCAGAGTACGCGCGCGCAACAGGTAATCGGCGCCTTGGCACAAGACGGCTCCCTCGAAGCGGAGCGCTACTTGGCCTTGCTCAGCCAGACGGAACGAATCCGGTTGACGCTACTGGCGCTCGCGCGGTTGCGTGCAAGACTGGCGCGCCAGCAGATCGCCGAAACCGCTATGCTCGACCGTGCCTTCGTCCAGGCTGCGGCCCAATTGACCGCGCTCGCCGATCTGCTCGGCAGTGGTTCTGCCGCTCGGAATATCGACCCGCCGGAACGGGACGCGCTTGGAGAGACTCCCTCCCTCGCCAACCCGTCTCTGACCGAAGAGGGGAGGGCGCTGATACTTGACGTCCGGCGGAATCTGGACGCGTGGGCCGGGCAGTTTCGCGCGGCCTGGGAATTGGCGAACCACGCGGCCCCCTCGGGATTGGCCGAGTTTGCCCGTTCCGAAGCCCGGCGGCCCTGGTGGCTTCGCCTGCGCGGTGCGCTCGCCATCCTGCGCGCAAACTTCGACGGGCGCTCTCCCGTTTTTCGTCACGCGCTCCGCCTTGCGGGCTGCGTCACGCTCGGCATCGCCCTCGGCCGTGCATTCGATCTTCAGCGCAGCTACTGGATTCCCATGACGGTGGCCCTCGTGCTCAAGCCTGATTTCAACTCAACTTTGAGCCGCGGCGTACAGCGGATCGGCGGCACGCTCGCCGGGCTGGTTCTGGCCACGGTGCTATTTCACGTGTTGGCGCCGGACGCGGCGCTGCTCGTCGCGCTGGTCGGCCTCTTTGTGTTTCTGCTGCGCTGCTTCGGGCCTGCCAATTACGGAATCTTCGCGGCCGCCGTGAGCGCTCTCATCGTGCTCCTGTTCGCGGCGACCGGCGTGGCTCCTCAGACGGTCATCGCGGCCCGCGCCTGGAACACGCTGGCCGGCGGCGCCATCGCGCTGGTCGCCTATGCCGCCTGGCCCACTTGGGAACGCACCCAGTTCCGTGAGGTCCTGGCGCGCCTGATCGACGCACACCGGCACTATTTTCAACTCGTTCGGGATGGATACGTCGATCCCGCCGATTCCAATGCCCGCGATCGCGATAGAGCCCGGCTAAACGGCAGGCTTGCTCGATCCAACATGGAAGCCTCTCTCGATCGGCTCCGGACGGAGCCAAGCGCGGGCGCCACTGCCGCTGCCCTGACCTCGCTTCTCGCCAACTCGCACCGCTTCATTCACGCGGTCATGGCGCTGGACGCCGGCCTGGCGAGCAATCCCGCTCGGCCCCGGCCCGAATTTCGAGCGTTTACGAATCAAGTGGATTTGACTCTCTACCTGCTGGCTGCCGCGCTGCGCGGTTCGGAGATCTCGGCGAAAGATTTACCCGCGCTGCGTGAGGCTTACAACGCCCTCATTCGTAGTGGAGACTCTTCGCTTGACCGTTACGCGCTGGTGAATACGGAAACGGACCGCCTCACTAACAGCTTGAACACGCTGGCGGAAGAGGTTCTGCGGCTGGCGGCCGCGGGAGCGGAAAATTAACGCCCCGGCTGCATGTGCTGGGCTTTGTACGCCGCCGCGGCTTCCGGCGACGACAGGTAATCGAGCAAGGCTTTGGCGGCCTTGGGATCCTTCGCGTGAGTCGAGACGAAACCGACCAGGCTGGTGGGCGGTGCGATGTCCTTGGGGAGTGGACCCACCGGCTCGATGCCCGGCGTTTCCATCTCGCTGAGGAATGTCAGCCCGATCTCGGCCTCCCCTTTGGCAACCATCTGCATGGCCGCGGCCCCGCCTTGAGCGCGCTTTAGCTTCGGTTCGAGTTGGTCGCCGATCCCCAATTTTTTGATCGTCGCGTCGAAGGTCACGCCGGCCGCCGCGCCACCGGCAGCGTTCGGGTACGATACCGACTTCGCTCCCAGCAGTGCTTTCTTGACGGCGTCCGCCGTGGAGAGATCCGGCTTCGGCGCGCCCTGCTTGACCGCGACGCCGAGCGCGATCGTCGCCAGCGGTTTCGCCGAGTCTTTCACCACGTTGCCCGACGCCAGCAGTTCGGGATAGGGCGGCTGGGCGATCGGGACGTCGAACGGCTCACCCTTCGTGATCTGCGCCTTCGTCCCCAGCCCGGAACCGAACGTCGCCTTGACTTTGTAGCCGGTCTTCTTCTCGAAGCCCGGAATCAGTTGTTCAATCGCGGCCCGAATCCCTCCGGGAGCGATGAGCGTAATTTCTTGCTGAGCGCGCACGGTATAGGAACTGCCCGCGGCGATTGCGGCGACGGCCAAAATCAGCAGACGTTTCATGGCTCTCTATCATACACGGTCTGGGGTGTATACTGAGCGCGAATGAACGCTCGAATTCTCCTCGCCCTGCTGGGCGCCGCTTCGATGGCATCGGCGCAGAGCGCGCCGGCCAGGGCGGAAGACCTGATGCGGCTGATTCGTGCCGGCGATTCCGATGGCTTGCGGCGTGCCGCGGCGAATCCGAACGTGGTCAGCGGCCTCGGTGAAACGCCGCTCCATTACGCGGCAACCTTTGGCAGCGCCGACTCGGTCCGCATCCTGCTCGAGCGCGGCGCCGATCCCAACGCCCGCAATCGGGCCGGCGCCACTCCGCTGATCTACGGCGCTTACAACTTCGAGGAGGCCCGCGCGCTGGTCGAAAAGGGCGCGGATGTCAATGCCCACGCGCAGAACGGTTCCACGCCGCTCATGATTGCGGCATCGGTGCACGGCAACGTCGCCACCGTTCGCTATCTGATCGAGAAAGGCGCCGACGTCAAAGCGATCCGCGGTAACGGCTCCGATGCGCTGCAGATCGCGGCGTTGAAAAGCGAACCGGAAGCTGTGAAGCTCCTGCTTGAAAAAGGCGCCGACGCCCACCGCGCCGACAAGTCCGGCGTCACTGCTCTGATGAACGCCTTCCTCAATGTTGGGGATCCGGAGACGGTGCGGATGCTTCTCGACGCTGGCTCCGACATTAACGCGTTCAACACCGATGGCGGTCATCGCCCCATCGGCCCGATCACCACGTTCCGCCTGACCCCGCTCATGTACGCGGCCCCGGCGGCCGATCCCGCGGTGATCGGCACGCTGCTCAAAGCCGGGGCCAAGGTGAACATGCAGGATTACCGCAAGATGACCGCGCTGATGCTCGCGGTGGCGACCGACCGGCCCAACCTGGAGACCGTGCGCCAACTGATGGCCGCGGGCGCCGACGTCAATGCGAAGGATCAGTTCGCCGATTCAGTCCTCGATTGGGCGCGGAAATTCGGTGATCCCGCGGTGATGGCCGCGCTAGAGAAGGCTGGGGCGAAAGGAAAACAACTCTCGGCAGCGCCCGTGAAACCGGCCGGTTACCAGCCTGCGGAGCCGGCCGACGCCATAAACCGGGCGTCGGCGTTATTGGCTAAATCCGGCGATGTGTTCTTTACCGCGGGCGGCGGCTGTGTCGGCTGCCACCACCAGGCGCTGAATGCGCGTGCTTACGGTTCGTTGCGCGCCGCCGGCCTCAAACCGGATGAACGGATGCGCCGCACGTTTCTCGACAGCATGGTCGCCGAACGCCCCGGCCTGCTGACCGACTCTCCGTTTCTGCTCGCCATCGGCGGAGACACCGACACTCTTTTTTATGAAATTGTGGCGCTGGGCGATCTGGGGGAAGCGCCGAGCCCGTCAACCGACTCCATCGTTCATTACCTGGCAACACGCCAGAATGCGTCGGGCGCCTGGGCGCGCTCGGCGGGGCCGCGCACTCCCATGGAATCGAGCACCATCTCCCGCACCGCCTGGTCCATGCGCGCTCTAAAAGCATATGAATGGCCGGCGCGCAAAACGGAATTCGACGAGCGCATCGCGCGCGGCCGGGAATGGCTGCTCACCGCCCGCCCCGCTACCAGCTACGAAGAGGCTGACCGTATCATGGCGCTGCATCTCGCCGGCGCCCCAGAGGCGCCGGTCGCCGCCATGGTGCAAACGCTCCTTAAAGAGCAGAAGGATAACGGCGGCTGGTCGCAGAACCCTCATCTCGGCCCGGACCCTTACGCCACGGGCGTGGTGTTGTCGACGCTTGCCGAGGCCGGTTTACTGAAACCCTTCGATGCGGCTTACGCGCGCGGTGTCGCGTACCTGTTGCGCACGCAATTTCCGGACGGATCCTGGTATGTCCGCAGCCGGTCGCCGAAACTGCAGCCCTATTTTCAAAGCGCGTTTCCGTATGAGCATGACCAGTGGATCTCGACCGCGGCCACCGCACGCGCGATCATGGCGCTGGCTCCGGCGGCGGCCCGGCAGACGCGCGCGTCCCGTTGAAGCTTACTTTGCTGCCACCATCGATTCCACTTGAATCTTCTTGGCCTTGGCGTCGAGCGTGCCGGTCACCGTCACCTTCTTGCCCGCGAATTTTTCCGGTGTCTGCTGGTCGCTCAGCGTGTAGACTTCTTTGCCGTCATAGAGAACGTACAAAGCTCCGTGCGCTTGGACGCAGGCAACCGTGCATTCGCCGTCGGTCGGCCCCATCTTCATCCGGGAATGATCGCTTGTTTCGCACATACTGTCCGTAATCGTTCCCGTAAACTTCTGTTTCCCTTGAGGAACGGCCAATATGGCCAGCAAAACGGCGCTCACCGCAATACGTTTCATAACGCTCCCAGATTGGATTCAGTATAGCGCCGCGTTTCCCGCGCCAGCTTGACGGGGAGCCGCTTCGAGCCATACACTGAAAGCCGTACTCGATTGATGCTAAAGGAAGTTAGTCTGCATCAGCCGACTCCGCGAAGAGGGTGCCGCATGGCGAAATCCACGAAGAATTCGGTCGGCCGTCGAGGTTTTCTCAAAGGCGCGGCCGCCGGCGCCGCGGTGTTCGCCGCCAAGCCTGAGATCGGTAAGGCACAGGAAGCCGGTTCGGCTCCGCGCGGCGCACAGACTCCTTCCGGCGCGCAACTCGCCCGCGAGGCCGGCAATGCGCGGCCGGGCGCCGCCCCGATCATCGAGCATCCCGGCTCCGACTTCATGGTCGACGTCCTGAAGTCGCTCGACATCGAGTACCTCGCCGCCAATCCCGGGTCGACCTTCGAATCGCTGCACGAATCGATCATCAACTACGGCGACAACAAAATGCCCGAGTTCCTCACCTGCACGCACGAGGAATCGGCGGTGGCGATGTGCCACGGCTACGCCAAGATTGAAGGCAAGCCGATGATGGCGCTGTTGCACGGCGATATCGGCCTCCAACACGCGTCGATGGCCATTTACAACGCATATGTGGACCGCGTGCCAGTTTATATGGTGGTCGGCAACCACGTCGATGGGGCCGAGCGCAATTCCGGCGTGCAGTCCATGCACAGCGGCAACGATCTGGGCGCGCTGGTGCGCGATTACACCAAGTGGGACGATCAGCCGTATTCGCTGGGCGCCTTCGCCGAGTCGGGAGTGCGAGCCTACAAGATCGCCATGACGCCGCCGCGCGGGCCGGTCCTGCTGGTGGCGCACAACGAAGTGCAGGCGCACGCCATGACGGGCCCGACGCCGCGCATTCCAAAGCTGGTCCTGACTGCGCCTCCTGCCGGCGATGCCGCCGCGGTGGGCGAAGCCGCCCGGATGTTGGTCAACGCGGAACGGCCGCTGATCATCGCGCAACGCGCCGTGCACAGCGCCGAGGGGCTGAAATTGATGGTGGATCTCGCGGAGACGCTGCAAGCCCCTTTCAGCAGCCAGGAGCGCATGAATTTCCCCACACACCATCCGCTGTCCGGCAACGGTGGAGCGGGCTATCAGCCCGATGTGGTGCTGGGTCTCGAAGTCGCCGACCTTTCCGGAGAAGTGCGTACCGCCCACGCCCGCGGCGCGAAAGTCATCGGCATCTCCTCGATGGGCCTTGATCTGAAGAGCAACCTGCAGGAATTCGGACACTATGCCGAAGTCGATCTCGACATTGGCGCCGACGCGGAAGCGACCTTGCCCTACTTGATCGACGCCTGCAAGAAACTGATGACGGCCGACCGCCGCCGCGCGCTGCAGGAACGCGGCGCGAAGCTCGCCGAAGCGCACCAGAAGGTGCGGCAGCAGAGCATCGACGCTGCCGCGTACGGTTGGGACGCCAGCCCCGTCAGCCTGGCGCGCATCGCCGGAGAGCTGTGGCCGCTGGTGAAGAATGAAGACTGGTCGTTCGTCTCGCCGCAAGCGTTCGCCGGCAATTGGCCGAACCGGCTCTGGAAAATGGACAAGCATTACCAGTACATCGGCGGCCAGGGCGCGGGAGGCATGGGTTATGGCGCGCCGGCTTCGGTCGGCGCGGCGCTGGCGAATCGCAAATACGGGCGCCTCTCGATCAACATCCAGACCGATGGCGACCTCAACTACGCGCCCGGTGTGCTGTGGACTGCCGCGCATCACAAGATTCCGCTGCTGAGCATCATGCACAACAATCGCGGGTATCACCAGGAAGTCATGTTCGTGGAGCAGATGTGCAGCGTGCACAACCGCGGCGCAGACCGCGCGCACATCGGCACCAAGCTGTGGGATCCGAACATCGACTACACGCTGATGGCGAAGGCATACGGACTGTATGCCGAGGGACCGATCAGCGATCCTAAGGATCTGGCTCCGGCGATGAAGCGGGCCATCGAGCGCGTTAAGAAAGGCGAGCCGGCATTGATCGATGTGATCACTCAGCCGCGATAAGGGGAAAGGATCAGGTAAATGGCGAAATCAAAGAAAACTTCCGTGGATCGTCGGGGATTTTTGAAAGGCGCGGCGGCCGGCGCCGCGGCACTGGTGGCGAAGCCGCCCGCTGCGACCGCGCAACAGGTGCAAGCCCAGGCTCGGCCGGCGGCGCCGCTGCCCTCTCCGCGCCAGGTCGCGCTTGAGACGGGCGCTCCCGTTCCGCGCGTGGACGTCTACACCACCGACAAGCCCGGCGCCGATTTCATGGTCGACGTACTCAAGACCTTGAACTTCGAGTACATCTTCGCCAATCCCGGCTCCAGCTTCCGCGGCTTGCAGGAATCCTTCGTCAACTACGGCAAGAATACCAAGCCGGAATGGATCACCTGCACGCACGAAGAAATCTCGGTCGCGATGGCGCACGGGTATTACAAGATCGAAGGCAAGCCGATCCTCACGCTGGCGCACGGAACCGTCGGTTTGCAGCACGCCTCGATGGCCCTCTACAACGCGTATGCCGATCGTGTGCCGGTTTACCTGATTCTCGGCAACGAGCAGGAGATCGCCTTCCGCCGCAGCGACGTCGAGTGGGCCCACAGCGTGCAGGACGCGGCCTCCATGGTGCGCGACTACACCAAGTGGGACGATTCGCCCGTCTCGCTCGGACACTTCGCCGAATCGGCCGTCCGTGCCTACAAGGTGATGATGACGCCGCCGTACGAACCGGTGGTGCTCTGCGCGAACGGCCAGCTTCAGGAAGAACCGATGTCCGAAGAAGACCGCCGCACGCTGAAGATCCCCAAGTTGGTCGTGCCCGCGCCACCCGCGGGCGATCCCAATGCGGTCGCCGAGATGGCGAAATATCTGGTGAACGCCGAGAATCCGGTGATCGTGGCCGGCCGCGTCGCGCGCACGCCCAACGGCATCAGTCTGCTGGTCGAACTGGCCGAGACCATTCAAGCCGGCGTGCAGGATCGCAAGTTCCGTATGAACTTCCCGTCGCGTCACCCGTTGTTCAATACAGGAAGCGTCGCGACCGCCGACGTCGTGTTAGGCCTCGAAGTGCCCGACTTCTGGAACGCCACTCACGCTCAGACGCCCATCAACCGCATGGGCATGCAGTCGCGCCCCATCACCAAGGCCGGCGCCAAGCTCATGACCATCACGGCAGGCGACCTGTTCAGCCGCAGCAATTATCAGGATTTCGGGCGTTACGCGGATGTCGATCTGGCCATCGCCGCCGACGCCGAAGCCACTCTGCCGGGCCTCATCGAAGCCTGCAAGCGCCTGATCACTCCCGATCGCAAGCGGGCGATGGAAGAGCGCGGCAAGAAACTGGCCGAAGAACACAAGCGCAACCGCGACCGCGATTTTGCCGAAGCCGCGACCGGATGGGATGCCAGCCCCGTCAGCACCGCGAGGCTCTCCGCCGAGATCTGGAATCAGATCCGCAAGGAAGACTGGTCGTTCGTCTCCGATACGACTTTCATCAGCTGGTGGCCGCTGCGCCTCTGGGATTTCGACAAGCCGTACCACTTCATCGGCGGGCACGGCGCCTATGGCATCGGCTACGGCGCTCCGGCGGCAGTCGGAGCCGCGCTGGCCAACAAGAAGCACGGCCGGCTGACCGTCAACATCCAGTGCGATGGCGATCTCAACTACGCTCCCGGCGTGCTGTGGACCGCCGCGCATCATCGCGTCCCGCTCCTCAGCGTCATGCACAACAACCGGGGCTATCATCAGGAACACATGTTTCTGCAAGATATGGCGTCGCGCGCCGGCCGCGGGCCGGAGAACGCCGGAATCGGTGTCACGCTGAACGATCCCAACATCAACTACGCCACTATGGCGAAGGCCTACGGCATGTATAGTTCGGGGCCAATCGAGAATCCCAACGACCTCGGCCCGGCGCTTAAGGCCGCCATCGAAGTGGTCAAGAAGGGCGAGCCGGCGCTGATCGACGTGGTCACGCAGCCGCGCTAAGGACAGGGTCATGAAGACGATTTGGATCTTGGCGGCAGTGCTCGGTGCGAGCCTCGCCTTCTCACAATCCACCGGAAATGCCGAAAACGGGAAGCGTCTGTTTTTGCGCGACGGCTGCTGGGAGTGTCACGGTTACGCGGGCCAAGGCGGCCGCGATGGCGCGCGCATTGCCTCAACGGCTTTGAATGCGCAAGCCTTGATCCGCTACGTCCGGCGGCCCGCCGGCGCCATGCCGGCCTACATCGACAAGATCATCAGCGATCAGGAGCTCACTGATATCTGGTCGTACCTGAAAACGCTGCCCGGCCCCAAGCCGGTAAAAGACATCCCGCTGCTGAACACGATCAAAGGCCAGTAAAACCTGGCCGGCGCCGCTGCTTCAGCCCTGCGCGTAAGCGCAGCGGACGGCTATGGCTACCGCAACACCGCGGTCCGCAACGAGTCCAGAGGATTGGGCGGCGGAAGCTTCTGCGTGTCCTGGCTGGTATACGGCACAATCACGCTAATCGGCTCAATGACGCCGAACAAAGAGGCAAAGCTGTTGAGACGCGCCATGGCGGAGTCCGTAATTTCCTGGCCCTTGGCCAGCAGTAGCAAGCCCGTCTGCGAATAAATCCCTGCTCCTACGATCATCCCAGGTTTCATCTGCGTCAGCTTCAGCCAGCGCGTCTCGCTCTTGGCCTCATCCATTTGCAGTTTTTGCAGTGCCGCTACAAACATCGGCCGGTAGTCCAGATTCTCCGACATCTTGGCTAGCACCACGGTGAGCGGGATGCCGTGCATCACCTGCTCATCGCAATCGGAGGCGACTTTCAGAAGCTGGGCTCCTGTCTTGACGACGTCCACTTCGCTCGGCTCGTCCCACGGCGTTGCCTGCTCCGCCACCATTTGTGCAACGCTCTCCAGGCGCGGGATTTTCGCCAGCAGGTTGTGCCCCACCGCATTTTGCTGGGAGAGGATCTGTTGCTCGGCCAGGCTGAGCGGTTGTTGCTTATAGAATTTGTCTAGCGTGTCCGCCGGCACGGTCACGCATCCGATTTGCGACAGCATGGCTGCGAGTTCGTATTGCCAGCGGTCTGGCAGGTTGAGCGTCTCTACGATGTGTTGCACGTAGCGCCGGATGCGCTGCGCCCGGCTGAACGCTTGCGGATTGACCAAGCCCAGGATTTCGCTCAGAACGCCGATGCTGCCACGGAGCGTGTTCTCCAGCAACTCCCGTTCCGCCGTGATCAGCCGGTGCTGCTCCAGAGCCGATTCCAGGGTGCGCGTCAACATCTCGGACGGGCACGGCTTGGTTAGAAATTGAAAGATCTTGCCTTCATTGACTGCCGCCATCGCCGCGCTGAGGTCGGCGTCTCCTGTGAGCATCACGCGTACCGTGTCGGGAGAGGCCTGGCGCACGCGGGTCAGGAACTCAATCCCGTTCATTCCCGGCATGCGCAGGTCGGAAACCACGGTGGCGAACGGCCCGTCGTTGGCTAGCGTTTGCAGCCCCAAGTCCGGCCCAATGGCGGTGCGGATCTCAAACCGTTTGTAGAACTGGCGCTCGAACGCCTGCAGAACCCGTGGGTCGTCATCAACAAACAAAATGCGCTTTACCATTTGGTCTCCCCTTCGGCCTTCTCCTGCAATTGCTTCCAGGAAGGCAGTTGGTCGATCAGACCCATCTTCATCAGGCAGTCGAGATTGACGTTCTGTTTCGCTTCCTTGTCGCTGAGCGCATCGGCGACGTGTACCGCCACGATCGGTCCTGCCGCCGGATCGGGCGTCGGCTGATTGTGCCGGGCCACGATTTCCGTGACCGGATCCGGCAGCCCCCACAGCCACAGCAGGTAAGCCCCCACATCGGCATAGGTGGTTCCGAACGTCTGCATCTCGGCGTCCTGCTCGGGGATCTGGTCTTCGCGCGCCTTGCGCAGCGCCTCGCCGTATTCCTTTGGATAATTCGCGGCCAGCACCAGCTTGCCGAGTTCGTGCAGCAACCCTCCCAGGAATGCGTCATCCAACTCCGGTTTCGACAGGTGCAGTGTGGCGGCGATCTGGCGTGCCAGGCTGCCAACGGCCAGGCCATGATCGCGCAGGTGCTCGATGGAGAAGCCGGGTACCCGCTTCGCGTCGAACTGTGAGAAGACCGATACCGTCAGCGCCAGCGCTCTCACCGTATCGGCGCCCAGGTAGATCACAGCTTCGGTCGGATTCGTGATGGGCCGGCGCGGGCCGAAAAACGCCGAGTTCACCAGTTGCAGAATCTTGGCGGTCATCGCCATATCCTGGCTGATGATTGCACCGATCTCCTTCGGCGCCACTTCCTCGGCTTGGAGCGCGCTCATCAGCTTCGTGTACACCGCGGGAACGCTCGGCAGGGAATGGACCCTCGAAATGAGCTGCTTCAAAGCTGGATTGTCGAGAATCACGCGCAGTTGAAATACGCGCTCGACGGCCGCTCGCAGCGTGGTGGCGTCGCAGGGCTTGTCGAGGTATTGATGCGCCAGCATGACCGAGGGCAGCGTCACTTCTTTGTCTGCCATCCCAGACAGCACCATCCGCACCACCTGAGGATGGCGTTCCACTACTTCCGAGAGCAGCTCGATGCCGCTCATCTGCGGCATGCGCACGTCGGTGACCAGCACGTCGAACGGCGATTGCGACAGTTGTTGCAGGGCTTCGGAGGCGCTGGAAACAAACACCATGTTCCAGTCGTTCCGGTAGGGGTAGAGCATCCGCCGCAGGCCGTCCAGCACCTTGGGCTCGTCATCTACGAATAGAATCCGTTTCACGCTTCCTCCGTTCTTGCTTCCAGCGGCAATTTGATCGTGAGCGTAGTGCCCTGTCCGGGCTTCGATTCGAGCGTTATCGTGCCGCGATGCTTCTGCACAATCACCGAATGGGCGATCGCCAGCCCTTGGCCCGTCCCCTGTCCCACCGGCTTGGTGGTAAAGAACGGATCGAACACTTTCGACTGAATTGCTTCCGGGATACCGCAGCCGGTATCGCTGATGCGGACCTCGGCGTATGAGCCGTTCCCCTTGGTACTGATGTGGATCGCGCCTTTCTCGTTGGTGCCGCGGACCACGTCGCTAATTGCGTGGGCTGCATTTACGATCAGGTTCAGGATCACCTGGTTGAACTCGCCCGCCACGCAGGGAACCGGCGGGATCGCGTGGTCCAACTCGGTGGTAACCTCGGCCACATACTTCCACTCGTTCTTCGATACGAGAATCGTGCTCTCGATGGCGCGGTTGATATCGAGCGGCAGCTTTTCGACCGGACCCGGATGCGAAAATTCCTTCATCGCCCGCACGATACGCGCGACCTGGTCGACTCCTTCCAGCAGTTGCTCGATGGCCTTGGGGATTTCGACGCGCAGGAATTCGAGGACACCCTGGTCCAGTTCCTGCTGCGAGGGGAGCGGTTTGCCCTCCACAGGTTCGGCGGAAAGGGCGGCTCCCGCATTCGACCCCACCGACGTTAACAGATCGTTAAAGGCATCCTGAAGGAACTTTCCGTTATCCCCGATGTACTGGATCGGCGTATTGATTTCGTGCGCAATGCCGGCGGCCAGGTGCCCGATCGATTCCAGCTTCTGGGTTTGCGCCAGTTGCCGTTCCAGATCCTTGATCTGCGTGATGTCCCACGCCACTTGCGCCATTCCCAGCACGGCGCCGCTGCTGTCACGGATGGGAGAAATGGTCAGCAGCACATGGATGAGCACGCCGGACTTGGTGAGCCGCGTGGTTTCCAGGTGTTGGATGCTTTCGCCGCGCCCCAGCCGTTCCAGGATCTGGTGGTTTTCCTGCTGCCGGTCTGCCGGAATCAGTGGAGCGATGGTCCGGCCGATCATCTCCTCGGGACTGTAACCATAAATCCGCTCCGCTCCGCGGTTCCACGTCAGAATTTCACCGGAAAAATCGTGGCTGATAATGGCCGCGTCCGCGCACTCCACCACCGCCGCCAGTTCCGCGTTTGCCCGCTCGCGTTTCTTTTCCTCCGTGATATCGCGGCAGACTCCAATCCATTTGTAGGGCTTGCCCATTTTGTCGCGGAGCGCCGAGCCTTGATCGGCGTAATAGCGGACTTCTCCGGAGGGCGTGGTCATCCGGTATTCCTGCTTATAGGGTTCCCCGGTGTCCAGGTTTCGCCGGATCGCGGTCTCCACCCGCTCCCGGTCCACGGGGTGGAGCAGTTGCCGGAAACTGTTTCCCTGCCACGGAGGATTCCATCCGAAGCCCGCGGATCGCTTCCCGCTTCCCCCCAGCATGGTCACTTGATCGCTTCGCAAATCCCATTCGTAAATCGAGTCGCCGGAGCTCTCCGCCGCGATTCGGAAACGCTCTTCCGACAACTTCAGGGCCGCTTCCATTTCCAGCCGGTCCGTAATATCTTCCGCTACCGCCAAAGCATGCGTCGGATTGCCGGAAGAGTCTCGAATCTGCCGGATGCTGGCTGACTCCCAGAACAGTTCCCCGTTCTTCCGCCGGCTGTGCATGATGCCCTTCCATTGCCCCGTCTGGATGGCTTGACTCACCTGTGCGAAGTGTTCATGCGGTGTATCGGGCGCCAGCAAAATGCTCGGATTCTTGCCGCGCAGCTCTTCCAGCGTGTAGCCGGTTGCCTCGGTGAGCCGCGCGTTCACATACTGAATCTTGCCGTCCATGTCGGCGATCAACACGCTCACCGGGCTCTGGTCGACCGCGCTCGACAAAACGTGCAGGCGTTCTTCCGTGCGTTTGTGTTCGGTGATGTCGAAATCCACGCCGATCACGCGACACGGCTTCTGTTGTTCATCCCGCGCCACCAACGCCTTGCTGTGCAGCCAATGCACCGAGCCATCGGGCCAGATCACGCGAAACTGTTGGTCGAAATTGTCACGCCCTGCGAAGAGCCTGTGCGCCGGGAGGCGCCGCGGATCACGATCTTCCGGGTGGACCAGGTCCTGCCATTGCCTCCAGTCGAACGCGCCCGGCTCTCCCGGCCGCCCGTAGAGGCACATCATTTCCTCAGAGCACTGAACGTGACCCGAGGCCAGGTCGACTTCCCAGGTTCCCAGGGAGAGCGCCGTCTGTGCCAGCCTCAACCGGTTCTCGGTCGCTTTCAGGGCCTGCTCCATCTGCTTGGGCGCCGTGATGTCCCGGTGGATGCCCACCACTCCACTGGCGTTCCCGCTGCTGTCGCGCAGCACCGACCACGAGACGTGCACTACGAACTGTGTCCCGTCCGGTTTTGTGCAGATGATCTCTCCGTTCCAGGCGCCCCGCGAGAAGATCTCTTCGTGAATTGTCTTTCGTTCGGCCTCGCTGACCACCGTCCCGGCGACGACCTTATACGGCTGCCCGATCGCTTCGGAGGCCTTCCATCCGAACAGCCTCTCCGCCGCCCCGTTGCAATACTGAATCGCGAAGTCCTTGTCGAGAGTCAGAATCGCATCATTGGCTTGATCCAGAAGCCTGGTTTGAAACTCGATCTGTTTCCGCGAGCTGCGCGACTCGGTGAGATCGAGCATCACGCCCCGTATCCCCGATACCTCGCCCCGCGCGTTGAACAGGAACCGGTCGTGCACGCGAAAAACCGATTCGGTTCCGTCCCGCCTTAGGAATTTGCGCTCGAACGGTTGGCCCGTCCGATGGGTCGCCAGCTTCTTGATTACCGACTCCCGGCACAGCTCCCGCTGGCTCGGGATCATGAGATCCCACAGGGGAGTGCCGATGATCTCGGAGGCGTCCTTGCCGAGTATTTCGCACTGCGCCCGGTTCACGCGCACGACAATTCCGTTCGTGTCGATCTCGTGACAGGCGATCGGAGAGTCGTCAAACAGAGTCTGGAAAGAGCGCTCTGCTTCGTGGAGCTCCTGCTCCACGCGGCTGCGTTTCAGGTAGTTCCCGATCTGTGCGCCGACATCGGTCAGCAAGTGGAGAATCTGTGGATCGGCCGGGTTTTCGCCGCGCTGCAGCAGAACCACAACCCCAATCACGGTTTCGTGGCTCCGCACCGCGAAGGCCAGCCCGTTGGCAAGGCCAGCCGTCTTTAGAGCGCCCGCGCGCTTGCGGTAGCCCGGTTCGATGGACGCGTCCGGAATCCAGTTCGGCGTCCCATACGCCCACACGCGCGGCAGCGTGCCTTTGCGGTGCCGGACCGGAATCCGCGGAATGAGCGAACCTTTGACGGAAATCCGAAGTTCCGGATGATACCAGCCATCCTGCCGCTCCAGGTGGGTTCCCGCCTTGTCCAACAGCCAGATTTCTGCCAGGTCGAAATCGAGAGACAGGCACAGACACCGCAGCGCCTTGTTCAAAACCTCCGTCGTGCTTTCGCTCAACACTCGGGTCAGTGCGTATCGGGTCGCCAGGCCGTTCTCGGCCTGGCGGCGCGCCGTGACGTCCTGCACGACTGTGAGGCACGCCTGCCGGCGTTGGAATTCGATGGCTCGGCTCCACATCTCCACCTCGAAGATCCGGCCGCCTTTCGCACAGTGTTTCCAGACCCCGTCGGTTTCCTCGATGCCCTCCGCCAGGTGCGCGCGATGCCGCTCGGTGAAGCGCGCCCCATCGCGCGTGGAGAAAATCGCATCCGCCGTCATCGCCAGAAATTCCGGGCGCGAGTACCCATACTTCCGTACAGCCGCTTCATTGACTGCGAGGAATTCCAGGGTCTTGATGTCGGAGATCCACATGGGCTGCGGATTCAAGTCGAAGACAAGACGATAAGGATCGGCCGCCTTGCCATTTTGGGAACCGCCGGCTACCGGACCTCGTTCGAAGTGTGGCGTGCTCTCCAACCATTCCCTCCGGGTCGTGACTCTCTGGTCTAGGCCACGCCCTGTCCGGCGGGCCATGGTAGCCGGGGCTCGCCGATGGGAGCAAAGGCTTCTTCGGAGAGATCGGTGTTCTGTAGACCGGCGTGCTGCCGGATCACATTGCCCAGCGCGCTGAGGATCTCCGGATTGTAATCGGACACGTTGCGCCGCAATTCCTCCAGCGCTCCCGCAAACGGCCGGCCTTGCCCCACCGCCCGGTCGAAATCGAGGGCCACTCGCAGCATTTGAGCGCCGAGGGCGATCCGGTAGTGTTCCGGCGAGTGGTGCGCGGCGTTTTCATAAGCCTCGTGCTGGCGGCCGATCATTTGCGCCACCATGTCGAGCCGCGGTACCCGCTCCAGGATCCGCGCCGCGACACGCGCATGCGAGGGACTGCCTTCGGTCTCGGAAAGTGCCGGTATCTCCTCTCCAAAGTGCCTTCTCTGCACTTCCGGCGGCATCGGAACGCAGCCGATCTGCGACAGCATCGCCGCGGCTTCGAATTGCCACGGATCGCTGACCTTCAGTTCCCGCGCCAGCTTTTGCACGCACCAGCAGACACGCGAGGAGCGGCCGAACGCCGCGGGCGCCACCGTGGCCAGCAGTTCCGTGAGTACCGACACGGTGGCCACCAGAGTCTCCTGCAGGACGTCTCGTTCCGCCCGATGCAACCGGAATTGGGCCAGCGCCGCGTCGAGCGTCTTCTTCAGCAATTCCTGCGGGCAGGGCTTCCGGAGAAACCGGAACACGTTGCCTTCATTGACCGCCTCGATGGCTGCTTCCAAATCCGCTTGCCCTGTCAGCAAGATTCGAACTGTATCGGGCGACAGCATTTTCACCTGCGTGAGTAGCTCGATGCCGTTCATGCCGGGCATTTGCAGATCCGACACCACCACCGCGTAGGGAGCCTCCGCCAGCGCTTCTAGTGCATCGGCGGCGCTCAATGCCAGTTCTACGTGGTAAGTCCTGTGGAAACTTCGTTGTAGGGCGCTGACCAGTTGGATATCGTCATCTACAAAAAGGATGGTTTCACTCATGTTCTGTCCCGTGGAGTGCGAGGGATGGGGAGCTGCGCGGACAGGAGCCGGTAGCGCTGCATGGGGCTATGACAACCTGGTTTTCACACTAGCGAATCGTGCCAGATGTCACAATCGTAACTTTGGTGAGTAGTCCGGGAGTTAACTCAATTGGTATCAGGCTTGTGGGCCATCACCAGGCCCGCGGCGCCGACGATCCCCGTTTTGTCTGCAACCTGCTGCTCAATGATCGGGACTTCG
This sequence comes from uncultured Solibacteraceae bacterium, assembly GCA_964438005.1. Classification (GTDB taxonomy): domain Bacteria; phylum Acidobacteriota; class Terriglobia; order Bryobacterales; family Bryobacteraceae; genus PSRJ01. Next base: position 7,486 of record CAYTJD010000089.1, on the reverse strand, counting down.
CGGCCGAGCAATCCCCGCGACCGGCTCCAGACTTCCGCTTGCAGCGGCAGTAACAGGTCCGCCCCGGCGTCGGCCACCTGGCCGCCCAGGATCAGCAGTTCGGGATCGAAGATGTGAAGGAGCCCGGCCACCGCGGCGCCCAGCTTTCGGATCGCCCGAGAGACAATCGAACCGGCCAGCTCATCGCCCTCGCGAGCGGCTTGAAAGATGGTGCGGCAGGTGGCCAGTTGCGGCTGGCCGCGAAACAGGCGGGTGAGCGTCGAGTTGCAGCCACGATGCACCGCCGCCCAAGCTTCGCCTTCAATCGCCCGGGCCGAGAAGACGGTCTCCAGGCACCCGCGATTTCCGCAGGCGCAGGCCGCCCCGTCGGATTCCACCGTCAAATGCCCCAGATGACCGGCGACTCCCCGATGCCCCCGCAGTAGCTCGCCGTTGGTCACAACGGCGCCGCCGACGCCCGTTCCGAGCGTCAGCATGACGACGTCGCGGTGTCCGCGCGCTGCGCCCCAGACCATTTCACCGGCCATCGCAACCCGCGCGTCGTTATCGGCGAATACCGGTAAGTCGAGCGGCAACCCGACCAACTCGCTCAGCCGCTGCCCCTGTAGATAATGGAGCGCGCCGGGGAGCATCTCGACCTGCGTGCTGTCCGGATTGACAATTCCCTTGCAGCCGACTCCGACGCCGGCTGGCGCGGCCGCTGCCTCGAGCAGCCACCGGATCGCTCCGTGGAGCGAGGGGACGAAGGTTTCCAGGTCCGGAGGTGTAGGGATCGTCCGCGAGGCCAGGATGGACCCCTTCTCGTCGACCATTCCGGCCTTGACCTGCGCTCCGCCGATGTCGATCCCCATTACCACCATCGACGCTCAAACCCCCGACATTCTCCACCCGGCATCCACAGGAAACATCTCGCCGGTGATGGCCCGCGGTTTCGGGCTCACCACAAACAGCGCGGCCCGCGCGAGATCCCCGGCATCGAACATGCCGTCGGAGAGCGGCCGTCTCCTTTTAGAAATGGGCTCAGTTCCGGGTCGGCTTTCGACAGCTCGAGAGCAGGAGCGCGGACCAAACCCGGCGCCATCACATTAGCACGAATCTGATACGGCTGTACGACGGATATGTCTAACAATGCAGCCGGGCAGCGCCGAACCGAACTACTTCCCGGAAGCCGCTGAACCACGCTCGAGGTTCTCTCCCGCGGTGCGCGCCGCGCCGCGCTCGATCCGTTCGAGAAGGTTCCGGAACCGCGGATGATCGCGCAGCCGGTCGAGGCGCGGGTCCATGCCGATCCAGACCAGGTATGGATCGCGATCGTCGCATGCTCTCTCCAGCCAGGTCAATGCTTCCTCATATTCGGCCAAGCCGGCATAGACCAGAGCCGGAAGATACGGCAGCACGTACGAACGGTGGTGTAGGGCGAGTAACTCGGCCAGCAGGCGGCGGGCCGCTTCCATGTCGCCCATCAAGGCCGAGACGCGGGCTAAGGCAGCCGTGGCGGTGGGGTTGCCCGAGCCCGAGGCCGCTCGTTCCAACGCAGTTCGCGCCTCCTCATAGCGCCCGGTTTCTTCGTACGCGAGGCCCAGTGCGTGTTGGGCAGGGAAAAACTGCGGCTCCATTTCCAGCGTGCGTGCGGCCTGCCGGATCGCGTCGTCGTACCGCCGGGCTATATAGAGGTTCCAGGCGATCTCCATGCTCAGAGACAGAGAGAGCGGATCCAGCTCATGCGCGCTTTGGATCTCGCGCATGGCCGCATTCGTGCGGCCGCGCGCCGCCAGCAACGCCGCGTACCCCCGGTGTGCCTGCCAGTTCTTGGGATCCAGCCGCAGGGCTTGCTCGTAGGCGCGCTCCGCGCCCTGCCAATCCCATTCATAGATCTTCAGGATCCCGGCCAACGCACAGTGAGCCTCGGGCAACCGCTCGTCCAAAGTCAGGGCTTGGAGTGCCGCTTGCTTTGCCTTGGGAAACAGGTTGGCGGGCCGCTCGACACCAAAGAAGCCCAGCAGTGCGTACGAATCCGCCAGCCCGGCGAAAGCCAGCGCGTAATTCGGATCCTGGCTAATGGCGTTCTGATAGCATTCGATGCTCCGGCGCACGCTGGCTTCAGAAAGGCGGTTCCAATGGAAGCGGCCTTTCAGATACTCCTGGTACGCCTCTGTATTCTCCGTGAAGTGCCGGAAGACTCGCCCGCCTTCTTCGCCGTTGAGACGCAGACGCAGGCTGTCGCACATGTCGCGCGTCATCTCTTCCTCAACCGTCTGGATCTGCGAAAGCTTCCGATTGTATTGCCCTCCCCAGATCTGCCAGCCGTTCCGCACATCCACCAGCTCCGCGCCGATCGTGAGCGAATCGCCGCGCAGCCAGACCCGGCCCACCAGGATCGCGCGGACGTTCAACTTGCGGCCGATCGCCTGCGGGTCGAGGTTTGCGCCCTTGAACCGGAAAGCCGCGCTGCGCGCCATCACCCGAACCGCGGGCAGTTGCGAGAGAGCATGGATCACGGCTTCGGCGATGCCCTCTCCAAGGTACTCAACCGAAGGATCGCCGGACAGATCCTCAAACGGAAGAACCGCCAAGTCGGTGACGCGCGGGGGCAATTGTGTGTAGGAGTTGGGATGCCCGGTCGCGGTCACCGGCGCAATAAACCGGTAGCCGCGGCGGGAGAGTGTCTCGATGAAAACCGGACGCGCCGGAGAATCGTTCAACGCCCGGCGCAGGCGCTTTACCGCGGCGTTGAGCCCGTGGTCATAGTTCACATAAATGTCCGCAGGCCAGAGTTCCTGTTGCAGTTCCTCCCGAGTAACCAACTCCCCGGGGCGCTCCAGCAATTTCACGAGTATCTGGACCGGCTGGCCTTCGAGGCGGATCTTCCGCCCTTGCTTGCGCAAATCACCTGAATGTGGGTCGAACACGAATAGCCCGAAGCGTACCACCCCGTCTCCCTCTCTTTGCTCTGGTTCAGAGTGTAACAAAATCGGTTAACGGTCCGATCGCCATGAGCCTTAAGTGCGGCCTGGTCAATGATTTCTTGTGTCACGGAAGTTTCCCACGCGTTTCACGTACGGGTCATTGATTCACGGCGTCTCGACTCGGCAGACTAACGTCATTACGCACAAGGAGAAAGCAATGAGTACGGAAACGGGGGGCATTTACTACCAGGACGAGCATTTGACCGTAGATGCGGCTGGCGCGGCCGTGCGGCTGGATGGGCAACTGCTCCCAATGACCCGCAAGGAACTCCACCTGCTGGTCATGTTAGTGCAGCACGCGGGCGTACTGGTTCCCCGCGAGCAGTTGCTGACGAAGATCTGGGGATACCAGTCCGGTGTCAAGAGCCGCACTCTCGATGTGCATGTGCGTCGCGTGCGCCGGCATCTAGGCAAGTTCGCCAATCTCTACATCGAGACGATCTTCGGCAAAGGCTATCGCTTTCAGCCCGCACGAACGGAGAACGAAAACCCAACCGGCCCCTTTCGCCTCCCCCTCCGCCTGACTCCGGAGTCTCCGTTGACCGTAATCTGAGCGGCCGACAGCTTCGCACTGTTCCGTTTTTTCCGGTTTATTTGCGCCGATTTTCAGGAGCTTGCAAACGGACGCCGCCTTTCTTGCCGATCCAGCTGCCAGCGTGAAATCAGCAGGACAACGCACGGCGAAAAGTCCGCGGGATTTGAAGATCCCGTAGCCCGGCCGCCCCGCAACGTCTTTCTGACGTCTCTCCTTCCCCACTCAGCCTACGTGTCTCTTTCCGCTTGACAGCCACTCCACTCATCGCGCACGCTGTACGTTTATGCCGTTTGCCCAGGTGATTGTGCTTGCGATCGTGCAGGGACTTACCGAATTTCTGCCGATCTCCAGCACCGCGCACTTGTACCTCTCCTCCTGGCTTCTGCGCTGGCCGCCGGAAGCGCTCGACTTCGACATTTCGCTCCACATGGGCACGCTGCTGGCCGTGCTGATCTATTTCCTGCCGGACTGGATTGAGATCGTCGGCCAGGGCTTCGGCTTCCGCATCGGTCACGACGAGCAGCTGCAGCACAACCAGATGCTGCTCTGGCTTCTGGCTCTCGGCAGCATCCCCGTTGGAATTGCCGGTCTCGCGTTCACCAAACAAGCTGAAGGGCCCTGGCGCAATCCGTACGTCATGGGCACGATGCTCGTGGTGATTGGCATCGTCATGTGGATTGCCGACCGCGGCGGCAACGAGGTCCGCGACCTCGGCTCGGTGAATTTTTCAGATTCGATTGTAGTTGGGTTGTCGCAGATGCTGTCGATTGTCCCCGGCACTTCGCGCAGCGGGATCACCATCAGTGCGGGCCTGTTTCGCCATTTCACGCGCGAAACTGCGGCGCGGTTCTCCTTCCTGTTGTCCACGCCGGCGATCGCCGCAGCGGCCGGTAAAGCCCTCTACGACATGCACAGACAGCACGGCCTTATGGGTGTTTTAAACCCGACATTTATCGTAGGCGTCGCGGTGAGCACGGCCACCGGATGGGCCGTGATTGCCTGGTTTCTGCATTATTTGCGTCGCGGCAGCTTGCTCCCCTTCGTGTATTACCGCGTGATTTTTGGCATAATAGTGCTTGCTCTGGCTATCATCCGTCGGCCAGCCGGATGAAGCTCTTATCGCCAACCCCGTACAAACGGTTGAACGAAGCCCTGGGATTTGTGTATCTGTCGGCGGGGCTGGTGATTCTGCTGAGTCTGGTTTCATACCATGCGCAGGATCCCTCGTGGAATACCGCGTCGGACGCGCACCCGGTCAATCTGGTCGGCTATCCCGGTTCTTACCTGTCCGACGCCCTCTTCCAGACTTTCGGCGCCGCGGCGTTCTTGTTGCCATTGCTCATTTTCGGAGTTGCGTGGAAATGGATCCGCTCCGAGGAGTTGCCAGCCGGCGGCGTGAAAACTTTTGGCGCCTTGCTGCTCGCGCTCAGCCTGTGCGCGGGTCTCTCCTTTTTCCCTTTCCACTTGTTTAACGGCACGGTACTGGTCGGCGGCGCCATCGGCTTGCTCCTGGCGCACTATCTGCTCGCGGCGCTCAACCTGGCCGGCGCGCTGGTAGCGGTTTTCTCGGCGCTGGTGGTCTCGATCTATCTGGTGTCCACGTTCTCGCTGGCGATACTCGAGGCGTGGCTCGCCGGTCCCAGGCGCTGGTTGGAGCGGCGCGCCGAATCGTTCCGCGCGTTCCGGGACCGGATGCGCGAACGCGCCATCGAACGAGGCCGCCAGCGCGCTCGCCAAAGAGCGGAGCAAGCGGCGGAACGGCGCGCGCGCAGAAAAGAGACGCTGCCCGGCAATCCGGAGCCGCCCATCACCGAATTGCCATGGGAAGCGGCCCCAGCCACGCCGCGCGCCGCTCGTGAGTCCCACACGTTCGAAGAGATCCCCATCTGCCCCATCGAAGAGATGGCGCAGCCGCCCGAAGCGGTCCGTCGCAACGTCCCCACGCCCGAGCCGTCGGAGCGCCAGCCGGAACGTGCACCGGCCCCCGGCGCGCGCCCAGAGGGCACCCGCCCGGCCCCCATCTTCCAGTTGCCCTCCACCGAGTTGCTCAACGAGCCGCCGATGCGCAATCCCTACGACGAGCAGGAATTGAAGGAAACCGCCGCGCGCATCAAGGCAAAGTTTCAGGAGTTCAACGTGCTCGGGTCGGTGGTGCAGATCAACCCCGGTCCCGTGGTGACGACCTTCGAATTCAAGCCTGAAGCCGGCATCAAATACAGCCGCATCACTACGCTCACCGAAGACCTGTGCCTCGGTCTGCAGGCCGAATCGATCCTCATCGAGCGCATACCCGGCAAGCCGACAGTAGGCATCGAAGTGCCGAATACCAAGCGCGAACTGATCGCGCTGCGCCAGATGCTCGAATCCGACGAGTTCTCGCAATCGCATTCGCATCTCACCATGCCTTTGGGCAAGGACATCAACGGCCGCATCCGCGTGGCCGCGCTCGAAACGATGCCGCACCTGCTGATCGCCGGCTCCACGGGCTCCGGCAAGAGCGTCATGATCAACTCCATGATCATGTCGATTCTCTATAAGGCACGGCCCGACGAAGTGCGCATGATCATGGTCGATCCAAAGCGCGTCGAGTTGGGCATGTACGAAGGCATCCCGCACCTGCTGACGCCGGTGATCATCGATCCCAAGAAAGCCACCAACGCGCTGCGCAACGCGGTGCTCGAGATGGAGCGGCGCTTGCGGCTGTTGGCGGAATACGGCGTGCGCAACATCGATCAGTTCAACAAGAAAGTGCGCAAGCTGCAGGAGCAGCCGCGCAACCTGTTCACCGAGGACGACACGCAGGAAGAGCTGCGCCCGCTGCCGTACATCCTGATTCTGATCGACGAATTAGCCGATCTGATGATGCTCGAAGGCCGCGCCGTGGAAGAGAGTGTCACACGCCTGGCGCAGATGGCGCGCGCCGTCGGCATGCACCTGGTGCTGGCGACGCAGCGCCCGAGCGTCGATGTGATCACCGGCCTCATCAAAGCGAATTTCCCGGCGCGCATCAGTTTTCGCGTGGCGACACGCGTCGATTCGCGCACCATTCTCGACGTGATGGGTTCCGAGCACCTGCTCGGCAAAGGCGACATGCTGTTTCTGCCGCCCGGGTCGTCGCGCCTCACGCGCTTGCACGGCGCGTTCGTCACTGAGACGGAGATCAATCGCGTGGTCGATTTCTGGAAAGAGCAGGCGCCGCCCGAATACGACCAGTCGTTCCTCATCGCGCCGCCGGGCGAAGAAGAGGCGGGCGCCGAAGGCGAAGCCGGCAGCGAAGATCAGGACCCGATGTACGAAGAAGCGGTGCGCCTGGTCTTGCAGATGGGCAAAGCGTCGACGTCGACGCTGCAGCGTCATTTGCGTTTAGGCTACGGCCGCGCCGCACGCATCTTAGATATGATGCAGCGAGACGGCATCATCGGCCCGCCGGACGGCAGCAAGCCGCGCGAAGTCCTCAAGCGCCCCGACTGGCTCCGCGAAGTCGAGAACCAGATGCGGTGATCAGGCGGCCGACGCCGACTGTGCACGCTGCATTCACAAGGAGGATCCGATGAGTTCTGCTGCTTCCCGGTTCGTCGCGATCATCGCTCTGCCCGGTAACGGCTTCCGCCAGCTAATTCTCCGGCAACGCCAGTCCCGGTAATTTGCGCCCATCCGGCAGTTGCACGGCGGTCGCGCGGATGCGGAAGGTCCCGTCCTTGGCGCGCCCTCCGGTCACCGAGATCCGGCTGCCCGGCTTCACAGTGTCCTTGGTCCAGCCTACTTTGCTGAGAATGCTGCGGCTCTCCAGTTCCACGTCCCAGTGCTCGGTTTCGTTATTCTCGCCCGTCACATCGAGCGCAATGTGCGTGTGCGGATTCTGCCAATCGAACTTCGTCACCACGCCGCCGATGATGGTGCCGTGCACCAGATCGTACATGGCGGTGGAGTGGTGGGCGGCCGCCGCCATCGCACACAGAAGCAGAATCGCCAAAGATCGCACTGT
>CAYTJD010000088.1:0-10328 GCA_964438005.1 uncultured Solibacteraceae bacterium | reverse complement strand
CGAGGCCAACTGCATCCAGAGACTGGGCGACATCGCGCTCGCGCGCTCCGATCACGCGGAGGCCCGGCGGCGCTATGAAGGGGCGCTGCCGCTGTACCAACAGGTGGGCGCCGTGCTCGGCGAGGCCAACTGCATAAAGGGCCTGGGGGACATCGCGCTCGAGCGCTCCGATCACGCGGAGGCCCGGCAGCGCAATGAAGGGGCGCTGCCGCTGTACCAACAGGTGGGCGGCGTGCTCGGCGAGGCCAACTGCATCCGGAGCCTGGGCGACATCGCGCTCGCGCGCTCCGATCACGCGGAGGCCCGGCGGCGCTATGAAGGGGCGCTGCCGCTATACCAACAGGTGGGCAGCGTGCTCGGCGAGGCCAGCTGCATAAAGAGCCTGGGCGACATCGCGCTCGAGCGCTCCGATCACGCGGAGGCCCGGCTGCGCTATGAAGGGGCGCTGCCGCTGTTCCAACAGGTGGGCGGCGTGCTCGGCGAGGCCAACTGCATCCTGGGCCTGGGCGACATCGCGCTCCGCGAGTCAGACGTCGGAAGCGCCAGTCAGCGTTACCACGAAGCGCTGGCGTTATACGAGCGCATCCAGGAGCCGTACTCGGTCGGTGGAACGCACCTGCGCCTGGCCCGCATTGCAAAGAACGAAGATGACCGCAACCGCCACGTCCAGGCCGCGCGTGAGGCCTGGTTGAGCATTGACCGCCACGACCTGATCAAAGACCTCGACGATGAATTCGGCACCGCCTCGTCTGCCAGCGCCTGAGGTTTCCGCTTCCTGACGATCCTCGGGCCCTCCGGTTATTGGTGTGATCCTTGGCAGATAGGCCCGTCGGAATTAATGTGCGGTCCTCTCAATCGTCTTTACGGGCAGGGTAAAATAAGAGTTGCGGATTTCCCTCCCGTCACGAGAACCGTTTCATGATCGACGCCATACTGGCTAAAATCTTCGGCACCAAGAACGAACGCGAGGTCAAAGCGATGCTGCCGATGATTGCGGCCATCAATGACCTCGAAGCCGCCATCCAGCAACTGTCCGATATCGACCTGGCCGCTAAGACCATCGAATTCAAAGAGAAACTCGCCCAGGGAGCGACGCTGGACGACCTGCTGTTCGAAGCTTTTGCGGTGGTCCGCGAGGCCGGGCGGCGCGTCCTGAACATGCGCCACTTCGACGTGCAGTTGATCGGCGGCATCACGCTGCACCGGGGCAAAATCTCGGAAATGAAGACCGGCGAAGGCAAGACGCTGGTGGCGACTCTGCCTTGTTACCTGAATGCCCTGGAAGGCAAGGGCGTGCACGTGGTTACCGTCAACGACTACCTGGCCAAGCGCGATTCGGAATGGATGGGCCGCCTTTACAAGTTTCTCGGCCTCCAGGTTGGCGTGATCGTGCATGACCTCGACGACCGCGAACGCCAGGAAGCGTACCACGCCGACATTACGTACGGGACCAACAACGAGTTCGGGTTCGACTACCTGCGCGACAACATGAAGTTTCGCATCGAGGATTGCGTGCAGCGCGAACACCACTATGCAATCGTCGACGAAGTCGATTCGATCCTGATCGACGAAGCGCGCACGCCGCTGATCATTTCCGGGCCGAGCGAGGAATCCACCGACAAATATTACAAGATCAACCGCATCATCCCCAAGCTGGTGCGTGGTGAAGTGATCGAGACCGGCAATCCCGACGAAAAAGGCCTGACCACCGGCGATTACACCATCGATGAGAAACACAAGGCCGCCGCGCTCACCGAAGACGGGGTGCTGAAGGTCGAAAAGCTGCTTGGGCTCAGCAACCTGTACGATGCGACCAACCTGGAATACAACCACCACGTGCAGCAGGCATTGCGCGCGCACGTGCTGTACCAGCGCGATCGCGAATACGTGGTGAAGGACGGCGACGAAGGCCCCGAGGTGATCATTGTCGACGAGTTCACCGGGCGTCTGATGCCCGGCCGCCGCTGGTCCGACGGTCTGCACCAGGCGGTGGAAGCCAAGGAAGGTGTCAAGATCCAGCGCGAGAACCAGACGCTGGCCACCATCACGTTCCAGAATTATTTCCGCATGTACAAGAAGCTGGCGGGCATGACCGGTACGGCGGAAACCGAAGCCGCGGAATTCCAGAAAACTTATAAGTTGGATGTCTCGGTCATCCCCACGAATCGGCCCATGATCCGCAAAGAAAACCAGGACATGGTCTACCGCACCGAGGAAGAAAAGTTCCGCAACGCGGCCAAGGAGATCAAGGAGTTCAACTCCAAAGGCCAGCCGGTTCTGGTGGGCACCATCTCGGTCGAAAAATCCGAAAAGCTATCCGGCATTCTGAAGCGCATGGGCGTCAGGCACGAAGTCTTGAATGCCAAGAATCACGAGCGTGAGGCGGCCATCGTGGCCCAGGCCGGCCGCAAGAATACGGTCACGGTTTCCACCAACATGGCGGGCCGCGGCACCGACATTCTGTTGGGCGGCAACCCCGAGTTCATGACCAAGGACGCTTGCATCAAGGAAAAGGTAGCGGAGCGTCTATCCGAAGCAGATGCAAAGTACGTGCCCGACGAGCACTTCTACTATTTCACGCACCACGACCAATTCTACCGGGTACGGCGCGACAAATGGGACGAGATCTACGGACGTTTTAAGCAGGAGACCGACAAAGAGCACGACGAAGTCACGGCGCTCGGCGGGCTGCATATCGTGGCCACCGAACGACACGAATCCCGCCGCATCGATAACCAGCTCCGCGGCCGGGCCGGCCGTCAGGGCGACCCCGGCAGTTCCCGTTTCTATCTTTCGTTACAGGACGACCTGCTGCGCATCTTCGGCGGCGAGCGCATGCAGAACCTCATGCTGCGTCTGGGCATGGAAGAAGATGTGCCGATCGAATCCAAGCTCATCACCAAGCGCATCGCCAAGGCCCAGGAGGCGGTGGAAGTTCAGAACTTTGAATCCCGCAAGCACCTGCTCGAATACGACGACGTCAACAACAAACAGCGGCAATACATCTACGGGATGCGCCGCCAGTTGCTCGAAGGCATCGATCAAAAAGAGCGGATCATGGAATACGTCCAGGGCATTATCGACCAGTTTATCGATATGCGCTGCCCGGACGACAAGCATCCCGACACTTGGGACCTGGCGACGCTGCGCAATGACGTGCTCAGCCAGTTCGGGGCGAAGATCGATCTCACCGAAATGGCGCAGATGACGCGTCAGGAAATGGCTGACTTCCTGATCGAGAGGCTGCGGCAGAAGTATCAGGAAAAGGAAGACCTGGTTGGAGCCGACGTCATGCGCCAGACCGAGCGCATCGTCATGCTTCAGGTGATCGACAACCAGTGGAAAGACCACCTGCTCTCGATGGACGAGCTGAAGCAGGGGATTGGCCTGCGCGCCCACGGACAGAAGGACCCGCTGGTCGAATATAAGAAAGAATCCTACGATCTGTTCACGGCAATGACGGACCGCATCGAGGACGAGACGGTCCGCTATCTGTTCTTCCTGCAGGTCAGTATGGGTGGAGGCCCCGGCACACCCGCCGCGCCCACTCCCGTACTCCCGTTCGCGCCCGATGACGAAGAGGAGGAAGAAGAGGAAACTCCCAGCGTCACCGAGCAGCAGAGGATCGCCGCCAAAACCTCCATGGAGGACTTCACCCGCAACATCCAGCGCAAGAAGGAGAAGGAATTGGCGGAACTGCAGTTCGTGGGCGGCGACGGATCCACCAGTTCCAAGCCGGTGGCCAGCGGCCAGAAAGTCGGACGCAATGATCCGTGCCCCTGCGGGAGCGGCAAGAAGTACAAGAAGTGTCACGGCTCGTAGCCGCGGAGTCTAATCCCAGATGAAACTCGCGCTGCTTTTCTTCATTCCTCTCTTCGCCGGAGCCGCGACATGGCCCGAAATGTTTGGTGAATACCGCCGGACTTCGGCCGCGCCCGCGAAACTCACCGACCAGCCGCTCTGGGACGAACTGGGGTTGAAGGACGCCGAAACCGCGGTTTACGAAAGCGGAAAAGCAAAATTCGCGGCGACCAGCTACCGCCTGGCGGACACTACGGCCTCTCTGGCGGCGTTCGACTGGCAGCGCCCCAAGAACGCGAAACCTTCCAAGCTGGCGGATCAGGCAGTCGAAACCGCGGACGGCGTGCTGCTGGTTCACGGCAATTACCTGCTGGAACTCAAGGGGTACAAGCCGAGCGCCGAAGAACTGGCGCCGGTGCTCCACGGTCTGCTCGACGTGGATCGGACGCCGCTCCCGACTTTGCCTTCGTTCATGCCGGACTCGGGATTGGTTCCGAACAGCGAGCGCTACATTACCGGACCGGTAGCGCTGCAGAAATTCGACCCGGGCATCCCCCCCTCGGTGGCGGCGTTTCACCTCGGGGCCGAAGCGCAACTCGGGATTTTCCACAGCCCGAAGGGCGAAGTGACTCTGGCAATTTTCAGTTACCCGACCAACCAGATTGCCATGCAAAAGGACACCGAATTCCAGAAACTGCCGGGGGCGGTGGTCAAGCGGTCCGGCCCGCTGCTGGCCGTCATCCTATCTCCATCGGATCCGGATCTGGCCGAACGGCTCCTGGCACAAGTCCGGTACGTGGCCCAGGTGACGCTGCACGAACCAACGCCAACCAATCCCCGGCAGGTGGGAAACATGCTGGTCAACATCTTCGTTTTGATCGGGATACTGCTGGTGTTCTCGGTGGTGGCGGGGATGTTCGTGGGCGGCTTTCGGGCCTTTTTTTGGCGGGGGCGCAAGGGCCAGGCCGAAGATCCGATGATCCTGTTACATCTGGAAGAGCGTTGAGCGGTTTTGTAAATAGTCGATTTTGTGGAGCTTAGACGGGAATCCGCCAGCCGCAGGAGGCGGTTTTTCGCGGCTCCCCGATTTTTGTGGAAAATCCAGTGCTCTCGCAAGTCAGGCTGCACGAGCAGCTTACCGCCGAAAAATTTGCGCCGGATTTTTTCTTGACTTGCAGGCTGCGGGGAAATAAGATCCAACTACAAAGTTTTTGGCGGTTGCGATGCCGTCGAAAATGGTTCTCCCATTGAACATCACCCTGGTAGAACAGGGGAAAAATGCTCACCCTTCCGGGTGAGCATTTCTATTTTATAGGAAACACTGCCTGTTACACTGAATTATGCATCCCCCTGTACCGGCGGGCCGGGCTGAGGAACTCTCCTGGCGCGCCCGGCTGGCCTCGCTCCACAACGTCCGACCGCTGCTCCGAATGGTCTGGGAAACCAGCCCGTTGCTAGTGGTCACTAGCGTGGTCTTGCGGCTTTTCCGGGGCTTATTACCGCTGGGGATGCTCTGGGTCTCCAAACTTATCCTGGATGCCGTGGTGGGCCGGATTTCGCGGGGAACCGGCACTCTGGCGACCATTTGGAAGCTCGTTGCGCTGGAATTGGGGCTGGCGATCGCGAGCGACATTCTGGGGCGGGTCAATACGCTGTGCGACAGCCTGTTGGGGGACCGGTTTACGAACCGGGTCAGCCTGCGGCTGATGCACCACGCGGATCGTCTGGACCTGGCATTCTTTGAAGATCCACTCTTCTACGACAAGCTGGAACGGGCGCGCCGCCAGACGACCGGCCGGCTGGGGCTGGTGGCAGCGCTCCTGAATACGGGCCAAGACCTGTTGAGCCTGGTTTCCCTCTCCGCCGGTCTGATTGTGTTTTCGCCGTGGCTGATGGTGCTACTGGTTGCGGCCGTGGTGCCGGCGTTCTTGGGAGAGACGCACTTTACGACGCTGGCGTATTCGGTGTTGTACCGGCGCACGCCCGAGCGGCGGCAATTAGATTACCTGCGGCTGCTCGGGGCAAGCGCGCAAAGCGCCAAAGAAGTAAAGATCTTCGGGCTGGGACGGTACCTGGCGGATCGGTATCACCGGCTTTCGGAAGACATTTATGAAGAGAACAAAGTTTTGGCGGTCCGGCGGGCGCTCGCGGGTTCGGCGTTGAATCTGATCTCGACAGGCGGATATTACGGAGCCTATGCGGTCGTCCTGCTGCGCACCCTGGCCGGCGGGATCTCGGTGGGCACGTTCACCTTTTTGACCGGCGCGTTTTCGCGCTCGCGGTCTTATATCGAGCGAATTCTTTCGAGTTTCAACGACATCTCCGAGCAGGCGATGTTCCTGACCGATCTGTTCGATTTTTTCAAAATGGAGCCGGCCATCCGCTCCGCACACAACGCCCTCCCGGCGCCGCGGCCGATGCGCGATGGCTTCGAGTTTCACAATGTCAGCTTCGCCTATCCGGGCTCGGAGCGCCTCGTCGTGCGGAACATCAATTTCCGACTCCATCCCGCCGAGAAGGTGGCGTTGATCGGCGAAAACGGCGCCGGGAAAACGACGTTGGTCAAACTGTTGGCGCGATTGTACGATCCGGCCGAAGGAAAGATCTTGCTCGATGGCGTCGACCTGCGCGAGTATGATGTGGACGATCTGCGGCGCGAGATCGGGGTCATCTTCCAGGACTACATGCGTTACGACATGCTGGTGCGAGAGAACATCGGCTTCGGCCGGATTGAATCGCTGGCCGAGCAGGAACGCATCGAATCGGCGGCGCGCAAGAGCCTGGCGCGCAGCGTGGTCGACCGGCTTCCCAACCGCTACGATCAGATGGTGGGCCGGCGTTTCGAAGGCGGCGTCGATCTTTCGGGCGGCGAGTGGCAGAAATTCGCCCTGGCGCGCGCTTACATGCGCGAGGGACAACTGCTGATTCTCGATGAACCCACCGCCACGCTCGACGCGCGCGCTGAATATGAAGTCTTTCTGCGGTTTGCGGATTTGACGCGCGGCAGGATGGCCGTGCTGATCTCGCACCGTTTTTCGACGGTGCGCATGGCTGACCGGATCCTGGTGCTGGCCGATGGGGCGATCCAGGAGCAGGGCACGCACGAGCATCTGGTGGCCCTCGGGGGCCGGTACGCCGAACTGTTCGAGTTGCAAGCCGCGGGTTATCGTTAAGAAGACACCGAATGACAGATCATAAACTGCGAGTGATTCCGCTGGGCGGATTGGGCGAGTTCGGCATGAACATGACCGCCATCCGGTATGCGGACGACATTATCGTAATTGACTCCGGGATGATGTTCCCGGAAGCCGAGCTGCTGGGCGTCGACCTGGTGATGCCCGACCTCTCGTTCCTCAAAGAGAACCAGGAGTACATCCGGGCGCTGATCCTGACGCACGGGCACGAAGATCACATCGGGGCTGTGCCGTATTTCCTGAGTGAAATCGATGTGCCGGTGTATGGGACGGCGTTTACCCTGGCGCTGGTAGAGCGGCGGCTCGAGGAGTACGAACTCGAACAGGAGCCTCGCTTCAACACCGTCAAGCCGAAGCAGACCGTGGGAATCGGCCCGTTCAAGATCGAGTTCATCCACGTCACGCACTCGATCGTAAGCGCAGTAGCCTTGGCCATCACCACGCCGCTCGGCGTCATCATTCACACCGGTGATTTCAAGGTGGACCCGACGCCCACCGACAACGAACTGTTCGACCTTCACACGCTGGCCGATTACGGGAAACGCGGTGTGCTTTTGCTGTTGTCGGATTCCACTAATGCCGACCGCCCGGGCTACACCGAATCGGAGCGCGCCGTCCGTCCCCGGATGGAAGAGATCTTCAACCGCGCGGAACGGCGCGTGGTGGTCTCGTGCTTCAGCTCTTCGATTCACCGCATCCAACTGGTGCTGGATCTGGCCCAGGAGTATAACCGGCGCGTCGCCGTGTTCGGCCGGAGCATGGTGTCGGTCACCGAGATCGCGCACTCGCTCGGTCTGCTCGACATCCCCGACGGCATCCTGCTTCGGCCGCAGGACGCGGCTGACTTCCCGCCCGACCGGGTCGCCTTTCTGATTTCCGGCACGCAAGGCGAACCCATGTCGGCCCTGGCCCGCGTGGCCGTGGACAATCACAAGCATGCGGTAGTGGAGAACGGCGACACGGTCGTGCTGAGCGCGCGCATCATTCCCGGAAATGAAAAAGCCATCTTTCGCATGGTGGACCACATGTCGCGGCGGGGCGCCGACGTGCTTTATGGCAGCATGAACCCGCCGCTGCACGTCTCCGGACACGCCAGCATCGAAGAGATGAAGCTGGTGTTGAACCTGGTGCGACCGCGCTATTTCATGCCGATCCACGGCGAATTCCGGCAACTGGCGAAGCACGCGCGGCTGGCCGAACACCTGCGGTTCGCCGGTCTCGAAGACAGTTTCATCATGGAATCGGGAGACGTTCTGGAAATCGACCATCACGGGGCGCGCAAGGCGGGCAAGGTAACGGTCGGCCGGGTGTGCATCGATTCGGGTTCGGTGGACGATGTGGTGCAGGAGGTGGTGATTCGCGACCGGCGCCACTTGTCCGAGGACGGCATCGTGCTGCCGATCATCGCCATCAACCGGCACACCGGACGCATGGAAAGCCTGCCCGAGATCGTCAGCCGCGGCTTCGCGGCAGCCGAAGACGGTTCGGAGTTCATGCAGTCGGCGCGGCAAATTGTCGCCCGGACGCTGGAGGGGTCGAACCAGGAGGAGAAGACGGATTGGGGCGTCATGAAGGAGAAGATCCGGGCCGATCTGAAGCGGTACATCGTGAAGGAAACCTCGCGCCGGCCCTTGATCATGCCGGTGATTCTGGAAGTGTAGGCGGGAGCCAGGGGTCGGGGGCCGGGGGCCGGATACCGCTCTCGTACCTCGAGGACGCCTCCGGCTTTCGCGGGCACGCGGAGCGGGTGATGATCCCGTCTGATGAAACGGGCGTGGTCGCGGCGATTCGCGAGGCGGATGCCGTAGGCATTCCCGTGACTCTTGCCGGCGCGGGCACCGGTCTCACTGGCGCGCGCGTGCCGCAGGGAGGCTGGGTGCTCTCGCTCGAAAAACTCACGCGCCTCGAAATCCATCCGGGATACGCCATCGCCGGGGCCGGCGTGATTTTGCGCGATCTGCACGCGGCGGCGCAGGCGTCCGGGCAGTTTTATCCACCCGATCCGACCGAGACTTCCGCGTCGATTGGCGGCACCATCGCCACCAACGCCAGCGGCTCCCGAAGTTTCCAATACGGCGCCACGCGGCGCTGGATCGAAGGGCTGCGGGTCGTGCTGGCCGACGGCCGCGTGATGGACGTGCAGCGCGGTGACGCCCTTGACTTCGATCCGGGTACGATCCCTCTCCCGAACGTCACGAAAAACACCGCCGGCTATCTGCTGCGGCCCGGCATGGACTGGATCGATCTGTTTGCCGGGTCGGAAGGCACGCTGGGGGTGGTGACCGAAGCGCGCCTGCGGCTGGTGCCGGCTCCCGAGGCATTGCTGGCCGGCGTCATTTTTTTCGCAAGCGATGATCCGGCTTTAGACGCGGTCGACGATTGGCGGGCCGGCACGTCTTCGCGAATGCTCGAATATGTGGACGGGCCCTCGCTCGCGCTTCTGCGCGGACGCTTCCCAGAGATCCCGAACTCTGCGCGCGCTGCGATTCTATTCGAGCAGGAACTGGAAGACCATGACGGGGAGGCTTGGCTGGCGCGGATTGAAGCCGCGCGCGGCTTGGACGAATCCTGGCTGGCGGAATCGGCCGCCGATCGCGAACGCTTCCGCCAGTTCCGCCATGCGTTGCCCGAACTGGTCAATGACACATGCCGCCGCAATGGCACGCTCAAAATGGGCACCGACCACGCGGTGCCGGTTGCGCGCAACCGGCAAATGCTTGCCTGGTACCGGCAGCGCCTGGAGCAGGCATTT
Source organism: uncultured Solibacteraceae bacterium (assembly GCA_964438005.1). Taxonomy (GTDB): domain Bacteria; phylum Acidobacteriota; class Terriglobia; order Bryobacterales; family Bryobacteraceae; genus PSRJ01. The sequence continues at coordinate 581 of CAYTJD010000088.1, read as the reverse complement.
CCGGGGCGCTACGTGATCTTCGGGCACATCGGCGACGCGCACCTGCACGTCAATATTCTTCCTTCGCCCGACGAGGCGGAACGGGCCACGGCGCTGCTGGCCGAGTTCGCGCGCCAGGCCGTCGCGCTGGGCGGCACCGTGTCGGCTGAACATGGCTTAGGCAAGCGCAAGGCGCATCTGTTGGCGCTGCAATATGCTCCCGAGCACCTGGAGGCGATGCAGGCTGTGAAGCGGCGGTTGGATCCGCGGAACATTTTCGGCCGCGGCACGCTGCTGGTTTAAGCGCCCGGCAGCACCAGGTGGAGCGCCGCGAAGCACAGCCAGGCAATCACCGCTGAGGCGGGAATGGTCAGCACCCAGGCCCACACGATATTGGCGGCCAGGCCCCAGCGCACGGCCTTCAGACGGTGAATACTGCCAACACCCGCGATGGCGCCGGCGATCGCATGCGTGGTCGAGACGGGCAGGCCGAGGTGCGTCGCAAACAACACGGCTCCGGCGGCGCCAGTTTCGGCGCAGAATCCGCTGCGCGGTTTCAAACGGGTCAGACGGCCGCCCATGGTGTGGACAATGCGCCAGCC
>CAYTJD010000087.1:0-7418 GCA_964438005.1 uncultured Solibacteraceae bacterium | reverse complement strand
GATCTTCCACGGCTGCGCGAACACGTTGGGGTCTTCGATGGTCGCTTCGTACTCGACCGTATTGTAATCGGAGCGCGTGAAGCGCTCGACGATGTGCAGCTTCTCGGAATGCTTGATGCCGGAGATCTCGGTTTTGTCGTTGAAGCCGGCCGTGTCCACCACCAGCGTGTCGCCTTCCCAATGGCCGATCGAATCGCCCATCCAGGTGGGGTCGGGATCGGCCGGATGCGGGCCGCCGTCGGTGGGAATGGCGCGGAAGGTGCCCGGATATTCGTGCAGGACGGCGAGCTGGTGCGCGCTGTGCACGAACTGCGTCTGGTACGGCACGGCGAACGCCTGCGGCCCGGCCAGCGGCATGCAGTCGGCGTATTGGCCCGAGTCATCCGGCCCGCGCACCACGCGATATTTCTCGGCCCCCGCTTTGAGCACGGGCGCCGGCTGCGAGGCGGGGCCGCGCGCGTCATAGACGCCGGAGAGGTCGGGCTTCCCGTTGGCGAGGCGCGGTACTTTGGCGGGCTCTGCAGGAGTCGCGACTGCCGCGGCGCTTGTCCCGGCGACGGTGACTGTCACCTCTTTTGTGACAACTTGATTGTTCGGCCCGCGCGCCGTCAGGGTGTATTTAGTGGTTGTGGAGGGGGACACCGCGCGAGTGCCGCGGGAGACTACGCGGCCGATTCCCGGCTCGATGGCGACGCCGGCGGGATTCTCCGTAGCCCAAACGAGAACGGTCTGCTGCCCGGGTTGAAGCGACGCCGGCTGGGCGGTGAAATTCGTAATCCGGACCGGCGGCGCCGCCCGCCGCTGAATCGCGCCCGAAGTGGCCTCCGGGTTTGGAGCCTCCGGCCGGGGCGCCTGGGCGGGGGCCGCGCTTACAAGAATCACCGCGAAAACCGCCCCTTGCCATCGCATGTGTGTGACTATATCAAAAGCGTGCGGAGGAAGGCTTGTCATCGATTTGACAATCGGTCCGCCGCCCGGTAGGCTAAAAAGGATTACCCAGGATTAGTGGAGACGTGTGTCAATGAGTACGGAGTTCCCTTCCAAGAGCGCCATTAGCCGGAACTGGCATGTGATCGATGCCCAGGACGTGGTATTGGGCAAACTGGCCAGCAAGGCGGCTATGCTGCTGATGGGCAAGAATAAGCCCTTGTATACGCCGTTCCTGGATACGGGCGATCACGTGATTGTGATCAATGCGCAAAAGATCCGCGTGTCGGGCCGCAAGGAACAAGACAAGGTGTACCGCCATTTCACGGGATATCCGGGCGGATTGGTGGAGCGGAGTTTCCGGCGGGTGCGCGCAGAGCGGCCCGTGCACATTGTGGAAGAAGCCATCCGGGGCATGCTTCCCAAAACGAAGCTCGGCAAACAGATGTTCCGGAAATTGAAAGTATATGCGAGTGATCGTCATCCGCACGCGGCGCAGAAGCCGGCGGTGCTGGCGATGAAATAGCGGGAAGGGCAACGGCGCGTGGCAGCAACGATGGTGCAGTATTTGGGAACGGGCCGCCGGAAGAGTTCGGTGGCGCGGGTGTTTTTACGGCCCGGCAAGGGCGAGATCCAGGTGAACGGGCGCGCGTTTGAAAATTATTTTCCAACCGAAAGCACGCGCGCGGTAGTGCGGCAGCCGCTGGCGGCGACCGAGACCGTAGACAAGTTCGACCTGGTGATTCTTGCCGATGGCGGCGGCGTCGCCGGCCAGGCGGGCGCAGCCCGTCTGGGCATTTCGCGGGCCTTGGTGGAGTTCAATGCGGAACTGCGGTCCCGGCTGAAGAAGCTCGGTTTTCTGACCCGCGACCCGCGCGCTCATGAGCGGAAGAAGTATGGACAAAAGGGCGCACGGAAGCGGTTCCAATTCTCCAAACGCTAACGTATGGCAGCCGGCCTGCGAAGCAGGCCGATTTTAGGAAGGCTCGGTCCTGGGGCGCAAATTTCGCTTTGGGCGCGTCTCGGGCTGACAGAGGAGGTAGTTTTTGCCGGCAATATCCATGAAGGAATTGCTCGAAGCGGGCGTTCATTTCGGGCACCAGACCAAGCGCTGGAATCCGAAGATGAAAGAGTACATCTTCGGCGAACGCAACGGAATTTACATTATCGATCTGCAGAAGACCCTCAAGATGTTCAAGGACGCCGCGCGATTTGTGGGCGAGATGGCGGCGCAGGGCAAGACAGTGCTATTTGTCGGCACCAAGCGGCAGGCGCAGGAAGCCATCGCCGAAGAGGCCAACCGCTGCGCGATGTTCTACGTCAACCAGCGTTGGCTGGGTGGCCTGCTCACGAACATGGCGACGGTGCAGAAATCGATCAAGCGGCTGAAAGATCTGGAAGCCATGGCGGCCAACGAAGGCGGCTACGCCGGGCGTCCGAAGAAGGAAATCATTCGCCTCGAGCGCGAGCGCAAGCACCTGGACCAGAATCTGTCCGGCATCAAAGACATGGGCGGCCTGCCGGACGTGCTCTTCGTGATCGATTCCAGCAAGGAAGGGATCGCGGTGAAAGAGGCGCGGCGGCTGGGGATTCCGGTGGTGGCGATCGTCGACACCAACTGCGATCCGGACGAAGTCGATTGGGTGATTCCGGGCAACGACGACGCGCTGCGCGCGATTCGGCTGTTCGCCAGCAAGATCGCCGACGCGGTGATCGAAGGCCGCGCGCTGGCCACCGAGACGGACTTCACGGCTGACAAGATCGTCACCGACGAGACGCCGGCCGGCGAAGGAATGGAAGAGTATACCGAATACGTGGACCCGAAGTACGTCGATAAGATCATGGGAGAGAGTCTGAGCCTGGAAGCAGAGACGGCGGCAACCTCTCAGCGTAAGGGCCCGGGGTCAGAGACGGCGGAACCGGCCACCGAGCCGGCGGTCACCGAAAGCGGTCATTAGGAATTTCCAGGTAAGCGCCGGCGGTCTGGCCGCCGGCTGAAAACGCACCGGCGGCAACACCGCCGGCGCCACGAACAAGGATCATACGGAATTATGGCGGAAGTCACCGCGGCATTAGTGAAAGATCTGCGCGAGCGCACGGGCGCGGGCATGATGGAGTGCAAGAAGGCTCTGGTCGAGGCCAAAGGCGACATCGGTGAAGCCGAAGTCCTGCTGCGCAAGTGGGGCATCGCGTCGGCGGGCAAGAAGTCGGCGCGCGCGACCAAGCAGGGCTTAATCGGCAGCTATATTCACCATGGCGGCCAGCTCGGGGTTCTGGTGGAAGTGAATTGCGAATCGGATTTCGTGGCGCGGACTGACGATTTCAAGGAACTCGTGCACGACCTGGCCATGCACATCGCGGCGGCCGATCCGCGTTTTATCCGCAAGGAAGACGTGACCGAAGACGTGCTGGCGCAGGAGCGCGAGATCGCGCGAGCGCGGGCGCTCAACGAAGGCAAGCCGGAAAAAGTGGTGGACCGGATTGTGGAAGGCCGGCTACAAAAGTTCTACGAAGAGGTCTGCCTGCTCGACCAACCGTTCGTCAAAGAGGCCACGTTGACGATCAGCCAGCTGGTGAAGACCAAGATTGCCAAGCTGGGCGAGAATATCAGCGTGGCGCGGTTTGTGCGGTTCAAAGTGGGCGACGTCGCGGCGGTCGAAGCCGGCGGAGACGGCGCCGGTTCGCAGGCCGCGGCGCAATCCTGAACGAACGATGGCCGGCTACAAGCGAGTCCTGCTGAAGTTGAGCGGTGAAGCATTGGCCGGCGGCACGCCCTTCGGCATTCACGCCGATCGGGTGAAAGACCTGGCGGTGGAAATCGGGGACGTTGCCGGCAGCGGCATCCAGATCGGCGTAGTGGTGGGCGGCGGCAACATCTTTCGCGGAGTGGCCGCGGCGGCGCAGAAGATGGACCGCGTCACGGCCGATCACATGGGGATGCTCGCCACGGTGATCAACTCGCTGGCGCTCTCGGACGCGCTGGAGCAGATCGGCATCCCGACGCGCGTAATGAGCGCGATCGAGATGCACCAGGTGGCGGAGCCGTACATCCGCAGGCGCGCGATGCGGCATCTGGATAAGGGCCGGATCGTCATCTTCGCGGCCGGGACTTCGAATCCCTACTTTTCGACCGACACCGCCGCCACGCTGCGCGCGTTGGAAATCAAGGCAGAGGTGATCGCTAAAGCCACGCGCGTCGACGGCGTCTACGACAAAGATCCGCTCAAGCACGCCGACGCGGTGAAGTTCGAGAAGGTGACGTACCTGGAAGTTTTGTCCAAAGGCCTGGGCGTGATGGACGCGACCTCGATTGCGATGTGCCGCGATAACCGGCTGCCGATCATTGTGTTCAACCTGAACACGCACGGCAACATCATGCGCATGACGGCGGGCGAGCCGGTCGGGACGCTGATTCACTGAGCCGCAAAATCCAACGACTGTTCGAGGCGTTTGAGCTTGTTCACGGAGTAGGTGATCAAGCCGCGCAGGCCGGCCCGCGTGCCGGCGTCCGGACGTCTTCCCAGATGCGCCATCTGGTCAAAGCAGGCGTCGAGGCGGATCTGCAGGTGGGTGATGCCGGGATCGGGCGCCGCCTGCTGCGCACGGCATAGCTCGGCGCGCAGGGTCTCGACGGCTTTGCGAATGCGCGGCGCGTTTTCGGGAGTGAGGGGGATGGACTCGCCATCAACCTCGATGCCTTCGGGAGTGACGGCGGGAGCGAGCAGCCGGTACGATTCGGGGGAGATGCGGGCGATGCCGGAGAGCTGAAAATAAGGCTCGCCGAATTCGTCGAGGCGCTTGATGAGTTTGTCTGCATATGGACGACTGAGGCCCGCGTGCTGGATACAGAACTGTTCCCAGGTGAGGCCGAGAGACTCGTAAGTTCGATCTTCCTTGATCTGCTTCAGTTGGCGGGCGCCGGCGGCCGAGCAATGCCGCGCCATCCAGCGGAAAGCCTGGGCCTGCCCGACGCAAGTGCCCAATTCCAGCTGCGATGGCCCGGGGTGCATGAGGAGATTCATATTCTGTGACTGCTCCAATTGGAGCAGTAATTCGAGGACGGATCCCTGATTCCAAACGACTTTTGAGCCGGCGACTGCTCCAATTGGAGCAGTCGGGCCGGAAAGCCTGTTTCGCGGGACTATCCTCTACTTTTATTATCGATGCAGGGTGCAAAGAAATCGCGTAGTCCGGAACGTTGGTTGAAGATGTAATTGAAGGGAAGGAAACGTTTTAGCTGCGAAGAAAAATTTTGGAAATGGTCAGAACTCGGATTTGTAGAGGCGCTCAAACATCTGTGCTTCGCGCATACGAATGAGGCGACGGTATTCCCAGCGAACCAGGACGCCGAGGCAAACGAAGATCAATCCGAAGACAAGCAGGATGATTCCGAGTGGCATTGTCCTCAGCATATCGAGCGGAAATCGCGATACAAGCCGGCCAAAGGTGGTATGCCCGAGGATAATGGGGGAAGACCTACCCTCGGCGGCTCGAAGTTGGTTCGCACCCAAACGGGGGAATCCCGACAGCGTATGGGCAACGAGCGCCGCGCCAGCGGAGAGCGCGGAGAACCGATTCCCGCGCCTCTGTGTCATCTCAGTGGTTTTTCACACGGACGGATTCGGGGACGCACCGCGGTTCGGCGCGGCATGCGCCCGGGGGGGTATTTCACGATATCCTAGGCTACATGCCGGCGGGTCAACTACGGCATGGTGAGCGGGCGGCCCGGTATGCGGCGGCCTTCGCAATCGCGCGAGTCTTGCTGGTGCTGACCAGTTCCTGCGCGACTTCCAGCCCTCCGGCGACCGCTCAAAAGACCAGCAACGCGAATCAGAAGGGAGGCGTCGTGCAGATCAAGTTTGTTCGAAGCGGCGGTTTTGCCGGAGCCGCTACGAACGTGTCCGGGAGCGTTGAAATAGCGGATACGCGTGCGCACGTCCGCTCGGAAGCAGCAGGGTACGAGCGGGATCTGGGAGTGCAGGAAGCCGAGCAACTGCGTAGGGCTGCGGCGTCTGGCGGGCTAGCCAAGATGAAGACGGCGCTCGCCACGGCGTCCCCGCAGCGGGACGCCTACCAATACGATGTGACCGTCGTAAGCCCGGACGGAAGCACGCAGACCCTTACGTATAGCGGCGACCGGGCGCCCGAGAGCCTCCAACAGATTTCGCCGGAGGCGGCTCCGCTGATCTCCTGGGTCCGGGACGAGGCTCAGAAGATCTGGAAGCAGCGGGCCGCCGCTCGGAAATAGGCGGGTCATTACGGGCCCTGGGAGCCGGGTGGAACCGGGTAGAATTTGCAACGAACCGGGAGGATCTGTGATATGATCCTGCCACTCGACTCACTAGGTAAAGAAGGAGGAGGCTCACCGAAAAATGAATACTCATCGTCACTCAATTTTCTGCATACTGCCGCCGCAAGTGCTGGTTAACATTGCGACGAACGGCACACGGGAGCAGCGCCAAACCGCCCTGCGGGCGTTACAGATTGACCAGACGGTACGAACAAACCGCCTCACGCACGCGTTATTAGGAGGTCTCAAGGCAGCACACGGGAGCATGGGAGCCATGGCCGCGGCGCCGCACAATAATCGTACGATTGCGAATGCGAACCATACGGAGAATCTGCCGGGGCAAACCGTCCGAACCGAAGGACAGGCCCCTGTCGCGGACACGGCCGTGAACCAGGCGTACGACGGTCTCGGCGACACGTTCGACTTCTACCTTGCCGCTTACCAGCGGAATTCCATCGACAACGCCGGCCTGCCGCTGAAAGCCTCGGTGCATTACGGCCAGGATTACGATAACGCATTTTGGGACGGCCAGCAGATGGTATTCGGAGACGGTGACAACACGATCTTTGTGGGATTCACGGGCTGTATCGACGTAATCGGGCACGAATTGACGCACGGCGTGACGGGAAGCGAAGCCAATCTTATTTATCAAGGACAGCCCGGCGCGCTCAACGAATCCATTTCCGATGTGTTCGGGTCGCTGGTGAAGCAGTACAAGCTGAAACAGACGGCCGACCAGGCGGACTGGCTGATCGGCCAGGGACTGCTTGCCCCTGGCATTAAAGGCGTGGCGCTGCGGTCGATGAAGGCGCCGGGAACGGCTTACGACGATCCGACACTCGGCAAAGACGACCAGCCGGCCAATATGAAAGACTTCGTCCACACGACCCAGGACAGCGGCGGCGTCCATACCAACTCCGGAATCCCCAATCACGCCTTCTATCTGGTGGCTACGGCTATTGGAGGACAGTCCTGGGTGAAGGCGGGGCAGATCTGGTACGACACGTTGTCGGATCAAAACCTGAAAGCCAATGCCAGCTTCTCGGCGTTCGCGAACCTGACGATTCTAAACGCGGGGAAGCGGTACGGGAGCAGCAGCGCCGAGCGGAAGGCCGTAATTGACGCATGGAAACAAGTAGGCGTCAAAGTCAGCACCGGGGCGGCGGTGGCGGGCGCGGCATCGTAGACGCGGCTCAAAGCG
>CAYTJD010000086.1:0-61859 GCA_964438005.1 uncultured Solibacteraceae bacterium | reverse complement strand
ACCAGCGCGATGGTAATGATCAGAACAACCAGGCTGAATACCGACATCGGCTAGCTGTTCTTCACCACCACGCCCTGCAGCACATCGGCCACATCCTCGCAGCTATCGATGGTGGCTTCAATGAAATCGTAGACTTCCTTCAGCTTGATAAGCGTAATCGGGTCCTTTTCCTTGTCGAACAGATCGACGACGGCGCTGCGGCCGATGAGATCGCCTTCGTTTTCCAGCCGGTTGATCTCGATGCAATGCGACATCACCGAGCCGCCTTTTTCGAGCGCTTCGAAAGCGGCCTTCAGAGCTTTGGCGCAAGCCGCGATAATCTCCGCCAGCGTTACCATGGCCGGCGGGATCACCTGAATGCGATACGAAACCAGGCGATGCGCGGTGTCCTCCACACCGTCAAGCACGTTATCCAAGGCTGAGGAGATATTGTGGATATCCTCTGGATCAATCGGCGTGATGAAGGTCTGGTTGAGGCGGGTGAAAATCTCGTGGATGACCTCATCGCCTTTGTTCTCCAGGACATTGATTTCCGTAGCGACAGCGGCCATGCGGGAGTTGCCGGCGCGCACGCCGTCGAGCAGCAAGCGGGCAGCATCAGCAAGAATCTCGACCTGTTTCAGGAACAGATGGTAGAACTTCTCCTCGCGCGGCAGCAGTTTCATATGAGGATGTCGATCGTGGACCCCTCATAGTAGTCGGAAGCGCGGCGGCGGTCAATGAAATCTTACGGTTCCGTTACGATCGGAAAAAGTTCTTGCGGTTCAGAAGCTTCCGGAGCGTGAAACCGCGGATCGAGCAGCCGGCCCGGATCCAGGTTGCCCATGGCCGAGAGAATGTTTTCCTTCAGATGCGGATACTCGCCTTCAAGTTCGCGAAACATGCCTCGCAGCGATTGGCGGACCGTGCCCGTCCGCTGCGAACAGCCACAAGGAACCACCGGAACGCCGAGCGACTCCGCGTAAGCGCGGGTAATGTCTTCGGTGACGTATACCAGCGGGCGGATCAGGCGGTAATCGCGATCGCGCGAGGTGGTGACCGGCGGCAGTGCGCTGAGCCTGCCCGTGAACATGGTGTTGCGCAGCAGCGCTTCGCAAAAATCGTCGGCGGTGTGGCCGAATGCGATGACGTTGGCGCCCAGTTCTTTGACGATTTCGTAAACAGCGCGCCGGCGGTACCGGCTGCAGAGGTCGCAACCATGGTCCGGCTGATCTTCCAGCAGGCGCAACGATGGCTCGTCGCGAAAGTAAGTCCATGCTACGCCGCGTTGTTTCAGATATTCCCCGAGCGGCTCGATGGGCCGCAAAAACTTGCCTTGTTCCACGGTAAAGGCGCAAACCGAGAAATCGATCGGCGCGCGTTTAGCGAGCAGCAGGAGCGCCTCCAGCAGCGTCGCCGAATCTTTGCCGCCCGAGAGCGCCACGGCGACACGGTCGCCGTGGCGGATCATTTTGAAGCGGTGCACGGCCTCGCCGACCTTGCGCAGCAGCGTTTTTTCCAGGTCCACTTCCTAAATTATAGCGGCATGCCGGCGCCGGCCTGTATGATGAACGGATCAAGGAGGCCCGCCATGTTACTTCGCAGCCGATTGTTTCCCGCACCCGTACCCGTTGCTTTGACTGTTCTTGCTGCTTCCCTGGCCGGGCAGCCTCCGCAGACTGCCGTCCCCGCGCCGATGCCCGCGGTGCTTGCCAACTACCAGCCGGTTACCGCCCAGCGCTTGAAAACTCCCGAGGACGGCAACTGGCTCATGATCCGGCGCACCTACGACGGATGGGGTTACAGCCCGCTGACGCAGATCACGCCGGCCAATGTAAAGCAGTTGCGCCCGGTCTGGTCGTTTTCCACGGGTGAGACGCGCGTGCACGAGGCGGCGCCAGTCGTTAATAACGGCGTGATGTTTGTTTCGACGCCGAACAACCAGGTGCTCGCGCTCGATGCCAAAACCGGCATTCTGCTGTGGCGTTACCGCCGGCCCCGGCCTGCTGGAGCGTTGGTGCCGCACGAGACCAATCGCGGCGTAGCGCTCTACGGCGACAAGGTGTACGTCGCGGCGGGCGAAGCCGTGCTGGTGGCGCTGGACGCCAAAACCGGCAAGGAAGTCTGGACCACCACCGTCGCGGACAACAAGTCGGCTTACTACATCACGCTCGCGCCGCTCATCGCGGGCGGCAAAGTAATGGTGGGCGCGTCCGGCGGCGAGTACGGCATTCGCGGATTCGTCGCGGCCTTCGATCCGGAAACCGGCAAAGAGCAGTGGCGCACCTACACGGTGCCGGCCCCGGGCGAGCCCGGCAGCGAAACCTGGCCGAAAGGCGATCAATGGAAAACCGGCGGCGGCTCGGTCTGGGTCACCGGGAACTACGATCCCGAGACCAACCTGGCCTTCTGGGGCACCGGCAATGGCGGACCCTGGATGGGCGACCGCCGGCCCGGCGACAACCTTTATGTTGGCTCCACGATCGCGCTCGATGTCGCCACCGGTCAGATCAAAGGCCACTTCCAATACAATCCGAATGAATCCTGGGACTGGGACGAAGTGTCGCCGCCGATACTGGTGGACTACCAGCACAACGGCCGCACTGTGAAAGGCCTCATCGACGTGGCGCGCGACGGCTATCTGTGGTTCCTGGAGCGCACCACCGGGCGTATCCGCTTCATCGAAGGGAAACCATACGTGAACCAGAACGTGTTTCTCAGCCTCGACCCCGAGACCGGGCGGCCGAAGGTGGATCCGGAGCACAAACCCGGCACTGGCAAGCGCGTGGATTTCTGCCCCAACGCGCATGGCGGCAAAAACTGGCCGCCTATCGCCTACAGCCCCAAGACGCGCATGATTTACATTCCTGCCAACAACAACCTGTGCGGCACCTCGATGGGCGCCGAAGAGGTGGTCTATACGCCCGGCAAGAACTACACCGGTACGGTTCGCGGCGGCGCGCCGTCCATGAAGCCCGGCGCCGACCACTTCGGCGAAGTGCAAGCCTGGAATGTCGACACCGGCCAGAAGGTCTGGACGCACAACTACGCGAAGTCTCCGAATTGGGGCGCAATGCTGGCCACCGCCGGCGGCCTGGTCTTCAGCGGCGGCACCAATGACCGGAAGATCCACGCTTTCGACGACGCCACTGGCGCGCTGCTCTGGGAATTTCCGACCGGTAGCGGCATCCTGGCGCCGCCGACTTCGTTCGCGGTCGATGGCAAGCAATACATCGCCGTGCACTCCGGCTGGGGCGGCGATTCGCGCGGCATGCAAGCGACCCTGAATCAACTCTTCCCCGGCGAGTACCCCGAAGTGCCTGAGGGCGGCGCCATCTGGGTCTTCGCGTTGGAGTAAGTGGGCAACCCCCTGGTCTGCGCCGGACCTGGCGCGCTTGGCGATTCGTGCTAGGCTGCTGGCGTGACGCGCCGCCTCCGTGTCTATCTCGCGTGCACGTTCGGATTGACATTTTCTGCGTGGGGCACGCTCGTATTCGTACAGCCCGCAGTGTCCTATGGAACGCCGAAGTTCCTGCTGCCGTACGCCGTCGGCGGCCTCGGACCCACCATCGCCGCTTACGTGGCGGTTCTGGCGACGAGAGCGGACGCTCCTTTGCGCGAGTTTCATCGCAGCGTCTTCCGATGGCAGGTTCCGATCCGCTGGTACCTCGTCGCGATGGGTCTTCCGATCGCCCTCACCCTGATTTCGGCAGGCCTCACTATGGTGGTCCATCCGGATGATCTCCATCCCGTGCTGGCAAAACCGTGGTACGCGTTTGTCCCGTACTTCTTCGAAATGGTGGCAGGCGGCGGCCTCGAAGAATTCGGTTGGCGCGGAATTGCGCAACCGGAATTGGAGAGACGCTTTCGATTGCCGGCCGCTGCGTGGATTGTGGGGTCTCTTTGGGCGGTCTGGCATCTGCCGCTCTTTGCCCTGCCCGGTGTTCCTCAGTACGGCAGGAACTTCGCGTCGTTCGCAGCGGCGCTCCTCGGCGATGCCATGATTCTCGCCTGGCTGCGTTCCCAGACCGGCAGCGTCTTTCACTGCATCCTGTTCCATGCCGGCGGCAATGCCGCATGGATGCTGGTGTTCGATGGTCAGTTCAGCCGAATGGAAGCTGCCGCGTGGAGCTCCGCAGCCGTCCGCATCGTTGTCGGCATTCTCGTGGTCACGATGAGTTCACGCAGAGCCATTGGGGCAACGTGGTCCCGGCGAACCTCTACCGCTTCAGCTCCGGATGTTCCGCCACGCTGAGAATATTCCCGTCCGGATCTTTGAACCACGCGACCTTGGCGCCGGTCGGTGCCGTCCAGACACCCAGTTCGTCCTGCTTCATTTGCCCATACCGTTCAAAATGGACTCCGGCTTCTCTCAGTTCGTGGATGGCGGCTTGGATGTCCGGCACTTGCCAACCCAGCACCGTGCCGTGCGCCGGCGGCAGCTCCTGGGCCATGCCCAGGCGCAACAGAATGCCGTTGGCCTCGAAAACCAGGGCGAACGGCGGCTCCTCGGAGATGAGACGTAATCCGAGTGTGTCCCGATAGAACGCTTTCGCACGCGCGACATCGACGATGCTGACGAATGCAACGATGTTATGTTTCCCCAACCGGACGGCTTGCGGCATGACGTTATGATGACCCTCGTTGCCGCGCGTCGCAAGGCCTCAGGGTGTCATTTTGTGGGGCAGGCTTTCAGCGTGCCACCGGATTTCATCCGGTCCACCAGCCGAAGGCCGGCTTCGGGGTTCGGCGACAATCATTGCCAGCGAGAAGGCGCCATGTTCACGAATTGGCCCACTGCTGGCCTGGGATCAGCGGCCTTTTTGCCTGGCTTTCTTCTCGCGCCTCGGCAAGCGAGATTTGTTTTTCTTGGCTAATTTCGGTATCTTCGTGGACTTCCTGCTGGGTGCGATCGGGAGCGCGGATTCGGCCGCGGCTTCCGGAACCGCAGCCTTTTTCCCGGCTCCCTTGTCAGCTGCTTTTGTGCCGCTCGCCGAACCGTCCTCGATCGTGCCTTTTTTCTTGTCTGCCATACCGTCCTCTGGTCCGGCGGAATTCCCGGAGATCCGCATACGAGGGTAGCACCTTCGCGGCGCTCGTCGTGGGTTTTCGTGACAGGCTACGTTACCCCGAATCGCTGCCCCGCCGCGCCAAGCGAGGCCGCCGTCACGCCGCGGTCGACGGAGACGTGAGCCGACCCCGTTGTGCTGGACTGCCTCAAGGATATGGGGTTCAACTTGCTCTCCCTGAGTAACAACCATGCGTGGGACCTCGGCGAAGCGGGCCTTCGGATCACGGCCGGCGAAGTCATGCATCGAGGATTCGCCCATGCGGGGACCGGCGTGAACTCCACCGCGGCCACGGCCCCGGGGTTTCTCGATACGCCGGCTGGCCGCGTGGCGTTGATCGCTATGGCCGCAGGCGGCGTCGCGGCGGCAGTGATTCCGAAATGGTGCCAGCCCCCCGGGAGGGCTACCGGGTGTTGTCGTGATGCTCGCCCGTGACGTAATGCCCCGCATCCTTATCCACGCACGGCGCGGCCTCTTCCAGCGCGTCGGTCTGCAGCGTAAGCGTGCGCGACAGAGTCCACGGCTTCTGCAGAACCTCGGGGTCGTCCGCTGTCACCGTGTACTGAATCGTGTCTCCCACGCGCCGCAGCCGTTCCGTGACGTGCAGCTTCCGGCTGTGGAACAAACCGTTGTCTCCCAGCCAGGTCTCGTCGGTGAGCCGGGTCACGTCCACAACCAGCGTGTCGCCATCCCAATGGCCTACGGAATCTCCGTTATAGGTCGCCGCGGTTTCAGGATCGGTGCTGTGCGCGCGCCCGTCGAGCGGAATCACACGCCATTGATTGCCGGTGTTGTCGGCGTACAGAAAGATCGCCTGCCTGGCCGTCTGCACGATCTGGTGCGGAGGTCCGAGGCGCGGCACGCCCGGGTTTATGCAATGCAGCGTCTGATCTTCCTTCACCTGATTCTCATAGAGCAATTTCACCTTCGCCGCAGCCTCGGGTTTGTATTCCGGCTTGGAGTCGCGCAGCGGTTGGGAGTAAAGCCCGGCTGACTTGGGACTAAACGCGCCGCCGACCGTGAAGCTCTCGCCCACTTTCTGAATGGTTCCGATGCCGAAGAAGTGGTGCCACACGCCGTTCAAGTCGGGGTGTCCGTCCGCCAGGCGCGGTGTCGGCCGGGAGGCGGCGCCGGGATTCCTGGCGGCCTCCGCCGCGTAGTTGGTCTGCGCCCGGATGCCTAGGGGCGCGGTCAGAATGACCGCGGCCAGCGCGGCCCGCGTGAGCCTTCGGTGATTCGCGAATACCATGATTCCCTCCCTATGCCCCTATTTCTTCCCCCGCAGATTCGGATCGGCATCCTGCGGCGACATGCTGAAAACGTGGCCGTCCGGGTAACTCAATTTCGTCATGAACCCGTAGGCTCCCGAACCGTCCTTGGCCGGGTTCGCCGTGACGGTCACCTCCTGCTTGTTGCTCAGCAGCAGATCCTTGGTCAGCCCGCTGCCTCGGAAGAACAGCGGCGGCAGCGATTGCAGCGCCCAGGTGGTCGTCTTTCCGGAATCATCCTTGACGTCGAGATAAATAAAGATATGCGGATTGATCCAGTCGACCTTGGAGACAACGCCGTGCAAGGTCACGGTTTTCCCCGAGTCAAACTCCGCGGCAAAAGAATGATGCGCGATGGCGGGCATTGCGCATAACAGCGCCGCGGCCGCCGCCCACCGCAATCGATTTATAGCTCTCATTGGACCCTCCAGCTATCTTTGAAAAGTATATAATCGGCGGCCGCCGCGCACAATCGCCGCGCCGTTCAGTCCCGCCGCGAACGCCCATTTCCACCCATGAACCGCATGGCGCTTCAGCCGCCGAAAGGCCGGCAGCAGCGTCGTGACGCTGATTGCCCCAAGGCCCGCCAGCAAGGCGATCGTCACTATGTCCCACAGCGGCCGGCGCTCGAACAGTCCCGGCCAGTCCATCACGTGCAGACCGTAATACACCCACCGGTTGGCGCGATCGCGTTTGTCGAACTTCACCATCTGGCCGAGCGACGGCGTGAAATACAGCCACGTCTGGTTGTTGTCGTTGTACCGCACACGCAGCACAGGCAGCACGTAAGCCGGCTTGTGCCGGCCCAGTTCGAATGAGGTGGTCGTCTGGTGGTAGTAATTGTCAGGCTCGGTCAGCCATTCGCTCGAGATCACCGCAACATGCGGCATCGCCTCGCGCGCGGCCTGTTCCATCACGTCCCTGCCGAACGACGCCATCACGCCCTTCTCCGGATGCCGGATCGAGACGAACAGGTGCGGGTTATCCTGCGGCAGATTCACGAAGTTGATCGCGTTGTTGGTGTTCCAGCGGGCGGCTTGTTCTTCCGATGTGGGCGGCTGGTAGGCGATCAGGTACGGCTCGCCTCGAAACTGGATCAGTTCCACTTCCTTCGGCGCGAATCGCTCTTGGATCTTTCCGAGGGCTTCCCGCAGGTTTTCCATCGCGAGCGGCGGCAGATTCAAAGGGCCGCCCGTGATCGCCCGCGCCATGTCCTTCGTCATCGTCGACCTGGGAGAGACCACCGGATTCCCCATTACAAAGCCCTCGCCGTTGCTTTCGACGCGCTTGGAAACGTCCGTCCACCCGCGGGCCGGGAACGTGCCGATGGGGATCATTCCGCTCAGGATCCACGAGATCGAAAACAAGCCGAAGAGCAGGCCGGCATAATGGTGCCACTTCATCCAACCCGAGTAGGGTGTGTACGACCGCACGCCTTTATGACGGAATCGGGGCTTCAGCGCCACGCGCCAGATTCCCACCGCGGCGCCCGTCGCCACCATGAGCATAGCGGTCCAGGCGACGAAATCCAGGAACGGCGTCCACCAGGTTCGCTGTCGAAAAAAGAACAGGTTGTGAACAATGTAGCCGGAAAAGGCCAGAATCCGGCCGCGCCGGTTTGTTTTCTGAACGATGTCGGTGCTCTTTTCCGAGACGTAATATTCGGTCCCGGCCGAATCGTTCAGCGCAATGCGATGCAGCGGAACAAAACCGGCCAGGGTCGGGATTCTCGTAAGCTCGTCGGGGCTCTTCAAATAGGCGTCATAAGTCAGGGTGGCGGCAGATTCGGACGCGAATTGCTTCATCCAATGCAGAGCTTGTTCCGGGCTCATCGCGGGAAGCACTTCCCCGGTATCCGCATACACCGCTGTCCAGTTGCCGATGCTGTTCCGGGCGAACCGGTAGACGGGCCGGCCGTTGACCATCGACAGTCGCACGCGCGAAGGCCGGATATGGGCCCGCATCGCAGCCTCGGCCGGCGTCACCGTGGCCGTCGCAAAGTGGATCGGCTCCAACCGCAGCAGCCGTTCCCCCATCGTGAGTTGCGGGTGCCCGTAATACATCAGGACCACGCCCGAGACCGTCCACAGCAGGAACATCACAGTGATTCCGATGCCCAGCCATCGATGCGAATAAATAAGGAGTTTGCGCCAATCGAGCAATTTGCGGACGTTCATTTCGCCGCTCGATTATATCAATGACGTCTGTCCCCTCCCTCCCCCACCTGGTGTAGCCTGTCTTTGTGGCGAAGCAAGAGGACGCCCAACTACTCACGATCGACGGCCGCGAAGTCCGGGTGACCCATCCGGACAAGTTGTATTTTTCCACTCAGGCCAAAGTCTCCAAACTCGACCTGGTTCGGTATTACCTTTCCGTCGCGCCGGGCGCCCTGGCGGGAATCGAGGACCGGCCGATTGTACTGAAACGCTTCGTGCACGGCGCCGAAGGCGAGGCCTTTTACCAAAAACGGGCGCCTACCGAACGCCCCGCGTGGTTGCGCACGGTGACACTCTCCTTTCCGTCCGGCCGCATCGCCGAAGAGTTGGTGGTCGATGATCCGGCCGGGCTGGCGTGGATTGTGAATCTGGGCTGTATCGAGCTGCACCCGCACCCCGTCCGGTCGGCCGATCTCGACCACCCGGACGAACTCCGCGTCGACCTCGATCCCGGCCCTGGCGTCACCTGGCCGGATGTGCGCGTGGTCGCGCTCGAGGTGAAGGCATTTCTCGAAGAGGTCGGCCTTCGCGGCTGGCCGAAAACCAGTGGTTCGCGCGGCATGCATGTCAACGTTCGCATTCAGCCGCGTTGGAACTTTCAGCAGGTGCGGCGCGCCGCCGTCGCCCTCTCTCGCGCCGTCGAGAGGCGTGTCCCTGCCCTGGCTAGTTCCAAATGGTGGAAGGAGGAACGTCACGGCGTCTTCCTAGACTACAACCAGAACGCGAAGGATCGCACCACGTGCTCCGCGTATTCCGTCCGCCCCCTGCCGGACGCGCGCGTTTCCACGCCGCTCCACTGGAATGAGGTCGCCGACTCCGAGCCCGCGGACTTTACGATTCTTACCGTCCCGCACCGCTTCCAGAAAATCGGCGATCCCCATGCCGGGATGAACGAAGCCGCCGGTTCCCTCGAACCACTGCTCGATCTGGCTGCCCAAGACGAAGCCGCCGGTCTGGCGGACGCGCCTTGGCCTCCGCACTTTCGAAAGATGGAAGGGGAATCGCCGCGCGTCGCCCCGTCCCGCGCCAAGTCTGCTCGTAAACCCCGAACAAGAATGCCGCTGATCGTGGTAGCGAACTCTCCGAACAAGGAAGCAGCCCTGGCGGGCCTGGAACGATGGAAGAGCACACATCCGGATGCGGCCCGGCTTCTCGCGATCGATGACGTGCTGGTGGATTCGATGCGCGGCCGCTCCTCCACATGGACCCGAATCCGCGTCAACCTGCGCCATGTTCCCGAACCACTCCGGCCGCCTCAGGAAACGCCGGATCCCGACGACGACCCCACGCGCGAGTGGCGCCAATGGCGCAAAAAACGTTGAACCCTTTCTTCATCGCCCGGCGGCGAAGATGGCTTCCAGTTCGTGCGGCGGGACCACTTCGAGCTGCGCATAGGTACAATCGCCCGGCCGCTTGTCGGTCCGCCACCGGCGAAAGTGCGCCATGTGCCGAAAGCGCGTGCCTTGCATGTGCTCATAGGCCACTTCCACCACCAGTTCGGCCCGCAGCGGTTCCCACGACAGGTCCTTGCCTTGGCTCCAGCGGCTCGCTCCGCCCGGCATCCGGTGCCCGGTTTCTCCGCTCGCGGTGATCCCTTCCGCCCATTGCTTCCACGGATGATTGGTCAACGCGTCCGTGCGATACGGGGCCAGAAAATCGACCAGTTCGCGGCGCGTCGAATCCGCGAAGCTCGCGCAGACGCCCACATGCTGTAGGGCTCCCCCTTCGTCATACAGTCCGAGGAGAAGCGAGCCGACTGCCGTATGCGCGGCATCCTTGTACCAGCGGAACCCGGCAACTACGCAATCGCAATCGCGCTCATGCTTCACTTTGAGCATGACGCGCTTGTTCGGCTCGTAGCTGCCGGACGGCGCCTTCGCCATGACGCCGTCGAGCCCCGCGCCCTCGAAGCGCCGGAACCAGTCGGCCGCGACCTTCGGTTCGCGGGTCGCGGGCGTCAAGTGAATCGGCGGGCGCGCCGGCGAGAGCAGTCCTTCGAGCTCCCGCCGGCGCTGCTCGAACGGCTCGCCGCGCAGATCGCGGCCGCCCTCGCAAAGCAGATCGAAAAAGACAACGGAAGCCGGAATTTGCTTGGAGAGCAGCTGAACGCGCGAGGCTGCCGGATGCAGGCGAAGCTGCAGCGCCTCGAAGTCGAGCCCGCCGCCCCTGGCGATGACGATTTCCCCATCGAGCACGCAGCGCCGCGGCAACTGCGCGCGCAGCGCGTCGACCAGTTCGGGGAAGTAGCGGTTCAAGGGCTTGCTGTCCCGGCTTTGAATCTCGATCTCATCCCCGTCGCGAAACACCAGCGCGCGAAATCCGTCCCACTTCGGCTCGAAGATCCAGGTTCCCGTTCCCGGTAGATCGTCCACGCGCTTAGCCAGCATCGGCAGCACGGGCGGCATCACTGGAAGGTTCATCGCCCTTCATGGTATCCCGGCCGGGAAGCCGCCTATCCCGGTTCCTTGTATACTTCGTACATCCAGGAAACGAAGAGCTCTCCTGGATCACTGTTAACCTGGAGAGACTTTATGAAAGCACTGTCGATCGCGGTTCTGATTCTTTCCGCGGGCTGGTTGCACGCCGACGTGAAAACCGAGGAGAAGAGCCAGACCCAGTTTCCCGGGATGCTGGGCCGCATGATGAGCCTGTTCGGCGGCAAAGCCGCGCGCGAAGGCGTCACCGATACGGTGGCCGTGAAGGGTAACCGCAAGCTCACTCTGAACGACACCACCGGCCGAATCATCGACCTCGATGAAGAAAAGGTGTACGACCTCGACCTCAAGGCTAAGAGTTATAAGGTGCTGACCTTCGACGACCTACGCCGCCAGATGGAGCAGGCCGAGCAACGGGCCAAGGCCGAGCAGCAGAAGAGCCAGCCCGCGTCGTCCTCCAAGAGCGAGCCTGATCCCAATGCCAAACAGATGCAGATCGACTTCGACTTGAAGGAGACGGGCCAAAAGAAGAACATCAACGGATTCGATACCCGCGAGGTCGTCATGACCATCACCGTGCATGAGAAAGACAAGACCCTCGAACAATCCGGGGGCATGGTGATGACCACTCACGAGTGGCTAACGCCGCGGATCGCCGCTATGAAAGAGATCGCCGACTTTGACCGCCGCTATCAGGAGAAACTGAACGGGCCGTCATTCGCGGTCATGCCGTCCGCCGACCAGATGGCCGCGGTCGCCGCCATGTACCCGATGCTGACCCAGGCCATCGGCAAGTTCAACGTCGAGAACGTGAATATGGACGGCACCGCGATCCAGACGGTCATGACCACCGAATCGGTGGCCAGCGCGGAACAACTGCAGCAGCAACAGCAGCAGCAACAGAGCGCGCAGAAGGACGACACCGCCACCAGCGTGCCGACGTCGATCGGCGGCCTGATCGGCGGGCTGGGCCGCCGGGCCGTCCGCAACAAACAGCAGCAGCAACAGCAAGAGCAGCAAGCCAACGCGGCCCCCGGCCGCGCGACGATCATGACTATGAATCACGAAGTCCTGAAAGTCGCGACCGACGCCACCGCCGCCGACGTAGCCCTCCCCGCCGGCTTCAAGCAAAAGAAGTAACCGGTCGCGATTTGCTAACCAACGGTATCGGTCATTTGGACGACTTGTGCGGTGCCGCGCCGCCCCGTAACATCGGGCGTAGCTACCTCCGTTCAATCCACTCTCAATAACCCCAGCAAGAGCAACTGGGACGATACCGTCCCTCGGTTTCGGATTTCCCTCGTACTCGCGCCCAGGCCCTAGCGGGAGCGGCGGAAACAACAAGATGACACAAGGAGTCTGCGACATGCTGTATTTAACGATGACGTTTCCCAAGAACGGAAAGCAGGATGGAATCTTACTCGCATTGAGCACGAGGCGGATGCGAATTGCATTGGACGGTTACCCGGATGTAGTGGAGCTTCGAGAAGTGGAAGGCCGCTGGTCCCTGGACGACGGCACTCCTGTGGAATTGGATGGCTTGTTTACGGACGGCAACACGGATGCAGCGCTGATCGGCGAATTGTGTCCGCTTTGGAACTCGCGGTCGTTTCTCACAGGGAACTTCCCGCCGTTCACGCATCATGCAAGCGGCATACTTCCCCTGGCCGGGGTTTTCGAATATAATACTCGGTGGTCCGATTCTTATGCCAATTCATCTGGCCCAGACGGGCTGCCGATCGATCCGAAAGGTAGCGAAATGAGGGGCACGGCTGCCGAGCCGCGCCCCGGAGCCCCCCCACCTGCCAGGAGATCTCCAGGACGCGGGCGAGACCTGCCGATCCGCGCCGCTTCAACCATGGCATAGCCGGATTCCCGGTATGCGGCAGAAATCACGAAAGGACGAGCGTAAATGTCTACCCTGCTGAGACAAGTCCGAGAGCACGGGAGCCTGGCTCCGTTCGGCCAAAAAGGGGATGACGAGTTCCCCTTTAATATTCCTCCCAACGAGATATTCGACGATGCTCACCTGACAATCCAGTTCACGCGGCTCAATGCCGGCGTCAGCCTGGCGTCGCAACCCGCTGCGGGACAGACTGGAGCCGCGAAGGTCGTGGTGCACTGGTGGTACGACGGCTGCTCCGATGTGAAGTACGAGGTCGAGGCTCATTCGAAATCGAGGCTGCCGCAGTCGCGCACCGCGAAGACCCGGTTTCTGCCCAGCCGCTGCGGGTTCCACTTCAACAACTCATTCTTGCCGCGCCCCGACCTCATCCTGAACTCGCCGTTCGGCGCCATCGGAATTGGCGACGCTTCTAAGGGTTTGTGCGGCGGCATGGTGCTCGCCGCGCTGGATTACTTCCAGGCCGGGGTCGCGATTCCCGCGGACACCACTCCGCCCAACGGCGGCCCCTTGTTCGATTTCATCGTGCGGCGGTTGTTCGATAGCTTCAATCTGCCGGCCGGCGTCGTGAAATACATGGACCTGATGAACCCGCTGTTGCCCGATCATGAAACCGACATGAGCAAAGCCGGCCTCGCTCCGCACGGCCGCGCCTGGCGGATGATCCGCGAGGAGTGGCCGCCGATCAAAGCCGACCTGGACGCCGGGCGCCCTTCCCCGATCTCGCTGATCCGCGTCAAGACCGCCGACTTCACGCAGTTGGGACAGAACCACCAGGTGATGGCCTACGACTACGACCTTTCCGGCAATGACCTGCAGTTGTACATATACGATCCGAACTCCTGCAACGACGACTCCGTGCGGATGCAGCTCAACATCGGCGATCCGGAGCACACCACGCCGGTCACGTACTCAAACGGGGGCCCGGTGTATTGCTTCTTCCACACTCCCTATGCCTTCGCGGTTCCTCCCACATTGTTGACGCCCGGCCGCGTACTGCTGTTCGAAGACGCGGATTTCGGCGGCCGGTTCAAGGACGTCCGGAATGGCGATCCGGATCTCACGGCCACCGACGGCGGCTTCTTTAACGACCGCGTCTCCTCGCTGGTGGTGCTGAGCGGGAACTGGGCGTTCTACCGCGATGTGCGTTTCGGCGTGCCCTATCTGCATGCCGGAAAACCGGTGGTGCTCGGTCCTGGGCTGTACCGGCTTGTCGGCGACGTCGGAATTCAGAACGACGACCTGTCGTCGCTGAAAGCCGTAACGGATCCCCCGAACCACTAAGCCCTTACGGCCCCGGTCGGGGCCTCGGCGCGATGTCGAAGTGCTTCGGTCTCGCTCCCGCGCAGTCCCCATGCGGACAGTAGCAACACGCCAGTAATGCGGTAGTGCCGGGAGATCGTCTCGAATTCGCTCAAGCGACGCGCGATTGGAGTTCCTCTCGAATAATTCGTCGGGGGGTATCCTCGAACTTCGGTGCTTTCCGTCGAGATACTCCCGCAAGGCGGGATTGATCAGCGTTTGATACCCAGTGGCGCCTCCGGCTTCTTCCGTCATGCGAAAGGACCGATCCACAATGTTTTGGTCCAGCCGAATCGTGATTCGGGTCTTGCCCTCGGGTTCCGGCTGGGGAAATGACGGTTGGTGGACGGGCGAAAAGCGCTGCCGCCCACCAACCTTGGAACACGCCGTCCCTGCAAGGCATGCGGCGGGGCTAAAGCAAACGGCGGATTCAGACGATGGAGATGTCGGGGTACCCAACCCCATGACAAGACGGGCGTCGCTTCATTTCGAGGAGGGTTTGTGTGGCATGACATGAGGGCACTTCTGGCGCCGTTGGTGTTGTGCGCCGCTCCGTCGCTGGAGGCCCAATTGAGCTTCCGCATTGACGGACACCCCGTCCAAGTCCATGGTTTTGCGTCGCAAGGCTTTGCCTACTCCGGGCAGAACAACTACCTGACCATGAATACCAGTCACGGCAGCTTCGCCTTGACCGATGTTGGCGTGAATGCTTCGTTCCAGCTCACAGACCGGTTTCACGTCGGGGCGCAGGTCTATACCCGCAACATCGGCCACCTGGGAGACTGGCACCCGCAACTGGATTGGGCGGTGGCAGACTACCGGTTTACGGACTGGTTCGGGATCCGTGGCGGAGTGGTCAAGACGGTTTTCGGACTGGAAGGCGACACGCAGGACATGGAGTTTATCCACACGTTTGCGCTGCTGCCACAATCGGTCTATCCCACCGATCTACGCGATGCGCTGCTGCGCCACCGGGGCGGTGATCTGTACGGAGAGATCCCTTTGAAGCATCTTGGCAGTCTCTCCTATACAGCGTATGCCGGCCAGCGGGAAGACAGCCGCTATGGCGGGTACCCCTACCTGCTGCTTACGAATGGAGGCCATATCGCCAGCTACGGCGGGCTTCAGGTGGGAGCGGATCTGCGCTGGAACAGTCCCTGGCAAGGCCTATTGGTCGGAGCGTCGCGGATGAGCGCGGATGTGACCGGGACCGGAACCTGGACGATTCCGACGGATCCACCGGCTACGATCCCTTACGAAGAGCATTCCAAGCGCGATTGGATGCACCAGTTTTATGGCCAGTACACCGCCGGCAATCTTCGGCTGGCTAGTGAATACCGGCGCTACTGGCGCGACCAGGCCATTTTCAGCGACACCTATGAAGTCCGGACGGACGTGCGCGGCTGGTATGCTTCAGCCGCCTACCGGTTTACCAAGCACCTGGAACTCGGCGCCTACTATTCGCGCTGGATGGTCACGCCGACGGACGCATTCCATTTGCTGCCGTCCAGCCAGGACGCGCCCGACCGGCACCTCTATGACAAGGTGATCACCGCGCGGTTTGACTTGAACCACTATTGGAACGTCAAGGTCGAAGGCCACTTTATGGACGGCAACGGCGGCGTTTGGTCTTATCCAAGCGGCTTCTACGCACAAGACAACGCACAGGGGTTGCAGCCCAAAACCAATCTGCTGCTGATCCGGACGGGGTGGAGCTTCTGAGGCGGAGTCTGATGCGAACCGCACCAAAAACACTTCTTCTGCTGGCGGCTGCGCTGTGGACGGCGTCGGTGGCCGCCCGGGCGGCGGATGTCAAAATCATCGCGAATGCCAGCGTGAAGGCCGCCGCCGTCTCGGCTGAGGAGATCCGGGGCGTTTTCCTGGTAACGAAGACCTCGTTATCGGACGGCAGCCATGTCGAACCGGTGCTCCTCAAGGGAGGTGCGGCGCACGAAGCTTTCGTGAAGCAGTACCTGGGCAAGACCGATGCCGGCCTGGAGAATTACTACCGCAGCCTGGTCTTCACCGGCCGGGGTCTGATGCCGACCACATTGGCTTCCGACCAGGTAGTGATCGAGTACGTCACGAAGACCAAAGGCGCGGTCGGCTACGTCAGTGCCGTAATGAACACCCCGGGCGTAAGGACGCTCGAAATCAAGTAAGCGGACCCTGAGGCGATAAGGCAGCTGGAGGCGCCCGCAGCTTCGGGAACGCGGCTGGCGCCTTCGCGAGTATCTGACCGCAAAGACCGCACTCGAATGGGAAGGTTCTTGCGGTCAATTTGACCGGGCCGTACAGTGCGCTCCTCAGAAAGCCGATAAGAATACGGAAGAACCCGATTCAATCGGCCGCAGAAGAGGAACCTCTCAGTGAAGAGACAATCGATGGCCGCGTCGGCGAAAATTGCCGGTGTCGAGCCGGCGGACACACGTGTGGAGCGCGAGAACATGATGGTCCGTCTGAAGATCGCCGCCAAGATCTGGCTCAGTATCGGGATCTTCATCCTCGGCTTCATCGTCTTTACCATCCTTTCGCAGGTGATGGGCATGAGCATGGAGGGGAAGCTCGGTACCCTAGCCCAGGCATTGTATCCGGCGGCCCTGCGCAGCAACGAAGCGGAAGCCGCTTTTGAGCAGGCGGTGAAGGGTTTTGCCGAGGCGGTGGTGGTGCAGGAGAGGTCCAGTCTGGATCACGGCGCCGAAGGGGTGCGGCGCACGGTTGAGTGCCTGCGCGAGGTGGCCGGGATCCAGGGCCTGCCGGCGGAGCGGCAGGTGGAGGCCCTCCGGATCGCGGCTTCCGCCGAGCAATTCTTGCCCGCGGCGCACGGCACATATGGCACCGTGCTGGCGAATCCCCTGAACATCCCGCCCGAGCTGCAACGGCAAATGCTGGACCTGGCCGCCCGCACGAATTCGATCCGCAGCGCACTCGAGGCGCTGCGGGACGGTTTCACCCAGGACTTGCAAAGCCAGCTGGCCACGTTGCGGACAAGCTCGGCGCGTCTGCGCTGGTTCGGTCTGTGGGTGTTCGCCACGACGCTGTTCGTGGCGACCCTATTGGTCAACTGGACGATTCGCCGGGCCATCGCCGGCCCGCTGATGCACGCCGAGGCCGAACTGGCGCACGAACGCGACTTGCTGCGGATTCTTTTCGACAACGTGCCGGATTGCATTTACTTCAAGGACGCCGAGAGCCGCTTCCTGCGCATCAATAAGGCCCAAAGCCTGCTTTTGGCGGTTCGGGACGAGAAGGCCGCCGAAGGCCGCACCGATTTCGACTTCTTCGATCGCGAGTTCGCCCAACAGACGTATGACGAGGAGCGAGAGATCATGCGGACTGGCCGCCCCGTGGTCTCCAAGCTGGAGCACCTGACGTTATCGGGCAACCCGCACTGGTTGACGGCCACGAAGGTGCCGGTCCGGGAGGAGGACGGCAGTATCTGCGGGCTGATCGGGATCTCGCGCGACATCACCGCCTGGAAGGAGGCGGTGGAGTCGGTGCAGAAGAGCGAGGAATCGTTCCGCCTTTTGTTTGCGGCGATTCCGCATGCCGCTTGGGTGTACGACCTCGAAACTCTGAGATTCCTCGAAGTCAACGACAGCGCGGTCCGCTGTTACGGGTATTCGGCGGACGAGTTTCGAAAGCTGCAGGTTTCCGGGATTCATGCGCCCCAGGAGGAGTCGCGTCTCCGGCAGGCCCTGGCATCCGCCGATCCGGCGAAAGTACTCAGCGGCGCCTGGAAGCACCAGACCAAGGGCGGGCAGACTCAAGACGTGGAAGTGGGCGCGCAGGTTTTTGTGTTCCGCGACCGGCACGCGGTCATGGAAGTGGTTCAAGACGTGACGGAGCGCAACCGGCTCGAAACGGAACTGCATCAGGCGCAGCGTCTCGAATCGGTGGGCCAACTAGCGGCCGGAATCGCTCACGAGATCAATACACCGATCCAATACGTCGGCGACAACCTCCGCTTCATCCGGGAATCGTTTGAAACCCGAACGATGGTGGTGGCGCAATACGAGCAATTGCGGCTGGCGGCCGAAGCGGGCCAGGTCACGACGGCGCAGCTGGAGCAACTGGCGCGTGCGGTTCAAGAAGCGGATCTGGATTACCTGAATCAGGAGATCCCGAAGGCCGCCGAGCAGTCACTGGAAGGCGTCGAACGGGTAGCCACGATTGTGCGAGCCATGAAAGAGTTCGCGCACCCCGGCCACAAGGATAAGGCGGCGGCCGATCTGAATAAGGCGCTCGGGAACGCGTTGATCGTGGCGCGGAACGAGTTCAAATACGTGGCCGATGCGGAAACCGACTTCGGTGAATTGCCGCCGGTGGTTTGCCACATCGCCGAAATGAACCAGGTATTTCTGAACCTGTTGATCAACGCGGCGCACGCCATCGGGGAGGTTGTGAAGGGCACGCAGGGCAGGGGCAAAATCACGGTGCGGACACGTTACGAGGGAGACCAGGTGGTGGTCGCCATCAGCGATACCGGATGCGGCATTCCGGACGCCATCCGGGCGAAGATCTTCGATCCGTTTTTCACCACCAAGCCAGTGGGCCGGGGCACCGGGCAGGGGTTGGCGATCGCGCGCTCGATCGTGGTGGAAAAGCACGGCGGCACTCTGACGTTTGAGCCGAACGGGAACCAGGGCACGACGTTTTTGGTTTCGCTGCCCACAGGGGCGGGGGAGGTAACGGCGGGGAGGGCGAGCACGAGCGAGCGAGAGTAAGCCAGCATGAAGCGCATTCTATTTGTCGATGACGAACCAAACGTGCTGGGCGGCTTGCAGCGGATGCTCCGGCCGCGCCGCGCGGAGTGGGAGATGGTGTTTGTCAACAGCGGCACGGAGGCCATCAGCGCGCTTGCCGCGCAGCCGTTCGACGCCATCGTCACCGACGTTCGGATGCCCGAGATGGACGGCATTGAGCTGCTCGAGCATGTGCAGAAGGAGTTCCCCAAAATGATCCGGATCGTGCTCTCCGGCTACTTCGAGAGAGAAGCCGCGTTACGGGCAGCGGGGGTAGCCCACCAGTATCTGGCAAAACCCTGCGACCCGGCCAGGCTCCGCGAGACGATCAACAACCTGAGCCGCTCCACCGCCATCCTGACCAGCGAGACCGCGCGCGGGGTGGTGAGCGCGATCGGGAGCCTGCCCTCGCCGCCGCAAACCCACACTGCGCTCAAACGAGCGCTGGAAAAACCGGACGTCTGCCTGGAGGAGGTCGGGCAGATCATCGAGCAGGACGTAGGTATGACCGCCAAGGTTCTGCAAATGGTGAATTCTCCGCTGTTTGGACTCGCCCATGAAATCACCAGCGTTCACCAGGCGCTTGGACACATGGGCCTCGCAACGCTCAAAGAACTAGCCGTCTCCATCGAGATCTTTCAGAGCTTCGAGCCGGAGCGCCGGGTGAATGGATTCTCACTGGAAGAGTTGGAAATCCACTCGCGCCGGGTTGCCAAAATCGCGGCTCGCTTACCAGTCGAGGCCGAAGTGGCGCAGGTTTCCGTGATCGCAGCGCTGTTGCACGATGCCGGCAAGCTGGTGCTGGCGGCACGGCTGCCGGACGCATTCGAGGCGGCGCTCGAAAAGTCACTGGTTGAGGACCGCCCGCTGTATACCGTCGAGGAGGAAATGATCGGGAGCACTCATGCCGAAGTCGGCGCCTATTTGCTGAGCTTGTGGGGATTGCCGCAGGTGATTGTGGATGCCGTGTGGGGCCATCACCGGCCGAGCGCCTCGCCCCACCCGGCGGGGCGTCTGGAGGCGCGCGGCGTCACGCACATCGCGAACTCACTGGCGGATGAATGGACACACGGAGTGCCGCTGGACGCGCCGCTATCGAGGTGTTTCTGGGATCTCAAGTACCTGGATGAAGTTGGCGTGACCAGCCAGATTGCGGCCTGGCGCCGGATTGCCGCCGAATCCGGCACTCCAGACGGACTCTGAAGCCTCTATGAAACGCATACTGTTTGTGGACGACGAAGCGAAAGTGCTGGAGGGCCTGGAACGGATGCTCCGGCCGCGGCGGCGCGAGTGGGAGATGGTGTTCGCCACCAGCGGCGCCGAAGCGCTGCGGCTGCTCGAGGCCAGCCCATTCGATGTGATCGTCACGGACATGCGAATGCCGGAGATGGACGGCGCCCAACTGCTCGAACAAGTGCAGAAACGCTTCCCCTCTGTGGTGCGGCTCGTGTTATCCGGCTATTTCGAGATGGAAATGGCGATCCGCGCGGTTCCGGTCGCGCATCAATACCTGGCCAAGCCGTGCGATCCGGAAAAGCTCCGCCTGGCAATCGATCATGCCTGTGGGTTTACCTCGATTTTGACGGATGAAACGGCGCGGAAAGTGGTGGGCGCCATCGGCTCATTACCCTCGGTGCCGCGGACGTGCGCGGCCCTGCTCCAAGCTCTGCGGAATCCGGATGTTCCCATTGATGAGGTCGGCCGGATCATCGAGCAGGACGTGGGCATGTCGGCCAAGGTATTGCAGCTGGCAAACTCCGCGTTTTTCGGACTTCTGCAGGAGATCACGACGGTGCGCGCGGCAGTCAGCTATCTGGGACTGGACGTTCTCAACCACCTGGTCCTTTCGGCGGAAATCTTTCGGACCTTTCACCCGCGGCAAGACATCGCTGGGTTCTCGATTGAGCAGTTTCAGGAACACAGCCGCCGCGCGGCGGCGATCGCGGCCCGGCTGCCCGCGCCCAAGAAGACAATCTCGGCCGCGGTGGTAGCGGCCCTGCTGCACGACACGGGCAAGCTGGTGCTGGCCGTGCGGCTTCCGCAAAAGTTCGAGCTGGCCCTCCAAGCGACGCGCCAGCGAGCATGCCCATTTCACGAAGTGGAGCACGAGGTAATCGGGACGGGCCATGCCGAGGTTGGCGCCTATCTACTGGCGCTGTGGGGGCTGCCGCTTCCGATTGTGGACGCGGTCTGCCGGCACCATCAACCCTCTCAGGCGGGCGACGCGCCGCCTGGTCTGGATGTTCTCGCCATCACCCATATTGCCGACGGGCTCGCCTGGGAACTGGAACTGAAGACACCCGATGCGCCGACTCCGGACAGCTCGCTGCTGGATCTCGAATATTTGACCGCTCTGGGGGTGGCCTCGGAATTGCCTGGCTGGCGGGAGCTCGCCCAGCGGGTCGCGACCACGCAAGGCGGGTAGCGTATGCAAGAGATATCGAAAGCGCGAGTGTTGTTTGTGGATGATGAGCCGGATCTGCTTGCCGCCATCGTCCGCAGTCTGCGGTCGGAACATTTCGAAATTACCACGGCCGCAAGTGGCGCCGAAGCCCTGGACATGCTTCGGAAGAAGGGCCCGTTCGCCGTGATCGTTTCGGATTTGCATATGCCGGAAATCGATGGCGTGGAGCTTTTGCGCAGGGCGCGG
This sequence comes from uncultured Solibacteraceae bacterium, assembly GCA_964438005.1. GTDB lineage: Bacteria > Acidobacteriota > Terriglobia > Bryobacterales > Bryobacteraceae > PSRJ01. The sequence goes on along the minus strand of CAYTJD010000086.1, from coordinate 40,292 downwards.
AAGCTGTCGCCCGATACGGTTCGGGTTTTGTTTACGGGCCAGCCGGATTTGGAGCGGTCGATCGCCGCAGTCAATGAAGGAGAGATCTTCCGCTTCATAACCAAACCGTGCGCACGCGTGCCACTGGCGTTGCTGCTCAAGGCGGCCGTGCACCAGTACCAGCTCATCACCGCGGAACGCGTGCTGCTGGAGCAAACGTTGCGCGGATGCATCCAGGCCCTCACCGAGATACTCGCCCTGACCAGTCCCCTGGCATTCGGCCGCGCCTCGCGTCTGCGGCAGGGCATGGCCTCGCTTATCACTGCCGTCGGAATCCCCTTGAACTGGCATCTGGAGGTGGCGACCATGCTCTCGCAGATTGGCGGGGTCCTGTTGCCACCGGCTCTGCTGGAAAAAGTCTACGCACGAGAACCGCTTAGCGAAGGCGAGCAAGAAACGATCGACGGCCTTCCCAAAGCCGTGGAGGAAATCCTGGGAAATATTCCGCGACTGGAGCCGGTCTTGGAGATTCTCCGCTATCAGGATAAACACTTCAATGGCGAGGGCCCCCCCGCAGACCTGGTGGCAGGAGAGATAATTCCGTGGGGCGCGCGGGCGCTGAAGGTGCTGCTCGATCTCGATGCGCTGGAAAGCGAGGGCTATGCCAGTTCGCAGGCCTTCGAGATGATGCGAGAACGCCGCGGCTGGTATGACCCGAAGATCCTCAGCGCCTTGGCCGAACTGCGCCAGGGCGCGCCGGAAGCCATGCTGCTCGATTTACCGGCCAACCTGCTGCGCGCGGGTATGATTCTTGCGCAGAACGTGCGGACCTCCACGGGCATGGTGTTTGTCGCCAAGGGCCAGGAAGTAACGGCCAGTCTGCTTCTCAAGCTGCGGAATCTGTCGCCGGGCTTCCTCGCCGACGAATTGATCCGCGTCATCGTCGGCGGTGCCAAAGAAAATACACCGGCAACCCCAGTATCACAATGACCAACCCGGGCCAGGTGTAGTTCGGCTTGTAGAGCAACAGCAGGATTTCGATCATCACTGCGGCCGCAATGTAGAGCGCCGGCAGCAGCGGATACCCGAAGGCGCGATACGGTCGTTCCAGATCGGGCTTTGTGCGCCGCAGAACGAACAGGGCCGAGATCGTCAGGATGTAAAACAGCAGAGCGGCAAAGATGACGTAATCGAGCAGGTCGCTATAACTGCCGCTCAGAATCAAAAGCACCGTCCAGATGCATTGCACCAGGAGGGCAAAGCGCGGGGTGTGATGCACCGGATCGACCACGGCGGCCCGCTGGAAGAACAGGCCGTCTTTGGCCATGGCGTAAGAGACGCGGGCGCCCGCCAGGATCAACCCATTACTACAGCCGAATGCGGAGATCATGATGGCGGCCGCCATCAATTGGACGGCGATCGGACCGAGTATCCGGGCCGCGGCAGCGGTCGCGACGCGATCCTCCGGCGCGTGCTGAATGGCATTTAGGGGAAGCACATTCAGGTACACGAAATTGCAGGCAATGTAGAGTGCGGACACGATTCCGACGCCGAGGGCGAGCGACAGAGGAAGATTGCGCTTCGGATTGCGCACCTCGGCCGCGGTAAAGGTGACGTTGTTCCAGGCGTCGGCCGAGAACAGCGCGCCCACCATCGCCACACCCACCAGCCGCACCGCGTTGAACGTCCAGCCTCCGCTCGGCCAAAAGTCCGTGAAGTTGCTCCGGACGGCTTCCGCGTTGCGGCCGAATAAGAAGCCGAACGCGATCAGACCGAGCAAAGCCGCGGTCTTGGCAAAAGTGAATACATTCTGCACTACGGCGCCGGTACGAATGCCTCTTGTATTGCTCCAGGACAAAAGAAGCACGACGCCGATCGCCAGCAGTTCCTGCGTCGTGAGCCCGAGCCGGCCGCGGCCAAACAGGTACTTTTCCGCGGAGACCGACGGCCAGAAGATGCCGGAGTATTTGGCAAACGCCACCGCCACCGCCGCGATCGTTCCCGTCTGAATGACCAGGAACAGAGTCCAGCCATATAAAAATCCCCACATCGGGCCGAACGCTTCGCGCAAAAAGACGTACTGGCCGCCGGCGTGCGGCATGGCTGCCGCCAGTTCGCCGTAGCTGAGCGCGGCGATCAGGGTCATTGCCGCCGTCACGAGCCAGGTCATCATCAGCAGCCCCGGCGAATTGACCTGGCGCCCGATGTCGGCGGCGACGATAAAAATGCCCGATCCGATCATCGAGCCCATCACCAGCGTGGTGGAGTCAATGAGGCCAAGCCCCTTGACTAAACCGTTTTCACGAGCCGTTGCCATTGTTCCATCCGTTCGCGCACCGAGCGGGCCGTGGCGTGCTCCGGCACAAGATCGGAGATAACGGCCACCGAATCCGCGCCGGCCCGGAGCACATCCCTTGCGTTGTCGCGCGTAATCCCGCCGATCGCGACCAGCGGCTTTTCCACCAGAGCGCGGCAGCGCCGAAGTTCCTCCACGCCGACCACCGGATCGGGGTTTCGCTTGGACGAGGTGGCAAAGACCGGTCCTAACGCTACGTAGTCGACCGGCTCGCCGGCAGCTGAGCACAACTGGCTCACATTGTGGCTGGAGAAACCGAGCGGCGGCTGAGAGCCGATCAGTCTGCGGACATCGCGCGGAGCCAGATCGTCCTGGCCGACGTGCAGGCCTGCCTCCAGCAGCATCGCGAAGTCGGCGCGGTCGTCGATCACCAGGTTGGTTCCGCTCTCCCCGCAAAGCCGGGCCACCTGCCGGGCGGTTTCGAAAAAACTCCGGGTCCACTGACCCTTTTGGCGAATCTGCAGAATGCCGGCGCCGCCTTCCAGCATCGCGGCAGCCGCCACCGCCAAATCGAGACCGCGCCGGTCGAGCGTCTCGGCATCCAGAATCGGGTACAAGTGGGGCAACCGCAGCATCGGCCGATTGCTCATCTTAGCGCGCCGTCACAAAGCAGTGCCGGCACGCTCAGTGAATCTCCAGGGGCGTGAGCGCATCATTCTTTTTCACGCCCAGCCGAAGCGGCCGGGGCGCGCCGTTCCGAGGCACGCTGACCTCCACCCAGAGTTCCTCGCCGGGCGGGCGGCGCGAAGGATCCCCCGCGCGCTCCTGTATAAAGAAAGCTACCGGCTCGGCAAGAACGAAACGCCCGTTGGCTCGAGCCGTGACGATTACCCCGGTCTGTTTCTCGGATCGAACCGCCACAAGCCTGCGGTCCTGAACACGAAGCTCCGCCCAGCCCCAAGATGGCATCCCTTCGCCCGTCACTTCCAAAGCCAGCCTCACGTACCGGCCGCGGACGGGAAGATTGGGATCGAACGGCTCGGCCCGGGCCCATACGCGAGGCAGCCGCTCCCGATCAAGGGCGTACTTTCCCGCCACGCTGATCACGATCAGACTTTGCAAAATCGTTACCGCAATTCCGCGATGCAGCGTTGTCATATGGCCTCCGGTCGAATTTGCGCGATCAGTTTGCGGCGCAGCCGCTCCAGCAGCCAGCCTCCGCCCAAGAACAGGATTCCTAGAGTCACCAGGCTTGCGGATCGCCCCAGTCTGTCGAGCACGCTGGAGAAGTAGAAGCAGAGCACTGTCAGAGCGAATCCGGCGCTTCCGAGATTGATCCGCTCGGCACGCGATTCGAGGATTCCCCAAGCCACCAATCCGACGCTGCCAATCGCGCACCAGAGATACACGGCAATGTGGTCCGGGCGGCCGTCGGAGATCGCCGCTAGAAATAACGTCCACGCCACGGCAATGAGGTTCCAAACCGCTGCCCGGCTGCGTAGGACCAATGCCAGGGCCAGCGGGCCCAAAGTCGCGATGAGCCAGGGGAACATCTGGCCTCGAAAATCAGAACCGGCGAAAGCCGTAAAGAAGACGGCGGGCAGTAACGCGAGGCCTCCGAGCCACCCGAGCGCTTTTCGCAGCGGGCTGTCGTTCGCGGTGCGGCGCGCGCTCAAATAAGTGAAGCTCAAGGCGGAGACGCCCGCGGCGATCGGCACGAAAGCGGGATGCGCGCTGAACGATTCTGCTCTGACCCAGCCCTCGCCAGCCAGCCAATACGGGACGAGGATGGCGTTGAGCGCGCCCTGCGTCCATTGTCGTAGCAGCGCCCAGGCAAGCCCGGCACCCAGGGCCCACAGAAGAATCGCCGAAGGCCAATGCTCGGACAGATTGAAAATCTGTCCCGCGAGCGCAATCCCCGCTCCCAGCGCCAGAGTGCCTACCGCATGAAACGCCACCGACAAGGCGTCGAACCGCCCGGCTGCCGCCGCCCCAGCGGCATGAAATCCTCCGACCAACAGAATAACCAGCGCCATCCGCTGCGCCGCGGAAAGTTCGTCCCAATGCGCCGAAACAAACAACAGGATGCCGGCGCCCACCAGGAGAACTCCGAACGCCAAAGCAAACCAGACCGGCCAGCGCCAGCCTTGCGGCCGCGCGTGCTCCGATTCCCAGGCGCGGATCCGGCCCGCGCCCTCTGCATCCACCAGGCCCGCCGCGGCCCAGCGCGCCAAACAGGTTTCCCATTCGGACGCCATGGTTATCTCACCTCCTGGGTTTCGGAAAGTTCCAAGGCCTTCGCTTTGACGCCGCGCAAATCCAGCTTGCCGGTTCCCAATAGGGGCAATTGCTCCACCCTGTGAATGTTCTCGGGTTTCGGAATCCACAGGGGCGGCATCTCCGTTCGGGACAAGCGCTCCCAGAGCTCCCGCGGCGTCACATCGGGATGAGTGTACAGCGCGACGAGGCGCTCCCCGCGCTGCTCGTCGGGAATGCCGGTGACCGCGCAAGGCGCATCGCCGAGAAACTCGCTCAACGCCTCTTCCAGCCGGATGTGCGGCACCATCTCGCCGGCAACTTTGCTGAAGCGCGAGAGCCGGTCCGTGATCCGCACGAATCCGTCATCGTCAACCGTGGCAATATCGCCGGTTACGTACCATCCGTCACGGATGACTTCGGCCGTGCGCTCCGGCTGGTCCAGATACCCGGCCATGCGGTTTGATCCCTTGACCAGCAGCAGCCCGGCCTGATTCGGCGGCAACGGCTCCTGCGTGTCCGGATCGACCACGCGAACCGCCACGCCCGGCAAAGGATGCCCGACAGTACCAGGTTTGTTGCCGAGCTGCTCGTTTTTCTCCGCCGCGTAGTCCGGCGTGTTCACGGAAATCACCGGAGCCATCTCGGTGGCGCCGTAACCTTCAAGCGGCCGCAGCCCGAACTTCTCTTCAAAGCCGCGCGCCACAGGTTCCCGGAGTTTCTCGGCGCCCACCAACGCAAAACGCAGGGAAGCGAAGTCTTCACGAGCACACTTGCGTATATACGCGGCACAAAATGTCGGCGTAGACAAAAGGAACGTGGCCCGGTAGCGGGAAACCAGAGCGCCCACGGCTTTGGCGTCGAGCGGATTCGGATGGTAGACGACCCCGCAGCCGCTCAGCATCGGGAACCAGATGGTCACCGTCGATCCAAACGAATGGAAGAAGGGCAGAACCCCGACAATGCGGTCGCGCCCGCTGATCCAAAACACCTGCGCCATCGCTTCCACGTTCGCGATCACGTTGTAATGCGAGAGCATGACCCCCTTGGGCACGCCCGTGCTTCCACTGGAGAAGATGATCGCGGCGATCGAATCCGGCCCCTGGCCGGCTCCGACCAGCAGTCGCGCCGGCAGCAGCCGTGCTTTCAGCCACGCAGCCACCTTCGAGCCTTTCAGAACGTCTTCGAGGAAGACGGCCTCCTCACCTACTTCGATGCGGGCTTTCCCGAGAAACGCCCGCGACGTGATGATGGTTCGAATTCCGCACTGATTGGCGGCTTTTTCCATCGCCTCCCGGCCCGCCGTGTAGTTCAGGTTCACGGTTGTTTTGCCGGCCATGACTGTGCCGAGGTTCGCGAGCGCGCCGCCGACCGAAGACGGCAACAGCAAGCCAATGTGAACCTCATCGCGCCGGTGCGCCGCGAGCCAATCGGCGATCAGCACGCTGCCGGTCAAGGCTTCTCCAAACGTAACCTCGCGCCCGGTTGAGTCGGCCATCGCAAACCGCGTCCAGTTCTTCCGCGCGGTGCCAATGAAGCGCAGGGGGAGAGTGTCGCGTTTGTTCTTGCGCGCTCCGACGGCGGCGCTGCCGAGTTCCTGGATGGCCTGCCGCACTTCGTGTGCGGCGGCAGCGGATGGCAGCGGCCGTCCGAAAGAAACCGTCACAGGATAGGGTACGTGTTTGGGCCGCTTCCAGAAAAACTTCCCTCGCTCAAAGCTGAAGATACTTCCCCAGAGGCGGTCGAGATGGACGGGGATGATTGGCACGTCCAGTCCCTGCGCGATTCTCTCCAGGCCGTGCTTGAAGGGCAGCAGGTTCCCGGTCCGGCTGATGGCGCCTTCGGCGAAAATGCAGACCACATGCCCGTCGACTAATTCCTGGCGGGCCCGCTGCAGCATCTCGACGGTGTCGCGCCTTCCCGTTCCCACAGGGATGGCTTTCATCAGGCGCAGCACGCCATGAATTCCGCGCATTTCATAATACGGGCGCCACACCAGGAAACGAATGAACCTCTGCACGCAGGCGCCAATCAGCAGGCCATCCACGTGCGCGGTATGGTTGGCCACCAGCAGCGCCGGGCCGCGGAACGGCACGTATTCCTGGCCCACGATGCGGATTTTGAAGATCGTGTGGGTCAGCATCCACAAAATGAACCGCACCAGGAAGTCTGGGACCACGGTCACGATGTACGCCGTCGCGCCGACGGTCGCAATTCCAAAGATGAGGATCAGCCGGTCGGGCCCGACATGCAGACGGTCGTGGAAGATCCACAGCGCCGCCGACGCCAGCATGAGGCCGATCGTGTTGTAGAAGTTGTTGGTCGCGATGAGGCGGCCTTTCTCATGGTCTTCGGCTCTCTGCTGCAGATACGCATTCAGGGGCACGATGAACAACCCGCTCGCCAGCCCCAGCACCGAGAGAACAGCGACCGACGCCTCGTAGGAGTGCCTGGCCGAATAAAGCAGCACGCAGCACGCGGCCATCAAGATGGAACCAAGAGGCACCAGGCCGAGTTCCACCTTATCCCCAGACAGGCGGCCCGCCAGCAGGCTGCCTGCGCCAATTCCCACCGCGAGCCCGGTCACCAGCAGGCCGACCCGAAGCTCATCCGCATGCAGGACCTCACTGCCATACAGCAACAGATCCATTTGAAACAGCGCGCCCAGAAACCAGACGTACGAGATGCCCAGAACCGTGAGCCACAGCGGGCGGTCGCGAAGCAGGTGCCGCGTTCCGCTGACGACTTCCGAAAAAGGGTTCAGCCGGAACGGCGCCTCCGTGCCCGCCGCTAGGACGCGCGGAATCCGGAAGCTGGTGGCGAAACCGGCGCCGGCCACCGCGATCATGACCAGACCCATCTTCCACGGCTCGTCTTTCCAGGTGACAAACAGCAACGAGCCCATCGAAGTGCCGAGTACGATCGCCACAAACGTGCTCATCTCCAACAGGCCGTTGGCTCGCGACAGGTCGCGATCGCCCAGCATCTCGGGCACGATTCCGTACTTGGCCGGGCTGAATACGGTCGAGTGCAGCGCCATCAGAAACAGCACCGCCAACATCAGCTCCATGCGGGTCGAAAAGAATGCCGCCAGCCCCATCGCCATCGCGAAAATCTCGAAGGCCTTGACGGAAATCAGAACCGTCCGTTTGCTGACGGCGTCCGCGAGGTGTCCGGAGTAGCCCGAGAACAGAAGGAACGGAATCACGAAAACCGCGCCGGCCAGCGAGAGGTAGGTGGATCCCGCGGCCGCTGCGACGTGGACGGCTCGCATCGAAACGATGATCTTGTAGACGTTGTCGTTCAGAGCGCCCAGGAACTGAGTCCAAAGAAACGCCTGGAAACCACGCCGGCGCAGCAGTTCAACAAAACCGCTCGGTAGCATCGTCCGTTCCATTGCATCATTCCTCCGTCGCCCTGACCAGTACACGGCAAGAGCCATAACGTCGCGGATGTGAAATCAATAAGATACGCGCCGATGTCGACGAACCTGTTTTAGTTTTGTACATTTCGTGCCAGCAAATGTACAATGAATGTACATGCCTGCCTTCCTCACGGTGGCGGAGCGCACGTTCCTGCGCGCAGTGGCGAAGCTGGCCTACTGCAATCCCTTTCTCCCCGAGCGGGTCGAGTGGGAGAGCGCCGCGCTAGGAAAAGAATTCGTCGAAGGGGAACCGGTCTGGAGCCAGCCGGTAGACGAACCGGAACGTCCCCGCGCCAACGTGTGGAAAGTGGTCGCCCGACTCGAGAAGCTGTGCGAAGAACTCCAGCAGAAGCTGCGACAAGGCGCGCGCATGAAGGACGAAGACTTGCTGCTGTACGAAGATGTGGTTCTCCACCTTCTCTATCAGCGATGCTATCCCCGGTTCTTCGAGGCCGGTTTTGGGAATGCTGCCGCGAGCGCCGGCCGCTGGCGTTTCTACGAGACGTTTCGGGCGGACTGGCAACACTTCTTCGAAATCGATGGTATCCATCTGCCGGGGCGGCACGAGCCGGCCCACACGTTTGCGTGCTTCCGGCAGATTCAGCGTGCCTTTGAACAGATTTTTCGCGACATCATCGGCAACTCCCTGCCCGCGGCCCGCCTGCGCGCGGCGGTGTGGCAGTCGATTTTCACGCACGACATGCGCCGTTACCAGCGCACCTTGTACGCCCGCATGGGCGAATTCGCCACGCTGATCACCGGTCCGTCCGGCACCGGCAAAGAGCTGGTGGCGCGCGCCATCGCGCAATCCCGATACGTCCCCTTCGACGAGCGACACCTGGCCTTCGCCGACGATGGCATCGTCTCCTTCTTCCCCATCAACATTTCCGCGCTTCCGCCGACTCTGGTCGAATCCGAACTGTTCGGCCACCGGCGCGGCGCGTTTACGGGCGCGATGGCAGACCGCAAGGGCTGGCTCGAGACCTGTCCGGCGCTCGGCTCTGTGTTCCTGGATGAGTTGGGCGATCTCGACCCCGCCATTCAAGTGAAGCTGCTGCGCGTGATCGAGACGCGCACCTTTCACGCGGTCGGCGACACCGCCAGCCGCCAGTTTCATGGGAAGCTGATCGCCGCCACCAATCGCGACCTTGCCGCGGAGATGCGCAACGGCCGTTTCCGCGAAGATCTGTACTACCGGCTTTGCTCCGACCAGATCGTGACGCCCTCTCTTGCCGAACAACTGGCCGATTCGCCGCGCCTTCTGCGCGAGTTGATCGCCTACATGGCGCGCCGCGTGGCCGGCCCGGACGCCACCAGCCTGGCGCGCGAGGTGACTGCCTGGATCGAACAGAATCTGCCGCCGGCCTACGCCTGGCCCGGCAATTATCGCGAAGTGGAGCAGTGTGTGAAGAACGTCCTGATTCGGCGCGACTATCGCCCCGCGGCCCCTCCGGCCGCCCGCCCCATCGATGACTTCATGCGCGAGTTCTGCGCAACCAGTCTCACCGCCGACGAAGTGCTATCGAAGTACTGTACCTATGTCTATCACTGGACGGGAAGCTACGAGGAGACGGCGCGCCGGCTGGGCCTCGACCGACGCACGGTGAAGAGCAAGATCGACGGGCAATGGCTGGAAAAACTCGGGTCCCGGCGCTCGCCGCGCCACGTCAACTAGCTGCCAGCACCTCCGAGGGCTTGGGCATGCCGCGCCGGGCGAAGCGGATGAGCCCATCGGGGCCGATCAGGTACACGGTCCGCTTCACGATCAGTCCGTTGGCGTGATAGAGCGCGGCCACTTTCTGCCCGCGGTCCACCAGGAGAGGAAACGGGAAATTGTATTTCTGCCGGAACTTGCCATGGCTGGCCGGACTCTGAGGGTTCACTCCGAAGACTTCGACGCCGCGTTTGCGCACCGCATCCCACGAGTCGCGAAATTCGCAGAGCTGTTTGGTGCAGCCGGGCGTGTCGTCCCCGGGATAGAAGACCAGCACCACCCCCTTCCCTCGCAGGCTGGATAAGGTGACCGGCCGGCCCGAATCGTCCGGCAGCGAGAACTCCGGCGCCGGCATTCCGGCGGGAAGCGGATCGGAGAAAAGCCAGGAAAACATACGGCTCTATTCTGTCACGAGTGATACGGTAAAATTCGGCCTTATGGCATTTTGCACAAATTGCGGAAACCAGATGTCTGACGGCGCACGGTTTTGTAACAATTGCGGCCGGCCGCTGGGGACGAACAGCGGCGCTACGGCGGCCGCGGCCCCCGCGCCCGAGCCGCTCGATTACACCATCCAGGGGGACAACCTGCAGATCGCACGCATCCGGCTTAAGCCCGGCCAGGAACTCTACGCCGAGGCGGGCAAGATGGTCTACAAGACCGCCAGCGTCCAATGGGAAACGCGAATGACCGGCGCCACACTTGGCGAAAAGCTGTTGGGCGCGCTCCGCCGCACCGTCTCGGGTGAATCTCTCTTTGTGACGTATTTCCGCGCGGATGCCGGCGGCGGCGAAGTGGGCTTTGCCGGCACCTATCCCGGCCGCATTCAGGTGTTCGATCTGAAACCCGGCCAGACGATCCTGGCGCAGCGTGACGCCTTCCTCTTCGGTCAATCCTCGGTGCAGTTCAACGTCGCATTCGTCAAGCGGCTGGGCGCCGGTCTCCTCGGCGGCGAGGGGTTTATCCTCGAGAAGTTCACCGGACCCGGCGCCGTGTTCATCCATGCGGGCGGTGATTTTGTCGAGTTCGATCTCACGCCGGGGCAGACCCTGCAAGTCGACACCGGCTGCATCGTCGCCTTCGACGAATCGGTGGACTACGACATCCAGTTCGTGGGCGGCATCAAGACCGCCCTCTTCGGCGGTGAAGGTTTGTTCCTCGCGACGCTGACGGGGCCCGGCCACGTGGTGATCCAGAGCATGACACTCGAAAAAATGCGCCGCGAGCTTGCACCGATGCGCACCGGCGGGGACGAGCACAACCCCCTCCGCTCGATCACCGGAATCCTCGGCTCGGAGGACTAGCGCGCCGGCTGGAAGCGGAGCGTGCTCTTCGCCTGTACGTTTCCAAACTGCATCGGAAAGCTGGTGCCGTTGTAATAGCTCGGCCACTGATCCTTATAGTGGCTGGACAAGATCTGCCCCGATTGGCCGATCTGGAGATTCAGCCAGGAGCTTTCCCAGTTGCTGAGGGCGGCATCCATGCGCATGGAGGGGGCCAGTTGCGGCGTGGTCTGCTTGATTGTCGTGCCGGCTCCGCTCATCGGCACCGTACCGATATCAAAGTACCGCCCGACTAGGGGAACCTGGTGCAACACCGGGTTATTAATGGTCACGTGCCAATACGAGCCGTAGCGCCACCGTGTGAGGTCGCGGCCTTGCATGCGCGACGCTTCTTCGACCGCGTCCGACAAGGCACGCAGCAGCATCGTGTCGTAGTCCGGAAACCAGCCGGCCGGCCGTTGGCCCAGGATTTCCGCAACCGCCACCGGCGCCAGCGTGAATTCGTACGCCGCCCCCTTATCCGGCGCCGCGCTGTCCGCCATTGCCGTGCGCACGTGTTGATACACAAGAGCAATCAGAAGGGGCGCCGCGAGATCTTTGTCCATCTGCCCGTTCCACTGGCGCAATACGGCGACAGGCTGCTGCAAAGGGGTGTTGCCACTTTGATGCTTGTCATACGCCGCCACAACCTCGCCGGCCAGAAGCTTAAGAGGCCCCGAATAGATATCGGTTTGCACGCCGAGCATCTGGTCCGCGCGCCAACCGCCGCGCGACGAAAGCTTTGCAAAGATTTGCGAGGAGCGGGCGGGCGGCGCGAAGTTGCCATTTACCGGGTACGGATAATCGGGCGGGAACGGATTCTGGTTCGAAGTCACAACGATGCCGCGCGCGGGGTTGAGGGCCGCCGGAAGCTGTTCAAAGGGGATGTATCCATCCCAATCGAATTCGGCGGAAGAGCCGTCGACCGGCAGGTCGCCCAGATAACCCCGCCGTTTTGGCAGCTTGCCGACGGCGTGATATCCGATATTGCCATCGATGTCGGCGTAGACGAAATTGGAGCCGGGACCGGGAAAGCGAGCCAGCGCGGTTTTGAATTGCTGCCAGTTCTGCGCGCGATCATACTCCAAGATCGGATATTGGTAGACGCTTGGGTCCTCGACCACCCACCGCAACGCCATGCGCTCGCCACCTTCGGTGACAAACAGCGGACCGTGCCGCGTCACCCAGACCACCAGTTCCACCGGCGCCTGGCCTTTGACGCGAATCAGCTCGCGCTCCGGCCGCGCCTGTTCCTGCTGGCCGTTATACAGGTACCGCCCGGAGCGGTCATCGAACTTCTCGATGTAAAGGTCCTGCACGTCGAATTGCAGATTCGTGATGCCCCAGGCAATGCGCGCATTGTGGCCCACAATCACACCCGGAAGACCCGGGAGCGCGACGCCCGCGACATTCAGTCCCGGCGCTTGGAGGTGCGTCATGCACCAGATGCCTGGCAGCGAGTACTCGAGGTGCATATCATTCGAGAGCAGCGGCTTGCCGGAAGCGGTGTGGCTCCCGGCGATGGCCCACGCATTCGATCCCGGCTGCACCTCCGTTCCCGCGCGTACGGGGAAGAGCACACTCACTTTTTTTGGATCGCCCGCGTGCAGCATGTCGCGCTTGAGCAATTCGTTGCGCCACGTGGTGGTGAGCGTGCGAAACATGTGCAGGCTGATCAGAATCGAATCAATCACGCTCCAGGGCCGCGGTTGATAACCGAGCAGCGTGAACTCCACCGGCAGATTGTTCCGATGGGTGGCCATGAAGGCATTCACGCCGCGCGCGTAGGCCGCCAGCGCGGCCCGGTCGGCCGGCGCCAGGTTCAGGTAATCGGCTTCGGCGGCCCGGCGCAGCCGTAAACGGCGCGACTCCCGGTCGGACTCAAGTGCGGTGGGGCCCAGAATTTCGGCCAGGTCCCCACCCGACAACCGGCGCAGCGCGTCCATCTGCCAAAGGCGATCCTGAGCGGTCACGTAGCCCTGGGCTACGAGCGCATCTTCCTCCGAAGCCGCCCGGATATGCGGCTCTCCGAGCGCGTCGAACAATACGGTAACGGGACTCGCGATCGGAACATCGATGGTTCCCGAGCGTTGCGGCAGCGGCCGCCACGCATACCAGTAGACAAGCGCCAACGCCGCCACCAGGACGATCAGGATCACCCAATTTACGTACTTGACGAGTTGACCGGAAATCGACGGATGAGTCACTGTGCCGGGAACCGGGGGTTCTCGCGGACACGCCGTGCCTGCTCCAAATGACGGCGTTCGTGGGCCGCCGCTTGCGCGAGAGTCATGCCGAGACTCAGTTTCAGCAGGCGGGAAATCGGCGTCGGCACCTTCACGCGCGCCAGATCCAGTCCTTCAGCATCGGTGGCCAACCGGGAGAACTGCCGCTGCACATGCAGAAAAGTAGGAAGGATCGCGGTGAGCGGTTGTCCATGAACAGGACGGAAGCGCCGGGGCGCAGCGAATCGGCGCCGGGCCGGCGGCTCGGTTTGCCGCAAAATGGTGCGTTCCAACCAGCCGTATCGAAACGGCCCTGTGCCGGTCAATCCTCGAGTCCGCGCATCTTGGATTGCATTCTCGATAACCCGGATCTCGTGTTGTCCCACGATGGTGAGATGAGCCAGGCATTCCTCAATGGACCAGGCCGCCGGTTCCGGCCGCCAGTTGAATTGCGACTCGGTGAGCCCCTGCGTCAAGCCTTTTGCTTCCGCGCTCACCTGCTCAAACTGCTGTTGCCACGCTTCCAGTTCGCGTACCCCCATACATGGGGATTATACCGGCAAATCGTAACCTGTTGATATTTCGCTGAACCACCGTGCTTAAACGCGCTTTGCGCGAGCACAGTTTACGAGGTGTGATCGAATTGCGGTGCCGGTATCATCAGAGCGCAAGACAATACCTGCCAGACTCAGGACCAACGGCGACACACTTACTAAAATGTAGCGCCGGTTTCCCAACCCAAAAAATTAGGTCTCCCTCGTTCAAGTTCGATCTATAGGTGCTATTGGGGTCAGTCCGTATCTTCCGAAAAGAGGATCTGCCAACAAAGGCAGAGTTGTGACTGCAAATTTTTAGAGGAGTAAGAATGAAGCAGTACTTTACCATCATCGTATTGGTCGTGCTATCCACCGTGGCGGCTGTAGCGCAAAACGAGGTGCCCAAATATGAAACCTATCTGGGTTTTCAGTATGTCCGGGCCAACCAGTTTCATCAAACCGCCGGGCTTGGCCAAGCTATTGGCGGCTTCGACATGTACGGCGGTGACGGCCAGTTTGTTTACAATTTCAGCAAATGGATTAGCGGTGTGATCGATGCCGGCGCAGTCAACAAACCTAACGTAGGTATTATCAACGCTCAAAACACCACGGCCTTCGTTTATGCCGGCCCTCGTGTGTACTTTCGCAAGGGGCGTATGCTGCACCCGTTTGCGGAAGTGCTATTTGGCGCCGCGTTTCGGCGGCTCAGCACCGGAGTAACCGCCCTGACTGACATTAATACGCCAACCATACCAGCAGTCTCTCCGCAGAATCTGTTTCCTGGTCCACTCACAGTGGTTAATGCCAGGTTGACCGCTTCAGAGAATGCTTTTTCCATGAAGGTGGGCGGGGGCCTTGATTGGAGACTCAACCATCACTTCAGCTTCCGGCCAGTGGAAGTCGACTACGTGCTGACGCGCTTCCCCAACGCCTTGACAGCAGTTCGGGAAAACCAGGGCAGCTTCGCCGCATCGGCCGGGATCATTTTCACGTTCGGTGCTCAGTAAGCTCTTCGCCCTTAGGAGTCTGGTCTCCACGTCGGCGGGTGCAGGCCAGACTCGCTCCTGCCGTGTAAAAACCGGCCGTTAACTATAAGCGCTATTGCCCGGCGAAGCCGCTGACCGAGGCAATATGTTCCTGATGCTCACGCAGCCGGTCGCATTGCTTCTTGTCAAACTGGAATTTAGTCGACAGAAGCTCCTGCACGGTGTAGGCGGGTTTGGCTACGCCCCAACCGCCATGCTTCGTCGTTTTAGCGAAGATGTGGTACAACTCGTGCGCCAGCACGCGGGCGAGGGCGCGGCCATAGGCCACTGGGCGAACGGGTTCCGGAACCCGCAGCAGATCTCGTTGTAAGAACAGGCGGACCCCGTCACAGTTGATATCACTGAACGGAAGGATTTCGCCGTCGCTCATATGGGTCCATCCCAACGGGCCGGGATAAGCGTCCATCGGTGAAAGGTCTTCCGCGTCACAGGTGCCCTTAAAGTGGATGACGGCCAACTCGACGGAGACCTCGTTCCCTTTGGTGTCCTTGAGGGACCGCCAGTCGAATTCCATGCCGGCGGGCACCATGATGTTCGACAGTTCTTCTTGAATGGCTTCCAGCACGGCGTCAGGCGGGTCCTGCTGAAAATGGATGTATAAGCGTACAGGAGCGACACGGCTCCCCCCGAACGCAGGGAAAACGCCCAGCGCCAGCAGCCACAAGGCAGCCTTCATTGAAATTACGCGATGTGGGAACCTTCCGAGGTCCCCCTCACCATCGGCCGGGAGCGGTCGATAATCAGTTCCGGATGCGTCCGGACCATGGTGTTCGCAGTGTGACATGAGAAACAAATCGGCAGAGCCGTCGCTAAACTATCCTGGAGCTGCTCGGCGGGAATATCGGCCCATTCGACAGAGGTTCGGTTCGGGATGAGTAGCGCAGGCTTACGCTCGGCGAGGTGGATATCGCCGATCGGCCGACCGCACCAGGCACAATTCTTTCCCTCGTACCAGCGCACCAGGATGTTACGAACCAGGCAGTTCTCCGGTGACTCCGCGATCTGTCGGAGGCACTCCCGCCCACAATCGGCTTTTTCCGGCCAGCGCGAGCAGTCCGACAAGCGGAACTCGGTATGTCCGCCAAAACCCGTCGCCGCCGCGTGCCCTGCGTCTACGGATACACCCGCAGGCCTAAGGTTCTCCGGGCACGTGATGACCATGCGGCCCCGGTACTTCAGCCAGGCACCAATCACGCGCCACGCGGCGAAACCCGACAGAATCACCGCGATTGCGATTACAATTGCCGCAAGGATCGACATATTCACATCCTAAACTCTTTAAAGCAATAAACAGGCCATATTCCCATCAGGATTCTCACAGCACTCGTAAGTGCTTGAATTCACATGCGAGACAATGACAGGGAGAGCGAAGGACGATTCTTAAAGTTGGGGGCGTTAGCACAGCGAATGCGCACTTTGACGCTAAAAAGCAACGAGGCGGCCTGGGTTCGCGTCTATCTACTTGTGAAAAAAGCCATCTTTGGGCTTCCTTGGACGATTGCCGGAGCGGTTGTGCTGATTGCAGCCACCAGCGACTATTCCTCGGTCCAGCAGAAGTTCCAAACGATTGAGGGGGGACACCTAAGACCCGGTTCGCGCGTCCACCTGACAGTAGGAGAACTTAACGCCTACGTGGAGCACGAGCTACCAATGGTCACCGGTGGCGTGCGCCAGCCTCGGCTGACGGTACTGCGGCCCGAAGTCGCACAAGGATCCGCCCTCATCAATTTCGCAGAAGTACGCCGTTCGCAGGGCAATCCACCGGGGTGGTTGATGTCTCAGCTACTGGAGGGGGAACGCCCGGTCACGGTCACGGCGCGGCTCCGGTCATCCGGCGGAAACGCCACGGTCGACGTTCTCAGCGTGCAAATCTCGGGAATCACGCTCGATGGGCGGACGCTCGACTTTCTGATCCAGCATTTCCTGTTGCCGGTGTATCCGCAAGCGGCAGTCGGCCGCCCGTTCGAGCTGGGCGATCGAATCGAACGCCTGGACGTGCAGCCGGGCGGAGTCGACGTGGTGGTTGGCCGCTAAGTCAACCGGACACCAGTTTTTCCAGCAGTTCCTCGAGAAGATCGGGCCGTGGTACGCTGCCTTGGGCCATGCGGGCCGTGCCTCCGCCGCGTCCACCGGCAGCTGCCAGCAACTCCTTCAGAACCTGTCCCGCGTCGATTCCGGCATCCGCGGAGACAGCAAACAGCAGGGCCGGCGGGTTTTCGAGAGCCGCGGCAAAAACAGCGCGCGGCTGAGAGGCAAAGCTCTGCGCCAGAGCGCGGAGCGACTCCATCGACCCATCGGTGAGGCGCTGCACGTGCCGACGGACGCCGTCCGGCCCGGCGGCCGTGGTTTCGTAAAGATCCTTCCCCTTATACGCCGCGATTTCGAGTTCCAGCTTGCGTCGCGCCTTGTCCGAACTACGCGCGGCTTCCAGTTGCGCCGCCACCAATGCCGGTGTCTCATCGAGCGGCGCGGAAAACAATTGCGCCGACCGGGAGAGGGCCTCATAATCGGCGCGGGCCCGGCGGATGGCCCGGCCTCCACACAGGAATTCGACGCGCGTGGTCTGCCGCACCTTTTCCAGTTTTCGAATCAGGATCGCGCCGATTTCTCCGGTGGCGCGCACATGGGTGCCGCCACAGGCGCTGCGGTCCAGTCCTTCAATGACGATAATGCGGAGAGACCCCGTCCGATCAGACGCTTTCCGCAACCCTTGCGCCTGATCCGCGTCCTGAAACTCGACTGTGACTGGGCGGTTCTCACTGACAACCTCATTGGCCCGCCTCTCGGCTTCTTCGACGACGCGATTGTCGGCGGTGCCGCCTTCGAGGTCGATGGTAGAAGCGTCCTGCCCGAGGTGGAAGCTGACGGTCCGAAGCCCAAACCGCTCTTCGAATACGGCCGAAAGCAGGTGCTGGCCGGTATGCTGCTGCATGTGATCGAAGCGCCGTTGCCAATCGATCCGGCAATCCATTTCGCCGGGAGGAGCCGGCGCACTCAGCCTGTGTGCCACCCGATCTTCTTCATCGAGCACTTCTAATACCGGCACTCCGGCGATCGATCCGGTATCGAACGGCTGCCCGCCCGAAGTCGGATAGAAGGCCGAGCGATCCAGGTAGACGATGGTTCCGCCGGCCGAGGTTTCGACGAGCTGCGCAGTAAAGGTGCGGAGGTAGGAATCGAGATAGTAAAGCCGCTCTGTCACCGGTAACAGCTATTGTGCCAGACCGCGAATCCTGGCCGGGGCAGGACAACTCGGCGCCGGCGCACTTCAAGCTAACATGGGAACGTCAATCCATGAGCAGAGAACTAGCCAGCCTGAGCCGGGATGGAGACGTCGGTCTGATCACCATAGACAATCCGCCGGTTAACGCATTGAGCCCCGGGGTACCGGAAGCGATTGCCGCGGCCCTCGAGGTCGCCGCACGGGACGCGTCCCTTCGCGCCATTGTGATCCTTGGAGCCGGCCGGACATTCATCGCCGGAGCGGATATTAAAGAACTGGAACAAGCCGCATCCGGCCGGGGAGCGCCGCCCAAGTTGCATCCGCTGCTGGCCCAAATTGAAGACTGCGCCAAGCCCGTAGTGATGGCTTTGCACGGCACGGCGCTGGGCGGCGGGCTCGAGGTCGCGATGGCCGGCCATTACCGGGTGGCCAGCCCGGACGCGCAGGCCGGCCAACCGGAAGTCAATCTGGGCATTATCCCAGGGGCGGAAGGAACGCAGCGGCTGCCCCGCCTCATCGGCGTGGCGGCGGCACTGGAAATGTGCGTCTCGGGCAAGCCCGTCTCAGCGAAAACGGCGCTGTCTCTGGGATTGATCGACCGGATCATTAACGGCGACCTTCGTTCGGGAGCCGTGGAGTTCGCGCGGGAAATGGCGGCACGCGGCGGTCCGCACCCGAAGACGCGGGAGCGGCAGGAAAGGCTCGGTTCGGCGGCGCAGAACGCGCCGCTGTTTGCGGCGGCGCGGGAACAGGCACGCAACACGCGCCGGAACATGACCGCGCCGCAAGCAGCCATCGACGCGCTGGAAGCAGCCGCTGCCTTGCCGTTTGACGAGGGATGCAGGAAAGAGCGCGAGATCATCACCGAATGTCTCGCCTCGGACCAGTGCCGGGCGCTGATTCACGCATTCTTCGCGGAACGCGGCGTCGCGAAAATACCGGATATTCCCAAGGACACGCCCGCTGTTCCGATCGGCAGTGTCGCGATCATCGGCGCGGGCACCATGGGCGGCGGGATTGCCATGGCGATGGCGAACGTGGGCATTTCGGTGCGCCTGAAGGATGCCGATCCCACGGCGCTCGATCGCGGCATGACGGCGATTCGCAAAAACTACGAAGGCTCGGTCAAGAAAGGCCGTTTTTCTCAGCAGGTGATGGATCAGCGCATGGCGTTGATTTACCCGCAGCTCGATTACCAAGGTTTTGAGAATGCCGATTTGATCGTCGAGGCGGTTTTCGAAAACCTGGCCCTGAAGAAACGAATCTTCAGCGAGATCGACCGCGTCGCCAAACCGGGCGCCGTGCTGGCATCCAATACATCGACGCTCGATATCGATCAAATCGCAGCGGCCACCGGGCGTCCCGAGATGGTGATGGGGCTGCATTTCTTCAGCCCGGCGCATGTGATGCGGCTGGTCGAAATCGTCCGCGGCAAAGCCACCAGTAAGACCTTGGTTTCGACGGCGCTGGCACTGGCCAAGCGGCTCAAGAAAGTGGGGGTGGTGGTGGGCAACTGCCACGGATTTGTCGGCAATCGGATGATGTTCCCCTACATGCGCGAAGCGCAGTTCCTTGTGGAAGAAGGGGTTACCCCGGAACAGGTGGACCATGCACTCACGGATTGGGGCATGGCGATGGGCATTTTCGCCGTGGATGACATGGGCGGCATCGACGTCCTGTGGCGGGTCCGGCAGGAAAGCAAGCATCTGGTGAAGCCCGGGGTCCGCCGGCCGCTGGTGCACGATAAGCTCTATGAGATGGGCCGGCTGGGACAGAAGACCGGTGCGGGCTGGTACCGTTACGATGAAAACCGCAGGCCTGCCGCCGATCCCGAGGTGCTCGCCTTGATCGAAAGAACCGCGCAAGCGGCGGGCATCCCGCGGCGGACGATCTCCACCGGGGAGATCCTCGATCGTTGCCTGCTTGTAATGATCAACGAAGGTGCGCGGATTCTCGAAGAGGGGTATGCCTTGCGCGCGGCCGATATCGACGTCGTCTACCTGACCGGCTATGGGTTTCCGACGTATCGCGGCGGGCCGATGTGGTACGCCGACTCGATCGGCTTGAAAGAAGTTTACGGCCGGATCGAGCGCTTGCATCAACGTCACGGGGAGCTGTGGGAGCCGGCCCCGCTGGTGAAACGCCTTGCCGAACAGGGCGGGAGCTTTGCGGGCTATGACGCCGCGCAAGAGGAGCCGGCGGCTACACGATGAGCACCACGGCCCACCCGGTTCGGGAAGTGCGCCTTGGCACTTCCGATGTCGTCCTCGACCGGCGCCCGGACGGCACCATTTACGTCCGTTCGAAAGACCCGCTCGGGCCTTTCGCGGAAAAGATGACGGAGCGCTTGGATCACTGGGCCGCCGTGGCGCCGGACCGGACCTTCCTAGCGGAGCGCGCTCCCGACAAGAGCTGGCGCCGGCTAACCTACGCCGAGGCGAGAGGCCAGGCCCGTTCGATCGGCCAGGCGCTGGTCAATCGGGGTCTCTCTCCGGACCGGCCGGTGGCGGTGCTTTCCGCCAACGACCTCGAACATGCGCTCATTCAGTTCGGCGCGCTCTATGCCGGCATCCCGTATGTACCGATTTCGCCGGCCTATTCGCTGGTTTCGACCGACCTCGCCAAGTTGCGCCACATCATTGGACTGCTGACGCCTGGCATGGTGTTTGCCTCCAGCGGCGCTCGTTTTGGGCGAGCCATCCAGGTCGTGCCCGCCGGCGCCGAGGTGGTGGTCACCACCGATCCGACGCCAGGCGCCACGTTATTCAACGACCTGGCACGGACACCCTCGGGCGCCTCGCTGGACGCCGCGCATGCCAAAGTGAATGGCGACACAATCGCAAAGATCCTGTTCACGTCTGGCTCGACGGGATGGCCGAAGGGGGTGATCAACACGCATCGCATGTGGTCGAGCAACCAGGCAATGGCCTGCGCTTATTTTGCGTTCCTGGCCGAAGAGCCGCCGGTAATCGTGGACTGGCTTCCCTGGAACCACACCTTCGCGGGAAACGCCGATATGGGAATGATCCTGTACAATGGCGGAAGTCTGTACATCGATCACGGGAAACCCGCACCGGGGTTTTTCGAGGAAACCGCGCGCAACCTCCGCGAGGTCGCGCCCACCATGCATCTCAACGTGCCGCGCGGGTTTGAAATGCTGGTTCCCTACCTGCGGCGCGAGCCGCGGCTGCGTAGAAACTTTTTCAGCCGCCTGAAATTGATGTACTACGCCGGGGCCGGGCTGTCGCAGCACGTCTGGGACGAGCTCGAGCAGCTAGCCATCGAGACCTGCGGCGAACGAATCCTGATGCTCACCGGACTCGGCTCCACCGAGACGGCGCCGCACGCGTTGTTTGCGAAGGAAGCCGGCCGCGCCGGGATGGTTGGTTTGCCGGCACCCGGAGTTGAACTCAAGCTGGTTCCGGCAGAGGGCAAGCTGGATGCACGGCTGCGCGGTCCGAACATCACGCCGGGCTACTGGCGGCAGGACCAATTGACGCGCGCGGCGTTCGACGAAGAAGGGTTTTACAAGCTGGGCGACGCGCTGCGGTTTGTCGATGAGACCGCGCCCACGCGAGGTTTCATGTTTGACGGCCGTCTGGCCGAAGATTTCAAGCTGGCCACTGGCACGTGGGTCAGTGTAGGCCCGCTCCGCGCGCGTTTTTTGAGCCACTTCGCTCCTTACGCCCAAGACGTTGTAATCGCGGGCCACGACCGGGACTATGTGAGTGCGCTGATCTTCCCGAATGTGGATGCCTGCCGCAAGATTTCCCCGGATGCCGGGCCTACCGGGGAGCCAAAACAGTTGCTGGACAGCGCGCCCGTCCGCTCCCTCTTCGAAACACTCCTGAAAGAATTCGCACAAACGGCGACCGGCAGTTCCAACCGGATCGTAGGTGCAATCCTTCTGGACGAACCGCCGTCCATCGACGCTCACGAAGTGACGGACAAGGGCTCGATTAATCAACGAGCTGTTTTGGATCACCGGGTCGAGTTAGTCGCGGAGCTCTACGACAACTCGGCACGCGCCATCCGGATCGAATAGGTAAATCCCTCAAGGAGGAAGCCGTCCGGATGATTCCGTACGGTCCTTAAACCAGTGTTCTGGTGGCGGAAGTGCAGGCAGAGTTGGTTGCACACGGCCAATGTGATCCTGGCAAATAAGATAGGCGGGCCTGGTCAATTTACTATCCACACTTAGTTAAATACTGAGTAAGTCGACTAGCTGACGAAACAATTATAAAATCTCCGCTTGACAGCGCCGATTTTTCGATGATATTCTCGTGCCGATATAGCCGTTATAGTACACATTCTCAGTCTGCACAGTCATAGTAGGCATTCTCCGGTACACAAGGCGACCGATGTTGAAGTTGAATGAGGTGGAAGCGCCTAACACCTCGTTGGACAGGTTAATCGCCACAAATTGAAGAGTGCCGTACACGCGCCCGTACGGCCAAGCCGGACGGAGCGTCCTGAACCGGGCGCGATATTGCGGCATCTGCGGAGTCTGGGAGGGGATCTGGATTCCAGCCCATGTTTTGTGATTCCGCGCGACAATTCCGTGAATTCGGCGCTATTTGTGTCTCCAGGACGGCTGGGAAAGAGACCCCGCTTTCTTCAAGCGCCGCGGACTTGAATTCTCCAAGGAGCATCGTATGTCCGGATCTGTTACTCTGAAAAAGGCTGGCCCTTACGTCGAGACCGCGGCGAAGTCACTCCCCGGCTGTCCTGCGGCCTCACCGGACGCCCGGCTGAGAAGGGTCGTGCAGATCATTGAGACCGAATCGCCTCGGACGGTTCGAGATCTGGCAGCTAAAGTCAATCTTAGTCCTTCCTATCTTCAACACCTCTTTAAGCAACAGGTAGGCGTCTGCATTACCCGCGTGTTGAGTGACCAGCGTCTCCAAAGAGCCGCACGCCTTCTTTTGGAAAGCGACATGAGCATCAAAGAGATCGCGCATGCGGTTGGCTACGGACACGCATCCAGCTTTATTCGCGCCTTTCAAAACCGTTTCACCGAGGCGCCACGTGCCTATCGCCAGCGAATAGCAGATTCTGCTAATACTACAGCCGTTTCTGTCAATTATTCCTCGTTCCGTTCCTAAATAGGCTGGAGTACACTCGGGCTTCGTTGTTCACGCAAGCGAGCCCAGGACCGGCAAGCAGCGTAGAGCGGCGAAACGGGTTTTCAGGATACGAAACGAAGGAGGCCGTAGTGTATTACAACGTCTATGGCAATAAAGTTTCGCGAGCACGCTACAAGGAGATGCTCAACGCCGCGAAGAACCGGCGGGAATTGATTGCGGCCGGCCTAACCAGCCGGCGCGATCTCTGGAAAATGGGCCTGCTGACGACTGCCGGCACGCTGCTATTTAAAAAGGGTTTGAGCGCCCAGGCACCGAACCCGGCGGGTGGGTCATTCAATGTCTGTCTGGTTGGCAACCAGGCAGCCAGCCCGCCCACGCGGGCATTCATCGAACCGCTTCCGATCATGCCGCAGATGACCCCGGTACCTGCGCTGAATCCGGCTCACACGCTGGCGCCCAATACATCAGCCGGCGAGGTGCGCGCGGCGGACGACCAGGCGTTTACCTTGTTTCCGCCAAAGCTTTTGTATAACGTCACGCAGCACGCATTGAACGTGAGCATGTCCCCAGACCTTCCGATGCAGACGGTTTGGTGCTTCGACGACTCCAACGGGCACGCGACCAGCCCCGGACCCACGTACGTGGCGCACTATGGCGTGCCTCAGTTGACGCGCAACTGGAACGGACTTCCTCCGGCAAGCCAAAACGGTGGGTTTGGCATGCCGTCCGTGAGCACGCATCTCCACAACGCGCACAACCCTTCGGAAAGCGACGGCAACCCCTGCGACTTTTATGGCCAGGGACACTTCTGCGACCAGCACTACCCTAACGTGCTGGCCGGATTCTCCTCTACAAATCCGCCCTTCGGTGATATCAACGAAGCGCTGAGCACGCTCTGGTATCACGATCATCGCGTAGACTTCACGTCACAGAATACCTACAAGGGCCTGGTCGGGTTCTATCTGCTATTCAACCAGTTCGACACCGGCAATGAATTCACCGGATTTCACCTTCCCAGCTACCCGCAGTTCGACATTCCGCTGGTGTTTGCCGACCGGGTTTTCGATCCCAGCAGCGGCTTGCTCTCCTTCGATCTGTTCAACCTCGACGGCATCCTGGGCGACAAGTTTCTGGTCAACGGCAAACTCCAGCCTTTCTTCGAGGTTCAGCCGCGGCGCTACCGTTTTCGTCTGCTGGACACCGGGCCATCGCGTTTTTACGAGTATTTCCTCACCGATCCGAATAATCTGGGCGCAGCGAACCCCTTCTGGGTGATCGCCAACGACGGGAACCTGCTGCCCAACCCGGTGCAAGTGCAGAGCGTCCGGATCGCTCCTGCCGAGCGCGTGGACATCATCATCGACTTCAGCAAATTCGCCGGTAAGACCATCTACCTGGAGAACCGTCTGCTCCAAATCAATGGCATGGGACCAGTGCCTCCACAAGGCTTCTTGCCTGGCCAGGTGGAATGCAGCGATCCGAACGGGAACGTCCTTTCCGACATTCTGCCGGCCGGAGGGGGCAACCTGCTGCTGCAGTTCCGAGTGAGCGGCACTCCGGTTCGCGATAACAGCGTGGATCCGGCGACCAACCCCACGTTCTACCAACTGCCCAGCACCCATGCGGCCCCGCGGGTCACGCGAACGTTCAAGTTCGACCGGCTGAACGGCCAGTGGTCCATTAACGGCCAGTTCATGGACTGCAACAATTTCCGGTTCACGGTGCAGCAAAACAGCGTGGAGAACTGGATCCTCGTCAATGCCACCGGCGATTGGACTCACCCCGTCCACATCCACCTCGAGGAGCACCAGATCCTCTCGCGGAACCGCGTGCCGCCGACTTTGGCGGTCGAGCACTCGCGAAAGGATGTAACGAGGCTACAGCAAAACGAGCGCGTGCTGCTGTTCTTCCGCTTCCGCGACTGGCTGGGCAAGTATCCGATTCACTGCCATAACGTGGTCCACGAAGATCACGCCATGATGGGGCTGTGGCACGTGCAGCCCACGGGAGACACGGTGGAGAATCCGTAGGCTAACAAACGGCAGAAAGGAGACTAAGACGATGGAATCATCCAGAAGGGACCTGATGAGGCTGGCGGCAATCGGCTCGGCGGCCGGGGCACTTCTTTCCGGCGAGGCAAGTGCCGCCACGAGCGGACATGACACCAGCGTAGCCGCACGGGAGCGAATACGCGAACGGTATTTTCCGGACGTGATCCTGACCAACCAGCACGGCAAGAAGTTCCGGTTCTACGAGGATATCGTCAAGGACCGGATTGTGACCATCAACTTCTTCTTCTCCAAGTGCCAGGATATTTGCCCGTTGGTTACCCACAACCTGACGCGGGTTCATAAGCTGCTGGGGGACAAAGTAGGCCGGGAAATCTTCATGAACTCCTTCAGTCTCAAGCCGGAAGAGGATACGCCCAAGCAGCTGAGGGCCTTTGTGAAGGAGCATGGTGTCGCGGGAAAGCCCGGATGGAACTTCTTCACCGGCAGACCCGAGGACCTGGAACTGTTGCGGCGCAAGCTGGGCTTCACCAACCCCGACCCGAAACTGGATCAGGACATCAACCAACACATCGGCAACGTTCGTTACGGCAACGAGCGCCTGATGCTCTGGGGCGCCTGCCCGGGAGAGGCGCGTCCTGAGTTTATCGCCGAATCCATCAATTGGATGATCCGGAACGATTAGAACGAGGAGGAGATCAGATCATGATGAATAGAACCACGAACCCGCTGGTTTCCACAGGGGTTGTTCTCATAACCCTGTTCGGCGGAGTATTCCTCTCGGCGGGCCCGGTGTCCGCCCAGACAACCACGTCGTCCACCAGCAGCTTTCCGCGGTTTAATCCTCCGCCCTGCGACTTCAGCGACAACTTTTACACCGAGAACGGGTTCAGCGTGCTCAATCTGGACACCGCTGGAGCAGGCCGCTTCGGGAATTTCCGGCAGTTCGGCCCCCCTGCCTTTCTAGCCGGACAGGCGAACTGGGAAAACGACACCACGTGTACGAACAACGACCCGGGCCGCACGCGGAACGTCCGCATCCTAGCCACGACGGGCGCGTATAAAGACGATGATGGGGCGCCCACGCAGTTCTTTTCGCTGATTGCGTTCCTCCTCAACGAGAACTTTTTCAGCGGAGGCGCCAATGCTACGCCCAACGTCCGCGGCTACACAACCGAGCAGATCGTCGCCCAGTTCGAGGCCTACGGCGGGCTCTCCCAAAGAGTGAACGGGGTTCTCGCTCCGAATCCGTGCGGCAGCATGGCCGACCCTACGATCGCCGCTACCCCTTGCTTTCCGGTGACCAGCGTGGCCACGCCGCACCTGCGGCAGGATTGGAGAATCAGCAGTAACCGGAACGCCATTGATGGGAGCTCCGGCGATCCCACGACGCCATTCGGCTACTTCTGTGACGACCTGACTGGCAGTTGGATTATCACGTACTCCTGGTTCACTGCATTTTCGGTCGGGGGATTTTCGAACACGGGTGCCCGCATCAACCCGACGCCGACTTGCCAGAACCTGCTGGCCATTGCCTCCAAGAAGAATGGAGTCAACGTGGATGGGACACCGATTCTGGTTACTGGCGATGAGCAGAATTTTCTGGAGGGGGACGGAACGAGCAGTGCGTTCGGCCTCGGCCCCAGCTCTCAACCGCCACCGACCGCGCCATGCCTGGCTGAGGGCCAGGAGGACATCGGCGGTGCGGATGGAGGTGCAGTGTGGCTCATTTGCCCGACGATCCTCGACCCCAGAAATGGGGCGATCGCTCCCGACGCTTTCCTCGACGTGGTCCGCAGGTTCACGTTTAACGGGTTTCAGCCAATCGACCCGCGGTTCGCACAGAACTTCCAATGCCTGAAGCAGACTGGACAATACCCCGTGAACGGGGTGTGTCAGAATCCACCTGCGCCCACGCTGTGACGGGCTGATCGGAAGAAATTCGGCTGGCGAAAAATCACCCTTGGCCGGCTGTCCGGGTCAAGGGTGGTTTTTCATTTGAAGGAACACGGCAGATGGTAAGAATCCAGGAACTCGATCGAAGAACTTTCATTCGCGCGGCGGCCGGAGCAGCGGCGTGCGGCCCCTCTCTGCTTCTTTCCCGCCGGGCGCGCGCCCAAAAAAGAAAGGCGTTGCGAATCGCCAAGTGGGCGCATTTCTTGCCGGAGTTCGATCAGTGGTTCAGCGGCGAACTGGCTGCGGAATGGGGTAAGCAGCACGACACCGATGTAGTTGTAGACCACGTTCCGGTGGAAAGGATCGACGCACTCGCCGCAGCTGAAGCCGCCAATCGAGGCGGCCACGACCTCATCATGTTTCCCTGGCCGCCGGCTGTCTACCAGCGCCATGCCATCGACCATGGTGAGGTCTATCAGACGGTAGCATTCAAATTCGGGAACCTGGATCGCTTCGCCCACCGCTCGACGTTCGACCCGAAGAGCAAGAAATACTTCGCGTTTTGCGATTCCTGGATGCCGGCGCCGTTTCAATTCTTCGAGGATTACTGGGCAGAGGTCAATATGCCCCTCGGTCCGGTGAACTACTATAGTCTGCGAAGCGGCGGCCAGCGGATTCGGGCTAAGCGGGGAATTCCTTGCGGCCTGGCGATGGCGTCCACGCTCGAGAGCAACATCACGTTGCACACCTTACTATTTGCGTTCAGGAGCCGGGTCCTGGACGAGGACGGCAACGTATCCATCTACAATGGCCGCACGGTTGAGGCCTTGAAATACGCCAGAGCCTTGCACGAAGATGCGGGCAGCCTGGAACAACTCGCCTGGGGCTCGTCCGGCAACGTCAAGGCGATGCTCTCCCGGAAGACTTCGTGCACTACCAACGCCATCAGCCTGATCCGTACCGCAGAGAAACAGGAGCCTCAAGTCGCGAAGCAGATCATGCTACAAACGCCGTTAGTCGGCTCCGCCGGAGTCCGGGCTGTCGCGCACGTCACCAATTGCTCTCTCGTCTGGAATTTTGCGCAAAACCAGGAAGGTGCAAAGCAATTCCTGGCTGACATGATCAGTCAGTCACGCGCCATTTACGAGAAATCCAAAGGCTGCAATTTCCCCATTTTTCAGAAGACCGTTCCCGATCTGATCGTTCGCCTCTCCAAGGACTCGGAGGCCGACCCTGCCTGGAAATACCAGACGCTGAAGGACGCGCTGTACTGGAGCCGCCATCTGGGCTACCCGGGATTCACCACACCAGCGGCGATGGACGTCTTTAATAGCTTTGTGATTCCCAGAATGTTCCTGAGTGTCGTCAAAGGAGAACACAGCCCCGGGGACGCGGCGCTGGCGGCGCAAGCGCAAGTCAAACGGATCGTCGAAAAATGGAAACAAGTCTGAGTACGACAAATCGAAAGGTGCCGCGGTGTCGACAAGAAACCTGATCCCAATCGCTCTTCTTCTGGCCGCGGGCATCTGTCCCGTGGCGGCCCGCGCGCCGGTGCCTCGCGAGTCGCCGGAATTGAAGTTGCGGGACGGGTCGGACCATGAAGTGTTGCTCTCTAACTTTAAGGGCAGAGTGGTGCTGATGGAGTTCCTGCTCACCAACTGCCAGCACTGCTCGCGCGTGGCGCAGACGATCAACAGTCTCTACCGGGATTTGGGCCCACGCGGTTTTCAGCCGCTGGGTATAGCCTTCGAGAATAATATGAGTGGGCCTCTGGTGGCCCGCTTCGCGCAAGATGCGAAGCTGGCTTATCCGGTAGGCTTCACCTCCGCGGACAACGTCGATGCCTACCTGGGCCGGAGGGGAAACGAGCGTTTCGGTGTGCCCCAAATTGTCGTGATCGATCGCCGAGGCGTCGTTCGCGCCCAAAGCCAAGCGGTCGGCGAACCGGTCCTGGAGAACGAAGCGTATCTCCGGAAACTCATCGGCACCCTGCTTCAGGAAGGGGCGCCTTCCTGGACTCCGAGCATCTCGAGCATCTCGTCTGTCGCGGCGCTGGTCATTCTGGGCTGCATCTTCGCCTGGAGGAGAAAGCAGAAGGGACAGATGAGATCCCTGGCCCACTCAAGCCAAAGCGTGCGCGTGCTGCCGGCCGCGGTCGCGCTCGCGCTTGCCGGCCTGGTGGCGGGCACCGCGTCCGCTCAAGAGACCGCCAAGAAAACGTATACTCTTCACGGGCGAGTCGAAAAGGTGGACCGGAAAACCGCCAAGCTCACCGTGAACGGCGAACAAGTCGAGGGCTGGATGCCGGCCATGACCATGGCTTACCGTGTCGATAATCCGGACGTGCTGAAAAGCATCAAACCCGGCGACCAGGTTGAGGCAACAGTCTACGAAAGAGACATGACGCTCTACCACGTCACGGTCGTTCCGAAGAAATAGGTTGCGCCCGTCTCAGATGGGAGAATGGACGAAGGCAATGTCCATGATCCAGGATCCCTTTCTGCGGGCAGCGATTGATCAGGCCCGGAAAAGCGCCTCCGAAGGCGGCATACCCATCGGTTCCGTACTGGTCCACGAGGGTAAGATTATTGGCCGCGGCCACAACTGCCGGGTGCAGACCGGGAGCGCCATCGATCATGGGGAGATGAACTGCCTGCGCAACGCGGGCCGCCTGCCGGCGAAGGTCTATCAGAAGAGCACGATCTATTCGACACTGTCGCCGTGCCCAATGTGCAGCGGGGCCATCGTTCTGTACAAGATTCCGCGCGTGGTGGTGGGAGAGAACGTGACGTTTCAAGGCGCCGAAGACTACATGCGCAGCCTGGGGATTCAGGTCGAAGTGGTGCAAGACCCCGAATGTGTCGAACTCATGCGTCATTTCATTCGCGAACATCCCGAGTTGTGGAACGAAGACATCGGCGTCTAAGCGTCGGCGCGATGCAGTTCATCGAAATGCTCCGGGCGAGAGGTCTACAATGGAGCCAAGTATGCCCACGCCGTTTGAGAGCGCGCAGTTGAATCTCCAACTCTTTGATCTCCGGCGGGAGGCTGTGTTGCGGGAGGCCCGCGCCTGGTATCTGGGCGAATTCAACCCCGAGAGTTTCGAAGATCTGGTTGCAGCAGTGAGTGGTGACCGCAACGCTTCGTTCCGGATGGTGCTCGGTTACTGGGACATGGCCGCGTCACTGGTGACAACGGGGGCCATCGACGGCGATGCGTTCCGCGCTGCCCACGGAGAGATTTTCGCTACCTTCGCGAAGATTCAGCCGTATCTCGCCAAAATTCGGGAGGTGAGCGCCGAACCGGAGTTCTGCATCCATGTGGAGACGGTCGTGATGGCCGCGGCCGACGCCGAGGCGATCCTGAAGCGCCGCCGGGAAGCCCTCCGTGCCGCGATTAAAGCGCGAAAACCAAGCCGGGAAGGTCCGCCACCTCGCGCGCAGGCGATGCCGCAACAGCCAAACTGACGAGCCAACGGGGAAGCGCTATTCGCCTGCAACGTCAAGATTCTGTTCAACAACGCGGCCTTTTTGATAGCGGCCGCGGCCGCTATCTCATATAATCGGACCCGGACTGGCGGTGGTATGCTCATTGTCCGGAGGGGTATTATGAGCCGCATTTCGCTGCTGGCATTGGCGCTGCTTTCGAGTTTTCCGGTCTTTGCCCAAGTGTTTCCCAATGTGGAAACGGCCCCCCGCGATCCGAGCGGCGAGTGGGCCCCGCGGTTTCACGAAGATCAGCCGGAACGAATCCCCGGCCCCGAAATCGGGGACTACCTTGGATTGCCGATCAATGATGCGGCCCGCCTGCGCGGGGACAGTTGGGATGCTTCGCTGCTGACCCTCCCCGAGCATCAATGCAAACCACACCCCGCCGATTATGGCCCGCGCGGGCCCGCCAACCTCCGCATCTGGCAGGAGATCGATACAGCCACGCAAAAACTGGTTGCGTACCATACACACATCTCCTGGCAGGCGCCGGAGCGCACCATCTGGATGGATGGACGCCCGCATCCGCCCGAGTATGCGGCGCACACCTGGCAAGGGTTTTCCACCGGAAAGTGGGAAGGGGACATGCTGACGGTCACCACCACGCATCTCAAGATCGGCTGGATCCGGCGCAACGGAATCCCTCGCAGCGATAAGGCAACCTTGGTTGAGCATTGGATCCGCCACGATAACTATCTGACGCTGGTCAGCGTCATCACCGACCCGGTGTACCTCACCGAACCGTTTATCCGAACCACGAACTGGACCATGGATCCGGACCAGCACATCGATCCGTACCCCTGCGAATCCGTAGTGGAAGTGGAGCGTCCGCTCGGCGCCGTGCCGCATCACCTGCCCGGCACCAACACGTTTTTGAAGGAGTTTCCCGAACGCCATGGCATTCCGGCGGATGCCGCCCGAGGCGGCGCGGAAACCATGTATCCCGAATATCAGCTCAAACTCAAGACCCAGACGAAGACCGTCGCCCAGAAGTAACACTTCGTATCGTGAGCACACTATGAGAAATCGTCTTGGGAGGTTCGGCTGGCTGGCAGTGGTCGGTCTTTGCGCCTGGTCACAACCGGCCCGAGCGCCGCAGACGCCGGATTTCGACAAAGTAGAAATCCACACCTTGCCCGTGCAGGGAAACGTGTACATGTTGGTCGGCGCCGGCGGCAATATCACGCTGCAAGCCGGCAAGGACGGCGTCCTGCTGGTCGACACAGAATATGCTCCGTTAGCGGACAAAATCGCGGCGTCGGTGCGCGCGGTTTCCAATGGGCCGATCCGCTATATCATCAACACACACGCCCATGGCGATCACGTCGGCGGTAACGAGAAGATCGCCAAAATGGGGAGCACGATTGCCGGTGGCAACGTGGCTGGCAACATCTCGGATGCGGGTGTTGGCGCCAGCATCATTGCTCACGAGAACGTTCTCAACCGGATGAGCGCCGCAAAGCCACCCTTGCCGTTCGGAGATCTGCCAACGGATACATACTTCACGGCGGAGAAGAATGTCTTTTTTAATGGAGAGGCGGTGCAGGTTATTCACATCCCGAAGGCGCACACCGACGGCGACAGCATCGTATTCTTCCGCCGCTCCGATGTCATCAGCGCCGGCGACATTTTCACTCCTGGCAATTACCCCATCATCGATTTGGCGCGCGGCGGCAATGTCGAGGGAGTGCTCGCCGGCTTGAATAAGATCATCGAGATCGCGGTTCCCGCGGAAAAGCAAGAAGGCGGCACATATGTGATTCCCGGTCATGGCCGCTTGTGTGATCAAGCCGATGTAGTCGAATATCGCGACATGCTCACGATTATCCGCGACCGCATCGAAGACTCCATCAAGAAAGGCATGACTCTGGAGCAGGTCAAAGCCTCCAAGCCAACCAGAGACTACGACCCGCTCTACGGTTCAAGCACAGGCTTCTGGACCACGGATATGTTTGTCGAGGCGGTCTATCGGAGCTTGAGTCCCAAGAAGTGATCGCGGCGATCCTTTGAAGCTCCTTCGGAGGATTCCGAGCCTAGCCTGTCTAGTCCGTTCCGGCCTCTCCCACCGATGTATTTTCTACGATGTAAAAGAGTTGCACCCACCCTCCTGGCGCCGCAAAAATCGTCCGATCTACTGCTAAGAATTCTTGGCATATGAATTGCCAAGTAGGACGCTCCGCGTTCCCACTGGCAAAGGATGACAGATTGAGATCACTCGTTCGCGCGTTGAAGGCCTGCGCCAGCATGGCGTTTGTGAGCACTATCTTCGGACAGACAGCTTCTCTCACCTTCTCCAATGTCTCCGGATCCCAGGGAGGCAGTGTCGCTTCGAATCTGGTTTTGACCTCCGGCGGCGGGCCCGCCAGTATCCAGTGGACTCTTACTTATGACACGAACAGTATTGTCGCCGTCGATGCCTTCCCGGGACCTTCCGCCAGTGCCGCGTCCAAGACGGTGCAGTGCGCCAGCAGCCCGGGTTCGCTCGTGTGTCTGATTTCGGGCGTAAACGCCAACCCGATCTCAGACGGAGTTGTGGCGGTCATTACTGTGACGTTATCCTCCTCAGCCGCAAGCCTGGTGTCGGTTGGCGTCACGAATGCGATGGGAGCAACGCCCGCCGCAACCGCTGTTTCCTCTAGTGGCGCGACAGGAGCGATTTCAGTAAGCCCCTTGGTGGGGCCACCACCAGTCACTCCGCCACCAGTCACTCCGCCACCTAGCACTCCGCCACCCAGCACTCCGCCACCCAGCACTCCGCCACCAAGTACTCCGCCTCCAAGCAACCCGCCCCCGAGCAGCCCGCCTCCGAGCACTCCGCCTTCAAGCAATCCACCGCCAAGCAACCCGCCCCCCACCGGTTCCGGCGGTCCGCCCACGTCATCGGGCGGGGGGCTTGGACTCAACAGCCTGTCGTGCAATCCGGCGGTCTTAACGTCCGGGAGCAGTGCGACCTGCTCGGTGTCTCTCAATCAGCCGGCTCCTCCCGGAGGTATCAGTGTTACCTTGTTAACGAGCAATGCCACGCTCACCGGACCGGCAGTCGTGGCCGTTCCGGCAGGGTCGTCGCAGGCCAATTTTTCCATTACCGCCGGCTCGGTTTCGAGCAGTACCTCCGCTTTGCTGACAGCCTGGTTGAATACCAGTTCGCAGCGCATCGTTTTCAGTCTGACTGCGCCGGTCACGCAACCGGCAGTCTCGACGCCCGTCATCTCAGGTATTCCAGGCGGCGTGCTGGACGCCGCCGGCTATACCCCGAATCTCCCTCAGGGCGGAGTCTTCGTGGTGAAGGGAACCAAGTTATGTCCGGATGGCGTAGTGCAGGCGAATAGCTATCCATTGACTACAGCTCTTAATGGCGTCTCCATCACTTTTTCCTCTCCGTCAAGCGGAATCAACGTAGCTTCCTACATGATTTCGACATACGGCAACGGGGGAACTTCGCAGTTGGCCGCGCTATTACCGTCTACCGTTGTGCCGGGCACTTATAGCGTCACGGTTACAGCCAATGGCGTATCGAGCGCGCCGGTAGCGGTTACCGTGGTGCAGCGGAAGTTCCGGCTGTTCACGGCCGACAGTTCGGGAAGCGGCGCCGCTGCCCTGCAGAACATTGATTCCTCCGGAGCCTACCACTACAACCGGTTCACCACGCAATCGATCGCGGGTA
This sequence comes from uncultured Solibacteraceae bacterium, assembly GCA_964438005.1. Classification (GTDB taxonomy): domain Bacteria; phylum Acidobacteriota; class Terriglobia; order Bryobacterales; family Bryobacteraceae; genus PSRJ01. The sequence continues at coordinate 6,127 of CAYTJD010000086.1, read as the reverse complement.
CTGCGATATCTCCGGCCCATCCCGGTGACTTTCTCGTGGCTTACGGAACCGGCTTGGGTCCGGTCTCCGTTCCCGATCAATCGCCGCCGGGCGTGTTAGATCTCCGCGATCAGGCGCAGATTCAGGTTCTGATCGGAGGGAAACCGGTGGCTCCTTTATATGCCGGCCGTTCTCCTAATTATCCCGGTCTCGATCAATTGAACTTGCAAATTCCCGCCGATGTGATCACGGGGTGCACGGTGGCCCTCCAGGTGAGTGTAGACGGCCAGATCAGCAACTCGGCGACAATTGCGATCGCTCCGGCCGGCAACGATACGTGCAGTCCCGCGCCGGTCAGTAGCGACGTACTCAGCCGGTTGGATCAGGGAGGAAGTCTCACTCTGGGAAGTTTCACCGTCGCCCAACTATCCGTATCCGGTTCACGGCCGCCGGCGCTTGGGATTGCGAGCGTGAACGAGTCGGCATTCGGCTCCTTCGTCAAATATTCCGGTTTTCAACTGGGCAGCGCCGCCGCGCTTCTTAATCCGGTCGGTTCCTGCCAGTTAGCCCGCATTGTGGGAAACGCAGCCCAACTTACGTTCGGTGCCGTGGGCACCAGGCTGGACCCGGGCGCCGTGAGCCTTACCGGCCCCGGAAACTTGAACCAGACCTTTGTGCTCGACAACTCGAGCGGCGCCTATCTTCTCCCGCTGTCTGCCTCAGGCCCCCAGAACGTGAATTTGCATTTGCCGCTCGGATTTCCGTCATTCAACCTCGCACCGATCCTGGGAGCCGGCTTGTATCAGCTGACTGGAAGCGGCGGCGCCGATGTCGGGAAGTTCACGGCAAGCCTGAGCGTTGGGCGGCCCCTGACCATACCGGACGGGCTGCCAGAGTCAGTGGATCGCACGAAGGACCTCACGTTGACATGGTCCGGAGGCAGCCCGGGCGACATGGTTTCCGTTACCGGGATTTCCGGAACCACCATTGGCGGGACGAGTTCGATTCCCGTCTACGACGCTGGGCGGTTGATTTGCACGGCTTCGGCCAGCGCCGGCACGATCACGATTCCGTCCTCGCTCCTGCAGCAGCTGCCCGTGACGCCGGCTGACCAGAGCGGAATCGGCTATTTGTCGGTTTCGGTCGGCCCGCAACCCGCTGCCGGAGACGGCCTGTTCAACGCTCCCCTGGTGGCGGGAGGTAACATCGACGGGGGTTTCTTCCTGGGTGCGCTCGGCCTCTTCAGCACCACCAACTACCAGTAGAACCGGCGCCTAATGCGTCATTGAGTAAATGATGTAGTTGATGCCGTACCGATATGCCAGCAGGGTCATGGCGGCCGGGTAATACGGCACGTCGGCGAATTCCCAGGCGTCGCCCACATCCGTATTGAAGTTTACGGCGACCACCATGCGATTCCGGTCATCGTACATGCCGCGCCACGCCGGGGCCGTACCGGGAGGCTGGACCACGACGATGGAGCCGCCCGGGCCGCGTCGCAGGTGGCGCGAGCCCGGAATGAACGTGCGGTCCTTTTCCCGAATGTCGTACAGCACGTGCATCACTTCATCAGACTCGTTGATGTCGGTAATCGGCTTGCCGGGCAGCACCCGGTCCATCGTCTGCCGAAACCATTCCCATTCGTACTCTCCCCAGAAATCGTCGGCCATCAAAAAGCCGCCGCGCAGCAGATATTCCCGCAAACGGGCGGTTTCCGCGTCGCTCAAATCCCAATAGCCGGTCTGGGTCACATAGATCCAGGGGTAGTCGAACAGGTGGTCATCGAGCAGGCTCACGTGGCGCGGGTCGCCGCTATCGATCCGGGTGAGCCGTTCGATGCCCGCGGTGAAATGGTCTTCCGCGTCAGGCCAATCCTGCAGCCACCAGCCGGCGCCGCGGCCGTTGCGCGAGCGAAATCCGAAGCCGCGCCGGAATTGAGGTAAGTCGGTGTATTCCATCCGCAGGAAATGGAATTCCGCTGCCCGCGGCGGCGTTTCGGCAGCGTCCGATTCCGGTAATTCGAACTGAAACCTCCCTCGTTGCGCCACGGCAGCCAACACCAACAGCGAGCACACTCCCGCAACGATTCCCACGTCCCACCGGCCGAACTTCATACGGTCTCTTCACATTGTAGCGATCTCCCGGCGGCGAGACCCTCCGCGCCACGGTGTGCTAGGATCTTCTGAGCCCGGCAACGGGAATCAAACACTAGTGGAGGTCGCATGCGCGGAATCGGAATCGCTCTCTTGATGGCTATGACAGGCGTCCTGGGTCTTGCTCAACCCGGGCCCGCTACACCCAAACCCTATTCTTCGGCGGCGGACATCACCGCCATGATCGCCAAAGCCAAAAGTGAACGGAAGGAAAACCAGCCGATCGTCACGCAGCGGATCTTACAACTGGCGCCTTATAACGCAAATCTGGAATATCGCGCCTCGGTGGGGCCGGCCGCCGTTCACGAGAAGGAAGCCGAGATGTTTTACGTCATCGACGGAGCGGCCACTTTGATGACAGGCGGCAAATTGGTGAACGAATCCCGCACCAACCCGGAGAACCTGACCGGCACGGCCATCGAAGGGGGCGCCGCGCGAACCGTCTCGAAGGGCGACTTCTTCATTGTGCCCGAGAACACGCCGCACTGGTTCAGCGCCATCAACGGCACGATTGTACTGATGTCGTTCCACGTGCCGCGACCTGTACCGGCAGTGCACTGATCCGCGGCGCGCGGGTTAGTGCGTCGCGTACCCGCGCGCAAGCCCGCCAGGGCTCCTCACGCCCCCAGGTACCGATGCAGGTCTTCGGTGCGGAAACAATGCGCGAACGCCGTGTCCCGGGTGATGCGATTCGCCCGAACCAGCTCCGCCAGGGATTGCTCCATGGTCATCATCCCGTCCGCCCGCCCGACCGAAATCTGACTGCGTAGCTGGTGGTCGTCGCCCTTGCGGATGAGCGCCCGTACGGCGTCGGTCGCGATCATAATCTCGGTAGCCGGCCATCGCGTATGACCATCCGCCCCGGGCACCAGTTGCTGCGCGATCACCGCCAGTAGGGCAAGTGAAATTTGCTGCCGGATCTGCGGCTGGTTCGCCGCAGGAAACGAATCCAGAATTCGCGAGACGGCCTGGATGGTGTCGTTCGTGTGCAGCGTGGACAACACCAGGTGCCCGGTTTCTGCGGCCGTCAACGCCGTTGCCATGGTTTCCGGATCGCGCATTTCCCCGATCTGAATCACGTCCGGAGTCTGGCGGACGATGCTGCGGAGCGTCCCCGAAAAATCAGGAGTGTCGCGGCCGATTTCGATTTGCTCGATGATGGCCGCGCGGTTGGCATGCTGATATTCAACCGGGTCCTCGATGGTCACTACGTGCGCGGCGCGGCGGCTGTTCACGATGTCGATGAGAGCGGCCAGCGTCGAAGTCTTGCCGCAGCCGGTCGGACCGGTGATCAGCACCAGGCCCTGGCGGCGATCCACCAGTTTGCCGAGCGACGGAGGTAAGTGCAGCGATTCTAGCGACGGAATCCGCGACGGCAGGAGCCGGATGCTCGCCGCTAAGGTGCCGCGCTGGTGATGCAGATTCACGCGAAAGCGCCCCAGTCCCTCGCGGATGAAGCCGAAGTCGACCGTCCGCCGTTTCTGCAATTCGTCCAATTGCGACGGGGCGAGCAGGGGCAGCACCATGGAGCGGATGATTTCCGCCTCCAGCGCGGCGCCCGAGCTCGGCGCCAGTGCGCCATTTACCCGCAACACCGGAGGCACGCCGGCCACCAGCAGAATGTCCGATGCGTTGCGCCTGGCCGCGAAATCCAGCAATTGGTCCAACGACGCCAGGGAGGCAGGCATGGCCGTCACGGGCTTCTGGCTTGGTGCGGCCCGGTTCAGCTCCTCGACGATTCGCGAAAGCTCGGTGTCGTACTCGCCCATGCGTGGCTCGACACCCAAAGTATAGCCGGTGCGGCGCAATTCGTCCCGACGGTACGCTAAGATGCCTTCATTGAGACTTCTGATCTTTTCCGACATCCACAATGACTGGAAGACTCTCGAGCGCCTCCTGGCCGTGGACGCGGATTACTATATCGCCGCCGGCGACCAGGTGACCTGGGCCAAAGGTTTCGAGCGGTGCGGCGAGATCCTGCAAACTCGCGGCGATAAGGTCTATGTGCTGCCCGGCAATCATGAGTCGGCCGAGCAGATCGGCACCATGTGCGCGCGCTTTGGGCTTAACGATTTTCACGAGCGGCACATCGAGGTTGGCAAATGGCAGGTGGCGGGCCTGGGGTACTCCAATCCGACTCCCTTCAACACACCCGGCGAGTACAGCGAATCCCAGCTTCGCGATCGTCTGCGAAGGTTTTCCGATCTGGCTCCTCTCATCTTGGTCTGCCACACACCGCCGTATGGCACCGCGCTCGACCAGATCCGGACCGGCCTGCATGCCGGCTCTCATTCCGTCCGCGAGTTCATTGAGCAACAGCAGCCCGCCTACTTTTATTGCGGCCATATCCATGAGGCTGAGGGAGTCGAGATCGAGATGGGCAAGACCCGGGCCCGCAACGTCGGCAAAAAGGGGCATTTGTTAGAATTAGACTGATGACCGTAGAAGAACTCGACCGCGAATATCTCCCCCTCCGCGAACAGGCGCTCGCCGTGCGGAGGTATCTTTGACGCTCCCGCGCAAAAGCAGAAGCTAGCTAAGCTCGAAGAACAAATCAGCCAGCCCGACTTCTGGAGCCAGCCCGAGAAAAGCCAAAAAGTCATGCAAGACCGCAAACGGCTCGAGGAGTCGGTTGCCAATGACCAACGCATCCGCTCCATGACGGACGATCTCGACACTCTGTTTGAGCTGGCGCGCGAAGGCGAGGATGTCAACGGCGACATCGCCCGCGATATGAAAGCGTATGGCGAGTTGCTCGAGAAACTCGAGACCGCCATGCTGCTTTCCGGCGAGAATGACGCGCGCAGCGCCATCGTGACCATCCATCCCGGCGCCGGCGGCACCGAAAGCCAGGATTGGGCCGAGATGCTGCTGCGCATGTACCTGCGCTGGGCCGAGCGGCAGGGATTCGGCACGGTGATCACCGACCGGCTGGAGGGCGAAGGCGCCGGCATCAAGTCGGTCACCTTTGAAGTGAACGGTGAGAACGTTTATGGCTTGCTGCAATCCGAGATCGGCGTGCACCGCCTGGTCCGAATTTCCCCGTTTGACGCGAATGCGCGGCGTCACACCTCGTTCGCCTCGGTGTTCGTCTACCCGCAAGTGGATGACGAGATCAAGATCGAAATCAAGCCCGATGATCTCCGCATCGACACCTTCCGCTCCTCGGGCGCTGGCGGACAGCACGTCAACATGACCGATTCAGCCGTGCGCATCACCCATTTTCCTACGGGTATCGTGGTGCAATGCCAGAACGAGCGGTCCCAGCACAAGAACCGCGACAGCGCGTTCAAGCAATTGCGCGCCCGCCTGTACGAGCACGAGCTCGAGAAGAAGCGCGAAGAGACCCGCAAGACCGAAGACTCGAAGCTCGATATCAACTTCGGAAGCCAGATCCGCAACTACGTGCTCGCGCCCTACCGGCTGGTGAAGGATCTGCGCAGCAAGCTGGCCCTCGGCGACGTGGACCGCGTACTCGAAGGCGATCTCGAGCCGCTCATCCATGCCTTTCTGGTTTGGCGCAGAACCGGTAAGATCGCTGGCGACAGCAAGGACGAGCCTGCGGAGTGACCGCCATCGAGCGCGCGGCAAGCCTGATTCGGGCGGGAAGGCTGGTGGCCTTCCCGACCGAAACCGTCTACGGCTTAGGCGCCAATGCGCTCGACGCGCAAGCAGTAGAACGCATCTTTGTAGCGAAAGGCCGGCCGCGCACCAGCCCGCTGATCGTGCACATCGGTTCCATCGAGATGGCGCGCGGGTTGGCGTCGGAATGGCCGCCGGCCGCCGAGGCGCTCGCCCGCCGTTATTGGCCTGGCCCCTTGACCCTGGTGCTTCCCAAGAGGCCGCTGATTCCCGACATCGTCACCGCCGGGCTGCCGACCGTGGGATTGCGAATGCCCGACCACCCCTTGGCGCTCGAACTCATTCGCGCCTCTGGCGTGCCCATCGCCGCGCCCAGTGCCAATCGCTTCACGGAACTCTCCCCGACTCTGGCC
>CAYTJD010000085.1:0-71467 GCA_964438005.1 uncultured Solibacteraceae bacterium | reverse complement strand
CCACGTGTTACTCACCCGTACGCCACTGTACTCATGGATTGCTCCACTTTCTCGTGCGACTTGCATGTGTTAAGCGCGCCGCCAGCGTTGATTCTGAGCCGGGATCAAACTCTCATTGAAAAATGTAGAGTTATTGAATCGCCCCAGCCTTACTCAGAAATACTGACGAGTTCTTCTTTACTGCATCCAACCAGATTGTCAAAGATCTGCGCCGCCCATCCACGCCATCATCGAAATGACGCAGCCGACGGCAGGCCTCGAAACTTGTGCGCCGCATGCTCTCATTACAACCGAGCCCGCGGCTCAAACTTAGATCTTAAAAAAGAACCAAACAGGAAGGCCGTATTCCGCTCCGAACGGTGGCCCGCTCGGAGTTTTGTTACCATTCCTTACAAGAGGGTCTTTATCTTTTATACCACCCGCACACGCCGAAGCGCAACTGGCGCACAGAAAAACCCTCAGATTCCGGTGACTCGATCAGAATATCAAACCGATTGCCCACTTGCAAGTGGTTTTGAAAAAGTCTTTCGCATGCTTTCCCCGCCTCTACTCAATTGAAAATTAAAGGCTTATTCTCCAAGCGTGCGGAATGATCCCTCACACCAGCCCCAAAAATTTTGGCGTGAACCCCGGAAAAACGGTTTCGCTCGGCCGGTTCCCCAGGTGCCGTGCGACCAGTTCCGCCAAAACATCCCGAAAGTCAGTGGCTAGCGCCAGATCGCGGTTCTCGTACAGTTGCTCGCGCTGGAGGCCGGGCCACCGGCCATATACCTTACCCCCTTGTACCGCCCCACCCATCACGAACATACAATTTGCATGGCCGTGATCGGTCCCGCGATTGCCATTCTCGTGGGCGGTCCGCCCAAATTCGGACATCGTGACGAGTATTATGTCCTCCATCCGGTCGCCCAAGTCGGTCCAGAACGCCGCCAACCCCTGCCCGTAGTCGCGCAACAGATTCGCCAACCGCGCGGACTCGTTGACATGATGGTCCCATCCGCCCACATCCGCGAATGCCAGTTCCATTCCGACATCGGCCTTGATCAATTGCGCGATCTGCCGCAGGCTGTCTCCGAAGCGCCCGCGCGGATATTCGGCGCCGGCCGCCGGCTGGTACGCCCGCTTCTGCACGGCCTGTAGCATCGCCAGCGCCTCGAATGTTTCGCGCCCCGTCGTTTGCAGCGCCGGATCGCTCGCCGACAAATACAGCTGCTCCAGCTCCGGCGCTGCTTGCGCCTTGAGAATCCGAAAATCTTCCAGGCTCTGCAGCGCCACCGCCGGTTGCGCGCCGCGCATCGTCCTCGGCAACACCGCCCCAAGCGAAATTGCGCGAAGCGGCGACTCTTTCTCCGCCTTCGGTAGCGCCCGGTTCATCCAGCCATCTGCCGTGGCCTTCAACCCCGGGGTGCCCGACTCCATATAGTCCTGCGCATCGAAATGTGACCGCGTCGGGTCCGGCGACCCCACCGCATCGACAATCGCCAGGTGCCGCTGTGAGAACAACGGTTCGAGCGGCGCCAGCGACGGGTGCAGGCCGAAGAATCCATCCAAATCGAGCGCCGCCTGCTCACCGCTTCCCGGCCGCGGAATCGCAATCGTGGGCCGCAGATCGTAGTAAGCCTTCTCTCCATGCGGAACAACGATGTTCAGCCCGTCCGCCGCGCCCCGCTGAAAAATCGCCACCAGAATCTTCTTGCGCGCGCCGGGAGCGCCATACAAGGCCCGCTGCAGCCACAGCGGCGCGCTGCCCATGCCCACCATTGCCAGCGCCGAATTCCGTAGAAAAACCCTCCGTGTCGTCATACTCAATGCCTCTGAAACTCCGGGGCACCCAGCGTGATTCCCGCCCCTGCGTCGGTCGCCACTTTCACTCCGGGCACGCGATTGTTCGCCAGGCTCAATGCAAAATTCATGCGCGCCACCAGCCCCGCGCTGTTCATCCACTCCGTGCCCGAGTTGGAATATCCCGTCGGCTCCTGTTTGCGATAGAGCGGCTCGCCCATCTGCGCCACCTGGTTGTTGAGGGCTAACGCCCCATCCACGTCCCCGTTCATCGCGCGCACCGCGCTCGCCACAAACTCCAGCGGCGATTTCATCTTGGTGCGATACGCCCCCACCGACCAGAATTCCTTCGAATCGATCATCGTCTTCAGAACCGCGCGCAGGTCACCGTCGGATTTCAGAAACGTCTGCGCCATCCGATCCACCAGGACCGCCGGCGGATCATCCGCCACGAAGCGCATGGCGAGCTTTCGCGAGATGAAGTGCGCGGTCGCCGGATGCCGCGCAACCAGATCCAGAACCTTCTCGCCATCCTCGATCCCGCCGCCCGCCGGAATCTTCACGCCCAGCACCCTCTTCTCGCCGCGATCGTGAGCTCTGCCGTTGAACACGAACTCGCCGCCCAACCGCGGTTGCCGGATCGTCCAGCCCGTAAAGCACCGCGCTACTTCCGTGACGTCTTTCTGCGTATAGCCGCCATCGACGCCCAGTGTGTGTAGCTCCAGCAGTTCGCGCCCGTAATTTTCATTGAGCCCGCGCCGGGCCGGCCTGCCCCGCTCCGGCGCGTCTCCCACGGATTGCCAGTTGTCGAGGTAGAACAACATCGCCGGGCTCCTGGCGGTCGCTTCCAGCAGATCGCGAAACTTGCCCAGCACGTGCGGCCGGATGACATCGCGTTCATACGCCGTCACCAGATACCGGTCCGCTCCCTTCTCTAGGTATACGTTGAAGTGGTTGAACCAGAAATCCGTCAGCACTTCCTCCAACTGCCGGTTGCTGTAGATCGCCCGCAGCAATTTCGCGTCCGTCAGTTCGCGCGCTGCCATCCGCCCTGCGGGATAATTTTGAGCGATTTCCCGGCTGCTCATTGAAAGCGAACCCAGACTGTTCAGTTTCGCTTCCAGCACCGGGTTTTCCGCGATGCGGCTCGGATGCAGCTGCCAGTCAATCCACTTCTTCAGCCCCATCAACTGCACATGCTCCGCATCTCCCGGCCGCGGCCCGAACGTGAGTCGGTTCAACGCCTGCTTGATCCGTTCGTCTTTGGGGATTTCTTTCTGAAAGGGAACGCCGTTTCCGGCAAATGCACTAACACAAACCAGTACCGCTAGGGCCCGATAATACATTTCCTTGCCTCTGTCTGATGAACCCGCTCGGCCTCACAAAGTTGCGTAACGCCGGCGACGATTGCGTCGGTCCCGGATCTTGTCCCCGGTGCATCTCGCCGGTGGCGAGACCGCCGGCGCTACTCCGCGTCTTTGCCCGTAATCAGCCGCGCCCCCCGGCTGAAGGTCAGGTACAAAAACCCCCACTGAATAAAGACTAGAATGCGGTTTTGAAACTGCACCAGGTACATAATGTGGACGAACAGCCAGACCAGCCACGCCGGTAGCCCGTGCAGACGCAGCCCAAAAATTCGCGCCACCGCCGCCGCCCGCCCGATCACCGCCAGGTCGCCCTTGTCGAAATAGCGGAAGGGAGGCAAGCCGCCCCGCCCTTTCACTCGCGCCGCAATCGTCCGCGCCGCGTAGGCTCCGCCTTGCATGGCCACCTGCGCGACTCCAGGCAGCGGCTTTCCTTCCGGCCCGCTGCTCGCTGCCAGATCCCCTACCACGAAGATTTCCGGAAAACCCGGCATCGTCAAATCCGGATTCACCGGCAGGCGTCCGCCACGGTCGCGCGCCACGCCGGTCCGTTCCGCCAGCATCTTGCCAAACCCGTCGACATGCACGCCGCCCGCCCACAAAACCGTTTTCGTCTCCAGCCGCTCGACCGTGCCATCCGCTTTCCGGTACGATACTCCGTCCCCGTCGACCTCCGTCACCATTAAGCCGGCCTTCACGCGCACGCCCAGCCGCAGCAGCGATTTCTCTGCCTCCGTCGCCAGGTCCTCAGGAAACGCCATCAACAACCGCGGCGCGCCGTCCACAATCAGGATCTGCGCTTGCCGCGGATCGATCGACCGGAAATCGTGTTTCAGCGTTTCGCGCGCGATCTCGCCCAACGCCCCCGCCAGCTCCACACCAGTAGCCCCGCCGCCCACGATCACAAACGTCAACCAGGTGCGCCGCCGCTGTTCGTCGGTCTCGCGCTCCGCCGCCTCGAAGGCATAGAGAATCTTGTGGCGGATCGCCGTCGCCTCCTCTACGCTCTTCAAACTCGGCGCCCACCTGCGCCACTGGTCGTTGCCAAAATAGTAGCTCTGCGACCCAGTGGCCACGATCAACGAGTCGTATTCATACGAGCCGCCATCGCTCAAAATCACCCGCCGCGCGTGCGGATCGATGTCCGCTACTTCCCCCATCAGCACGCGTGTGTTCTTTTGCCGGCTGAGAATCGAGCGTAGCGGCGCGCAGATCTCGCCCGGCGACAGCGACCCCGTGGCTACCTGGTACAGCAGCGGTTGAAAGAGGTGGAAGTTACGCCGGTCAATCAGCGTGACGTCCACCGGCGCCTTACGCAGCGCCCGCGCCGCGTACAGCCCGCCGAATCCGCCGCCAAGAACAATGACGCGATGACCCGCCATCGCGCGTTATTTCGCGGGCGTCAGCCCGAGCCCGGGCCGGTTCGGAAGAATCAGTTTTCCCTTCTCGACCCGCACGCCGCGGAACGGATCGTTCGCGATCAGCAGATTGCCGTCCAGGTCGGCGAAATCCACGAGCGGCGAAAGCTGCGCCGCCGCCGTCACCGAAACCGAACTCGAAATCATGCATCCCAGCATGGTCTTCATCCCCAGCGATTTGGCGATCTCGATCATGCGGTACGCCTCCAGCAGCCCGCCGCTCTTGTCGAGCTTCACGTTCACGCCGTCATACGCATCCCGAAGCTTCGGAATGTCCGACGCATGCTGGCACGCTTCGTCGGCGATGATCGGAATGTGCACGCGGCTCCGGATCCACTTCGTATCCTCGATCCGGTCCGCCGCCAGTGGCTGCTCGATGAACTCCACGCCTTGTTTTTCCAGCCAGTTGATCTTGCGCACCGCCTCTTCGCGGTCCTTCCAGCCTTCGTTGGCGTCCACGCGGATGGGCTTCCTGGTCACGCTGCGCACCGCTTCGATGGTCGGCTCATCGGTTGCCAGCCCCACCTTCACCTTCAAGATCGGGTACGCCTCCGCCTCGCGTGTCTTCTGCTTCGTAATCTCCGGCGTGTCGATTCCGATCGAAAACGTCGTCAGCGGAGTATCTTTCGGATCCAGCCCGAAGTACGAATACAACGGAATCCCCAGCTTCTGTCCGACCCAGTCCAGGAGCGCGATATCGGCCGCCGCTTTACCGGCCCATTCGCCCTGCACGCGCCGGAACACCAGGCTCATGGTCTTGGCGAACTGCATCGGATCGGCCCGCAGGAGCAGGTCGCGCACCGATTCGACCGCTTTCCGCGCCGATGGCGCATCCTCTTTATAGCGGACGATCGGTGCGCCCTCGCCATGCCCCGTGATCCCGTCGCGCGAGTACGCCACATGCAGCGTGTCGCGGTACTCGCTGGAGGACATCGTCGTCGTCCAGGTGTGCTGCAAATTGAGCCGCACTATGCGTGTATCCAGCGAAGGTGCGGCCGCCGCCTTCAGCGATCCCGCCACCGGAAGCGCCGCCGCGGACTGAAAGAACGTTCTGCGGTTCATCCTGATAACAGCCTAGCAGGTCCAGTGGGGCCGCCAGTCTTGCGGCTGCGCGAGTCCGGCGAACACCGATGGCGTACTGACACCAGCCCGCCAAACTGGCAAATGGCCTCGTCTCTCGACCTGGGGCAGGCGACCGCATGCCAAGGTTAAGATGCAAAGTCCGTCTGAAAAAAACACAAACTTCGCCTCTCCGCTGTGCATCGCCGGTTCTAGAGAGTAGCGAGGCCCAATCCGTGGCAGCACGGGTTTCCTCGGGAAGACTACCTATGCGTGTGGTTATGTGGTGCACGCCACTGGGAGCACCCTCCAGCAACACTACGGAAGCATCGCCTTCCGAAAGAACGACAGGATCACAAGAAAGCCACCCATCAGGATGAACGCGACCATGGATCGGTCAATAAAGCGGTTTTGTTTGAGGGTCATTTCGGACTATTCCCTCCTACTCCGACTGGAGCGCCCGTTTCCACGAACCGAGCGGCGATACAATGAGGCCGAAAGTGAAGCATGAGGAGAACGCCATGCCGCACACGCATCAATTTACTATCGCGGACGATGAGGCCGTCGAAATTCTCGTCGATAAGCTGGTAACCCGGGGCTTGCACCAACAGCGCAGGGAGAAACTCCTAAAAGCGCTCGACGACGCGACGCAGCATTACAATATGTCCGCGGACAAAGAACGCAAGGCATTTTTCCACGGGCTGCTGACGGGCTACGCCGTCGCCCTGAAACTCTGGTAACCGCGCTACTACCAAACCGGACAAGCGGAACGCATTCCAAACCCTGATGGCTCCGCGCCCTTCGCCCTGCTAGTGGACAATCGCCGTTTCACCTTTTGTGGGCTTTTGGCTCACCTGCTCAGGAGTGGGAAGCTCGGAGCGGTCCCAACCTCCGCCCAGGGCCATGATCAATTGAACCGCGGACACCATTTCCGTAACCTTCGTGGCAACCAGTGTCTGCTGATTGCTAAGCAGGGTAGTCTGGGCGATTACTACATCGGTATAAGGATCAATCCCAGTCTCATAGCGGCTCAGTTCGAGTTCTAATCCCGCGCTGGCGGATTCGACGGCCAACCGTTGCTGCAAAACTTGCTGGGAGAGAATTCGGACACTCGCCAGCGCATCCTCGACCTGCTGGCACGCGGTTAGTACCGTCTGCCGGTAGAATGCGACTGCTCCGTTGTAAGTGGCAATGAACTGATTGACCGTTGCTCGGCGAAGGCCTGCATCGAAGAGCGTCTCGGAAAGGGTCCCGCCGATCGCCCAGAAGCGGCTGGACCACGCAAAAAGGTTGCTTAGCGTCGAAGCTTCCAGCCCCCCGGATGCACTGAGCGTCAGCGTGGGATAGTACGCCGCTTGGGCGATGCCGATTTGGGCATTGGCTTCGGCCATGCTGCGTTCGGCGGCCGCGATATCCGGCCTCCGCTCGAGCAGCTGCGAGGGTAATCCGATTGGTATGGGAGGCGGAGACGTAGTCATCGGCTTGACCGGGATGGAGAACCCGGAAGCCGGCCTGCCCACCAGGGTGGCAATCGCATGCTCGAACTCGGCGCGCGCCACTCCGACGTTGATCTTCTGCGCCTCCACCGTCTCAAGGGTTGTTTGAGCCTGCACCACCGAGAGCATGTTGTCGACGCCGGTCTGATATCGTGCCTGGGTCAGTTCGAGGGATTTCTTGTCCGCTTCGGCCGTCGCGTCCAGGATTCGCTGCAACTCGTCTTGGCCGCGGATTTCGAAGAAGATCTGAGCGAGCGTCGCCTGCTCCACCAGCCGCTCGTTCGCGAGATCGGCCGCGCTCAGCTGGGCTCCATACTGAAATTCCCGCACCGTATTGCGGACCTTGCCCCACAAATCAGGCGCCCACAGGATGTCCACCGGAAGGTCATACAAGCTGCTGGTTAGGCCGTTAATTGTAGTGATCCCCGAGTTGCCCCGCACGGCGGACGAGGCACCCAGGTTGGCCGAAGAGCCGGACCGGACATAGGCCGGCGCAGTGGCCGCCGTTGGAAAATACTGAGAGCGCGCCTCGCGGATCAGCGCGCGGGTCACCATGTAGTTCTCATAGGCCTGTTTGATGTTTTGGTTGGAGCCGTTGAGTTGTTCTTCGAGAGCGTTCAACTCGGGCTCCTTGAAGACTTCCCACCATTTGCCTCGAAGCATCGAATCACTCGGCTGCGCGACCTTCCAGCCGTCCGCTTCCTTGAAGTGGTCAGGTGACTCCTTGTACGTGGGAGCGGGTAGCGGCGCCGAAGGCGGCTGATACTTCGGTCCAACCGTGCATCCGGACAACCCCAGCGCCAGCAAAGCCACCGCCCAGACCCGGTGCGAAATGCGAGCCTTCGCCATTACCGATCTTCCCGGTTGCGGCCGCGCTGGACAAAACGGCGCGCGTTATCGAGAAGCAGATAGACCACGGGTGTCGTGTAGAGGGTCAGCATCTGGCTGACGATAAGGCCCCCCACGATGGTGATTCCTAGCGGACGCCTCAACTCAGATCCTGTACCCGTTCCGAACGCCAGCGGGAGCGCGCCGAACAGTGCGCAGGTGGTCGTCATCAGGATCGGGCGGAAGCGCAGAAGGCACGCCTCGAAAATCGCATCGCGGGGGCTCAGGTCGCCCCCCCTCTCGGCGACCAGGGCAAAATCGATCATCATAATGGCGTTCTTCTTCACAATTCCGATCAACAGCACGATCCCTATGATCGAAATGATGCTGAGGTCCACCTTGAGAAGCATCAATGCAAGCATCGCTCCGGCGCTGGCCGACGGAAGGGTGGAGATGATCGTCAAGGGATGAATCAGGCTTTCATACAAAATGCCCAATACGATGTAGACGGCAAGGAGCGCCGTCAGCACCAGATAAGGTTCGGCGCCTAGCGATTGTTGAAACGCGAGTAGATTGCCGGAAAAAAATCCCCGGACACTCGACGCCATACCCAATTTGTCGTGCAGGCCGACGATTGCACGGGAGGCGTCGCTCAATGAGACGCCTCCCGCCAGGTTGAACGAGACGGTCACGGATGGAAACAGCCCGGTATGATTTACAGCCAGGGGAGTAGTGCCCGGCCGCGACTGGGATACGGCTCCTAGGGGAATCACACCCCGGTTCGATGTACGAAGATACATATATTTCAAACCTTCCGGGCCCTGCCAGAATTGGGGCGCGACTTCCAAGACAACGTAGTATTGGTTCATCTGGCCATAAATGATCGAGACCTCGGACTGTCCGAACGCGCTGTAGAGTGACGTGTCCAGAGCTTGAGGAGTGATACCGAGCCTCGCGGCGGTAGTTCGATCGTAGGTCAGGTATTCATCCAGGCCATTGTTCTGCTGGTCTGAGTTCACGTCTCGAAGTTCGGACGAGTCTTTCATCTGAGCCAGCAATACCGGCCCCCATTGCGACAGGTCCTGGACGCTATTGGATTGGATTGTGTACTGATAAAGCGCGTTGCTGGCTCTTCCTCCGATCCGGAGGTCCTGCACCGGCTGAAGAAAAGCTGATGCGACGGGAAGGCCCATCATCTTGGGCCGCAAGCGGTCGATGACTTCGGCGGCGCTCACCTTGCGAATCTCGAGGGGCTTCAAGGCTACATAGATGAACCCGCTGTTAGAAGGCCCGGACCCGCCGGTAAACGCTACGACGTTCTCCACGGCGGGATCGTCCTTTATCACGCCGGAGAGCTGCCGGGCCGATTGATCCATCACCGCGAACGATGCATCCTGTGGGCCCTGGAGTCCGCCGGCGATCGCGCCGGTGTCCTGCAGAGGAAAGAATCCCTTTGGAATTCGCACGATCAACGCGACGTTCAATGCGATGGTCAGCAGTAAGATGAGAACGATCCAGCCCGGGTTACGCAGCACCCAGGTAAGCGATCGTTGGTAGATCCAGAGCATGCATTCAAATATTTCTTCAGCGATCCGATAGAGGTATCCATGCGCTCGGCCGCGCTCGTCTCGCAGCAAGTGGGCACACATCGTGGGCGTAGTCGTAAGGGAGACGATCATGGAAATGAGAATGGCAGTGGAGAGAACGATCGCGAACTCACGGAACAGGCGGCCCACAATACCTGCCATCAGCAGAATGGGGATGAAGACCACGATCAATGAAATGCTGATCGAGAAGACGGTAGAGCCGATTTCCTGAACGCCGGCGAGGGCCGCGCGAAAGGGCGGCATTCCGCTTTCGATGTGACGCGAGATGTCTTCCATCACGACGATGGCGTCGTCCACCACGAACCCGGTAGCAATGGTCATCGCCATCAGCGACAGATTGTCGACGCTGTATCCGCACAAGTACATGACTGCGAAGCTGCCGATCAACGAAACAGGAACCGCAACCACCGGGATCATGGTGGCCCGCGCGCTCCGCAGAAAAAGAAACACAACGAGGACAACCAACAGGATTGAGAGGCATAGCGTGACCTGGACGTCTCGGACCGAGGCGCGGATTGTGGTAGTGCGGTCGAGAACGACGCCTAAATCGATACCCTGGGCGATGGATGCGCGCAGGGAGGGAAGCTCTTGCCGGACACGATCAACAGTCTGGATGATGTTCGCCCCGGGCTGGCGATAAACCACCGCTACGATCGCGGGCTTGCTGTTCAAATAGCCGGCCGCCCGGATGTTTTGCCGGGAGTCCGCCACTTTTGCCACGTCCGACAGACGGACCGCCGCGCCGCGGTTGTAGCCGACAATCAGCGGTTTGTACTCATCGGCATGAGTAAGCTGGTCATTGGTGACGATATCCGCCGTCACAAGGCCGTCCGAAATCTGGCCCGTGGGCTGATGCGTGTTCTGTAGGCTGAGCACCGATTGCACGTTCTGCAGTGTCAGGCCCATGCTGTTGAGCTTCGTCGGATCGACGTCTACGCGCACCGAGGGAAGCGTTCCGCCGCCAACGAACACCTGGCCGACTCCCTGGATTTGCGACAGTTTCTGCTGGATTACCGTGGAAGCGGCATCGTAGAGCATCGCGCGGTCATACCGGTCCGAAGTGAGGCCAAGAATGATGATCGGGGCGTCCGAAGGGTTCACTTTGCGGTACGTCGGGTTGGATGGGAGATTGGCTGGGAGATAGGTGCGCGCTGCATTAATCCCGGCTTCGACGTCACGCGCCGCGCTATCGATATTGCGATCCAGATCGAACTGCAGGGTTATCGCCGTGTTCCCCAGCGAACTGACCGAAGTCATCTCGGTTAGGCCGGCAATCTGGCCGAACTGGCGCTCCAGCGGTGTTGCGACCGACGATGCCATGATCTCGGCGCTGCCGCCCGGCAGGGTTGCGGCCACCGAGACCGTTGGAAAGTCCACTTGCGGCAGAGGAGAGACCGGCAGCACCCCATACGCCACGGCTCCCGCGAGCGCAATTGCCGCGGTAATCAAAGATGTGGCAACAGGGCGGCGGACAAAGACCGCTGACGGAATCATGGCTCTTCCGGCTGAGGCCGATTTGGCGCCTGCGATCCCCCCGGCAACCGGTTGGCCCGTTTGGCAAACCGGCTGAAGAAAATGTAGATGACCGGTGTCGTATAAAGCGTGAGCACTTGACT
The DNA here is from genome assembly GCA_964438005.1 of uncultured Solibacteraceae bacterium. Taxonomy (GTDB): domain Bacteria; phylum Acidobacteriota; class Terriglobia; order Bryobacterales; family Bryobacteraceae; genus PSRJ01. The sequence goes on along the minus strand of CAYTJD010000085.1, from coordinate 60,297 downwards.
GAGCAGCAGCCCGCCGATCATGGCAATTCCCAGAGGCCGGCGCAGTTCCGATCCAAAGCCGGTTCCGAATGCCAGAGGGATACCGGCCAGCAGGGCAGCCATGGTCGTCATCATGATTGGCCGGAAACGCAGCAGGCATGCATCGTAAATGGCATCGGTTGGGTTCTTGCCTTGTTCGCGCTCTCCTTCGAGAGCGAAATCAACCATCATGATGCCGTTCTTCTTTACAATTCCGATCAGCAGGATGATCCCGATAATCGCGACTACGCTCAGTTCCTGCCGGAAGTACATAAGCGCCAGCAGTGCGCCGACTCCGGCCGAAGGCAATGTGGAGAGGATCGTGACCGGATGTATGAAACTTTCGTAAAGGACGCCGAGCACGATATAGACGGTCACCAGCGCGGCAATGATCAGGAGCCCTTGGTTGGAGAGAGAATTCTGAAACGCAGCCGCCGTGCCTTGGAACATGGCGCTCACGCTTTCCGGCATCTTCAGTTCGTGCACTACTCGATTGATGGCGCTGATCGCGTCACCCAGGGAGGCCTGCGGCGCCAGGTTGAACGATACGGTTACGACCGGGAATTGACCCTGGCGGTTGATCGAAAGCGGTGACTGAATCCGCTCGAAATGGCTCAGCGCATTCAAAGGCACGGCGTTCGCGCCGTTCGAACTGCTGAGGAGATTGGTGGCGCCCGCTGGCGTGGCGCCGACGCCGGCGGTGATGGCATTCAATGGCTGAACAAGAACCTCCGGTGAGGGCGTGTACTTCACCGGCGTGGTCAGCGCGTTCGACCCCGCCGAAGACGATCCCTGAGAGGCGAAGGTCGACGTGGCGGCCGGACCGCTTGTCCCGGAAGAAGTATTTGCCTGAATGTACATCTTGTTCAGCATTTGCGGATCGAGTTGGAAATGCGGGAGGGCTTCCAGGATCACGTGGTATTGATTCAACTGCGTGTACATCGTGTTGATCTGGCGCTGCCCGAACGCGTCGTAGAGTGTATTGTCGATCGTTGACGGCGCGATTCCGAGCCGCGAAGCGGTCACCCGGTCAATGACCAGGGACTCGGCCAGACCTCCATTTAGCCGGTCCGTGGCCGTGTCGGCGAGTTCCGGCAGGCCCTTGACTTTCGCCAGGAACCGGTCGGTCCAGAGGCTGAGTTCCTTGGGATCCGGATCCTCCAGGGTGAACTGGAATTGCGTCCGGCTCACACGATCGTCAACCGTGATATTCTGCACCGGTTGCATGTAGAACGTGATTCCGTGGACCGGCTCCACGCTTTTCTGCAGGCGGCGGATGACCTCGCTAGCGCTGATTTTGCGCTCCTCGAGCGGCTTGAGATCAATCGACATGCGGCCGCTGTTGAGAGTTGTGTTGGTGCCGTCGATCCCGATAAACGACGACAGGTTTTCCACGGCCGGGTCGCGGAGAACCGCTTGCGCGAGTTCCTGCTGCCGCTCCGCCATCATTTCAAAAGAAATCGTCTCGGGCGCTTGCGAGATGCCCTGAATCACACCGGTGTCCTGCGCCGGAAAGAATCCCTTCGGAATGGTGGCGTATAGATAGATGGTCAGCGCCAGGGTCGCGACGGCGACAAACAGCGTAACGGTTTGGAAGCGCAGAACGATTCGCAGTGTGCGTCCATAAAACGCGATCAGCTCCGAAAAAAGACGGTCGGTGGCCGCGTGGATGCGGCTGTGATGCCCCGCGCGCGCGGGTTTTAGAATCCGTGCAGACATCATGGGCGTAAGCGTGAGCGAAACCGCCGCGGAAATGACGATCGTCACGGCCAGGGTGACTGCGAATTCCCGGAAGAGCCGGCCCACCACGTCGCCCATGAAAAGCAGCGGGATCAGCACCGCGATCAGTGACACCGTAAGAGAGAGAATCGTGAAGCCGATTTGTTCGGCTCCCTGGATGGCCGCTTGCATCGGTGTCGCGCCTTCCTCGATGTAGCGCGAGATGTTCTCGATCATTACAATCGCGTCGTCAACCACAAAACCCGTGGAAATGGTCAGGGCCATCAGGGAAAGATTGTCCAGGCTGTAGCCGAGCGCATACATCGCTGCAAAGGTCCCGACCAGGGATAAGGGGACCGCGACGCTGGGGATGACTGTTGCCGAGAGGCTGCGCAGGAAAAGAAAGATGACCATTACCACCAGCCCAACGGTGAGCATCAGCTCGAATTCGACGTCCGCAATCGATGCTCGAATCGAGGTGGATAGATCGGTCAACTGGTTGACCCGGACCGACGCCGGCAGGTTCTTTTCCAACTGAGGCAGAAGCGTCTTTATGCCCTCGACGACGGTGATCGTATTCGCGCCGGGCTGCCTTCGGATATTCACAATGACAGCCGGCGTGCGATTCATCCACGCCGCCAGTTTGTTGTTTTCCACGCCGTTGATCACTTGGGCCACATCTCGCACGAAAACTGGCGCGCCGTTTCGATATGCGACTACGACGGGGCGGTAATCCGCACTGCTATAGAGCTGGTCGTTGGCGTCGATTTGAAAATTCTGATACGGACCGTCAAAGCTGCCCTTCGCTCCATTCACGCTGGTTTGCGTCAGCGCCGTGCGAAGATCTTCGAGGTTAATTCCATAGGACGAGAGCGCGGCGGGGTTCGCCTGCACCCGCACGGCCGGTTTTTGACCGCCGCTGATACTCACCATGCCAACCCCGCTGAGTTGCGCCAGTTTTGGAACCAGGCGGGTATCCACCAGATCCTCCACCTCCGGCAGCGGCATGGTATCCGATGTGACTGCCAGTGTGATTACTGGAGCATCTGCCGGATTGGTCTTGCTATACACCGGCGGCACCGGAAGATTTGACGGGAGGTAGCTCTGCGCCGCGTTGATTGCCGCCTGCACCTCAACCTCGGCCACATCGAGGCTCAAGCTGAGATTGAACTGCAACACGATGACGGAGGAGCCACCCGAACTGGTCGAGGTCATTTGGTTGAGACCCTGCAACTGCCCGAACTGCCGTTCGAGCGGCGCCGTCACCGTGGTGGCCATCACGTGGGGGCTCGCGCCCGGGTAGAAGGTAAGGACTTGAATAATCGGATAGTCCACTTGGGGCAGCGCGGAAACCGGCAGTTGGGTATACGCTACGATGCCGGCAAGCAGGATCGCCGCCATCAGCAGCGACGTCGCGACAGGCCGAAGAATGAAGGGTTGGGACGGATTCACGGCAAGTCACTCCCGCTTGTTTCCAGGCGCCTGCGGTCTTTCACGCGTTCGACCGGAGTATTGTCGCGAAGTTTTTCGAAACTACTGGTCGCCACCACCGTTCCCGAACGGATCCCTTCGACCACCGTCATGCCCCGGTCAGCCGCGCCGGTCTTGACGTTCCGGATCCGGGCTTCGCCGCCCTCGATCCAATACACAAATGTCATCTGCCCGTTGTGTTGAATGGCTTGGGAAGGGACCAGAGTCACCCCGGTCAGCGTCTTCAGCAGAAGCCTGGTGTTGACGAATTGATTCGGGAACAGGCGCTCGTCAGTATTATCAAATTCCGCGCGCAGCTTGACCGTTCCCGTTGTTGTGTCGACCTGATTGTCGAGCGCCGTCAGCTTGCCCGACGCAAGTCTGGTTTGCAGCGTGCGATCGTACGCATAGACTGGTAGCGTCCGCCCGAGGCGCAGCTGCGATCGCAACTCGGACAGATCGTCCTCCGCAAGTGTAAAGACCACCGTGATTGGCTCCGTCTGGGTAACCACGACAAGGCTGGTAGTTCCGTTGATCTGGTTCGAGGCGGAGAGCACCACCACATTTCCGGGATCCACCAAACGCAGGCCCACTCGGCCCGGGAATGGCGCGGTAATCCGGCACCACCCGAGCTGCACTTCATAAAAAGCCAGGTTGCCTTGGTCGCTTTTCACCTGGCCTTCGTCTTGGGCGACCAGTTTTTCCTGGTCCTCGAACTGTTGTCGGGGAATTGCGTTGCGCGCCCAGGCGTCGCGGTAACGTTCCAGATCCATCCTCGCCTGCGCCAGGACACTCGTGTCGCGGTCGAGCGTTCCCCGCGCCTGCTGGACCTGGGCCTCAAAGGGTCGCGAATCGATGTCGATCAGGGGGTCGCCCTTATGGACGATCTGGCCTTCGGTGTAGTGCACGCCCGTTATCAGTCCGTTCACCTGGGCGGTAATCGAAGCGGTATAGACCGGGGTCACTGTCCCGATCGCTTCGAGGTAGACGCCGATACTGCCTTTCCGCGCCACGGCCGTTGTCACCGGAACACCTCCTGGGATCATGAGGCGCGATGCCTGCGGCGGCAGCCGTTTCCTCGCGAACTCGTGCCATACCAGGAAGGCGAAGATACCTGCGGCGATCAGCGACGCCGCCAGCACGGCGCCGCGAGCGGCGCGCCCCAGACGTCGCTTCACTGCCGGCGCCGCTTGACCGGGTTCCGGCTGGCCTCCTTCCGTAGTTGGTTGATTCTCTCCCCGCACTACCGGTTTTGTGGGTTGCTATTCGAGATCTGTTCGGAAAGGACTCGCCACCTGCACAGCCACGCCGTATCCGAGCGTCCTCACCCTGACTCGGCTCCGAAAGCGAAAACGCTCTCGGCCGCTGGGAGCCCCGCTCGAATGGCACCGGTATGTCCCACGCCTGCTGCCCGGTGTTCGCCTGAGGATGCGAAACGCATGTCTTACTTAGCTCTAAAACACGAATCGTTTTGCTTGATGCGTCCGCCCTGCGCTCCGGACCAGAAAAATCTCGTACGCTGACCGGCGGGATTCCCTCGGCGGCGCCTCCCGCAGCCAGGAGCGCGCGCGACGTCCCTGAGGGGACCGTCAAAATTTCTTGAGTCGCCTGGCCTGACGGCGCATCAAGGCGCCGAGTCCAATCCCGTCTTCGTGCGGGCCTGCATCGCATGATAGTCCGAGCCAGATGGCTGATTCCCGCGGTCGCGGTGGCTGGTGGGGCTTTTCTTTACCTTAGCCGGCCCAAGGCGCGACCCCCCGCGGTGAAGAAATCGCCGCCGATGCAGACGTTTTATGCCTCTGAGACCACACCGCTCGGCCTGAGTGCGAAACGCCAGGGTCGTGATCTGGTGCTCTCCTGGAATCGCGATGCCCCAGCCATCATCTCTGCGGTCTCCGCCATAATTGGTATTCAAACAGGCGACAATTCTGAGGATTTTGTTCTGGGCTCGCAAGTTCTACGCTCCGGAAGGTTCGTCCACAGGTCCAGTGCAAATTACATCAACATTCGTCTTCATGTATTCGACAGTAACGATGGACAAACCAATGACTCGTTCGTCCTCTCGGTAACGCCAACGTCGAGTCCGCGCCAGGTCGCGCCGCCTCGCCTGATGGCACGCTCTGCGATCGCGCGAGCCGGCAATAACAAAAATCGGCGCAGCCTGACTGCGCTCGTACCGTCTCGAGGCGAAACCAGCACGCTGCCGCGGCGGCCTCAATCGAGTCCAATTGTGGTGCGGCAGGAGAACTCGGAGCCGCAAAGCGCCGCCTCTCCCTTCCTGTTGGAAACGCCCCCTTCGATCGGACCCTTATCATTTTCGCCGCCCCCGGCTGTGCCAGGGGTGGATGGTCGAGCTGTGCCTGCCAATCCACTTTCGTACTCCGGAGGGCCGTCGCCAGGAATTGCGCACTCAACGCCTGCCTCGCCCTTGGCGCGCGTCATGGCTTCCATTCCGCTCGTCAAGAAATTGCGGCACGATTCGGATTTCTCGCCCCCCACGCCAAGCCTGAGCCCTTTGCCCCGGATTCCCGCAGACCTTCGTCGGAGGCTTACAGGTGTCATCTCGGTTGACGTCAAAGTCTTCGTGAACTCCATCGGCGATGTACAGTACGCCGAGTTGCTCACCAACGGGAGGGGATCTGATCGAGAGATAGCCAGCCTGGCAGTATTCGAATCCCGCCGCTGGAAATTCCACCCGGCACAAATGAGAGGCGAGCCGGCTCCTGGCGAAGTCGTCCTTCATTATCGATTCGGGCCTTCGACCGAACCCGAGGTTCGTCTGGACCAATGAGCTGAGGCCACGACAATACAATGCGAGGGCTTCGATGCATGGTCGGAGGCCACACGGAATTTACGAGATTGTATGTTCAGCCACTGACTCCCAAACTGGCGGCGGCTATAGTGAAGGCGGGACCTGTCCTTAACTCAAATTGGAATGAGAAAGGAGCATTGCGTATGGCGGAAGTACCGGTCCGAAGAGAGCGCTCGTCCGAACCGAGCCTCGCGCGGGGAGGGTGGTTGCCACGGTTTGGGCACCATGCTCCGTGGGATACTTCAATGAGTCCAGCGGCGCTGATGCGGCGGTTGAGTGACGAAATGGACCACTGGTTCGGTGAGTTGCGGGAGCACGGCGAGACGGCCATGTGGTCACCGAACATCGACGTTCGGGAGCGAGAGAACAATCTGGTCGTCAGTGCGGATTTGCCTGGGCTGACAAAGGACGATGTACATGTCGAGGTAACGAACGAAGGGCTGGCGATCCAGGGCGAGCGGAAACACGAACACGAAGAGCGTCACCAGGGGTACTACCATAGCGAGCGGAGCTATGGCTCATTCCGCCGGGTGATTCCGCTGCCGGAAGGCGTCAACGTCGAGCAGGCCAAGGCCCAGTTCAAGGATGGTGTGCTCGAGGTAACCGTGCCAATTCCGGAATCGGCGCGAAAGCGCCGGGAGATCCCGATCGAGGCTGCACCCAAAACACGCACGTCGGGCGGCGGAACGTAATCGCGCTGCCTTGGCCGCCGGCTTTCCCCCTGATCGGACACCGCCGAAGTCGCTTGCTGGCGGCGGTGCGATACTGCGGAGATGGAAGTCGGTCTCTTTCCCAACCCGCGCCGGCCTGGAATTGGCCTGCGGCCGCGCCGCGAGGCCCAGCGCCCTCTTCTGCCGCAGCATGCCCGTCACTGTCCCGTGCTCGAAGCCGGAAGCGCTGTTGGCTTCCTGGTCCACCCTCCGCTCGCGGAAAAAGAGACCTTTCAAATCGGCTATGAGGGAGAGGGCCGGTATCAGTTTGTCTACTCGGTGAACACCAAGGGAAACCATTGGGAGCCGGTCTTCACTGTGAGCTATCAGCTGCCGGTTGGTGGGATCGGCGCCACCACGCGGGAAATCAAGCTACACATCCAGGACACGCCGCAAACCCGCGAAATCGCCCACCTGATGCCCGGCATGTTCATCTCCGCGGAAGACATGGGGACGCCAGCCGGCGCCGTGACTCTGCGCGGAGCTTGGAACTTCCAGACACCGCCGGGATGGGACACGGTCTACACTCCGATCTTCAACATGATCGAGCGGCCCTTCGCCCCGATGCTGGTGATCCGTGTCGAAACCGACTGGTACGTTCACGATACCGAATTCCGCTACGTCCTCCAGCCGGGCGAAACCGTTTCTGCGTCCCACAGCATGCCGATCGGCCAGGTGATCTTCGTGCCGCGGGAAGAGATCACCTTCCGCGACGGCACCCCGGAGGAGATCGCGGCGCGGCACCAATCCAGTCAGGCGTTCTGCGACGAAAAAGCGCGGACCAAGGTCAAGACGCCCTATGGCATGGAATACAGTCCCCACTATCTGCGCTCGAGCCGCCGGAAGAGTGAGCCCCCCGGGCCAGGCGGCGGGGACGCAGCGGGCGATCCCCCAACATAGCGCGCATAGCGCGCCGGTGCCCTGCTTTTGAGTTATCCTTCGCATAGAATGACCGCGCTTGAGAACGAACCCGAGCCACTCCGGCGCCTCGCGTGTCTGGAAGTAAAGGGCGGCAATGAGCGCGCGGCTTACTCAATCGAACTCCCCGGCGTCGCCGCGTGGGTTTGGTGCCGGCCCATGGCCCCGTCGATCCGAGGCGGCGATCTTCATTACCTTTCGGTGTGCAGCCAGGGGTTCGTCTCGCGGATCGCGCTTGCCGATGTAGCCGGGCACGGTGAAGCCGTCAGCGCGGCGGCGAGCCGCCTTCGTGCTCTGTTGCGAAAACATGCCGATGAATGGGATCACTCCGACGTCGTCCGCGAGCTGAACGACTCTTTCCTGGCGGGCGCCAGCGGCACGGAATACGCAACGGCCCTGGTCCTGAGCCATTACTCCGGTTCGAGCGAGATGCTCTTCACGAGTGCGGGCCATCTGCCTCCGCTTTGGTACCGCGCGGAAGTTCAGCAGTGGGGCTGGTTGGAAGAGTCGACGCCCTACGCGAAGCAAATCGCCGATCTGCCTCTGGGTTTGATCCCCGGAACGGCCTATTCGCAAACCGCAGTGCAACTCGGATGGGACGACCTGCTGGTTCTGTACACGGACGGCATTACGGAATCTTCCGGCGAGAGCGGCGCCCTACTGGATCGCGAAGGCCTTTTGGCGTTAGCCCGCGCGATCGCGCCCGGCTCGGCCGCTGAGACCGGGCAGCGGCTGGTGGCGGGTCTGGAAGCCTTTCGGGGATCCCGGCCTCCGGAAGACGATCAAACGCTGCTCGTGCTGCACCATCGCCGGTCGGCGGTGGAAGGCGCCTGGCCGCGCTAGGCGGGTTGGGCCGTCTTTTGCGCAGCCACAGCCGTGGGGATGCCCACGCGGAACGTGGTGGCGCCTGGTTTGGACTCAACCCGAATGTCGCCGCGATGTTTGCGTATGACGCGCAGGGCCGTATCGAGCCCCAGACCGGTTCCTTCGCCCACGCCTTTGGTGGTAAAAAAAGGCTCGAAAATGTGCGGCAGCACGTCGGGAGCGATCCCGTGACCGTTGTCCTGCACCTCGACGACGACATCGTGCAGATCCTGAAACGTGCGGATTCGTAATCGGCCGCCGTCCGGCATGGCATCGATGGCGTTGGCAATCAGATTCGTCCAGACCTGGTTCAACTCGGCGCCGAAGGCGCAGATTTTGGGGAGCCGGGTATCGTACTCGCGCTCCACCTGAATCGATTTGCCCCGGAGTTTGTAGGCCAGGATGGTGAGGGTGCTTTCGATCCCGGCGTGGATATCGAGCTCCTGCTCGGCGCCCTGATCCATGTAGGTGTACTCCTTGATGGCCTGGACTAGCTCGGAAATGCGCGTCGCGCCCTGACGCATTTCCTCGACCATGCGCGCGGCAACCAGGGAATAGTTAATGCGCACCAAAGTGTCCGGGAGAGCCTCCGCGCCCACGGTTTCCGAGATGTGCGCGAGAGTTGCGGGAGTGAACTCCGCTTCCGCCAGCATAGAAGCCAATTTCCAGGGTTCCGGAACCGCGCGAGCCTGCATCCAGTCTTCGAGCTCCTGCTCGCGATCGCTGCGCTCGAGCGCGCTCAACGGGGGCGAGGCGGGACCCTGGATACGCTGGAGGGCCTCCTCTTCGCACTGGGCGATGTAAATTCGCTGCTCGCGAGTTAAATTCCTCTGGTCGAGCCGGAGAAAAGCGGCCCGCAGTTCCTGGCGGACGTCCCAAATGGCGGCGGCGGCGCGCCGCACGGCCGCGGCCGGATTGTTCAGCTCGTGCGCGAGCCCGGCGGATAGCTTGCCGAGGGCTTCGAGCTTTTCGCTCTGCTCGGAAATGCGGGTGAACTCGCGAGTGCGGTCGAGCATCAGGGCAACGAGCCGCTCGGCGAGCACGGGCATACGTTGCAGCATCTCGGGAAAGATCTGTTTATGAAAGCGAGCCAGGCGCAGCCGGGTGGTGGCGCGTCCGCTACCCTGGAGTCTTTGCAACCGGGAAAACGGCAACAGTCCGGTGACATCGCCCGCGCGCGCGTGAAAAATCCGCCGTTCGGAGGCGCGAGAGCTGCGTCCTTCAAATTCGCCTTCGAAAAAGACGAACATGTGTTCGGCGGCGTCGCCTTCGCGAAATAGCACGTCCCCCGCCTCGGCGCGAACCTCTTCGCCCTGCTCGGCCAGCCAGGCGAGCTGCTCTTCCGGCAGATCGGAGAAGACCGCGATACCACGCAAATCCCGCGCTTCGATCATCGGTCACCCAGGTACTGATGGACAAACTGGATTGCGATCGAGCCTTCGCCGACACCGGAGGCGACGCGCTTGACCGACCCGCGGCGCACGTCACCGGCTACAAAAACACCGGGCAGACTGGTTTCGAGAAGCCCCGGTTCGCGCTTGAGCTGCCAGCCGTCCGGCGGCTTACCGTTGCGGACAAGGTCGGCGCCGCTCAAGATGAACCCCTTCGCATCGCGCTCGATGGCGCCATCGAGCCATTCCGTGCGCGGCTCGGCGCCGATGAAGATAAACAGGGACGTAGCCGGCAGAGTGCTGATTTCCCCGCTCGTGGAGCAGCGCACCGAGATGGCCTCCAGCCGCGTTTCGCCGTGTGCTTCGGCGAGGCTGCTATTGAACTCCACCTGAATGTTGGGCGTCTTTTCAATCTGCTCGATCAAATAGCGCGACATCGAATTGGCCAGCGATTCACCGCGAACCAGCATCATGACGCGGCGGGCGTAGCGCGAGAAATTCATCGCGGCCTGTCCGGCCGAATTGGCTCCGCCGACGATATAGACTTCTTCGTTGGCGCAGGTCATGGCCTCCGAGGAGGCCGCCCCATAATAGATCCCCGCGCCCTGCAGCCGGTCGAGACCCGGGACATCCAGACGGCGCCATTGGACGCCGGTGGCGAGGAGCACCGAGTGGCACGCCAGCTCGGCGCCGTCGCCGAGCTTGACGTAGCGGTAGGAACCGTCCGCACGAAGCCCCGTGGCTTCCTGCGGAGACAGGATCTGCACGCCGAAACGGCGGGCCTGTGTCACCGCGCGCCGGGTCAAATCCGACCCGCTCAACCCCGAGGGAAAGCCGAGATAGTTTTCGATGCGGGAACTGAGCCCGGCCTGCCCGCCCGGTGCGTCGCGCTCGATGATTACGGTCTTGAGTCCCTCCGAAGCAGCGTAAACGCCGGCAGCCAAACCAGCGGGGCCGCCGCCGACTATCACAAGGTCGAAGAAGTCGGCGTTCGCGCGCGAGGTGAGCCCGATCCTCTCCGCCAATTCCGAACTTGCCGGGTCGGACAGGTAAGTGCCGTCGGCAAAAAGTACCAGCGGCGCCCTTCCCGTGCCGGCTCCCAGCTTTGCGACAACCGCTTGAATCTCCGGATCCCGATCGGCGCGCTCCCTGTCAAGCCACCGAAACGGAACCTGATGACGCGCTAGAAATTCGCGAATCTCGTACGACCGCGGAGACCACCGGTCGCTCAGCACGCGGAGCCCGCTAAACGGGGGACGATAGTTCGCCTGCCAGTCGTCGAGCAAGTCATCCAGTACAGGATAGAGATGCTGGTCCGGCGGATCCCAGGGCTTCAGCAGATAGTGATGAATGCGGGCGTCGTTGATGGCCCGGATGGCGGCGTCGGTATCGGCATAAGCCGTCAGCAAGGCGCGCTTGGCATCGGGATAGATTTGCACGGCCTCGGTGAGGAACGCCACGCCGGTCATGTGCGGCATGCGCTGATCGACAAGGAACAGGGCCACGGCCTCGTTCCGCTTACGGAGTTCCGTTAGCGCCTCCAAAGCGGATTTTCCCGATTCCGCGCGCAGAATGCGATACCGATCGGCGTATCGCTCGCGCAAATCGCGCTGAATCGCACGCAGCACCTCGGGGTCGTCATCCACGGTAAGGAGCGCAGGTTTCGCCACTACTATTCAGAATACACGTGGCGGCGATCCCCCTGCTTAGCCCGATTCACTCGTACCGCAATGCCACCGTCGGATTCACGGAAACCGCCCGCCGCGTGGGCACCAGACACGCGGCCACCGCCACCACCGTCAGCAGCACGGACACCGCGAGGTACGTCGCCGGGTCCGTCGCTGTGACTTCGTACAGCGCCGATTTGAGATACCGGGTAAGGGCGAACGAGCCCGATAATCCCAGAGCCAGCCCGATCGACACCAGCAGCAGCGCTTGCAGAACTACCAGCTTCAGCACATCGCGCGCGCTCGCGCCCAGCGCCATCCGGATGCCGATCTCCCGCGTCCGTTCCGCGACCGCATACGCCATGACGCCGTAGATGCCGATCGCCGCCAGCCCGGCCGCGACGCCGCCGAAGATCCCCAGCAACAACACGTACAGTCGGACGTATTGCACTTGCCGGTCCAGGTACTCCTCCACCGTGCGGATGTTCGCCACCGGCTTATTGTGATCCACCTCGGCGACAGCCTCCCGAATGCTCGCTGCCAGGCCCATGGGATTGCCGCTCGTCCGCAAAATGAAACACATCCCGGCCCGTACGCCATAACCGGCGCCCATCCAGCGCGGTGTCTGCTGCAGGTACGGCACGTACACCGCGGGTCCCATCTGGCGCTGCTGGCGGTTCATCCGGACGTCGCCCGCCACGCCGATCACCTCGCGCAGCGGCTCATCCGGTACGTAGTCCAGCCGCACATGCTTGCCGATGGCGCTCTCGTTCGGCCAGAAGCGCTTCGCCATGGTCTGGTTGATGATCACCACATACGGAGCCGCGGCGGTGTCGCGATCGTTGAAGTCCCGCCCTTGCACGATCGGCGTTCGCAGTGTCGCGAAATAATTCGGCGTAACCGCAATGTAAGCGGCCATCTGCCCGGGTTGCCCGTTCGCGCCGGGCGGCGGAGCCGGACGTCCTTCGATCAAAAACCCCATACCCAGTGCCCCGGCCAGCGGAGGCGTGCCGGCGCCGGCGGCCGACTGTATGCCGGGCAGCTTTTGAATCCGTTCGAAGATCCGCTGAAACGTCAGCGTGGTCACCGGGTTGATCTCCCACAAGCCGGCATTCCTGTATCGTCCATAGGGCTTGATCGCCTCGTCCCGCGAGAAGCGGAAATCGAAAGTCAGCAAGCCCTTGGGATCGGCCCCCAGCGGGTTGTTCTGAATTCGAATGAAACTGTTGATCATCAGCCCCGCGCCAATCAACAGGATCAGCGCCATGGCGATTTGCACGGTCACCAGGATGCTGCGCAGATGCTGCCGCGCCGCTCCTTCCGTGCCGCTCCGTCCGGACTCCTTTAATGAGCTCGCCAGGTCCGGATTCGAGGCTTGAATCGCGGGAGCGATTCCGAACACCACCGCCGTCAGAATCGCCACAATCGCGGTGAATCCGAGCACAGGAAGATCGAGCGAAAGTTCACTGAGCCTCGGAAACCCGGGTGGCGCGGCTGCCACAAACAACCGCAGCCCTCCCCACGCGAAGAAAACTCCCAGCACTCCGCCCAGCAGTGACAGCGGCACGCTCTCGGTGATCAACTGGCGGATAATGCGCCGGCGGCCGGCCCCGATAGCCGTGCGTACCGCTATCTCGGTCCGTCGCGATGCCGCGCGCGCCAGCAATAAGCCGGCTACGTTCGCGCAGCCGATCAACAGCACCAGTCCGACCGCTCCTTGCAGCAGCAGCAGCGGGGACCGCAGCCCTCCATACAGCGATTGCGTCATGGTCTGCACCAGCCCGCCCAGTTTCTTGTTGCGGTCCGGATCCGAGATCGCCAATTGCGCCGCCAGCGTATCGATCTCAGCCTGCGCCTTCTGCAATGGGACTCCCTGCTTTAAACGTGCCACCACCCCCATGTTGTACAGCGTGCTCTGTACTTCCGTGCGCGTCCAGTAAACCGGCGTCCAGAAGTCGGCCTGCTCGTCGAATACGTAGAAATTCGGAGGCATCACGCCAATGACGGTCTTTACCACGCCGTCCACCCGCATCGTCTTGCCAATGACGCCGGGATCTCCGTTGAAGCGCCGCTTCCAGAACCGGGTGCTGATCAACAACACCGGCACTTGCGTGTCAATCGGATTTTCGTCTTCCGCCAGAAAGCGCCCCAGCACCGGCTTGACCCCAAGCGCCTGAAATACCGAGGGCGTGAAATTCTCGCAGCCGACTCGCTCCGGCGTTTGCCCGTGTTCATCCGCTCCGACGTTGCAGTCATTCGTGCGAATCGCCCCCATCGCTTCAAAGGACTTCGCCCGTCCCCGGAACGCCATGTAGTTCAGCGCCATCACTCCATCGCGCTGGTCCTTGCGATCCAGCGGAACGCTCCAGATCATCACCAGCCGGTTGGCATCCGGATACGGTAGCGGACGCAGCAAGGTGGTGTTGATGAGGCTGAAAATGACCGTATTTGCGCCGATGCCCAGCGCCAGCGACAAGGCCGCCACCATCGTGAAGCCCGGCTTCTTGAGCAGCATCCGAAAGCCGTACAGAATGTCCTGCCACAACGTGGTCATTGCAACCTCCGCGACGGGTTTACGATTAGACGCTCAAACACCTCGGGATGTTTCCGCAATTCCGGTCATTTTTTGAATACACTGCGAATGATGCGCACCGCTTCCTACGGCTCTTGGCAGTCTCCGGTCACTTCCCGCCTCATCGTCTCCCAGTCCATCGGTCTCTCCGAGGTCCGCTTGGATGGCGCGGACATTTACTGGATCGAGCTGCGCCCGCAAGAGGCCGGCCGCAATGTCGTGGTGTGCCAGGCGCACAACAGTGTCCCGCACGATCTCACTCCCGCTCCCTTCAACGTGCGCACCCGCATTCACGAGTACGGTGGCGGCGCGTGGTTTGTCGCCGAAGGCGCGCTCTACTTCTCCAATGACTCCGACCGCCGTCTCTACTGCCTCGACCGCGGCGCCCGCCAACCGGTGCCGCTTACCCCGGAGGGCGCCTGGCGCTACGGCGATGGCCTGCTCGACTCACGGCGCCGGCGCTGGATCGGCGTCCGTGAAGATCACACTCAGCCGGGCCGCGAGCCGGTGAATTCCATCGTCAGCCTCGACGCCACCGGCGCGGCGCCGGAAGCCGGCCGCGTGCTGGCTTCCGGCCACGACTTTTTCTCCTCGCCGCGCCTGTCGCCCGACGGCCGTTGGCTGGCGTTCCTCGCCTGGGATCATCCCCGGATGCCCTGGGAAGGCACGACTCTTTCCGTGATCCCGCTCGATAATCCGGCCGCCGCGCCCACCGTCATCGCCGGCGGTCCCGAGGAATCCATCTTCCAGCCCGAATGGGCGCCCGACAGTTCCGCGCTCTTCTTTATCTCCGACCGCACCGGCTGGTGGAATCTTTATCGCCGCAACCTCGACCTCGCGCCGCCCCAAGCGCTCGCTCCGAGGCAGGCCGAATTTGGTCGCGCCCAGTGGGTCCTCGGTATGTCGGCTTACGCCCTCGCGGGTGCCCACCGGCTGATCTGCGCTTACGCGTCCCAAGGCATCGAGCAGCTTGCCGCCCTGGATCTCGATTCCGGGAAACTCACACCCATCGATACCCCCTACACCGAGTTCTACTCGATCCGCGCCCATCGCGATCGCGTCGTGTTCCGCGGCGGCTCGCCGGCCACGCCGTTCCGCGTCGTGAGCCTGGATCTCGCCACGGGGACAACCGAAGTACTGAAGACCTCCACCGCCGTCGCAGATGACCCGCAGCTCAAGAAATACTTCACGCGCCCCGAGCCGGTCGAATTCCCCACGGCCGGCGATCGCACCGCGTTCGGCCTGTATTACCCGGCCTTCAATCCTGACTATGCGGGGCCCACCGGAGAAAAACCGCCGCTGCTGGTGAAGTGTCATGGCGGCCCCACCGCCGCGGCCTCGAGCACGCTCGATCTCCGCGTTCAATACTGGACCAGCCGCGGCATCGCGGTGCTCGACGTCAACTACGGCGGCAGTACCGGCTACGGCCGCGAATACAGGAAACGTCTCGAGGGCAACCTCGGCATCGTCGACGTGGAAGACTGTGTGAATGGCGCGCGCTTCTTAGCGGACCGGGGGCTGGTGGACGCCGCCCGCTCCGTGATCACCGGTGGCAGCGCCGGCGGCTACATCGTGCTGGCGGCCCTGGCTTTTCACGACCACTTCCGCGCCGGCGCCAGCTATTACGGCATCAGCGACCTCGGGGTGCTCGCCAAAGACACCCACAAGTTCGAGGCGCGCTACCTCGATTCCTTGATCGGCCCGTATCCGGCGCGCCAGGATCTCTACGAAGCGCGCTCTCCTCTGCTCCATGCGGGCCGCATCTCGGTGCCGGTAATTTTCTTTCAAGGCGATGAAGATCTGGTCGTCCCGCCCATCCAGACCGGGCAGATGGTCGATGCTCTTCGCGCCAATGGTACGCCGGTCGAATACATTCTGTTCTCCGGCGAGCAGCACGGTTTCCGCAAAGCCGACACCATCCAGCGCTCCCTCGACGCCGAGCTAGCCTTTTACGCCGCCCACGTCTTTGGCAGGTAGCTCGATCCGCATCTCGT
Organism: uncultured Solibacteraceae bacterium; assembly: GCA_964438005.1. Lineage (GTDB taxonomy): Bacteria > Acidobacteriota > Terriglobia > Bryobacterales > Bryobacteraceae > PSRJ01. Next base: position 44,162 of record CAYTJD010000085.1, on the reverse strand, counting down.
TAGTCTGCTTGAAGCCCATCGATTCGTAGAGCGGGCGGCCTTCGTCGCTCGCATGCATCGTGACGATGGTGATGCCCCGCTCGCGGCACGCATCCAGCCCGATTTGCACCAACTGACGCGCCAGGCCGCGGCGCCGGTAGGGCGGCTCCGTGTATACGTTCATCAGGTAGCCGCGGAGCGAGCCCCGATCGAGCCGGTGCGGAAACCAGTCCAGCAGCCACAGCCCCGCTCCCGCCGCCACCGATTGATCGGGCGCCACCGCGAACCAACCCAAATATTCGCCGGCCTCGAGTTTCTGCCGGACCCACGGCAGAAACGACGCGGCCACTCCATCGAGCCACGCCGCATCGCCGTAACCCATGTCGGAGAACATCGAGCGGCGGTGATGGATGATCGTCTCGGCGTCCGCCGCGGCCGCCGGGCGAATCGAAAACGCGTCAGAGGGTCTCGAGGACATCGACCGTCCGCTCGTTGCGCACATTGCCGGTGTTCAGCGTGCTGGCCGGCTCAAACAACATGACTTGCACTTCCCGCTCCGCCGACGGCCGGTGCTCCACCCCCCGCGGCACAATCAGGAACTCGCCTTCCCGCAATTCGATGCTGCGCTCGGCGCCGGATTCCTCGCGGTAGTTCATGCGGAACGAGCCGTGAATCACCAGGAACATCTCATCTTCCTGATCGTGATGATGCCAGACAAAATCGCCCTGAAACTTAACGAGCTTTACATGTTGGCCGTTCAGCTCCCCGACGATCTTCGGCTTGTAGTGCTCCTGAAACGCCGCCAGTTTGTCCGCTATTCGCACCTTCTGCATCGTTACACCACCTGAAGCACGATCTTCCCCCGCGTGTGCAGCGTTTGATTCATCTCGTGCGCGCGCTTCGCGTCTTTCAACGGCAGCACCGCTTCCACGATCGGTTTTACCTTGCCGGAATCGACCAGCGCGCTGATCTGGTCGAGCTCCGCCTGGTTCGGCTGCACGAACACGCCGGCGGCGCGCACCCCATGTTTCGCCGCGTCCTCCGCGGACGGCTGCCCGAGAATGGTGACCAGGATGCCGCCCTTCTTGATTACTTTCCACGACCGGTCGCGCGTCTCACCCGCCATCGCGTCCAGCACCAAGTCTACATCCCGCACCACGTCTTCGAACCGCACCTTACCGTAATCAATCGTCTCGTTCGCCCCCAGTTCCTTCAGAAACGCGTGGTTGTTCTCCGAAGCCGTGCCGATCACGTGCGCTCCCTTCCAATGCGCGAATTGCACGGCGAATGTACCGACCCCGCCGGCAGCCGCGTGAACCAACACCCGCTGTCCGGCCTGCAGCCCGCCCGCATCGAACAGCGCCTGCCAGGCCGTCAGCGCCGCGAGCGGAATCGACGAGGCCTTGTTATGATCGAGCGACTTCGGCTTGCGCGCCGCCTCTGTCGCTTTCACGGCGATGTACTCCGCGTACGCGCCATTCCGCGAAATGTCCGGACGGCTGTAGACTTCGTCGCCTTTCTTCCAGGCGGTCACGCCCGGACCGGTAGCTTCCACCACTCCCGAAAAGTCCCATCCTGGAATCAGCGGCAGCTGATAGTTCAGAAATCCCTTTAAGTGTCCCGCCCGCACTTTCCAGTCCACCGGATTTACCGCTGCCGCGTGAACTTTGACCAGAATCTCGCCGGCCGCCGGCTCCGGCCGGGCCGCATCCTCGTACTTCAGAACTTCCGGCCCGCCATACTCGTGAAAACGCACTGCTTTCATGGTTGCCACTCGAATTTCCTCCCTGTTTTCCGCTTCGTTGATTGGTGTAGTAAACTTAAAGTTTACTCCAGCGGTTCCGACACACTCCGTGTGCCCGGCTCCCGAGAAGAGGCTTTTCGTATGCACGCGATTATCGAAACGGGCGGAAAACAATACCGGGTGGCTCCGGGCGACGTGGTCCGGGTGGAAAAGGTCGCCGGTGACGTAGGCTCCGAAGTCGAGCTCACCGCCAAAGCCGCCTTCAACGACAGCGGCGAACTGGTGTCCGGCGCTACCGTGAAAGGCACCATCGTCGGCAACGGACGCGGCGACAAGGTGCTGGTGTTCAAGTTCAAGCGCAAGAAGCAGTACAAGAAAACCATCGGGCATCGCCAGTCTTTCACCGAAGTGAAAGTCGGCGAGATCTCGGCGTAGGGTGACGTATGGCGCATAAAAAAGGATTAGGCAGTTCCAAAAACGGCCGCGATTCGAACTCGCAGCGGCTGGGTGTGAAGGCCTTCGGCGGGCAGTTGGTTCCCGGCGGGTCGGTGATCGTGCGGCAGCGCGGCACCAAGATCAAGGCCGGCCGCAACGTCGGTTGGGGCAAGGACGATACCTTGTTCGCGAAAGTGACCGGAGTGATCGAGTACAAAGATCGCGGCCGCATGGGCCGGTTCGTCAGCATCATCCCGTCCGAGCAGACCGCGTAGACGCGGCCGCTCATGTTCATCGACGAAGTTCGCATTCTCGTAAAAGCCGGCGACGGCGGGAATGGCTGTCTGGCGTTCCGGCGCGAGAAGTTTGTCCCCAGAGGCGGGCCCAGCGGCGGCGACGGCGGTCGCGGCGGCGACGTCACACTGATCGCTACCGAGCATCAGAACACGCTGCTGCAGTTCCGCTACAACCCCGAGCACAAGGCCGAGCGCGGCCGCCACGGTGAAGGCAGCAACAAGACGGGCGCCGACGGCCATTCGATCGAGGTCGACGTGCCAATCGGTACCGTGGTCTATGAAGACTCCACCGGTGAGCGGTTGTACGATTTCACGCACGCCGGCGAGCGGTTCACCGTGGCGCGCGGCGGGCGCGGCGGTAAAGGCAACGCGCGCTTCGCTACTTCGACCCACCAGGCGCCGACCGAGCACGAACCCGGGCGCCCCGGCGAAGAAAAACGCCTGCGGCTCGAGTTGAAGCTGCTGGCCGATGTCGGGCTCGTGGGCTTTCCGAACGCCGGCAAGTCGACGCTTATCTCGCGGATTTCCGCGGCGCGGCCCAAGATTGCCGACTATCCGTTCACCACGCTGGAACCAAACCTCGGCGTGGTCCAGCTTCCCGATTACCGGAGCTTCGTGGTGGCCGACATTCCCGGCTTGATCGAGGGCGCGCACCTTGGCCACGGGCTCGGCGTCCAGTTTCTCCGCCACATCGAGCGCACGCGCCTGCTGGTGCACCTGGTGGATGTGTCCGAATCGACCGGCCGCCACCCGATCCACGATTTCGAGACGGTCATGGAGGAACTCGCCAGCTTCAGCGAGGATCTGGTGAAAAAGCCGATGATCGTAGTGGCGTCAAAGATGGACATCGCGCAGGATCCCGAGCGGGCGACCGCGCTGCGGAATCACGCTACCGAGCGGGGGATGGCCTTCTTCGAAATCTCCAGCGCCACGGGCCAGGGGATCGATGCATTGAAGTACGCGATGGCGGAGCGCGTCCTCGTGGCGCATGATGCGCCACGCGTTTCCGCTTGACCCTTTAGATCAAAGCACTTGCGAGGCGACGCGTGGCGCATATTGCGCCACGGGCGTTACGCGCGCCGCAACCCGGCCCATGCTTTGCGCTCCTCGCCGTGCGGGTCGTTGACCACCTTGCACTCCTTGTCGAGGATCATGGTGGCGCGTTCTTCGGTGGTGAAGCGCGGCCATTGCGGCAAACCTTTGTGATTGGGATTGCCGCTGCGCGCGAACGCGGCCCAGGCGCCGCTCATCTCGGCCTGGAGCGCGTAGCGATCCTGTCCGCTGCCGGTCATGGACTTGGCTTCGTCGACATTCTCCAGCACGAACGGGATTTCGAGCGTGTGGAACGACTTCAATTTTCCGTCGCGCACCGGCGATTGCCACGTGAAGTAATACTTGAACACGGGCGCCTTCTGCTGGGATTTGCGTTCGGCTTCGGTGAGCACGGCAGAGGTGAAATTGTCGGACGCGATGATTTGCGACAGGTCGAGGTTGCTGGCCTGCGGCCGGCCTTTTTTATACGCGGCGATCAGATTGTCGACCTGCGCGTCGCCGGCGCGCGTGGTTTGCTTGAGGGAGGCATGTAGTTCGGCGTCACCCAGCGGATCGAACTTGGTGAAGGGGAAGAAGGTGACCTCGAATTCGGTGTTGCCGATCAGCAGCGGAATATCGGCGGAGATTTCGGGCGCAGTGGGATCGAACGGGCCGCCCGGCAGCGTCTTGCCGTCGACAACGGGCGCGAGGCGCAGGTTCTGCGCCGACAGCGTCGCGGCCACCAGCTTATCCATGGGAACCCTTTGCAACTCATCGGCGTTCTTGACGCCGAGCTTGGCCATGAGCGTCTGCGCGGTTTTCGCGGCATCGGCCGGCGAGACGCCGCGCAGGTTGGCGCCGCTTTGCACGATGGCGCGGTGGAAGAGACCCTTGGCCGGCGGCATGGCGAGCAGGGTGCTGACCTTCCCTGCCCCCCCGGACTGGCCGAAGATGGTGACGTTGTTCGGATCGCCGCCGAAGTTGGCGATGTTGTCGCGCACCCATTCGAGCGCGGCCACCAGGTCGAGCACGCCGACGTTGCTGGCCTCGGCGAAGCGGCCGCCGCTGTCGGCGAGATAGAGGAATCCGAACGAGTTCAGACGGTGGTTGACGGTGACGGTGACCACATCGTGCTTGCGCGCCATGTTGGCGCCGTCATACATGGTGTAGCTGCCCGAGCCGCTGGTAAAGCCGCCGCCGTGAAACCACACCATCACCGGCCGCTTGCCTTTGAGGCTGTTGGTCCAGACGTTGAGGTGGAGGCAATCTTCACTGATGCCCTGTTTGGGAATGGTGGCGGCGACTTCGGGAATCTCGGTGTGCGGGCCTTGCGGCGCTTCCGGTCCCCACTCGACGGCTTCCTTGACTCCGGTCCAGGGCTGCGGTTTGAGCGGCGGCAGAAAGCGCCGATCCCCGGCGGTCGATGCGCCGTAGGAGATTCCTTTGAAGGCGAGAACCTTGTTGACGGTGATGCCGCGGATCTGGCCGGCCGTGGTGGTGGCGACCGCTCCGGTGGAGGCAAATGTACGCTCCACCGCTCCCGCCAGGGTCGCGCCGCCGAACGTGGCGCCCCGGAAAAACGACCGCCGGTCAATCTGTTTGCTCATTGTCCTCTTCTCTCAGAATGGATATTCCACAAGCCGGATCGTCACCATTCTACCTTGGGCGGCCGGGGGCTATGGATGGGCGCAGCGAGTCACGGCTGGCAGGGGCGTTTGCGGCTTTTCAGACGCTCTTCGGAGGCGGGATCCAGTGGTTCCTTCATGACCAGGGATAACTTAAACACGCGGCCATCGTCATCCTGCAGGTAGAAGTCGCCCTGGATCATGGCGAATTTCACCGCCGTGAGTTCGGTGAGGTTCGGCTTGCGGCGAATGGGAGTATGCGCCACGTGATACAGGAGGTTGTCGCCGACGATGAGGAGGGTTTCCTTATAGAAGGGGGAGATTTCGTTGCAAAGGTCCGGCGATGCCCAGAAAATACCCGTTTTCCACTCCAGAACCGGTTCCGCCTTTTTGGCCGATGCGGCGGACAGAGTCAAAACACCGATCAGCAAGATCCGTGATGTCATGAGCAACCACCTGCCAGCCTCAGAGTAGACAGACTGGGCAGGAAAGACAATGCTAACGGAGGTGAGTACGCGGCGAACCGAGACCCGTCCTGTCCCGGAATCCAGCCCGCCCGGATCGTACCGCAAGATGACGCCTTGAAAGACATTGGTGTCGATCTGGTCGGGTCATGCTGAGAAATCAAGCAAAAAATGAATCTCTCTACCGCCCAATGGATCTCAGGCCACAAATGTGGTGACGCCCTCAGCAGGCAGCCCCGGAATTTTAATAACATTGGCCTAAAATTTGATCGCTATTTGATTGCAGAGGCAAACAGATGATGGGGCACACTAAAGCGGTGAGTAGTAACGGAATTGAACGGCAATGGTTTGAACGGGTCCGAGGGGCGCAAACGCATTACCAGCACGCCCTTGAGCATCAGCAACGGATGATTGAGGGGCTGAACAAAGCCCTAACGGAACCTGCCGATGGCACCTCCGCGGTAGAGCAGGCAAACCGTGCCGCGAAGCTGGCATTAGACGATCTTGTGAGGTGTCAAGGGGTCCTGGTGGACCTGGTGCTCAACATGGCGCCAGGCGATGAGCGGTCTTAACCTAACGCCTCACCCCGTCCTCGCCTAATTGGGATGAAGGTGGGTGTCCACGAAAACCAGCCAGGCCATGGTTGCTTCCGAGTATTGCGCGATGGCCGCGGCGTAAGCCCGGCCCTCATTTCGCAAAGCCAGCATCCCATCCGCATTCACCTGCGTGTTCATTACGATTGCCAGTGAATGCTGATATTTTTCGTGGGCCACAGTTAGTACCTGACGGGCTTCCAGCATGGCATCGCCCAAAGCATGAGCCTGGTCTGTCCGGAGATGCTCTGGTATTTCCATTACCGTCGTCCTACTCTTTTTGATTTGTATCCTTACTGCACCCGGGAGTCAATTCGGATTTTCGCCGGGCGCGCCATCGGATATTCCTTTGTGAAGGACGGCACCATGGGATTGAAGGAAATGTCGAAGATGGTTCACGAAAAGCGGAAAGCGCACTGTAGTAAACTAGCGTCTTGTTGGGGACGCTCTTGAAGTACTTACGTTCCGTGAGAATTCTTCAAATCGTTCCACTCGGAAAACCAGAGGCTCTAGAAGCTCTGGGCTCTTTGCAGGTTATTCAAGAAGCGCGCCCGTAGCTCAGGTGGATAGAGCGGCTGGCTTCGAACCAGTAGGTCGGGAGTTCGAGTCTCTCCGGGCGCGCCAGCTTCCCTAGTCTGTTTCCCCAAACTCTTGGAATCTATACTCGGAGGATGCTCGTAATCTGTAGAAAGTGACTCCCCCCACCGGCCGTGCACTAGTTCGGCCGGCTCGCCATCGAACGAAATCCCACATTCCGATGGCGCTGGCATTAGCTGAGGTCGTCGGTTTGCTGCAGCAGGTCGTCGGCAATCTGCTTCGGCAGACCGGGTTGGAACTGATGGACGGCCCGAAAGTGCCGATCCGCAGGACGGGCTGCGCACATCCGAGCACCGGACTATCGGAGGCGGTATCGGGTTTGGTCAGCGGATTTCTAGGCCAGAAGCCGAATTCTGTTCTGTCCCCGGGTCCGAAATTCGTATCGCGTCATTACCACGGCTGTGCCAGCCTCATTGCTCCGGAGAACTTTGCCGAAAACTGCCAGCCGAATCGGATACTGATCATCGAGTAGCACGGGCCAATCGATCAAGACCACGATTTTTTGACAATCTGCAGGAATGCACCGGCCTTCAGAAGCACACCGCCCCTGCTAATATCCAGCATTGTGGCATTGGCTCGATGGCCGTCCAAGATATATTCGGCTTGCGCGCTGATCGGGAATCGATGATGTTGGCGACGGTCGCGCTGAGCAAAACTCCATCTTGGGCCAGGGGAAATGAGGTTATTGATTGTCGGGACATGAACGGAGGCCATGGTTCTCGCTCCTTTCTTGAGCCGCGTGAGATAGGGCGAGTATACGCCTCGTAACGAAATTTACGGCGCTGAAATACAGATGAACCGTAATAGTACACAGAAAACTTGGGGTCACGTGTCGTAACACTCGACCCCGGCCGAATTGTGCTCCGCAGAACAAAGCGGCGTTCCCCGTTACGCATCGCCGATGCATTCGGTGAGATCGTAAATCGGAACGAGTCCCCAACTGCAAGCGGCCCAAGCGAAGAAGAAAGCCCGAGGCCTAGTGTCCGGTCGCGCGTTCCTGCACTAAAGGCTCGATTTGAGCGCGTTGGTTTTGATGATTCGCGTGCGCCATGCCGAGATCCAATCATCGATCAAGCGTAGTTCAGCTTGAGTCAGCCCTTCCAGAGAAAGACCGGAGTCTATGATCCCTTCTTTCCATGGCCGACCCGACCTCAGCCACGCCCCTCCCCGCCTGTCAATTTCCTTTAGCGCAGAATTGATCCTCTTGCCCAATGAGAGTCTCCCTCCGTCGACATTGAATCGGAGATGGTAATAACCTTACCCGGAGCCGGTCAATAATCCAGGGGATAAACGCGTGCATCCCGCCGGATGGTGGATGATGGCTCTACCACCGGGAAATCATGAGGCGGGTTGAGGACCGAGTGTCACATGGGTGGAACCCTTGGCCGAACTGGATGCGGATGCGGTACATCCTGAAGCGCCGTCAGCGTGGCTGTTATCGCCTGTTCGATTGTCAGCGCGGCCAGGGTGTCACACCCCAATTCCGCGTCAATTTCACCAGAAGCCCCACAAATATCGCAGACCCATTGGACGAGCAGGCGCACCGTGAGGCAAGGTTACCAAGGCGCGGGAGTCTTCAACCCAAGCTGAGTACCGGCTTTCCGATGAACCGAGTACTTCGGGGCTAAACCTTATAGGCAGTGGGACGGAGAAGTACTTTAGATACGCCCCGGACCGGCAGAAATTAGTTGACACACACCGCATACGACGACTCTGAATCATTCCCAGCCCCTCCCGAAATGCGTTCCGGTCGCGAGACATGAGGACATTTGGGTCGGGCGAGGCGGTCAAAGAGTTCGCGGTATGGGCGCCAGCGCACACTTTCGAGGACCCGCGTTCCAGAAGTTCTGAGTCTTCTTGAGTGATCCGTCATCCAGGACGCACAAGCCGTCGACAACATGGGAAGCCTTCGCAAGCACTGTTTGACAGCGGCATGCGCTGAGTAGAGTTGTTCCGCATGTGCAAGGCGCTCGAAATGGGGTCGGTAGCCATTTCTAACTCAGGAGGCTTCAGATGAGTCACTCGGGCCCTGCAATTTCTTTAGTCTTGTTCTTCGCGTCGGTTGGCATGGCACAGCAGACTGAGGTAAGTGTGCAAAACGGAACGTTTGTGCCGGCGGGGACGTTGCTGCACTGTACCCTGGACGAGCCGAACTTTTCGTCGGCAACCGCCCAGGTCGGCGATCCTGTGCTCTGCCGAACTACATCAATTGAAATGTTCGGACGCCCGCTGATCCCGCGCGGCGCCTACTTATCGGCACGTTTGGAAGAGTTCAAGGACCCGGGACACTTCTTCGGAAAGGGATGGCTTCAGCTGGAGTTTACCAGCTTGACGCTGCCCGCCGGAAACTTCCCGATCAGCGCCAAAGTAATTTCGGCGGGCCGGTACAGGGTCGATGGGGAAGGGAAAATCAGAGGGCACGGCCATCCAACCCGGGACGTCGTCGAGTGGATGATTCCCATTCTATGGCCTGAGAAAGTATTAACACTGCCCGCACGCGGCCCGCGGCCAACCCTCAAAGGCGAGACGCGGGTTGAACTCCGTCTGATGGAAGATGTGCTCTTGCCAGAGTCCGAAAGACCATCCAGCGGCGGGCTGCCGTCGCGGTCCTCCCTATCGCGCCCCCACATGGAGAGTTCGAGTCTGCGGCAGTTGCCCAACCCGGTTCCGCGATACCGGACTACGCCTGTCCAAACGCTGACATCGGGTCTCACCCTGCTCGTGCTACGCGGCGGGCGAGTGTACCTGGTCGCTGATTACTGGGTTGACCGCGCAAACTTGGACTTCACCACCGGCACTGGTAACGTCCAAAGTCTGCCCATGGATGAACTCGATATGCCGATCACCACACAATTGAACGCCGAGCGAGGCGTCCCTTTCGTCCTGAAAAGCACCCACTACTGAGGCAAAGGAGTCGCGTCCATATTGCCGGACTCCACGAGACGTCCATCGTGCGCACAAAAGACATCTTAGAATTCATCACTCGATCCAGACCCGGCGCCAAGGGCAAAGGCGAGGCCACGAAGGCCAACGGCGTGCGGGCAAAACCGAATACAGGGCTCGTTTTCGAGATGTGGCTGAATGCCTACCGGGATCAGTTGGAGCGATTCTGCGGTTCGCATAAGCGCCCTCAATTGAACGAGCAGCCGAATTCGAATCACGCCGAAGCCGCGCCCGATTCATGGTGACCTGCTCGTCTCGAAGTCCCTCTCAGCCGACGTGGCGATTCACCATCAGAGTCGCCATTGGGGCACTTCGAGCTGTCAGATCAATAAGTAGCGCGACGGCCGCCGGCCGCAGGAGGTTTCTAATGCGTCGATTCGCAGGGCTTGCAATCCTGGTCGCAGGATGTGCGATGCAAGCGCAGGCACCGTATTACGCAAAAAACGCACTCAATGGCTTAGCCTGGCGGAGCCTGTCCGCCTCCGAGAAAACGCTGTATGTAACGGGAGCTTTGGAGGCCTTTTACATGGCATATGAACTTCAGATGGCTCATGCAAATCTGGAATGCGTGCGTAGCGTCGTTGGAGCGTCGCCGATGTTGCTCAAGGGCACCTTGCCCGATTTGAGGCGTGAAGTCGAATCCTTTTACGAGAATGCGGACAATATTCCCATCCCTATCATGGACGCACTTGGTTATAGCGCGATGCGGTTGAGCGGAGCATCGAAAACTGAGCTGGAGGAGTACAAGACTGCTGCGTTTCGCGCAGTATTGAATTAGACGTAACCACTCTGTGGCGGAGGATGCCGGTGCTGAGCAGTGGCGAGGTTAGGGTTATAAGATGGGTTCTAGGCTGAAGCCAAGCTCTTATGTCCGTCTGGCGCCGGCTTTTTCCACGTATGCAGCAGATCAAGGAAGAGCGCTTTCTGACCCGCCACATACAAGAGCAAAACGAAGTACGTGCTGAAGAAGATCGTGCAGTCCAGCACTAAGCGAGGTAGGGGAGAAAGAGTTTGGGCGTAGACAGCGCGGAGCGCTAAAGCGAGCATGGCAGCGACGACGGTGCACACAAGCGGGCGACTGACGACTCGAGCCAGATCCGAGAACGATATTGCGGTTCCATACACAGCCCAAGCGATAATCGGGACAATCCACAGGAACATCGCGGCAGAGTACGCAAGGGCCACGCCTGCGGGCCCGTAAGGCAACCCGACAATGTAAGCGATGGCCATTAGGGGAGCGAGAACTAACGAAATGCGGAGACCACGTCCAGCCAATCCAAGGGCATTCAGAAGCCAACCCAAGGGGTTGGCGATCGCAAAAACGAGGATGGTTGGCGCCAGCAGGTGAAAGATTGGGGCGGCGGCCTTCCATTTCGGCCCCAACATCACATAGACTACGTCGTCCGCTAACAAGGCACAGGCAGCAGTAATCGGCAGTGTGAACGTCAAGACTAGAGTGTATCCCCTCAGAAAATAGTGCCGCAGGCGAACGGGATCCTCTTGAATCCGCGAAAGAGCCGAGAAAGCGACATCGCCAACCGCCGAATTCAGGCTGTCAGTGGGAATCCTGCTTAACTGGTAGGCGCGACCATAGAGGCCAATGGCATCTGCGCCCCAGAACCGGCCCAGCAGGATTTTGTCGAGATTGAACGCGACGTGCAGGACAAGCCCGTTCAAGGTGAGCGTGCTGCCGAAGCGCAACATCGACCGAATTCCGAAGCCACGGCGTGGTGCTCCTGGAATCCAACCGGCGGTCAACCATACGCCGACTGCAATGGTCACAGGAATACTTAGCGTCATCACCACCAGAGACCAATATCCTAAGCCGGCCCTAGCCGCGACGATGGCAGCCATCGTACTCACTGTCAGCGAGGCTAAATCAATCACGGCTAATGTGGTGAAACGCATGTTACGCTGCAGAAGTGCAGAGTGTTGGACGCTGGCTCCATTTACAAGAAATCCGATCGACACCACGGCGGTAATCGAGAAAAGTTGAGGCTCGTGATAGAAGTTCGCAACCAGAGGGGCAGATACCAAAGTAATGATAGTGAGTACTGCGCCAGCCAAAATATTGATCCAGAATAACGTGGAAGTCTGCTCTTTCGTTATAGTCGCCCGCTGGACAGTAGCAGTCGAAAGGCCGAAATCCCGGAATAGAGCCAAGACTCCAGTGAACGCTGTAACCATTCCCAGCATGCCGAAATCTCTGGGTTCCAGGAGCCGGGCTAGAATCATCATGGAGACGACGCGTAGCAGAGATCCTGCCGCGAGGGCGGAAATTCGCGCGGCGCCTCCGCGAATCGTCCTGTCTTTCAGGTCAGCCGTTTCCATTCACAGCACCAGTTTCCTGCAAAAGAAAGCTTCGGCGTAGCCACTTGGAGCCTGGCATTCCATCCCACGTAGCCGCATGAGCGAAAAGAATGTTTCGTGTTCAAACCATCTCTTCTCGCGCTGTGACGGAAAAGCATCCACAATATAGTCGACCTTCTTGCGGCATAGCTCCTTTTCCAGCGGAACGAAGACGCTCGGCTGCCCCAGATCGCCGTCATACTTAGGGATTTCGTATTCGAGTATCAAGTGATTTCGAAACGTATTCCACGTCAATTCGGCGAGCAGCCGGTGATCCTGATGAGCATCTTTACAGTGATGTGTAAAAACGAGGTCGGGAGAAACGGTCTGCTTCAATTCTTCAAAGAACGCCTTGACATCCGCGGCCACATAGGGCAAGAAACCATCGGGAAACGTCTTCAAGACTGGCCCTTTGAGACGGTCAGGGCTTACAAACAGATTGGCCGCGTGCTTGGCCTCGGCAGCTCGCACACCAGCGACACTAAAGACAACCCAGTGAAAAGTGCTGGACGGATATTGCTCCGCCAACCGAAGAATAGTGCCCCCACAGCCTATCTCGATGTCGTCCGCATGGGAGCCCAGGCAGAGAATCTGAAGGTTATCCTGGGAGGCTCCATTCAGGCTCAACCGGATCATGCGCCAACCGAGGACAGCCTTTTGGAGCCATTTGGGGCCTCTCCAGCACTCGCCTGCCAGACTTTCCAAGGCGCCGTCGTCTGATTCAACTCCTCAAGACGCTGTTTATCCTTGAAGGTATCCATACACTGCCAGAAACCTTCGTATTTGTAACCTAACAAAGCTTCTTTTTCAATTAGACGCCGAAACGGTTCCCGAACGAGCTCATCGCCGGGGTTTATTTGGTCGAAGATCTCTCTGCGTAAGACGAAAAATCCGCCGTTGATCCAAATGTGGGACTGGCTCAATGCCGTTATACACCCGACGACGCCATTGGAGCGAGCATCCACTAGATCGAGACTGGCGGTCGGTTGGACTAACAACATCGACGCGACTGCATTGCTCTCCTGAAAAGTTTGGACCATGGAGGGAAGAGGCAGGTCGCTCAGCCCGTCGCCATAATTCGCCAGGAACATCTCCTCTCCTTCGAGGTATGGCTGGGTCGCCTTTAAGCGCTCGCCGACCGTGGCATTAGTTCCGGTCTCAACAAAGGTAATCGTCCAATCATCGAGATCCCGATTTAAAAGGCGGATCTTCCTCCCCCCCTGCGACCATACGAAATCATTGGAGACGGCTTCGTCGTAGTTTAGGAAATACTGCTTGATGTAATCGCCGCGATAGCCGAGACAGAGTATAAATTCCTTATGCCCGAAGTGGGCATAATATTTCATTAAATGCCAGAGAATCGGCCGAGGCCCAATCTGCACCATTGGCTTTGGGATCTCATCAGTATAACCCCTCAGCCGCATTCCGGCGCCTCCGCAAAACAGTACGACCTTCATTGTAATACCTTCCTCTCAGCTTCCCCGCAGGTAGACAGATCCCGGGATTCCACTCGCTCGAGCCAGATCTCGCGCCAGTATGCGTATGTGCTCCTGGGACAGAACATTCGGCAGGCGCTGTAACGGGCCTGGCACACAACCGAATCCAGTATTATGGACGGATTCTTCAACTCCTGCATCTTGCCGGTCTTCTCGTCAATGACTTTGGTGACACGGCGCAGTACTCGAAAAGTTCGGCCCGTGTACGGGACTAACTCGGCATCCCACCAGAGGCCTCGATTCCGGCTCTCGGTATCCACGGTCTTGAGTATCTCCTCATGTGACTTAATCCGAACTAACTCGCCAGGTTGCAGATCGAGGGAAGCAATAGGTGTCGGTTTCCCAGCAGGTATAATCCCCGTTTTCCTCGGCCATCGACTACCGCGCCAAATCGGGCAAGCCTTGTCATACAGCGATCGCATAGCCGGCCCCAATCCGAGACCGGACTGGCTAAGGTTGTAGTACATCGAATAGATAAGGCCGCTGATGAGCCGTCCGAGAGTAACGTTTCCCGAAGAGTAATCCTCAATATATTGACGGATATCCCACCACTTTAGCAATTTACCAGCACGCGGCACGGCGGTGGTTTGGCAGACGAAGACAGGCTCCCCACCATTGGCACTGTTTTCACGCACGTGATCCCACACGCCCGCCTCGGTGCATCCGATCGCGGCAGGTTCGATCCTTTCGGAGCGACGCTGTATGCCGTTACAGTCATTGCTCACGGCGTGGGGGCTCGCCGGTTTCAGCCACGCTTCCTTCCAGAAAATCAAGCATCCTGCCTGGCACCCACCGTGGGATCCTCCATCACATCGTGTCTCCAGATGGACGGCATTATCTACGCGGCGGCTCTTGAAATCCGGATCGCAGGTTTTGTGCGCGCGTTTGTAGACTTGAAAACGCTTGCCACAGAACTGAAGCATCTCCGGCATGAACGGCATCCCCTCGAGCTGACCATTCTCATCGAGCGTCCGAAGGATCTCCTGTTTGCTCAGGACTTCTACCCAATCGCCTAGAGCGAGTTTTTGTTTCCCCTTCATTAGCCTTCTCGAGAGTTACCGTTATCTCCCCGCCATTTCAGTATCGGTCGGTGATCCGTCGGTTGCTACGACCTCGGTAAACCCATAATCACTATTAACTCCAGACGCACCAGAAAGATAAAAGCCTATCCCAGGGTTACCGCCGGTATAAGTATTGTCAATTGCTCGCAGAACTTCTGCTCCATTAATGAAGGCCCTAATGACATTCCCGGTAATTGTTCCTGTAACGACGTCGCCATTAGCGACTCCGAATTGCGCGCCTCTCCCTCGATTCAGGTAAGTAAAGTTACCTAATCGCCCATTCCATCTTACGATTTCTGTGTAAGCATTCTCTGTTTTAACGCACCTGAAATTGATTTCGTATCCGGTTGATCGGTGTGGCAACAACCGACTACGCAGTCGCAATTCAACTTCTTCGTAAAGATTGTCGTTCGGATATCCGATATGGACCGTAGCTTGAACCGCCTGGTTCGGTCCCCAGGCGCCCGCAAGCAATGCTGTTGAATCGTCGTATTTCACCTTGCCAGATTCTGTGCCGAATGCAAACCCTGGAATTGTTCGGACGTTAGCCCAGTCACGGCCGGCGGTCTCACCGTTGATCCAGGTACCGTTCTCGGAAATCGGATTCTCTGCCTGGCCAAAACTTGATCGATAGGTTCGCGATGGCTCTGTCAAGACTGAAGGGCGTGATGACAGTCTCACGGCATCTCCGTCCTGGCGAAGTATCAGCGCGGAGGCCCCCAAAATGGCCATCAAACCCAGGCCAAGAGCCGACCGTAAGACTTGCGACCTCGATCGTTGCCTTATGGCGTCCGTGGACCCGGAGGTTTCCGTTTCTGCCGTGGTCGAGCGAAACCGCTTCAATGCTCTCTCAACTGTCTGTTTGGGATTAAGGGCCAAGTCGGCGAGCTTCGCTGCCATGGCCTTAGCCAAGCGCAGTTTGCTGAGCGGAAATCCGAGCTCGTTGAGTCTTCGTTTGTGGTATGACCAAAAACCCTTGGGCTTTAAATTGACGGCTTCTATAGCTAAGTAAGCGTAGTACTCATCCAACAGCTTTCTTAAAGACTCGGCGCGCTCAGCCTCAGTCAAATAGAACGATCCATAGTTGATCAAATCGCTAATTGCAGAAGGAACATATGCATTCAAGGATCCAGAAATTGTGGTTTGTCTGACGTCATGGATTCGTTCGTAGGACAGGACCTGGTGCACGAAACCAAAATCTGTATCTCTCAGGTTATCGAAACACGCACTAATGTCCGCCTCGCCAGTTTCGTTGGGGAAGAAACATTCTGTCGCTCGAACCAGGTCGGAACGATAGAGGTTCGCCGTCGGAGCCCCGAAAACAGCGTTCCTGTGCGCTGCTCCGGGGAGGCCCGACATGAGGCAGGCACGGCAGATCTCCTTCCCTGAAACGACGGTACTAGAGTATGGCAAGCCGACGGACCGCACGTACCAGAGGCTACCGCCGCCGCTCAGTTGATATGAACCGACGATCCCTATCGAGGGATAGCGCTCGGCGAGATCGATCATCCGAGAAAGGCATTCCGGAAAGATGAAGTCGTCCGCTGATACGACCTTGCAATACTTGCTTTCTGCAGAGATCAGACGGAATGCCCTGTTGTGATTGGCGATTATCGGCAAAAACTCCGCGCTGTCATAGACACGAATACGCTTGTCTACGTCCGCATATTCCCTTGCGATCTTCAGCGTGTCGTCGGTACTGCAGTTATTAAGGATTATATATTCCCAGTTGGAATACGTTTGCGCCAGAACGCTTTCAATACATTCCCGTAGATGAAGTGCGCCATTGTAGACAGGTGTTACGACACTCACCAACGGCTCCCGACTGTCGCCCAAGTCCCGATCCTCCCTTGTTTGAAACTGGCCTAAACTCATCGCCCGGTGGCCGGCCCTACGGGCCAACCGTCACTACCTTCCCAGGTCTAGCGATTCGAGTGTTCCTATTGTTACAGCCGAGCTTAGAGAGGGCGCGCTGCGCTGCCAGTTCTCCGCTCTTGAAGCTTTCGTCGGTCCACATATAACCCCAGTCCCCATAGCGACCGCAATAGCCAATACCGATTTCATCGAGATATTCGTGTACGGTCTTGAGTGCACGCGCACGGTTCAAATCGAAGATTACGTTGGCGTAACGAAGCAACATGGCCCTGCGAGACAGGATCTGATCGTCCTCGTGAAGGAGACCGCAACGACGAAGATCATTGATCACAGGAGCAATCCAGTCCTCGGGTGCACCAGTGAGCGGCTTGTATTTATCGGAGAAGTACACTTCGGCCTGAATGCTTCCTGTGCCCGGAGGAGCATTGGTCCGCGACAGCATGTGTGGGAAGCTCAGGCGCGTAAAACAAATGTCCTCATCATAGAAATAAGTGATGTGGCTGTTCGAGATAGATTCGCGATCCACACCAATGTTCACAAGCACGCAGGTGGAGCAGGCCAAGAGACGGGAGGCCTCGACGACCTCCTGCGGTGCACCCTCTATCATTGCGACGAGGTCCGGCAGGGGGACTGAGGAGATCAGCGCGTCATAATCTGCAACAGCGCCGTTGGAAAAGGTGAGCTGCCGGTGACAAGGATCGATCCCTGCCAGGGCGTGATCAAGTTTCAGACTGCCCATCGGGACGAACTTGTTCAAGTAAGACACAAACCCGCCCTGGGTGGGATAGCGGAAATGCGTTATGTAGTGAACCTGTGGCGGCGATGGCGAGAGGGCACCACGCAGGACCTCTTCGAGGCTGGGACGGTACATCCGCGGCCCAAGCCAGTCGATGCTCATGTTTTCGGCCGTCGTGAGATGATACTTCCTGGTGTACTGCATTGGAAAGAGCTCTGCGAATGTCCGGCCAAAGCTCGACAAAAGCCAATCGGCATAATTGTTCACTGCGCGTGCGGGTGCCTGACGCTCCTCCACGAAATCGGAGATAACTTTGATGACGACATCATCCGGCAAGCCATGCAGATGCAATTGAACAGGATGCTGCGGCCAGTGACCCCGCCAGTAATTGTTCAGGTTGACCTGGACTGCCTCGTATTGCTGGTCAACGCTATCCGCGAGGAGGTCCTGGATACGAGGATCCTTCGTGAAGGAAATGTGAGGCCCGAGGTCAAAAAGAAAATCTCTGTCATTGCGGAATGACGCCGTATGACCGCCAAAATACGAATTCTTGTCGTACATCACGGGTTTAAGGCCCGCGGAATGTAGTTGATATGCGGCCCCAAACCCAGCCATGCCACTTCCTACAATGGCGATCTTCTCCATTTTCAAATTGGTCCTTCCTGCGAGGCGGACCGTCCGATGCGCCGCGTACGAGGCGCGCAAGAGTATACTGTCAAGCGGCCTTTCGAATTGCGGCAATCAATTACATGAGAGTGTTTCATAGCGTTCAATTTGCTTACGAGTAAGTTGCTGTAGATCCACTCCCCCACGGAAGCCACAATACCACTCAACAATCCATTCGAGAGCCTGTTGTAAGGGAAGCACTGGGCGCCAGCCGAGATCGGCTCGGGCCTTGGACGCATCCAGCTTCAAAAGGCCCGCCTCGTGCGGATGCATGACCCCATCACGAGTCCAACTGGCTCCTCTTCCCCACGACTGAGCCAAGCGGTCGGCGATCCAAGCCACGGGTTTGGCATCGTCTTCCGCAGGACCGAAGTTCCACCCAGTAGCGTAGCGGGCACCATCCTCGGTGAGGCGTTCGGCGAGAGTGAGATATCCCCGGAGCGGTTCGAGCACGAATTGCCAGGGCCGAATGGCGGATGGATTTCGGATGAGACACGGTTCGCCGGCCAGAAACGCTCGCATGAGATCAGGAATGAGCTGATGACTAGTCCAGTCACCTCCCCCAATGGCATTGCCGGCGCGGGCGCTTGCAAGCGCCACACCATGACTTTCAAGCAATTCGGGCGCGAAGAACGATTGCCGGTAAGCGGAGGTTATCAACTCCGCACATCCTTTTGAATTGGAGTAAGGATCGCTACCGCCCATGGGTTCGTCCTCACGATAACCCCATACCCACTCACGGTTGGCGTAGCACTTATCGCTTGTTACATTGACAACGGAACACGACTGCTTGAGCTGGCGCAGAGCCTCTAATAGATGCACCGTCCCCATGACGTTGGAGGAGTAGGTTTCAACAGGGTCCTCGTAGCCCCGGCGCACGACTGACTGCGCCGCCATATGAATCACCACGTCAGGACGACAGTCGGACAAGGCGGTTTTGAGATCCTCAAAGTTACGAATGTCGCCGTACCTCGAATCGACTAATTCGACCACTCCTGCCTGCTCGAAGAGGTTTGGTTGCGTCGGAGGATCGAGGGAATATCCTGTTACTTTCGCTCCGAGCGCATTCAGCCACACGGACATCCAACTTCCCTTGAAGCCGGTATGTCCCGTAAGGAAAACCTTTCGGCCTTTCCAGTATGAGTAATTCAGCACGAGTAGTCCAATAATTGCCCGCGATGCACATCAAAGCGTCATCGGACGGCACCAACCATCTGCCTCTCCGGTCTAGGCAGAAGCCAGCGCTCGCATTGCTCCCGCCAGAGTGTTTCTACGAGACCAGCGGGGGGCATGTCCACGTCGTCGAATGAAAGCACAGCGTCTTTCAAGATGTTTCGCCGCAACACACAACCTTCAGAAAGGCCAATGGGCAAAGCTTGCATTGCACGAGCAGGTGCGGCGTTCTCGATTAACCCATAAGTACAAAATCCACCGATGCCATCAAGTTGTTCGCCCTCCTTTAGATCCCGCTTTGCAACCGCAACCACTTCGCATGCCGGTCCGTCAAGCGGGGCTACCGTCGGGTCACGATGAATCACAGCGCGACCGATTGTAGAGGCAATCTGAATATGAGGGAGATGATAGGGCGTATAGAAAACGTAGAACGGGCCATCGCCGAGCTTGTAATAGGCGAGCTGAGCCCTCTTCAAGGGCGCGTCCTCGTATACAACAACGAAGGCACCGGTGTGCGGAGCCGCGCCGAGAGCATAATCAACAATACCGGTTGCCAGCATCTGGTCGGCCGGCAGCAGCGCGGCTATTTCCTCTACGCGTCTACAGGCCGGACCGTACATTCCCCGGCGCCCGGCGCGGAACCCAGTCGCATTCGCGAGCACCGTCGTCTCCATCGACAATTTGGTAGCGTCAGCGAAAGAAGTAACCTTTCGCGCGTCCTGGTCATTCTTCTCGGCGAATGCGCGCTGGGTATCGGGATTCCGATAATAATCCACCATACCCTTGATGTTTCCGGCCGCTACGGGACGCAGTCCCGTGCTGCGGAGGTATCGAAGGAGGGTCATCGCCACGCCTGGCTCGTCTCCATCGGTATGCGTAAGAACCACTCCTGCCTGATCGGCTTTCACCTTCAATATCGGCCCAATCAAGGAATCGAGTTCCGCATTCACTAAGATCACGTGCTTCCCATGTTCGAACGCCTTCAGGACCACACCAGCCGCGGCCTGGACTGTGCCCGTAACTTCGACCAGTACGTCGATAGCTCCGCACCCAGTTAGCGTTAACGGATCGTCTGTCAGGACGGGCAAGCCCCGTCCGATGGCAAGCTCGGCGTCCCGGGACGATTCCGTTCGGACCCATTCGTGAATGCCGGCTTCACGGTAAGCCCGCTCCCCGTGTTTCACGGTCCTATTTGCGATCGCGACGAGTCGAATTCCCGGAGGAGGTGTTGCGAGTTGCAGGGCGATCGCGCGGCCGGTTGCACCGGCGCCGACCATTCCCACCCGGATGGGACGATCGGTGGCTGCCAGTCGTTGCAGAGCCGTATCTACCATCACTTGGTGGTCCTTTCCTCGATTAACGGCCAACTCCGATCTTGCTCAGAGACGACAGTCGCATCCAAAGGCCACTGAATATCGAATGCCGGATCGTCAGAGCGCACGCCCCGCGCTGCCATCGGACTGTAAAGCTCAGAGGCCATGTAGTACATTTCGGTGCAATCCTCAAGGGTCTGGTACCCATGGGCACAAAGAGGGGGTATATACAACATGCAACCGTTCTCGGAATTCAACTCCGTACCAAACCATTTTCCATACGACCGCGAATCCGGTCTGAGATCGAGCACCACGTCAAAAATCGCCCCTTTCGTGCAACGGACCAGTTTCGCTTCCAGCCACGGCGCCTTCTGAAAGTGCATCCCCCGCAGTGTTCCCTTCCGTAAACTAAAGCCCAGATTGGCCTGAATGGGAACGAAGTCGATCCCGTGCTCTGCAAACTCGTGCGCGCACCAAGCCCGCATGAATCTTCCACGCTCATCTCGAACGGGGCTAGGGTAGATTAATTTGGCGCCGACCACGGACGTTTCACGGAATTCCATACGCTAGGAGCCCCTTGGTCAACCGGATTCGACCTAGGTTGATATTAAACGGAAAACCCCAGGGTTCGGAAGAAGACGAAAGATCAGGCCTTGTATGGTACTCCCATTACTGAAGTCCCGGGGAAGCGGAGTTGCCCTGATCGTGCAGAATTGATTGCTGCTAACTTTTCGGCAATTTTGAGAAGAAAACGACCAAGCCGGGCGTAAACCCAACGGTTCTTCGACGCCGCCGCAGGCAACTACCTGATCAGGCAGTGACTGCCACGGGGGGTGTACACCCCGAATCGATTCGTCAAGACCGCCCGGAAGCAATTTTGGCCGCCGGTGTAGTAGACAAAGGAGACTGCCGGCCTGAGCCCGGCGAGTGGACTAACCAACGGTTAGCCGCGCTGTGGGTCTTCGTGGTGCGCTACCGCTCCGGAAGCAGTTGCGGCGAATCCCGGTCTCCGCGATTTGTCCTAGCCGTCCGAGGGTCGCTGCCAGATGGTGCTCCTTCGAGCGACCCTACGCCTCTCGTCGCATCAAGCTTTTATCTCGTTACGACCCGGCAGCCCTCGTTCGTCGTTCCGTGCCATGATCCAACACCCGATGACACTCTAGCGCAGATCTTGCCGCCCTCCGGCGCTGGAAGGCAGTTTCGATGAGGGGATCAAGGAGGTATGAGCGTGTCACGCTGGTTGCAGCAATCGAAGCCTGCTCCTTGATGAGGTCGATGTACCTCCTGGAAGCAGCATCGTACGCAGCCCAGAGTTCGGCACACTTCGGGCAGGATT
Source organism: uncultured Solibacteraceae bacterium (assembly GCA_964438005.1). Lineage (GTDB taxonomy): Bacteria > Acidobacteriota > Terriglobia > Bryobacterales > Bryobacteraceae > PSRJ01. The sequence goes on along the minus strand of CAYTJD010000085.1, from coordinate 22,449 downwards.
TATCGGTGGAGCGGCGTGGCACTTAAGTTCAGAGTAAAGCATTGACTTGACGCGAATCCGTGCCAAAGCGTACCCTTACGCCGTTGGCGATTCTCGAATTGCCGAGGGTTCTTGCGCGTGCGCTGCTTTCCGCAACAGTTTGGCCTTCATGTGATTGAGATAGAAGGGCGTAGATTCGTAGGGCGCGCTGCACGTGGATGCCGTACCGGAATCCGGCAGACTGCTGCTTTTCGGCGTGGGATTTAGCGATTCTCTGCTGCTGCGCAAGTGGCCGCGCTGCTTTGCGGAGGTTGGACGTCTCCGGCCGCGCTGGCATAACCGTTGAGCGCCCGCATCTTCCGCGCGGCGAAGAACGCCAGTTCCATCGCCTGCTCGTAGTTCAACCGTGGATCAACGTACGACCGATAGTCGCGGCGCAGATCGTCCTCCCGCAGGCCGCAAGCGCCCCCGACACATTCCGTGACCGCCTCTCCGGTGAGCTCCACGTGAACGCCGCCCAACCGGCTGTCCTGCGCGCGGTGTATTTCAAAAGCCTGGTCCAGCTCTCCGAGAATCTCATCGAAATGCCGCGTCTTCACGCCGCCCTTGGTGACGCGCGTATTGCCGTGCATCGGATCGCAACACCAGAGTACCGGGCACCCGGTCACGCGCGCCGCTTCGAGCAATGGTGGCAAACAATTCGCGATTCGTCCGGCGCCGAAACGATGTACCAGCGTCAGGCGCCCCGGTTCGTTCTCGGGATTCAAAATCTGGATAAGCCGCTTCAAACAGGCGGCGGGAAGATCGGGCCCAACTTTGACCCCGATCGGATTGCGAATTCCGCGGAAGTACTCCACGTGCGCGCCCTCCGGGTCGGCCGTCCGCATCCCAATCCAGGGAAAATGGGTGGAAAGATCGAACCAGCCGCTCTGTCGCGGTACCTGCCGCGTCTGCGCCTGCTCGTACGGCAGATGCAGGCCCTCGTGGCTGGTGAAGAAGTCGATCCAATGAAATCCGCCCGGGTGCCCGCCGGCCAGGCTCTCGGTGAATTCGAGCGAATCTCGGACGGCCCGAGCGATCCGCCAGTATTCTTCGGCCATCGGTGAATCCTTCACCCAATCGAGATTCCAGTAGTCCAAATGGTGCGGGTCGACAAACCCTCCGACCACCAGCGCGCGAATGAAGTTGATCGTGAGCGCCGCCCGCTCGTAGCCACGCAGCATCAGCCAGGGATCGGCTGTGCGTGCCTCCGGAGTGAATCCGGAGTGATTGATCAGGTCGCCGCGATACGTCGGCAGCATCGTGCCATTCACGCGCTCGAACGCCTCGGAACGTGGCTTGGCGTACTGCCCGGCAAACCGGCCTACGCGCACGATTCGCCGCTGCGCGCCGTGCACCAGCACCAGGCTCATCTGCAGCAGGACTTTGATCTTGTTGGCGATCGTGGGCGAATCGCATGCGTCGAAGGTCTCCGCGCAATCGCCGCCCTGCAGCAGAAACCGGTCCCCGCGCGCAGCTTCGGCCAGCTGCGATTTCAAGCCCAGGATCTCCCACGAGGTCACCAGCGGCGGCAGCTTCGCGATCTGCGCCACCACCCGCTTAACCTCTTCCTCACACGGATAGGCAACGGCCTGCGCGACCGGCTTCGTTTTCCAGGAACCGGGCCACCAGTCCGTCATGGCCCTCCTCGCAACTCTCCATTTGCGTTAAACCGGCCCGACGCGAGATACTCGCGGATCCGCCCGCGGTTCGGCCCTGCACGGCCGGCGGCTTCGATGAAGTACCCGGCGGCTTCCTCGATGGGCGTTCCTGGCTCCAGGCGAAAGATCCACGGAATGTTGGTCGTGGTCAGCTTGCGATCCGCCGATAACGCGATCACCGGCACGAACGTCTTGACCGCAATCTGCTCGGCCAGGTGTGCCGCCGCGCGGTCGGTAGCAATCAGGCCGATGGCGTTCTGTTGATACACAAGTTTCACCAGTTCCGTAGACGACTTGCCCCACGCCGTCTCCGAGGGCACTCCTACAAAGCGATAGCCACCATGGCGCAGTGTCGCGGCCACTGCGTCAGCCTGAGGCCCGAAAACGCCGATGGTCCGTTCCGGTGCTTGCAAATCGTCGGCCGGCGGCCCCTCATATGCCACAGGCTGCTCCCTCAAATCGGCATAGGGCTTCTCCATCGTGTATCGTCGGAACGTGAATTTGCCTCCCTTCACGATTCCTAGATATAGCGGAGCGATATTTTTCGCGTTCGGGTCGAAGATCATCTCACCGGTAACGCCCTTGTAGCGCTCCAGCCCATACAATGCGTCACGGATCGCACCGCGATTGAGCCCCGCCCGGCAGATCGCATCCAGGAGGATGTTCATCGAGTCATAGCCGAGGGCCGCGAACGAATCTACCCCGGCCGCATACCGCGCGGCAAACCGTTTTTGAAAAGCCAGCCAGCCCGGCTCGTCCCGGTTGGGGTCGAATGGATACACCACCTCCAGACCTTCGGCCGCATCGCCGGCGATCGGGAACAAATCCGCGCCCGCCACCCGCGCCGCGCCGAAGACCATCTGTTTCATACCCATCTCGCGCATCTGCTTGAGGATCATGCCGGCGGGCGCGGCATCGGCCCACAGTACAATTCCATCGACGCCGGAGTCCTGAATCACACGAAGCTGCCGGGTGAAATCCGTGTCTCCCGGCATGAACTTCTGCTCCACGACCACCGGATGTTCCAACCGGCGCGACGCGTCGCGGAACTTGACAACACCGAAGCGGCCATACCGTTCGTTGACACGCAGCAGGGCGATCCGCCGCAGTCCCAATTCCGAATAGATGCGGCGCGCCAGCGTGTACGACTGCACGCGGTCGTCCTGAATGGCAGTCAGGATCCAAGGGATCGCGGTCTCTGGAATGGTCGGGTCGGTAGCGGCGCTGTTGACCATTGGCAGTTCGGCGCGTAAGGAGACCCGCAACGCGATGTGGGTGGAGTCTCCGCTGATCGACCCCAGCATCGCCCAGACTTTTTCGTCGTAGATCATCTTGACGATTTCGTTGCTCGATGCGCCCCACAGTGCCGCGTCGTTATGTACTTTGAGCGCGAACGGCTTCCCGCCGTAGCCGCCGCCGGCATTGGCTTCGTCCACCGCCATCTCCGCGCCGCGCAACATGGCGAGCCCGAGAGCTTCGTCCTTGTGCTCGCGGATGGGGCCGAGGAAGCCGATGGCCACTTCGGCGACATCCGAGGGTTTGAGTGTAGGAACACTGCGTGCCGCGCCGTTGTACTCAACCTCTTTGGTGTAGTGTTCGTAGTACGGTTCGGTGAAGCGCGAGAAGGGCCGCAGGTCTGGGGGAACGCCTCCGTAGGGCACAATCGTGCGGTCTGGCGGCAGCCCGGGCGGATCAGCCCCGCACGAACAACTCCGCGGCTGCGTTGCGGCGGCTCCCGCCAGGGCCAGCGTCAGCCAGATCGCCCGCCACCGCATGGCTACTCCTTCCGGCGCGGAATGAACATCGCGATTGCTTCCATCTCGACCAACAACTCCGGCCGGCAGAGAATCGCCTGGATTCCCGTGGACGCCGGCAGCGGATCCAATTGCTGCCCTTCAAAGAAAGCCGTGCGTTCCTCGTTGAAGACGGCGTAGTCACGCTCGATATCGCGCAGATAACAGGTTGTCCGCACCACGTCATGCCATGTGGCGCCCGCAGACTGGAGCAACTCGGTGATGTTCCGATACGCGCGCCGCATCTGCGCCCGAAAATCGCCCACGTGCACAGTCGCGCCGTACTCATCCACGCTGGCGGTCCCGGAAATCAACAGAAGAACCACATTCCCGATGTCGATCCGCAGTGCCCGCGAGAACGAGCTTGGCCGCGCGTAATCGTACGCTTCATTCAAGACGCTAGGCGCGCTGATCGCGCGCTTCTCGATCCGAGTGGCGGCGCTAACCTGATCGAGTGCTTCGGTGATCGTCATTTCTTCGAAATCTCCTCTTTGATCCGGATGCCGTGGCTCAGCCCCTGGGCCGTCGCCACCCAAATATCGTCGCCCTGAAAATCGACGCCGAATGTGTAATTGTGGGCCGGAGCCGTGTCGACGGCAATCTTCCGAGTTTCTCCGGCCGCGTTGCGAACGACCATTTCCGGCGCGCGTGTATCCAACGCAGGCCGGTAAGTCGCCCAGTCCCTGCCATCGAAATAGGCCAGCCCTTTGTCGGTCGAAAACCAGGTCCGCGTCCCGTCCAAGGATTTCACCTGGTTCAGAAAATTGCTGGGCAGCCCGCTGTCCTTGTCGAGATAGTTGTGCCAGTTCCGCCCATCGTAACGGCTAGCCCCAAAGTAGGTAGCCACCCACAGAATCTGGTTCACGTAGCTGACCGAAGTCGTGATCTCGTGAATCAGCCCCTGGTCTTTGTACAGCACGATTTCCGTCTCACCGTCGGGATCGTTGTAATCCTTCCAGTGCTCGCTTTTGACGTCGTACTCGAGCACTCCCCCGCCCCAGACGGCGTAGTACACCTTGTCCTCCGCGGCCGTTACGGCATAAGTCCAGATCTCGTACATGGGTGTGTTGCGCTCGTTGAAGAGGCTCCATTCGCCGGTGCGCTTGTTCAGCCGGCTGCCTCCCGCCGCGGTCGCCACCCAGACGGAATCTCCCAGCGCGGAAACGCCGTAGACGACGTCGTTGGCGAGCCCGCTGTTAAGCTGTGTGAACGTATCGAAGCGGCCGCCGGAATAGCGGCTGAGCCCGCCCATCGTAGCGATCCACAGGTCGTGCGTCTGCTTGTCGAGCGTCACGTATAGTACGGCGCGGTGCGCCAGCCCGTCGGCAGGTGTGAACACCCGCCATTTCCCGTGCTCGTACAAGCCCAGGCCGTTGTCGGTCCCGGCCCAGATGCGGTCACCGTCTACGCAAACGCTGTAGACGCGATTGTTGGGCAGACCTTCGGCGGTGGTGAAAGTTTCCCAGCGGAACCGGGGCAACTCCCCAGCCCCGAGCAGGCCGATGCTTGCGAAGAAAACCGCGAGTCTCATAACGTCTTCAGGTACTCGATCAAATCATTGAGTTCGTCTTTCGCCAAATCGTTCGTGACGCCGTGCGTATCCTTGGGATTGAACACGGTCCAGATTTCTTCCAGGCTTCGCGCCGAACCATCGTGTAGATACGGAGCGCTGTACGCCACATTCGTCAAATGCGGTGTATCGATCAAGGGTGACCGGTCCGTCGTCTTGCCGGTGCCTACATCAGCCAGTTTCTGGTTGGTGTAATACTTTCCCGAATGGCAAACGGCACACCGGTTTTGTTCAGGAATCGCCGTACCGTCTCTGCGCCGCGTCCGCTCGAAGATCGTCTTGCCGCGCTCCTGGGCCGGCGTCAACTCTCCGTTCGGCAGCCGGTAGCGATTGGGCCGCAGCGGAATCGAAGCGACGTAGGTGATGAGATCGGCCAGATCGGAGCCGCGAAATCCCTGGGATCGGAAAAAGAACCGCTCGGTGCGCGGCCCGCATTCGGTGTACAAGTCGGGATTGCCGCCATTCCACTTGAACGGCGCGGTATTGGAAACGTCCTCGATGGCGCGATTGTCCACGATGTCCACCCCGAAGCCATCCGGCTCCAGGTCCCATTGCAGACCGTCGAACGTGGAATCCAGATGACAGTTGGCACAGCCGAATTGCCGCTGGAATGAGAATTTGGACGAATAGAATAAGCGTTCGCCGCGCCGCTGCGGATTGATCACGGCCGGACCGCCCAGCGCGATAGTTCCCACGATCTTCCTCGCGGCGGTGTCCAAAATGGAGACCGAATCATCCAGGCGATTCGCGATGTACAGCCGCGAGCCATCCGCGGAAAGCGCAATGCCTCGCGGATTTCGTCCCACCGGAATTCGCGCGATGACGTACCGCGCCGACACGGAAAGATCGTTGACCAGGGTGTTGCGCTCGGGCGCGCGCGCAGCCACAACCAGCGCTTGCAGATCGACGATGGCTACTTCGTCGGTCCCGCTCGCCGTCAAATACAGTTTGGATTTGTCCGGCGCGATCGCCACTCCGAACGGCAGCGAGAAATACCGTTCCAACTCATCGAGCGGAAGTTGCACTACCCCGCCGACGTCCTCGCCGAAGACAGCCAGCGAATCGCCGAACGCCCAACCGTGTGCCACGTGCGCCAGCGGGATCAGGTTCTTGGGACGAAGCTGCGCGGCAACGCCGAGCCGCCCGTCTCGTGACAAAGCCACGTGAAAAACCCCGGCCACGTTGTTGAGCCGGAAGCGCGCCTCGACCCTCTGGTGTTCGGCGTCGATTTCTGTAATCTCCGACTCCGGCTGAGTTCGGAACCCTCCGGGGTTCGGGTAGATGTGAGTCACGTAGACCTGCGAGCCGTACGCTGCCGCATAGCTGGCGCCGCGCCCGGCGGCCAATCGCTTGCTCTCGTCTCCGGTGCGGAGGTCGATGACCGAAATGTCGTTGCTAATGCGGTTGGCCACGTACAGTGTTGGTCCCGAAACCGCAAGTCCGATCGGCTCGAAACCGGTCCGCAAGTCTCGCCTCACGGCCAGTGACGCCGCATCGATTTCGGTCACGCTATCGGCCCACGAATTGGTCACATAAATACGTTGGCCATCGGTTGTCAGAGCGATTCCGCGCGGTACGTGTCCCACCCGCACCCGCGCCGTCACGACGCCGGTCATCGGGTCGGCTACCACCACCTCATCAGTCCCTTCACACACGATGTAGAGCCGGGAACCATCCGGCGCGACGGCCACATCCACCGGACTGGGGTACCGCCCGGCGTCAGGCGCAGACTGGCCGAATAGCGGCCATGCCGCCAGCAGTCCGCCGATCAGAACGGCTCGCATGGCTACGGCTCCCGCGCCTCGATGATCCGGTCGGCCATCACGTTCTCCAGCACCTGCCTGGTCCCGCTCGGCCAGCGAATGACGATCCGGTCCGCCTTGACGGCCGCTCCCAGCCCAAAATGCAAGCGCCAGTCATCCTGGCTGAGATATCCCGATCCCGCGACCCGTTCCGATTTTTGTGTGACTCCGCCCGCCGCCACTTCCACCGTGGCGCCGATGCCATCCCGGTTGCTCTTGGTTCCAACTAGTCGTACCGCGAGCCAATGTCCCGCGCCTGCGGTCGAGTTGTGCAGCAACTGGCCGGGCCCGCCGAGGTTTACCAGAAACGCGTCCACTCTGCCGTCGTTGTCGTAATCCGCGAAGCATGCGCCGCGCCCGACGGTCTTCATCTGAAAGAACGGCCCACCCGTCGTCGAGACATCCTGGAACTTGCCGCCGCCCAGATTCCGGAACAGCGAATGCTCCTGCGGAATCATGTGGATCAGCCCGCCATGAAAGATCAGAATGTCCTTCAGGCCGTCGTTATCGAAATCGTGAACACCGGTGCCCCAGCTTGTGTATTGCCCGGTCCACTGCGAGATGCCGGCCTGCTCGGTGACGTCGTTGAATCCCAGCTTGCCGTTGTTCTTCAACAGGCGGTTGTATTTCGAATCGCTCACCCACAAATCCGCGCGCCCTTCGTTCTCGATTTCGAAAAACACCGGCCCCATCGCCGAGGTGGATTCGCCATTCTGACCGAATGCCGCCCCGGCCTCGAGCGCGATTTCCTCGAATGTGCCGCCGCGCTTATTGTGAAACAGAAAATTCTCGGTCTTGTCATTGGCCACGTAAATGTCCGGATAACCGTCGCCATCGAAGTCCGCCGCCGTGACACCCATCGTGCGGCCTTTGTATTTCGCGATGCCGGATTTTTCGCTCACATCCTCAAACGTGCCCGTGCAGGTGTTGTGAAACAGCAGGTTGGTGTCGCCTTCGTAGTCCAGCGGCCCCGGATAGTTGTCGGCGGCGTAGTAAGAGCGGTAGGAAGGATCGAACTTCACGTAGCGCCCGATGAACAGGTCGACACAGCCATCGCGGTCGTAGTCCAGCCACGCGGCTCCGATCGCCCAGCCCTTGATTGTCAGTCCAGCCTTTTCGGTGACATCTTCGAAGGTGCCGTCACTCTTGTTCCGGTACAACGTGACGTGGCCGTAGCTGGTCACCAGCAGATCCGTGTAGCCATCGTTATCGAAATCGGCCGCAAACGCTCCAAAACCAAAGCCGTCGCCGGCCACGCCCGCCTGCCCCGTGACATCGGTGAACGTGCCATCGCCGTTGTTGCGATACAGGTGGTTGTGGGGCATCGAAGCCGGCTGCCTCCGCAGCGGGAACGGATGCATCGACGACTCCAGCGGCCGCCCGCTCACCACGTACAGATCAGGCTTGCCGTCGTTGTTGTAATCGAACCAGACGCAGCCGGAACCCGTGCTTTCGAGCAACGAGCCCAGTTTCTCGGCGCCAATCGAGTGTGTAAACTCGATGCCCGCTTGCTTCGTTGCGTCTTCGAACCGGATCGGCCCCGCGCTGGCCATCGACGCCCACAGAGCCGCGACCACCGGGAAGCGGATTCTCACCGTTGCACCTCCAGCATCTTCACCGGCTCAATCGTCCGGAGCAGGATTTGGGGCACTTTGTTCTCCGGCGCGCGCTCCGGTCCGGTGTGACACCCGACGCAAATTCGCTGTTCGCCCGGCCGCATCCAGAACCACCCCTTCTCGCCGCGCAACGTCCGCCCCGTGGCATCTGCCACTTCGATCCTCAGCGGTCGATCGGCGGGTACCTGAACATAGAACGAGCCGTCGCTTTCCACCTCGGTCCGGCCCAGCAGCGCCGGTTTGCCTTCCGCATTCTGCGTATATACCCGGACCTGCCGCACCGCCGCTCCCTCCATGGGTGTCCGCGAAATGCGCGCGTTGAGACAAAGCAAATTGCCCGCCGTGCGCACCGGCACCAGCGCCGAAGGAAATTCGCGGGGCGGTGTTCGGGCGGCCACAATCACGGGTTCGACGGCGGAGGCATTCGCCGGTGTTTCCACGGCTGTCAGAAGGCGGCTCTCAGCCTCCCAACGGTAAAGGCGGTATCCGCCGATCTTGCCGCGCCGGCTCAACAGCCAGTCTCCCGGTGTAATCTCCGCGACGGGTCCGATCGCAGAACCGTCTGGCTCGTCGATCTCGGTCTGTTGCGCCAGTCCTGACGTAATCCGCGCCAGTCGTTTTCCGGAACTGAACAGGTAATCGCCCGAGGCCAGTTGGCGGGCGTCTCCGCGATCCGGCCCGTGATCGCACCGCAGCGCTTCCACCCCGGTCCCGTCCGGATAGACCGTATACAGTTCCCGGCTCACAGGGCTCACCCTCGCTTCAAACAGGATCCGGCCGTCGCGCAGCACGTCATCGGTCAGATACGCGCCGGGCACGAAGGTGAGCCGCCTTCCTACAACCTCGATCGCGCTTCCTTTCGCCAGGCTGCGCGTGTAAACCACCTCGCCCGCCGGCAAGTACAGCGGCCGGACGCAGTCCGACTCGCAATGAGTGACCTGCCGGGGAGTGCCGCCATCGAGCTCCACTTCCCAAATCTGCCAGGGCCCGGCAGACGTGGTTCGCCCCGAGAACAGGACGCGCGCGCCGTCGTAGGACACGGTCGCATCGGCTGAATCGTGGAATCCCGGAGCCAACCGATGGATCATCGAGCCCTCCACCACAATCAAGTTGGCGCCCTCGGGAAACCGCTCCTGACCTTCCAGCCAGGCTTTCGGCTCGTACCGAGGCGTTTCCGTGAAGATGTAGGTCAGCGAACGGCTTGGTTTTCCCTCAGTTGCGCTAAATGCCGCACTGAGGATTACGCTTCCAAGCCCGATGGTGACGAAAGCCACCCGATTTATCCGCAGTTTACGCGTCGACACGACATTGTCCGCGGGGACTACGGGGTGCAATCGTGCAATTCACGCGCCATTATGGCTTTAAAGGTCTGATTAGCCGCAAAGCGGGACGGATGTTATACGCCTGCCTGTACCGGCGGTGGATCTCGTCTTGCGGAAAGTCCTCGCGCGCGGGGTAGGGGTAGCTACTCATTCCATGAAATGGAAGCGGCTCTACATTTTGGGAGAACGCGGTATTGGCGTCGGCATCCTTGGCCCACCCGTCCACCAGGAGCAGGAAATCCCGGACCCACCCCTGAGGAACCCCCGGCAATCCGGCCGCGTCATACCAGAGCTGCAACTCGTCACCGGAGCCCATCACCACCAGGCGGTCATCGGCGGCCTGAACCAGTTCGCCGACGTCGCCGTAACGCGTGTAGTATCCCGGCGTTGGATTCCAGTTCGAGAAGGGGGCGACTGCGGCATAGTCAAAGAATTCCGGCTGTTTCCGCTCGGGATCCACCTGAATCCGCGAAAACCCGCGAAAATGCAGTTGCGCCGAGCTGGCATCCAGCGGCGTGAGGCGCGCTTCGGGAGCCGCCGCATCTTCACCCAGAAAAATCTCGTTCCAGTACACGCACATATTCGTCAGGATGCGCACCTCCCGCGAATCCGAAAGGAATCGGCCGGTGAGATCGACGGCGATGGTCTTGGTCTTCCCGCTCGGCATACCCATGTCTTCGATCACCGTCTTCCACTGGCCGGAGACGTTTTTCACCTGTAGCGACGGCGGCGCGAGGGGATGTCCCGACTGGGCGGCGTTCAGAAACGTGCTTCCATCCGCCCAATCCACCCAGCCGTTGAGGACCAGAACCGCGCGGTTGGCGCGCGCCGCGTCCGGCCCGAAATCCAGCTCTAGCGCGTGCATCTCCGCGACTCCTGCCACGTCACGGGAGAAGCCATCGACATACGCGCGGTCACGCCGCAGCAACGCGCTCCGCACATCGCGGCCGCGCTCGTCACGGGCGGCCTGCGGATACACGCGCCGCGCGACTCCATACAGCCGAAACTCGGGATACGGCGGCCCTTTCCATTTTTCGTTGGTAAAGATCTCGATGCCGGCGGGATGATCAAGAGCCAGCAGCCGGACCTGGTCGAGATAGGAAACCTCGTTCAGCTCCTCGGTAATGTGAATCTCGTAACGCCCCTGCTTCGGCGCCAGGGACGTGCCCGGAATGGAAACATATTCGTCATGGTCCACCGGAAAATAAGTGCCGTCGCCGGAGCTGGCGCCCAAAGGCGCCACTCCCAGAACGTCGGTAATGAATTCGAAAGCGTGCCCGTTCCAAGTGAAGATCATGGGGCACGAGCCGGAAAGGCGCGGCGCTTCCTTCACTTGGAGATTACGCCGCGCTGGCCTTCGCACCTCGTTCTGGATCAGGCCGTTGGGCCAGATAATGCGGATCGTGTCCACGGCTTCCCGGCCACCCAGCCCAAACGTCAGCGCGGTGTTGTCGTATCGTTTCCGTTGATAGAAGGCGCCCGCTTTCACCTCCACTTCGGCGCCCGATGGAATCTTGAGACTCTTGACGCCTTGCAGGCTAACAGTCAGCCACGAGCCGGCGCGCCGCGTTTCATTCACGGCGAACCGGATGCTGCCGTCGCGGGCCACGCCCACCAGGTCCACCAGACCGTCGCCGGTGAAATCCGCCACGGCCCACGCGACGCAATCGGGCAATCCGGCGGCTTCGCGATGGTCGGCTACGGCGTCGATGTTACCCGTATTTCCCAAATCGGCAACCGCGAACCTTCCAGCATTCGTCAATCCTGACTCCCGAACCGGAACCGCCGGCGCATTGGTCGCCTCGTAGCGCGCATTCAACCGGTCGCGATATAAAACATTCCCACGGCCTTCATAGGAGACCAGGAGGTCGAAGGCTTTGGTGTCGTCGGGAAGGAAGCGCAAGACGGCCGCATCCACGGGCGTCCCGGCAACGAACGGAAAATCGCGCGTGCGATCTTCCCAGCCGGCGCTGCCGTCGTTGCGCCACAGCATCGAACGCGCTCCCAGTAAAATCAGATCCAGGTCGCGATCATGGTCGTAATCGATCCACACGGCGCGCCGAAATCCGCTTCCGGCACCTGGAAGCGGCTGCGGCCGGAAGCCGGTCGCGCGATCGTTGCGAAACAGCAGAACGGTATCAGTGGTGACGACACATAAATCCACCGAACCATCGTTGTCATAATCGCCGGCCGCCACCCAGACCACGTGGCGGAGCATGGAGAGACCCCGATCCACCAAGGCCGCACCCCCGCGGTACAACTGAATTCCCGAGTCAGACCAGACCAGCACATCCGGCCTGCCATCGCCATCGAAATCGAGCACCAGGAGGCCGGCGGTTCGTGGATCTGCGCTGCCGGAGAGGGTGCGGGAGCCGAAGCGCAGCTGCGGCCGCGGCATTGTTTCGGACGCCAGGCTCTCCAACGGGTCATAGATCTCCGCGTACGGACTCCAATTGACGTCTTCTTGTTCCGCGTCGGGCTTGTCTTGCTTCTCCTTTAGAACCCGAAATTCGGCGATCACACGTTCGGCATCGGCCGCGCGCTCCAGTTGCCGGTAGGCGCTGTACAGCTGGAAGCGCGGGGCCGCAAAATTCGCGTCCAGGCGCGCGGCAGTCTCAAACTCCTGGACCGCGCGTGCCAGTTGGCCCTCCTGCCGGTAGAGCACGCCGAGGTTATAGTGCGAAACCGGCTCGTCCGGCGCGAGCCGCAGTAGCCCTTCAAATTGGGCGATCGCCTCCGGGTTTCTCTGCTGCATCTTGTAAGCGACGCCGAGATTGAACCAGGTGTGCGGCAGAGAGGGATCTTGGCGCTGCACGGCCTCGACCTCCGCGATTCCCTCGCTGACCGAGCCCGCCTTCAGCAAGGCCAGGCCGTAATTCAGGCGGTCGCGCGCCGAACCCGAATTCAGCGCGAGGGCTTCGCGAAATTCCACAACGGCTTGCTTCTGAGTAGTCGGGTTTTCGTAAAACGCTTTACCTAGATTCCGGTGCTGCCCCAACAAATCGACTCGCGACGGCCGATGCGCACTCTGCAGCAGGAGCGCGCTCACCACGGCCAGCGCCACGGCCAGGATACGCTTGCGGATGGTCATGTCTGTTTTTCAGGTACCATGGCGCTGGGACAGAAGTCCAGTACGGGATTCCCAACTACGCGTCATCGCGCTACCATACGGCTCAAGAGTTCAAGCCTTGGCGCACTTATGAAAGCGGTCGTCCTGGTGTTCCCGTTGCTGGTAGCGTGCTTGTGGTCCGCTACGAATCCGCAAGCCGCCGCGGAGGCTGAAGCTGGTCTCGCGTTCGCCCGCGCCGGCAAATTCGAACAAGCAATTTCGCACTACCGGGCGGCGCTTCAGCTCGACCCTGGATTGCCCGGCGTCTCCCTCAATCTCGGCCTGGCCTATTTCAAGCTGAACCGGTTCACCGAGGCTGTGCCTGTTTTCGAGCAGGCGGTCAAGGCCGATCCAGCCAGTTTCCAGGCCCGCGTCCTGCTGGGGATGACCTACTATGGGAGCCGCCGCTTCGCCGATGCCGCTGCCGCGCTCCAACGGGCTTCCGAGCAACAACCGGACAACACAGAACTGCGTTTCAAACTGGCTCAGAGCTACCTGTGGTCCAGGCAATATCAGCCTGCCCAGAGAGAGTTCAAATCTCTGCTGGCTCAGAATCCGGACTCGGCGCCGGTTCACATGCTGCTGGGAGAAGTGCTCGACGCGGCAAACCAGGAGGATCCAGCCACGGCGGAGTTCGAAGCCGCCGTCAAAGTGTCTCCGAGCGAACCCGAGGTGCATTTCGGCCTTGGTTACCTGTACTGGAAGCAGAAGCGGTACGAGGAAGCGCGGCGGGAATTTCAGGCCGAGTTGGCCGCGCAGCCGCGGCACACCCAGGCGCTCACCTATCTGGCGGACGCGGAAATGCGCTCGGGAACCGAAACGGCAGCAGAAGAACACCTGCGTCGTGCCTTAAAGCTCGACCCGAATATCCGGCTCGCCCACCTGAACCTCGGCATCCTCCTGGCTGGCAAGAGCCAGTCCGAGGAAGCCGCGGCTCATTTTCGCGAGGCGATTCGCATCGACCCGTCAAAACCGGATGCGCATTACCGGCTTGGCCGGCTTTGGCTCTCTTTAGGCAGGAATAAGGAGGCGGATTCGGAGTTCGCGAAGGTGAAGAGCCTGGCAAATCAGGAAGGACCCGAGGCCCTGATCAATGTCCCCGGGCACGCTGCCGGTCCGCCCCGATGAAAAAAAAAACCGCCCGCGGCTTCCAGTCCGCGGGCGGGGTGCACTGGTGTGAGATTTAGAAATACGCCTTCATCCCGAGTTGGAAGACTCGAGGATCGAACGCGGAGGTGACTTGCCCGAAGTTGCTGTTGTTCATGGTCCCGCTGACATTCTGGAATTGCGTATGGTTGAAGAGATTGAAGCTTTCTGCCCGGAACTCGAGCTTGCTGCCTCGCTTCTCGCTCAGGACGAAGCTCTTGAACAGGGATACATTCCAGTTGTGGCGGCCGGGCCCTTCCAATGCGTTTTGGCTCAGGTTGCCCCATTGTCCGAGAGCCGGCGCCGAAAAGACGGACGGATTGAACCACTGGTTTACTGTGCGTGGATAGGTAATCGGTCCGTTGACATTGGGCCGGTTGCCTCCGGGGCGCTGGTTGTTGTCGGTCCAATTCGGCAGGCCGTTGTAGGCCGCCGGTCCGCCCAAATCGACCTGCAGGGGCAAACCGGTTTCGGCGGTGATGAAGCCGGAGATCTGCCAGCCGCCGAATCCCGTCCGCAAAGCCCGGCTAGGGGCATGCCGGAACGCCGGAATATCGTAGACGAAGTTGGCCGTGAATACGTGATCGCGATTGAACCACGCCGGTCCCACACTATATGACCGGTCATACGGGTTGGCAAGCGATTGGAGGTCCCCGCCGTTGCCATTGCCGACAGAGGAGTCCATGGCCCTGGACCACGTGTAGGCAGCCTGGAAGCTCAGATCCCGATGCAGCCGGGAGTTGAGGCTTGTTTGCAGCGAGTTGTAGTGGCTGGTGCCCGCATTCTCGTACAGATTGATGGAGCCCAGGCCCGTATACGGAACCACGCTGTTGAACGGAACCGTATTGTTGATGAGGCCGGGCAGAGCGCTTGCGGCCGGGAGATTGGTCTCGTCCCGATAGCTCTGATGCCGGTTCTGGTTGCCGACGTAAGCGACGGACAACACCGTCTTCTCGCCGAGTGAATGCTGAATGCCGAGGCTGAATTGGTAGCTCACCGGGAGTTTGTAATTGGTTTTACTCAAGCCCACGATGCTGGCCGGTAAGATGGGTGCTACCAGCGTCTGGCCGGTCTGCAGACTGGTGCCCGGATTAGAGAGGGAGACACCGGTGAACGTGACGTTGGCGCTGAACGGAATGTTCGCTCCGGCGTTGTACATGTCGTTGCCCTGGATGCGCTCATACATGCTGCCAAAGCCGCCGCGCAGGATGGTCTTGCCGCTGCCCGTGAGATCGTAAGCAAAACCAATGCGGGGTCCGAACGTTGCCCAGTAGTTGTCTACCAAGCCGTTGGAAACGCCGTTCTGGCCGGCAATGCCGATCCCGTTCCCATAGAATAGGACTCCCTTCAGGATCGGATTGGGGCTGGTGATCAATCCCGGACTGTTGGGGCTGATCGTGCCGTCCGGAAGCACAATGGCCCTCTTGGTCGGATCGTACAGGTTGGGATAGAAGTTCGACATACGGTTCTCGGCTTCATACGTATGCGGCATTCCGTCCCAGCGCAGGCCCAGGTTCAACGTGAGGCGCTTGTTTACACGCCAGTTGTCCTGGATGTACAGCGAATAGGATTTGTGGTTCCAGTGGCCTGCGTCCTGCACTCCCGCTTCGCCGTAGGAGTTGGAGAATCCAAGCAGGAAATCGGCGAAATCGTTTCCGGTGTAAGTGCCGTTGAAGGTGTAGGAGCCCTGTGTCCGAACGTTCAGATCCTGAACCTTCTTGTAAAACATGATGCTGCCGCCGATTTTGAGCTGGTGGCTGCCTTTCACCCAGGAGAGGTCGTCGCCCCACAGGAAGGAATCAGCAGCGTTGTTCCACGGCCAGCCGGTGGCATCGTAGTTTGTGCCGGTGGAGCCGGCGAGATTGATGTTCGGGATGCGGTTCAGATTGTTCGGACCGCTGAACAGCCGGGGAATGTTCAAGCCGGAGGGTTGCGTAAACAACCCGGTCGGCGTGATATTAAGCCGGTTGCCGTTATAGTTGAAGTTGATTTCGTTCAGCAGGTTCGGGCTGATGGTGTGGATGGTGCGAACCACGGCGCTATAGGTCGGGTTGCCAAAGTTGTTCCCGACGGTGGGCACGTTGTCGCCGCTCCACATGGTGGTCGTGAAGCCCTGCATGATCTGCTCGGCAATCAAGTGTCCGAAAATCGAGAATTTGTCGTTGAAGTGGTGGTCGATACGGACCGTCTCGTCCTTGAAGTTGGTTGGCGCGGCCACACCTTTGATAAATTGCGTGCCGCTGGTCGGGGCTGGGAAGATTCCCGCCTTCAACAGGGCTTGTGCATTGGGATCCAGCAGGCTGGCCGGGATCGTGTTATTTGGGAAAGCCTGCCCCGGCGCAAGCCCGGCTGCGACAAATTTGCCGAGAATCGTCGGGGACACCTGGGCCGCGGTGGGCACATGGATCGCGGGTCCGCCGGACATGTTCCCGCCGTACCAACCGGTCAACGGAACCGTCTGGTTGATGACGCCGGTTCCCTGCACGTACTTCCGCCACTCCATGTTATAGAAGAAGAACGTCTTGTTACGCTCCTTGTTGTATAGCTTGCCGAACGTGACGGGCCCGCCGATGTTGAACCCGAATTCATTGAACCGGAGTTCCGGCTTCTGTTGCGCGGCGGCGTTGGTGAAGTAATTGCCGGCATCCAGCCAGTCGTTGCGGAGGAATTCCCACGCCGAAGCGTGAATCTGCTTCTCGCCGGATTTGATGACCAAGGTGGTGGTTCCGCCCGAGGCGAGGCCATATTCCGCGCTGTAATTGGAGGTGAGGGCGCGAAATTCCGCGATGGACTCGAGCGACGGCATCACGCTGAGACGGCCTTCGCCGCCGCGATCGTATGCCTCGCCGCCATCGATGATAAAGAGGTTATGGCCTGGGCGAAGCCCGTTGACGCTGTATTTGGCGTCCGCGCTCACCGGGAGTTGCAGCTGAAAATCGCCGCCTGTGGCATTGGTCACGCCTGGCAGCAAGGTGGACAACAGATAGATGTTGCGGCCGTTGGTCGCAATCTGGGCTACCTGCTCGCCGCTGATCATGTGACTGACTTCGCTCGTGTCCGACTGCACGGCAATGGGCGCGGCTTCCACCGTGATCTGCTCGGCTGCGGTGCCCAATTCCAGCTTGAAATCCACACGCAGACGGTCGCCGACCTGCAGAACAATGTCCTTTTGCTCCACCGGCCGAAAGCCCGCGACTTGCGTCCGCACGGTGTAGTGTCCGATGTGAAGGCCAGGCGCCACGAATTGACCAGCTTCATTGCTCGAAAACGGGAGGACCTGACCTGTTTCAACGTTTGTGATCGCAATGCTTGCGTTTGGGACCGTGGCCCCCGTCGGGTCCGTGACGGTTCCCACGATGGTGGCTTCCTGCGCGAAGGCGGCAACGCCGAAGCCGAGCAGGAGCACGACCAGGACCGAAACTTTATACCACTGGCTCATAGAACTTTTCTCCCTGAGCGTCATTTGACTCACCCACCCGAACCAGCCGGCTTCGGGCACCAAATAGGATCTGCAATGTCTTGCACACATCTACTTAGGGCTAACCTGTGATTACTACGAAGAATGGTAGGCCGGCTCTTCCGGCGTTCCAAGTAGCATATGGTGTATTACCTAGAATCAGACTGGAATATATGAAATTAAAACACTTTACCCGAAGTGTAGAAAGATCGGGCAATGGGCGTAGTGTACGGCGATCTACGTGCAACAAGATCCGAGATGATATTCCGCAACTCCGGCGCGGTGGCGTTATCGCCAAAACCGGAGTCGAACGGTGGTGAAAACAACCACAATCAAGTAGAGCGGGTCCTGAGCAGCTCTCTGTTCCGGAACAGCCACCGGTGCCAAGCCCTGCTCCGGCATATCACCGAGCGCACTCTGGCAGGCGACACTCATCTACTGAAAGAACGCACGCTGGGAGTGGAGGTGTTTGGCCGGTCTCCCGACTACGACACCAACGCCGATCCCGTCGTGCGCGGAACCGCGGGAGAGATCCGGAAAAAACTGGCTCAGTACTATCAGGATCCGGTACATCATGACGAACCTCGTATCGAATTGCGGCCTGGATCGTATGTGCCCGCGTTTCACGCGGCGGATCCCGCTGCGCCGGCGCCGAAGCGCCGGCCTTCCTGGCGGTTGGTAGTGGCAGGGGGAACTGCGGTCGCCCTGCTGGTGGCCTCTGTTTTTGTCCTGGCTGCCGGGGCATGGCATTCGGACCTGGACCGGTTCTGGGGCCCGATGTTGGATACGCCGGGTGGTGTCTTATTCTGTCTGGGCCAGTCGCGGGTGTACAGTTTCCGCTCCGACGCCCGGCAGAAGCAGGTGGAGGCGCAGATCGAAGCTTCGCCTTCGCGCGACCTGAATTCCTCCCAGGAGGCCGTTCCGTTGAGCCAACTCGTCCCGGAATGGGACCGCTACATCGCGCTCGGAGATGCGAAATGCCTGCTGGGGCTGGCCTCGGTCTTTGAGAAGCGCGGAAAACCGTATCGCATTCGCAGCGGTTCCGCCACCACGTTCTCCGACCTGCGGGAGCAGCCCTCCGTTCTCATTGGAGCTTTCGACAACGGGTGGACGATGCGGCTGGTGGGCAACTCGCGGTTCACGTTCTACAAAGACTTCCAGGGATTGGAAATCGTTCGCGACCGCGACCATCCCGAGCGCACCGACTGGAAGCTGCTGAACTCCTGGCCGGATTGGGACATTCCCGCCGACTATGCGATCGTCTCGCGCGTATTCGACCGCACGACCGATCGCATGGTGGTGGTGGCAGCCGGCATTACGCACTTCGGGACCGCCGGCGCGGGAGACTTCCTCAGCCATCCCGAGTACTTCTCGGAAGTCGCGCCGCGTCTTCCGCGCGATTGGCCCGTCAAGAATCTCCAGATCGTGCTGCGGATCCCGGTGGTACAAGGCGCGTCCGGCCATCCGCAAGTGCTGGCGACGCACGTCTGGTAAATCACAAAGAGAGGTCGGCCTACCGGGCATTCCTGAGCTATTTTCGAGCGGCTCATTTTGGATAACAGTTTTGATAAATCAGGTTAACGTTTTCCACGCTAACCACAGGGGTGGAGTCATTGTCTATAATCTGTGACCCGCCAGAGCCCTGGGCCGCGAGCTTGTGGTAGACGTGGCCCAGTGACTCAGTGCAGACGCCTCAGAGCAGTTAACAGTACATCGGCGTTCTTCCTGGTGCCGGCGTCTTTTGCATTCGTACGCAATTCGTTTGCATAACGGATCGCAGTGTCTACGGTGACGTGCGGCTGAGGCACAGGCCCTTCAATCCGCCACACTCCGTGTTCGGTCTGAACCGATGATGCCCGCGTTCTCGGACCAAATTGCTTAACGACGGAGAAATCGGCTCGGACTGCCAGGGCCTTCGGCAACGGCGAGAAGTGTGCATCCGAGAGATAAATCAATCCCAGCGGCGTGTACCCGACGCTGAATCCAACCCGTTGGCCCCCTTTTGCCGGGAGTGGATCGCTGACGGCGAAATTTTTGACAACCATTACTTTGTCAAATCCACGCACACCCGGGGCAACGAAGAGCTCGGCTAAGCTCTGCCATCCTGCAACAGACAACTGCTCTCCCTTCAAGTCGAGCCCGCAAAAGCGTGCTAGGATCTCCCTCGCCGATGAATCCTGAGCTACGGCCAGAGGATTCCGCAAGGCCGATGCTATGCCGATGCGACATAACACCCGAATCAAGGATCTGCGGCAAGTCATCGTCATTTCTCCATGTTTCCTCTCAAACTCAATGCGCAAGAAAGCGGGTCGCTTGAATCCCGTCTCCGTTTGGAACCATGTAGACCGGCGGTGCGTTCGGGGTCGTCATCCGCGGAGAGAACCGGCGAGGAGTTGGATCTGAACTGAAATACATGTCTACCGGATAAGCGAAAACGGTTCTCCTGAGTTGATTTGCAACCAATTGCGCGATGGCCGGCATGCCACCTAGCCTAAGCCCAGAGTGACAAGCGTTGAGCGTAATTGTGACGCTAGGCCCTAAGTTCACATTCGAGAGCTGACCAACATTGAGAACAGAGAGGTTGTAGATATCTCCCGGATTTTGGCCCACAAATAAGGCTAGGTTGCCGTTACGATCGATTCCACCATGCCCGAAGAAGACCACTTGGCCGCTGATAAGTCCGTTCGTCGTGAGGGCTGAGTTGAAATCGGAGACCGTCGAAATCCTCTTAGATATGACTGTGTCTCCAGATTGGATGAAGCTTGAAGCCCTCGTTTGGGCAGCGTAGTTGAAGAGCTGACCGACATTCCAGTTGTGGCCCGGGCCGAGGTTTAACCCGGGATCGCCGGCCAAAATCAAGTCGGTTTGGCCCGCGATTAGAGGAGTGAGACCTCCCACCGAAACAACTGATGCACTGTCACCACCACCCCCAGCCGATTGCAGGAGGCAAGGGCATTGTACAATCGCGGTCCCGTTTGCGGATGGATTGCCTCCCAGTACTGGCCAATAGGTCGACCCATCTTCAAACACCGGTCTTGAGACAACCGAAGCCACCGAACCGTCGAAACCTTCGCGCGTTACGGTTCCTAACCAAGACTGATTCGGTAACCCCGCTGTTTGCCCCACCGCATTTCCATTCAGATCGAAAGTCCCCGCCAGCGCACTATTCTGCGATGCAGCGATGATGCTGCCATCTTGAGTCGCGATCTGCGGGGTGTACCCCGGCACGCTCCGGCGCACGTTGCCGCTGGCGTCGAAGGCAACCAGACTTTCGCATCGGCCCGCCGTCCAGGGTGCCGCCGAGAGCGGCCCAGTCATCGTCTAAGCCAAACATAGATGGCCCAAACCATGCTGCCGACGAGCGGGAGGATCGGCGATTCCGCAACCGATTCCAATCCGCCCAATCCAACATCACGAAAGAAAACGAACGCCAAAGGCGCGAAATGGAACAGGGCAGCGGCTGCCAGGAGCGCCCCGGTCGTTGGCCGTGTTCGATTGGCGTAAAGAAGGGCGGCCCCGGCCGCAACTGCGCCTCCCACCCATCTCAACCAATCGGGTATGGCCGCCCAGATCGGCATCCTGCCGACAATGGGAACCACGAAAACCGCGCTCCCAACTAACTGGCAAAGGGCCGCCTTCAAAGCCCGAATTTGGCCCAGGATCCGCAGGACGACAAAGATGAACGCAGCCAGGAGGAACCACGAAAGATACTGCGCGCCGAACGAGTAGTCGCTCGTATTCACCCCGTGATTCAGGAGCCTCGACACCCGCCCGACAAAATTGCCAAAGCTATCAGTCCCCACGAACATCAGTACGAAGTAGATTGAGAGCAATAGCTCGTACAACCAGCGGAGATACCGTGCGTGCGATGGCTGTTCCTTCATCCCCAAACAACCTCGTGGCGATCCGTCATGCTACCCCGGCGATGTCCGTTCCTAATTAGGGCAGCTAGTGTTCTTCATGCCCAGGAATTTATAGATCTTACACTGCGCATCAGAGGACCAATGAATCTTTTCTCCCGGGACATCTCCGTAAAACCAGTCGTTGGCCCCGCCGCTGCCGTTTCCGTTTTGATAGACAAAATCTTCTGTACACGCCAGATTGATGCCATTCGAGCAATCCATTTGCGGCAGGTTGAGCTGGTGGCCGGTCTCGTGCGCCGCTTGGTTTCCGATACCGGTTCCGATAGCGTTCATCACCTGAATGAACTGCGCTGTCGTCGTCGCGTTCAAGGGCGGATACGTGGGACTCAGGGGCCCGCTTCCTCCTGGAGGAAGGAATTGCAAAGCTTGCTGTGCGTAGCCCATCAGGCCCAGGTAATACAAATTGCTGGTTGCACATATGCCCATGTAGACTCCGTTATTGTTGCACTTACAAACCCCAGCTGTCTCTCCGATAACCTCACCCTTCATGCCAAAATCGCCGCCCGTATACCACTTACCGGTTACATAGACGGTATGTTCAAAGCCTTGCGCGGCCGAAATGGGGTTAGCCTTCCATCCTTGACTCACGATTGCCGGGAGGCTGGCAAACGCCGCCTTGTAAGCATCATTCGCCTTTGTCCTGATCGTCTGCACCCAATCCGGATGAGCGCCACTGAAATCGACCGGCCCCGTAGGGGGCTGTGCGTTGTACGTCTGGTCGTTGAGACTGGCGACCGGCAGATAGGAAAAGGAGGTGGGGGTGGTGTTAACGGGATAGCTTGATTTACAGGCGCCATCTCCCTCCGGGCCACAGAAAACCAAGCCGAACGTGTGATGAACCAGAGAAAAGCCGTTGCCAGTAAGATTTCCTTTGGGAACCGCAGCATATGTTTGAGCCAAAAACCCTAAGTCGAACACAGGTAGCACCGACTCAACGGAACCAACTTGATAGGCTCCCTTCCACGAATACGTTGGTAGGCCAGCAATCTGCGCGCCCACGCTTCCGTTTCGGTCGAAGATCACGGCCGCTCC
>CAYTJD010000084.1:0-54690 GCA_964438005.1 uncultured Solibacteraceae bacterium | reverse complement strand
CGCGGCCGTTCCGCACCCCGTGGGTCCCGGTTCTGCCTGTTTTAGGCGTGGTGACGAACGGCTACATGATGTACAAGCTCGGCTGGATCAACTGGGCCCGCCTCATTGGCTGGTTGATTATTGGCCTTGTCGTGTACTTCACTTACGGCCGCAAACACAGCCGGGTTGCCGCCCATGCCGCCGAAGGCGAGAGGACGCCGGTAAAACGTTAGGCGTCGTGAGATGGGCGGCTGCTCTGGCGGCCGGTTTCTTCAAACCCCACCTATCGTTCTCGACTCCGCGAAATCACATAAAATAGCGGCGCATGGTTTTTGTCAAGAGCATACTCGCCGGGACGTTGGCGCTGTTCGCGTACGTCTTTTTGAGTATTCTGGCCTTGCGGTTCTACACACCACCGGACACGGGCGTCGGTGTGATTGCCGGTCCCGGTTGGCCGTTTCTCATCGGCGCAGTACTGGTTTTTGGAACGACGTTCTATTGGATGTTCAAAAAGAGCTCCAGGCGCGACCGTTAACTGGGTAGAACCATACCCGCTTATGGGGTTCTATCGATAGGCATGAAAGTACGTGGGCTGGACTAGACTTGCGGATTCGGCGCGCCGGCGAAGCGGACGCCTTCCCAACGCGCCACCACGGCGCCGGCCAGGCAATTGCCCAGAACGTTGATGGACGTCCGGCCCATATCTAAAATGGCGTCGACCCCCAGCAGCACCGCCACTGCTTCCAGCGGCATGTGAAACGTCGTCAAGGCTCCGGAAAGGATGACGAACGCGGCGCGCGGGACGCCCGCTACGCCTTTACTCGTCAGCATCAGCGTCAGCATCATGAACAACTGATCGCCGATCGAGACATGCAGGCCCGATGCCTGGGCTACGAATAACGCGGCAATCGATAGGTAGAGTGTCGACCCATCCATATTAAAGCTGTACCCGGTCGGCAGAACAAAACCGACAATGTGCTTCGGTACGCCGAATCGCTCCATATTCTCCAAGGCCAACGGCAGGGCGGCTTCGCTGCTGGAGGTGGAGAACGCAATGAGGAACGGTTCGCGCACAGCACGATAGAAGGCCGCCAGCGGGATGCGGAAAAGCGCGATGACTGCACCCAGCACCATCACGATGAAGAGCGCCATCGCGAAGTACATAGTAAGTACGAGCTTCCCCAAGCCGAGCAAGACGCCGGCGCCTCCGGAGCCAACCGTGACGGCGATGGCTGCGCCGACTCCAAATGGCGCCAGATACATAACGTATTTTGTATAGCGGAACATGACCTCCGCCAAAGATGTTGCGAAGGAAATCACTGGGGCCGCTTTGGCGCCCAGGGCCGCGCACGCAGCGCCAAACAGGAACGAGAAAACAACAATCTGCAGCACGTCATTTCGCGCCATCGCATCGACAATGCTCGACGGGAAAATGTGTTCAAGTACGCTTTCCACGGTCATTGCGGTTTGCAGCGGCGCTGCGGTGGTTGGAGTTGCCCGAGCCACCGGGACTCCGTCGCCGGGCCGCACCACGTTGACGACGCCCAAGCCTAGGAACAGCGCGATGGTTGTGACCACCTCGAAATAGATAATGGCCTTGAGCGCGATGCGGCCCATCCGCTTCAGGTCGCCGCTGCCCGCGATTCCCGCGACCAGCGTGCCGAAAATCAGCGGGGTGATGATCGTGCGAATCAGGCGGAGGAAGACGGTGGCGATGGGGCCCAGCTTTGTGGCGAATCCGGGCGCCAGGATTCCTATCAGGATGCCGGCGACGAGTCCGAGGAAAGTCCAGGTCGTGAGCGAGACGCGCTTCACCGCTCGCCCCATTTGAGCTTTTGGCGGAGCACGTCGAAGAACATCATCCGCGGCGGGCGCACCAGGTTCAGCGAAAACTGCGAACTGCGGCAGATGATCGTGTCGCCCTCCTGAACCGGATTGCCGGTCTGGCCGTCGATGGTGAGATAGACGCTTTCATCGGGTCCGCCCGAGATGATCCGGATCACGCTGGTTTCCGGGACAAGCACCGGCCGGTTGGTGAGCATGTGCGGGCAGATGGGGGTCATGCAGATCGTGGGGACCGATGGAAAAATGATTGGTCCGCCGGCGGCGAGCGAGTAGGCTGTTGATCCGGTGGGCGTGCAGATGATCAACCCATCGGCTTTGTAGTTGGCGACGAATTGATCATCGACGTAGGACTGCAGATCGATCATTCGGGCGATCGAAGCCTTGGTCAAGACGGCATCGTTGAGTGCGTCGTAGGCGACAACGACTTTATCGCCGCGCACCAGCTCGGTGTTCAGCAGCTTTCTTTTGGCGATGCGGTGCTCGCCGCAGAAAGCGCGTTCGAGTTCCAGAAAAACTTCGTCGATCGTAATGGCGGTCAGAAAGCCGAGGCCGCCCAGGTTCACCGGGAACAGGGGAGTCTCGCGTTTGCCGATGGCCCGGGCCGCGCTGAGAAGAGTTCCGTCGCCCCCGAGCACAATCACCAGGTCGCAGCCTTCGGGCACCACATCGCGCATGATGCCCTCGACCCCGTTGTAGTATGCGGCAGTCTCTTCGTCACAACGGACTTCGATTCCGCGCTGCCGCAGCCACGCAACCAGATCGGGCACGAGCTTAACCGCGGCGGGCGCGCCCGGCTTCGAGATGATGCCGATGGTTTTAATGGTGGGCATAGAGCAGGAATTCTTTGTTCCCTTCGGCTCCCAGAATGGGGCTTTCCGTGACGCTGGTCTCGAATCCGAGCTGGCGCGCCGCGTGTTCGACGCGCTCGCAGGCGGCGTGATGCAGAGCCGGTTCCCGAACGATCCCGCCTTTTCCAACCTGCCCTTTGCCGACCTCGAATTGCGGCTTGATCAGTATAACCATTCGGCCGGCAGGCTGGAGGAGCGGCACGGCCGCGGGAAGGATCAGCGTGACCGAGATGAAACTGACATCGCACGTGATGAGCGATACGAACTCGCCGATCTCGGCGTAGTTTAGTTCGCGCGCGTTGAGGCCTTCATGCAGCACCACCCGCGGATCCGTACGCAGCGCCCAGGCGAGCTGTCCGGCGCCAACATCGACGGCGTGAACGCGCGCCGCGCCGGCTTGCAGGAGCGCATCGGTGAATCCGCCCGTGGAAGAGCCGATATCAAGGCAGACTTGCCCCGTCGCATCGATGGCGAAATGGCGCAGAGCGGCCGCCAATTTGAAGCCGCCGCGGCTGACATAGGGTGGACGGGCCAGCACTTCGACGTTCGCATCCGCGCCGACGGCCTGTCCGGGCTTGGCGGCCTTCTGGCCATTGAGAAGCACCTCACCGGCCATGATGAGCGCTTGTGCCTTCTCCCGGGATTCCACCAGGCCGCGGTCCACCAGCAGGCGGTCGAGCCGCGTCTTCATGATTTACGTCGGACGATGAGATCGGCGAGTTCATGGAGCCCCGCAGCGCGCTCCTCGAACGGCTGCAGAACCTGGTGGGCGCGGGCGCACTCCTCTTCGGCCATGCGGCGCGAGGCTTCGAGACCGTAGACCGCGGGGAACGTGATCTTCTGCTGCTGCGCATCCTTTCCGGCGGTCTTTCCCAACGCAGCGGAAGACTCTTCGACGTCGAGGATGTCATCCACGATCTGGAATGCCAGGCCGATGTGCTCCCCGTAGCAGGAGAGCGCCTCGTACTGCGGCTCGGTGGCAGCCGCACAGAGGGCGCCGAGACGGAGGCTGGCTCGCAACAGCGCGCCTGTTTTGGCGCGGTGGATGGTTTCGAGCAGCGCGGCTGCGGGCGGCTTGCCCTCTCCTTCGAGATCGGCGACCTGTCCGCCGATCATGCCGCCCACGGTGCCCGCGGCCGCGGCGAGTTCGGCGACGAGCCGCGTCTTGCGATCGGGTGCAAGATCCAACTCGCCCAGCACCTGGAACGCCCGCGTGAGCAGGGCGTCGCCGGTCAGGATCGCCATGGCTTCGCCAAAGACTTTGTGGCTGGTGAGTTTCCCGCGCCGGTAGTCGTCGTCATCCAGCGCTGGCAGGTCGTCATGAATCAGCGAATAGGTGTGAATCAGCTCGAGCGAGCACGCGGCCGCCACCACGCAATGGGGCGCGCCACCCGCTGCGTGCGCGGCTTCCAGGCACAGAATCGGGCGGATGCGTTTTCCGCCGGCGAACAGGCTGTACCGCATGGCGCGATGGATGGTTTCGGGCGGCGTCGTTTCCGGCGGCACCAGCCGGTCGAGTTCGGCATCGACCATTTCCTGGTATTGGCGCAGATTGATCATTTGTTGGAGCTATCCGGGCGGAACGGCTCCGGCTGGATTTTGCCTTCCTTGCGGATGAGGATCTCGACGCGAGTCTCCGCTTCTTCCAGCTGTTTACGGCAGGAGTCGCTGAGACTCACGCCGCGCTCGAAAAGTTCCAGAGACTTTTCCAGCGGCAAATCGCCGGCCTCGAGCTGCTTCACCACCTGCTCGAGTTCCTCGAGACAGGACTCGAACGACGCAGCCGGCTTGGCGTTGTTGGCGTCGCTGGGGTTATGCGCCATGGACGTATTCTAACAAGGTGACACCGCAGGGCCGTTCACGCATCGCCACGCCACCAGCGGGCGGAATATACGATTGCGGCGGCTGCCAGCCATCCGGCGGCGTATGTGGGTTGAGCCGCCCAGCGCATCAGAGCCGAATGCATGAGGCCGAACCAGGAGAAGGCAGCGGCGAGCAAACACCACACGGCCGCGCGGCCGAAGCGGCGATCGAGAGTCTCGGTGACGACAGCGGCGACTACCAGCACGAGGAAGAGAAAGCCGTTCCCCAGGCCCTGGATCGACGACCAGTAAATGGAGCGGTTCAAGGCAGTTTGGACGGCCGCGTTGGCTGCGGAAAGCTGCAGCGCCGGCAATGCGGAGTTTATGGCCGCCGCGACCACCGCTCCGGCCGGTAAGACGAAACCTAGCAAAACCACGCTGAGGTATTTGGGTTCGACGCGGCGCAACGTAGCCATGCCCACGCCGATAGAAACGTAGGCGATCATGGCGGCGAGAATCGGCCAGGGAAACAGTTGCGCGATGAAGATGGTCAAACCACTGACGGTGATGGCCAGGTACAGGATCGGGGTCCAGAATGAAAAACCGATGCGGGCGCCCATCGCTTTGTAGGGCGGCAGCATGGCGTAGACTACGGGGGCGATGACGCTGCCGGCGAGACCGCAAACGAGGGTGCCGAGCCCGTCGACGGCGAGCACCGCGCGGGCGTCGTAATCGTCTCCCGCAGCACTGGCGCCGGCCACGGAAGCAATATCTTGCAACACGTGGTAAATCGCCATCGGCGCGATCACCGAGAGATACGGCACAGCCAGCGCCATCGCTCCCAGCTGGTGCTGCGGGAGCGCGAAAGGCCACAACGGGGAGAGACCCTGCCAGACGGGTCGCACGTATCCGACGGCGATGCCGGCCAGAAGCGGCACGGTCCAGGCCACGAGGAACGGCGGCACCCGCCATCGCGTGATGGGAATGTTACCCAGAACGCTGGTCATCACGATTGCGAGCGCCGCCAAGCCGACCAGAGGCTGATCGAAGACGCGCTGCAACAGCACCAGCGCCAGGTAACTGTACATGGCGGCGCCGAATACAGTCATAGCGGCAGGGGAGGGAATGAACCGGCGGAAGGTTCTGGCGAATGGCGCGGCGGCGAGTTTGATCAGGCCGGTCCACGCCACGGCCGCGGCCCCAACGGCCCAGGCTTGCTCGGCGCTGTGACTCTCCAGATAGACCGGCAGCATGACGGAGAGCGTGTAGGAGATGATGGCGGGCACATTATTGCCGTAGACGTGCGCGGTGACGTCGGTCCGGCCCTCGCGCCGCGCCAGGTTGAGGGCCAGCCGCACCATTCCCAACGAGCCCACCAGGAAACCCAATGCATAACCCGGCAAGAGGTGGACGACGCTGAAGGCGGCCGGGACTCCTACCGGGATCAGCAGGAACACAGGGATGACAGTTTGGGCCAGGTTGAAGCCGAGGTGCGCGACGGTGGTATCGATGTCGCCGCGCTCGAGCATCCACCATCGCTGCTGCGGCGTCATCAGATTTTGAAGGATTCGAGCGATTCTGGCGCGAATAGCTCTTTGGGAGTCAACTGGCGCTTGGAGAGGCCCTGCTCGAAGGAATAGCGGAGAAAGGTGCTGAGAGTCTGCTCGTTCTGATCGAGGCCGTAGGGCCAGAAATTCCGGCCCATCAGGTTTTCGGTCTCTTCGACGTGCGGAAGCAGCCAAGGCAGCATGAACTTCAACGCGGCTGTCTCGTGCAGATCTTCGTAGACCTCTTTCTGCGCCGTGAACAGCGCTTTATAGAGTGACTGCGCCACCCAGCGTTGCTGCTCGTAGACCTCGCGCCGGATCACCACCGTGTGCATGATTGGAAAGATCCTGGTCTTGAGGTAATAGGCGCGCTCGACCGATGCGTAGTCAGGGAACAGCCGCTGGACTTTGCCCGAGCCGCTGGTGAAGGTGGAGGGCGCCCGCGCGGTATAGAGAGCGTCGATCTCGCCGGATTCGATCATCTGCGAAAGCGTTTTTGAGGAAGGAATTGCTTCGAGGCGAAATTGCGGGGGTAGCGAGAGAGCCAGCTTCTCGGGCCGCCCCGGCTCCTCTTCGCCGCCGCTGAGATAGGTCGCGCCCGTCACCGGCACGCCGTACTCGTCGCTGAGAATTCCGCGAATCCAGACGGGGGCGGTCATTTGATATTCGGGATTTCCGATACGCTTGCCAATGAGATCCTTGGGTTCGCGAATTCCGCTGCCGGCGTGGATGTAGATGCACGAATGGCGGAAGAAGCGCGAAGGGAAAACCGGGATGGCGACAAACGGGGGGTTCTCGCGAAACAGAGAAAGCGTGTAAGAGGAAAGGGACATTTCCGCCACATCGAACTCGCGCTGCCGCAGCATCCGGAAGAACGTTTCTTCCACGGGCAGGTTCAGATAATTGAGTTCGATGCCGTCGATGGGAATACGGTCTTCCAGCAAGGCGCGCGTGCGGTCGTAGTTCCAGCAGGCCATCGTCAGGCGGAGTTTTGCCATAGGTGTTTTCACAGGCTATCACGCTAAAGGCCTGACGCTACTTGTAGAGCAGATAGGCTTCGCGTTTTTTGAGGAAGTCGCCGAGCTGGTCCTGGAAGGACTGCTGGATCGCGCGCGGGTCTTCGCCGGCGTTCAGGCGGCGGATTGCGTCGTCGCTGCCAATCAACTTCCGATTGAGAGTCAAGTCAATCTTGCCCGGGTACAGGGTGTGAAGCGCGCTGGCAACTTCGAGGCCCAGGCGCGTGGAGTCGAATACGTCCCGGTTGAGGATGACAAAACGAATACCCTGGTCGGCACCGACGGGCGCGGGATAAACGCGAACGCCGGGGATCTCGCGCTGGTTTAGAAAAGCGGCGAGCTCCCATCCGTTAATGAAGGGAGCGGCAATCTGCTCGAACGGAGCGTCGGTACCGCGGCCGACCGAGTAGGGCTTCGAGTATTCCAGCATCGCCAGCCCTGGATACAGCGTCTCGGCGTTCAGGCTGCGCAAGTTCGGAGAGGGGTTAATCCAGCCGAGACCCGTGGCGTCGAACCAGTCGCCGCGATGCCAGTCGCGCATGGAGATGACGGTGAGATCGGCGCCGATTTTGTGCTCCGCGTTGAACAGCTTGGCCAGCTCGCCCATGGTCATGCCATGCCGGACCGGCAGGCCGGGAAAATAGCCCGTGAACGACGTGTTGGCGGCGTCGAGCAGCGGGCCTTCGACGCGCGTACCGGTGATCGGGTTAGGCCTGTCCAACACATAAAATGGCACATGCGCCTTCGCACACTCTTCCATCGCATAAGCCATGGTGGTTTCGTAGGTATAGAAGCGCACTCCAGCGTCCTGGATATCAAAGACCACGGCGTCCAGCCCGCGCAGCATCTGGGGAGTCGGCCGGTTGGCGCCGGTATAGAGGCTGAAGACTCTGATACCGGTGGCGCGGTCGGTGCTATCGCCGATGCCTTCACGGTCTTCGGTTCCGGCGATGCCATGCTCGGGGGAGAACAACGCGGCGACCGTAATGCCGGCCTGCCGCATGACATCCAGATTGCGCCGGCCCTGACGATCGACACCGGTCTGATTGGTAATCAGACCGATCCGCTTGCCCTGGAGGGGCGCGAAGTTTTCATCTTCGAGCACGTCGAGGCCGGTGCGCGTGGCGCCGGCGCGGGTCACTTCGCGATGGACGCCGATTTCGTTGTAGCCGGTGAGGGTCACGTTCTGCGCGGTCACTCCAAGGGCGGCAGCGGAGATGGTGGCGACTTTCGACCGCAGCGGCGTGATCGCCGGACGCGCCGTCGGATGCACGCTGTTGGCGAGCAGGATCACGTAGGACTGGGTTGATGGATCGATCCAGAGCGACGTGCCGGTGAACCCGGTGTGGCCATAGGAGCCAATTGGAAACAGTTCGCCGCGGTTTCCGGAGTAGGGCGAGTCGATGTCCCATCCGAGGCCACGGAGGATCGGTTGGTCGGGCGGAGTCTGTGGTTCAGTGAATTTCTTGATGGTCAGCGGGCCGGCAATGCGGACGCCGTCGAGTTCGCCGCCATTCAGCATCATCTGGGCGAACCGGGCCAGATCATCGGCCGTGGAGAAGACGCCGGCGTGGCCGGCGACACCGCCCATGTTGCGCGCGGTCGGGTCATGCACAACGCCGCGGAGGGGAGCGGCGCCGTTCAGGCGCTCGGTGGGTGCGATGCGCGGCACGAGCGCGGCGGGCGGCTGAAACTGCGTCTCCCTCATGCCGAGCGGCAGGAAAATGTTCTGGCGCGCGTAGTCGGAGAGCGTCTGGCCGGTTAGCCGGTGGACCAATTCGCCCAGCAGGATGAAATTGATGTCGCTGTAGACGAAGCGGACAAGCGGCGGTCCCTGCGGTTTGGTCGTGGCGGCCAAACGAATGCCGGTCTGGTAGCCGGTCCACGGTTTGTCGAGGGGGACGTCGGGCGCGAGGCCGGAGAAATGCGTGAACAGGTTGCGGATCGTGATGTCGCTGTGGCCGTCCTGAAATTCGGGAATGTAGTCGGTGATCTTGTCATTGAGGCGGAACTTGCCCTGTTCGAACAGCTTCATCAACGACGAGGTGGTGGCGACCACTTTGGTCAACGACGCGATATCAAAGATCGTATCCGCGGTCATCGCTTCGGGCGTGGGGATCAATGCGCGCTTGCCGTAAGCTTTCCGGTAGACGATTTGGCCGTCATGGCCAACAACGAGGACAGCGCCGGGAAGGCGGCCTTGCTCGATGGCGAGGTTGATGGCGGCATCGAGGGCCTGCGAACCGGCAAAGGGCTGGGCAAACAGAGTGGCGGCCGCGAGAACGGCACACCAGAGCACCCGCATACGTTTAATATGATACCGTCCTGGCTCAAAAGCCTGCGTTGGGAAACGATCGTTGCGGAATTCCAGAGACTTTTGTTGCAACCAAAGCAGTTACTCTCCAAGCTCCGCTTGGTACCAAGGGGAGTCGTTGTGTCCTCTTTGGTTCTGTCCCCGCGATGGATCCGGTTGAAGGCAAGCTCCTCACGATTCCATTATCGCGCGCCGGCCCAAACGAGACGGGTTCGGGGGTGCCGATTTTCGGCGTAAGTGGCGAGTTATGAAGCAGATGAGAAAATCTACGAAACCTGTTATTTCACAAAGCCGCGCTCCCGATAATACTTCAACGCTCCGGGATGGAGGGGAATCACTTTGCTTATGGCAACGGTTTCCGGATCGTAATACCAAGGCTCGAGTTGGACCTGGAATAACTGGCGATGTTGGTCCAGGGCCTTCGCCACCGCATAAGCAAAGCTATCGGGCGCGTCGTCGCGAACGTAAATGAAATGATTCGGGCGCATCACCGTGGGGATCGGCCGGTCCAGGCCGCGCAAAATCGCCAAGGGCAGCGTGGCGCGCTCGTAACCGGGCTCCTGGGCCAATCGCGCGAGCAGGGGTTCTTCCATATCGAGAAAGACCAAATCATTTAACTGGCTGGCTTCATACCAGGACCGCTGCTCGGGTGTATTCGCCAGAAGGCCGGTTCCGATGAACACGTCGCCGGATGCGCGCTTCTCCCGCGAGACCCGGTTGGGTCCGAGGCCCGCGGGAGGCATAATGCCACCGCCTTTGGCCTTCAGGTCGTCTGGTTTGATGCCGTAGTAGTTGAAGATAATGTCATTGCCTCCGACGATCCAGGTCGGCTGGGTCCGGTCTTTAATCTGCCGCAGGCTGGTAATACCGGATTTCCTGCTCGCCGCCGCGAGCATATAGGTCGATGTACGGATCACAGCGATGACGCGGTAGTTATGCCGTTGCTTGTGGTCTCTGGCGTAAGGACCGATGCCATTCCAGGCATCGATGAGGTTGGATTCACTGGTGGCGCTGATGTCGGGCACGGCGTCCGGAGGGGGTTCGATATATTCGGGGATGGTGAGCTCCGCATCGGGAGGCATAACGGGCTTCGTTTTGTCGGCCATTTCCCGCGGGCCGAAGCTGGACCAACATACCCAGCAGATGGTGGTCTCGTATCCATAAAACCGGAGAGCGTCGGCTGTCACTTTGGCGAGAATTCCCCAGGGACAGGCTTTGCAGGCTCCGGCAAAGACGGGTTTGTTGGCGGCCAGACTCGCGGAGACAACCGGGACACCGGCGCCGGCCCCATTCTGCGCACGCGCTGGATTCGAAGCGAAAACCGATAGAAGAATACTCAGGTACAGGAAGCTGCGAACGCTTGTCTGCATGTCTTTTCGCGCAGCTCAAGCGCCGCCGGCGGCGGTGCCGAAGGGGGCGCGGAGAACTTTGGACGCGTCGGTCCCCTGGTCGACGACGACTGCAAAGAAGGGCGTGAACATTTCTTCCCAGGTCATGTTGCCCTGGTACACGGTTCGCGACGGATCGGGGTTGAACTTGTTGTTGGGCGAGTTGTCATAGTGGCCGGAGATGACGAGCCGGGCGCCTTTGGGAACCTTCAGCGGTTCGGCGAGCTGATAGCCAAGCTGCCAGTTGAAGTCGTAGCGCGGCACGTTGAGCACAACCTGCTCCCTGCCGTCGGGGTAAACCAGCGTGTATTGCATGTCCTTGCCACGCAGGTGCATATGG
Source organism: uncultured Solibacteraceae bacterium (assembly GCA_964438005.1). Taxonomy (GTDB): domain Bacteria; phylum Acidobacteriota; class Terriglobia; order Bryobacterales; family Bryobacteraceae; genus PSRJ01. The sequence continues at coordinate 43,611 of CAYTJD010000084.1, read as the reverse complement.
GGCGACATCCACACCAGATCGACGTCCTGGAGGAAGGTGACTTCAGCCGGCGCGGGAGCGTAATTCGCCTCATTGGGCGGGATGGCGAATCGGGCCGGGTCTGTTCCCCCATTGCTTTCGATTAACAGGCGCTCGGGCGGCTGGTTGGAGATGGTCAATCCGACTTCCGGCCGGTCGGTGAGTTCAGCGCCGTTGGGTGTGTAGTGAATGTTCCAGCTCACATCGTAGCCGGCGGGAATCAGGAGGCCTGCCTTCAGCGGCCGGAAATCGGAGAGAGCGCGCCCGGGCACATAACAGGTGAGGCCAATTCCGATCTCGGCGCCGCTGTTCCGGCTGACGCCGGAGGGCCTCGCGGCCACCTCGCGGCCGCGTCCATCCTCGGTTGGGAGCACGAACTTGCGTTCGGAGGGAGCCACTTCGACACCCAAATCGTCGCGCTGCTTATCCACCCAGAGCAACGTATTGTATGTGACGTTGGGACGGTGCGGGACAAATGAGATGCAGATGTGGTGGGTGACCGCCAGCTCGCTGGGCTTGATCTCGACCGAAGTGACCCAGGTGTCCTTAGTGAACCCCGAGGGAGTAACGAGCGTCATCCACTCGATCACGTTTCGCTTGGGAGTAGCGGCGACGGTGTACGGCATGCCCTCGAGGATGACGTCGGGCTTGGCGATCCAGCCGGTTTCGGCCCATTGCAGGGGAGGCGGGGCGTCTTTGTCATCGCCCTTCGGCGCTCCATTGTCCGCCCATTTCGAGATGATGCTGATATCGCCGGGTGTGAGCGAAGGGTCGTTCGCGAAATGGCTGTACTTGGAATCGGCGAACCAAGGCGGCATCTTGCGGGTAATCACCGCGGCTTTCATGGCCTTGGCCCAGGGCCGAGCGCTCTCATAGGTCAGGAAGGACATGGGCGCGATATTGCCGGGCCGGTGGCATCCCTGACAGTTCTTCTGCAAGATCGGAAGGACGTCTTTGTTGAAGGTGACCGTGCCGGAAATCTCAGCGGCACTTCCCGCGGCCACCGCGACAGCCATCATGGCGCAAAGTCTGAACTGCATAATTCCCTCCCGACGCGCATTGGTCATTTCGAGGGTACATGGCAGGTTTGCCGGAGTCAATCGGAGGAAAGGCGCGAAGGGTGCGGGGCGGATAGTCAGTTCCGCCGGGCGATGATGCGCCTGGCAGTGTTGTAGACCACACCTGCTTCCGCACCCCCGGATGCAATCGAGCCCAATTGACTTTCGAGTTGATCGATTTCAAATCCGTCAAATGCCTGAACCGCGAAATCATTGTGCCTCCATGTGCGAAGATTGGCGACATGAAGCTCCGCCATGTCGCGCACAGGTTTCTCGAGTACCACACTTTCGCTGCGAACCAGGCTCCAGCCGGTGTCTCTGAAGGCATCAATCATCAAAGCCCCCACATTTAACTCCTGCCCGTAGTGTTTCTGCATCTGAGCCAACATCTCGTAATAGCGGGAAAGAGCCGGGTTCGTCGAGTGCAGAGCTTCTGTTTCATGAATCGCGATTAAGGCTCCCAACCGTGCAGCGTGAGCCCAAGATTTTAGGGCAGCGCGCGGCGACGGAAGGTGGGTTAACAGGAATCGGCAGAAGATGAAATCTGCGTTGTCAACCGGGAACGGCGTCGTGAGGACATCGTGCCGAATAAATTCAAGCTGAGGCTGATTTCGGCGAGCCTCGGCGACATAAGCCTCGGATGCCTCCAGACCAACGGTGCGTTTTGGTTTCAAGGCGGCTTCTATCAAGCACGTGGACCAGCCCGGACCACAGCCGAGGTCTAGTGCCAGTTCAAAGCGCCGGCCCCTACACTCGGACCGCACGGCGTGGAGCAGATCGCGAGTTTCCGGCTCGTAGACTTCTGCCAGCCGGCGTAGTCGTCGGCTGGCCTCCTGATTGTCGCCAAAGGTGTATCCCATACGAAGAGGCCGTGGCGTTCAATGTAGCGCATGCGACGGCGGTGATTCCTTACGTGTGGCGGGTTTGGATTGCAACTGTAAACCGGCGCGCCTCTGCGCGGGGCGGAGATTGCCACCGTGTACCGGACGCGGCGACGAAGATCTACGGCCCTCAGGCTGCCGAGGATAATGGCTAGCGATCGTTCATTCTAATGGATCGATCCGTCTTTCTCTGCAAAGACGGCCCTTTGCCAAAGTTCTTGGCCAGGTAGGCGACAATCATTTCGAACTCTTCATCGGTAGCCATGGCGCCGCGCATGGCCATTTTGTCGACGGTGTCGCTCCACTCCTCCTTCGTCCTCTTCTTACTGGTGATGCGCGTGAGCTCGTGACAGACTGTGCACACTTTCATCACGAGGTCCTTGCCGGGGCCGTCCGGCAGGTCTTGTGCCGGGGCCGATGCGACCAGCAACAACGCCATGAGGAGAGTTGCCAGCCTATATGGTTTACCGGGGATGGTTGGAATTGCCGAGTATAGTTTCTGGCTCATGGACGGGGAGTCTATCAAATTTCGGAGACGGTTACCGACGGACTTCAAGGTTCGTGCGGATCAGATCCGTATTTGGTTATTGCAAGCGCCGGATCCCTTTAGATACCAAAGATCCTGCCAATTGGTGAACGTTCCAGGCCCCGCCTAACGCCTACAGTACTTTTGTCCGAATTTGAGCATTTTGTCCCAGATTCCGATGGCTTATACTTAGCCGATCTGAGTGAAAACTCACATATTCCACAAAAGGGACAAACAAAAATGAAGATGGGGCGAGGCACGTTAACCGCGGTGGTGCTACTGACGGGGGTGTGTACCGGGACGGCGGTGGCGGATTCGGAGAAAAGCGAAGACGGTCAGCGGGTGAGCATTCACAGGACCAACCCACACAACGAGGCGGTGGCGCCGCCGGCCGGGTCGACCGGCACAATCACGCCGGCGATCACGAATCATGGCGGGCCAGTGATGGCGGCACCGTCGGTTTACCTGATCTGGTATGGGAACTGGAATCAAAACAACGGCAGCGATACGGCGGCGGGCCAGCAGATTGTCAACGATTTTCTATTTGGGCTCAGCGGGTCACCATATTTCGTGACGAACGCGTCCTACGCCGGCGTTTCGGGAACGTTCTCGGTGGCGGGCAGCACCAGTGATCACTACTCGCAAGGATCCAGGTTAAGCGATCGCGGAGTGGCGGCGGTTGTGAGCAATGCCATCAACAGCGGCAAACTGCCGAAGGACGGAAACGGCATCTATTTTGTGCTGAGCTCTTCTGACGTGTCGGAGAATTCGGGATTCTGCAGCCGATACTGCGGGTGGCACACCTACGGGACGTTGGGGGGGACGAACATCAAATACGCGTTTGTGGGCAACCCGAACCGGTGCTTGAACGCCTGCTCGATTCAGACGGTGAGCCCAAACGGCAACGCCGGGGTGGACGGAATGGTGTCTGTGATCGCGCATGAGCTCGAAGAGACCAACACGGATCCCAACCTGAACGCGTGGTACGACGCCAGCGGGGCCGAGGATGCGGACAAGTGCGCGTGGACGTTTGGCCAGAACCTCACGCTGGCGAACGGCGCGTACTCCAACATGACGCTGCCGGGGCAGTCGGTGAGCAGCCGAAGTTACCTCATTCAACGGGAACTTGACGCCAACAGTCTTTGCTATGTGAACTACGTGATGAAGGCGCAGTAACGAGGCCGCGACCCGGGCGAGCGGCGCTCGCCCGGGGCCAGAGTCTTATCCCACCAAAGAGCGCGCAGCTGCATTGACTTCGGTATGGGGGTTGGGTATACTCCGGACACTTTAGCACCGTCACTTCAGTGACTTGAGGGGGGTGCTCATGCCGAAGCTGATTGCCGTGTTGATCGCGGGGGGCATTACCGCCCTTCCAGGCCAACAACCACCACGCGCCCTCATCAACCAATATTGCGCGGGCTGCCACAACGACAAGCTGAAAACCGGAGGGCTCTCCCTGGACGGGGCCAGCGTCGAGAGCGCGGGTCAAAACCCAGAGGTCTGGGAAAAGGTAGTGCGCAAGCTGCGTGCCCGGTATATGCCGCCGGCAGGCTTGCCGCGACCGGATGAAGCGACGTATGAATCGCTGGTGGCATACCTGGAGACTTCGCTGGATCAGGGGGCCGCGGGGCATCCCAACCCAGGGCGGCCGGCCACGCTGCGGCGGCTGACACGAACCGAATACCAGAATGCAATGCGCGACTTGCTGGGCGTGCAAGTGGACGTCACGCAGCTTCTGCCGAGTGACGAGTCGAGCTTCGGGTTCGACAATATCACCGTAGGAGAGCTGTCGCCCACGCTGCTGGAGCGATACCTGGGGGCGGCGCGCAAGATCAGCCGGATGGCAGTGGGAAGCGCGGTAAAGGCGCCGGGCGGCGAGACGATTTTACTCCCGCAGGATCTGACGCAGGAGGAGCATTTCGACGAGCTGCCGTTCGGCACACGCGGCGGCACGGCGGTAGCTTATACCTTCCCGCAGGACGCGCAATATGACATTCAGCTGAAACTCAGCCGGGACCGTAACGAGCACATCGAGGGCCTGGCCGGACCGACCGATGTGGAATTGTTGCTGGACGGGAACCGAGTGCGTGTCTTCACGGTGAAGCCGATGAACAACATCACAGGGATCCGCAATGCCAACAGTATTCCCAGCGATGACGACGTCGACAAAGATCTGCACATCCGGATTCCGGTGACGGCGGGGCCGCACACGCTGGGAGTGACGTTCCCCAAGAGCGACCCGTCGCTCCTGCAGGAAACGGAACGCCAGCCGTACCAAGCGCATTTCAATATGTACCGGCATCCGCGGATCCACCCGGCGCTGTACTCGATCGTGGTGGTGGGCCCATACGAGGCCAAAGGGGCCGGGGACACGCCGAGCCGGCGCAAGATTTTTTCGTGCCACCCGACGAAACCCGCGGAGGAAGAGAGCTGCGCGAACCAAATTCTTGCGAACGTGGCGCGGCGCGCGTACCGGCGGCCGGTTACGGATGCGGACCTGCAGATCCCGCTCAAGCTGTACCGGGAGACGCGGGCGAGCGAGGGTTTTGAAGGGGGAATCGAGAGAGGCCTGCGGGCGCTGCTGATCAGCCCGGAGTTCCTGTTCCGTGTCGAGCGGGACCCGGCGGGCATTGCGCCGAACACCGCGTACCGGTTGACGGATCTGGAGCTGGCTTCCCGGCTCTCCTTCTTCCTGTGGAGCAGTATTCCGGACGACGAACTGCTGAACCTGGCGGCCGCATCGAAGCTCAGCGAGCCGGCGGTGCTGGAAAAACAGGTGCGGCGGATGCTGGCGGATGCGCGGTCGGCGTCCCTGGTGACCAACTTTGCCGATCAATGGTTGTACCTGCGGAATCTGGAGACGATTATTCCGGATGCGCGCGAGTTTCCGGACTTCGACGACAATCTACGGCAGGCGATGCGCCGCGAAACGGAACTCTTCTTTGAAAGCATCATGCGCGAGAACCGGAACGTGGTGGATTTATTGAGCGCCAACTACACATTCCTCAACGAGCGGCTGGCCAAGCACTACGGCGTTCCCAACGTCTACGACAGCAATTTCCGGAAGGTCACGTTTGAACCCAACAGCGCGCGCGGAGGGCTGCTGGGCCAGGGCAGCATACTGACGGTGACGTCGTACGCCGACCGGACGTCGCCCGTGATCCGAGGCAAATGGATTCTGACAAATATCGTGGGCTCACCGCCGCCTTCACCGCCGCCGAACGTGCCCCCGCTGAAGAACGACGGCTCGGCAGGCAAGCCCATGACGATGCGGGAACGGATGGCGGCGCACCGCGTGAATCAACCTTGCGCCGGCTGCCACAGGCTGATGGACCCGGTGGGTTTCTCGCTGGAGAATTACGATGCGGTGGGACGGTGGCGCACCGCGGAGCAGGATGTATCCATCGATGCTTCGGGAAATCTTCCCGACGGCAAACAGTTTGTGGGAGTCTCGGGACTGCGGCAGGCTCTGTTGAGCCGTCCGGAGCTGTTCGTGACGACTCTCACGGAAAAGCTTCTCACGTACGGACTAGGCCGGGGGCTGGAGCCTTATGATGCGGCGGCGGTCCGCAAGATCGTCCGCGATGCCCACAACGACGACTACCGCTTCTCGTCGTTGATTTTGGGAATCGTCAACAGCACAGCATTTCAAATGAGGAGATCCATATGATCGTCACGAAGAAAGCTCTACCGCGGCGGACGTTTCTGCGCGGCGCGGGGGTCACGTTAGCGCTGCCGCTGCTGGATGCCATGCTTCCGGCCTTTTCGAGCGCCGCAGCCGCGGCGCCGGTGCGCCGCCTGGGGTTTGTGTACATCCCGATGGGATGCAACTGGTTTCAGTTCTTCCCGAACGGGTTGGGCAACATCAGCGAGCTGTCGCCGACGCTGAGCACGCTGACGCCGTGCAAGGAGCAGGTGACGGTGATCTCGAACCTGGAATTGAAGAACTCGTATTCGCCGGGGAATCACGCGACCTCCAACTCAGGGTTTCTGAGCGCGGCCCGGGCCAAATTCACCGAAGGCGCGGACTACGAGCTGGCCACCACGGTGGATCAGATCGCAGCCAAGCAGATCGGGAAAGAAACACGGCTGCCTTCGCTCGAGCTGGCGATGGACGCGACGACGCCGATCGGGGCCTGCGATGGCGGCATGGCGTGTATCTACGAAACGAGCCTCTCATGGTCGTCGCCGACCACGCCGCTGCCGGCCGAAGCGAACCCGCGCGTGATCTTCGAGCGCCTGTTTGGTGACGGGGGCAGCGCCGCGGACCGCCTGGCGGCGCTGCGGGAAGACGGAAGCCTGATCGATTTCGTGAGCGAGGACATCGCGCACGTGGAAAAGAAGCTGGGCCCGGGCGACCGGACGAAGCTCGGCCAATACCTGGAATCGGTTCGGGAGATCGAGCGGCGCATTCAAAAGGCGGAAGGGGAAACAGCGAAATCGCCGATGCCCGATCTGACGAGGCCGATCGGAGTGCCATCGGAGTATGCGGACCACGCCCGGCTGATGTTCGATTTGCAGGTGCTGGCGATGCAGGCCGACATCACGCGCGTGATTACCTTCCAGCTCGCGCGGGAAGCGAGCACGCGCACGTATCCGGAGGTCGGGGTTCCCGAGGCGCATCACCCGACGTCGCACCATGGGAACGATCCGGAAAAGCTGGCCAAGCTGGCCAAGATCAATGCATTCCATGTGTCCTTGTTTGCGTATTACGTGCAGAAACTGAAGGCCACGCCGGACGGCGACGGCACGCTGCTGGACCATTCGATGATCCTGCTGGGGAGCGGCATGGGCAATCCCGACATTCACAACCACGTAAACCTGCCGATCGTGGTGGCGGGAGGCGGCGCCAGCAAGGCGAAGAGCGCGCGCCATATCAAGTACGCGGAGCCAACGCCGCTGGCCAATCTGCACCTGACGCTTTTGGACAGAGCGGGGGTCCACGTCGAAAGCTTCGCCGACAGCCAGGGGAGAGTCGACGAACTGCTTACCGCATGAAGGGGAGGCAACCATGAGACAAGCACGACGGTTCCGATGGATGGCTCCGCTGCTTTTGGCGGGAGGCTTGGCGGGCGCGAGTCTGGACGGCCGGTTGTTGGAAGCCGCAAAGAACTCGGACAAGGCCGCCATTCAAGCGCTGCTGCCGCAACACGCCGATGTGAACGCCGCCGACCCGGACGGCTCGACGGCGCTACATTGGGCGGTGCGGCACGACGATCTGGAAACGGCCAACTTGCTGCTGCGCGGCGGCGCCGATGTGAAAGCCGCGACCCGTTATGGAGTCACAGCGCTCAACCTGGCTTGCGTCAATGGAAACGCGGCGATGATCGAAGCGCTGTTGAAGGCGGGAGCGGATGCGAACGCGGCGGTTCCGGGAGGAGAGACCGCACTGATGACGGCATCGCGCACGGGGAAGGTGGATGCGGTGAAAGCGTTGCTTAGCCATGGGGCGGACGCGAAGTACGCGGAACCGGCGCGCGGGCAGACGGCGCTGATGTGGGCCGCGGCGGAAGGCAACACGAGCACCGTGGAAGCGCTGGTCGAACACGGCGCCGATATTCACGCACACAGCAAGGGCGGGCTGACGCCGTTGCTATTCGCGGTACGCGAGGGCAAGATCGACACGGTGCGGTCGCTGCTGAAATCGGGGGCGGATGTCAACGAGACGTGGAAGGCGGGGCGTGGGACCGGTGTTTCCGGCATCAGCGCGATGGTTTTGGCGGTGGCCAACGCCCACTACGAGCTGGCGGCGCTGCTGCTGGACGCCGGCGCCGACCCGAATGCCGCCGCACAAGGGTGGACGGCTTTGCACCAGATCACCTGGGTGCGGAAGCCGGGGAAAGGAGACAACGACCCGGCTCCGGAGGGTTCGGGGAATTTGTCGAGTCTTGACATGGTCCGGAAGCTGGTGGCCAAGGGAGCGAACGTAAACGCGCGGATGACGCGGTCGGGGAATGTGGGAAGGACCTCGATGAACATGACGGGGGCGACGGCCTTCATGATGGCGGCGCGAACGGCGGATGCGCCGCTAATGCGCCTGCTGGTAGAACTGGGAGCCGACCCTCGGCTGCCGAACGCGGACGGCTCGACGCCGTTGATGGCAGCGGCGGGACTGGGCACGTATTCGCCGGGAGAAGACCCGGGGACCGAGCCGGAGGCGCTCGAGGCAGTGAAGGTCGCGCTGGAGCTCGGCGGCGATGTGAACGCGGTGGACAAGAACGGTGAGACGGTGATTCACGCCGCGGCTTACAAACAGCTTCCGCTGGTGGCCCAATACCTGGTGGACCACGGCGCCAAGATCGAGATTTGGAATCAGAAGAACAAGACGGGATGGACGCCTTTGCGGATCGCGGACGGCGTCATCTATGGCGGCGGGACCTTTCGAAGTTCGCCGGCCATGTCGGAGGAACTGCGAAAAGTGATGAGCGCCGCGGGAGTTTCGACGGTTGTGGAACCAGATATCCTGCGCGCCGGCCACCCCGTGAAATAGCGACTCAACCGCGCCACCGACCCGGCCGCGCCACCGGACGATGAGCATCAGCGAAATCTTCATCCGCCGCCCTGTCATGACCACGCTGGTCATGCTGGGAATCGTGTTGTTCGGCGTGATGGGGTATCGCACGCTGCCGGTCAGCGATCTTCCGAACGTTGACTTTCCGACGATTCAGGTGCAGGCCGCGCTTCCCGGCGCCGGTCCGGAAACCATGGCCTCCGCGGTGGCCGCGCCGCTGGAGCGGCAGTTCAGTACGATCGCGGGCGTGGATTCGATGTCTTCCGCGAGCTACCTGGGGAGCACGAACATCACGATTCAATTCTCGCTGGACCGGCCGCTCGACAGCGCGGCGCAGGACGTGCAGACGTCGATTGCTTCGGTGCTGAGAAAGCTTCCCACCAACATGCCGGCGCCGCCGACGCTGCGCAAGGTGAATCCGGCGGACCAGCCAATCCTGGCGCTGGCTCTCTACTCCGACACGCTGGCGCTGGCGACCGTCGACGATTTCGCGGAGGAGGTATTAGCCCAACGAATCTCGCAGATTAACGGCGTGGCGCAGGTCAACGTTTTCGGACAGGCGAAATACGCAGTACGGGTGCAACTCGACCCGGGACGCCTGACGGCCCGCAATATGAGCATCGACGAGATTGCCGATGCGTTGGGGAAGCACAATGTCAATTTGCCAACCGGCATCCTCTGGGGACGCCATTGGGCCTACACGGTGCAAGCCAACGGCCAACTGGGAACGGCGGCGGCCTACCGGCCGATGATCGTGGCGTATCGGAAAGGGTCGCCGGTGCGGCTGGAACAACTGGGGCAAGTCATCGACTCGATCCAGAATGACAAGAACGCCAACTGGTTTGGAACGACACGTTCGATCCAGCTTGCGATCCAACGGCAGCCGGGCACCAACACGGTGGAGGTGATCGATAACATCAAGGGACTTCTTCCGGCGTTCCGCGAACAAATGCCGCCGGCCATGAACCTGGATATCTTTTTCGATCGCTCAACGGCGGTACGGGAGTCTGTGCGCGACGTGAAACTGACGCTGGGGCTGACGGTGGTGCTGGTGGTGGCGGTGATCTTTATATTCCTGCGGAATGTCTCGGCGACGGTGATTCCCAGCCTGGCGCTGCCGATGTCGATTATCGGGACGTTCGCGGCCATGGCGTTGCTTGGCTATACGCTGGACAATCTTTCGTTGATGGCGCTGACGCTTTCGGTCGGATTCGTGGTGGATGACGCGATCGTGATGCTGGAGAACATTGTCCGGCACATGGAGATGGGCAAGACACGATTGATCGCGGCGTTGGAAGGAGCGAAGGAAATCGGGTTCACCATACTCTCCATGACGGTATCGCTGGCCGCGGTCTTCATTCCGGTGCTGTTCATGGGCGGGGTCATGGGCAGGCTGTTCCATGAGTTCGCGGTGACGATCATGGTGGCGATTCTGATCTCGGGAGTGGTCTCGCTCTCGCTGACTCCGATGCTGTGCAGCCGGTTTCTGAAGCCACCGGACGAGCATCTGAATCGATTCCAGCGAGCATCGGAGGGCGCGTTTCGTCTAATGCGGTCCGGGTATGCGTGGACGCTAAGCGCGGTGCTACGCCATCGCCTGGGGACGATGACGGTAGCGCTGGGGACACTGGTTGCCAGCGCTTATTTGTTCGGCCTGGTGCCGAAGGGGTTCATTCCGAGCCAGGACGTGGGCCGGCTCGACGGTTCTCTGGAGGGACCGCAAGGTATATCTTTTGACGACATGGCGCGCGCGGTAGCGGAGGCTGCCAAGATCGCCGGAGCAGACCCGGCGATCGCGAGCGTCGGAAGCCAGGTGGGCGGCTATTACGGCACGGCCACGAATAGCGGTCAACTGAACCTACGGCTGAAGCCGCGATCGGAGAGGACGGACACTCCGGAAGAGATCATTCAGCGACTGAGACCGCAGTTCGAGACGATACCCGGGCTGAAGGTGTACCTGTCGAACCGCCCGCTGATCACGATCGGGGGAATGCAGAGCAAAAGCAACTTCCAGTACACACTGCAAGCGGGGAACATCGCGGAGCTGTACCGAGTGGCGCCTGAATTCGAGCGCCTGGTTCGCACGCTACCAGAGGTGACGGATGTCAACAGCGACCTTCAGAACAACAATCCGACGGTGACGCTCGAGATCGACCGCGATCGGGCTTCGGTTCACGGGGTGACCGCGACGGAAATCGAGAGTGCGCTCTACAGCGCGTATGGTACGCGACAGGCGTCGACGATCTTTACGCCGGTGGACGATTACCAGGTGATCCTGGAAGTGCAGCCCCGATTCCAGCGGGACCCCCGCGTGCTGAGCGGATTGCATGTCCGGTCCGCATCGGGACGACTGGTGGCAATCGGCGCCGCGGCCAGCTTGCGGATGGGGACCGGCCCTCTTTCGGTTTCGCATCTCGGGCAGGCTCCGGCGGTGACGATCTCGTTCAACACCAAGCCGGGAGTCGCGCTGGGAGACGCTGTCGACCATCTGGCGCAGCTGGCGCGGGAGAATCTTCCGGCCGACATCACGACGTCGTTCCAAGGGACGGCTGCGGCATTCCAGCAATCTTTAAAAGGCATGGGCTTGTTGTTCGCGATGGCGGTGCTGGTAATTTACCTGGTGCTGGGGATCCTGTACGAGAGCTTCATCCATCCAATCACAATCCTTTCGGGTCTGCCGTCGGCCGGGGTCGGGGCACTGGCAACGCTGTTGTTATTTCATAGCGAGCTCAACCTGTACTCGTTCGTCGGCATTATCATGCTGATCGGCATCGTCAAGAAGAACGCGATCATGATGATTGACTTCGCGCTGGAAACGCAGCGGGAGCACGGCACAACTCCGGCGGAGGCGATCCACGAAGCCTGCCTGGTGCGCTTCCGGCCGATCATGATGACCACGCTAGCCGCGCTGATGGGCACGCTTCCCATCGCTTTGGGTCTGGGCGCCGGCGGAGAGGCGCGGCGGCCCCTGGGTGTGGCAGTGGTCGGGGGGCTCGTGGTGTCCCAACTACTGACGCTCTACATCACGCCCGTGTTCTACATCTATATGGAGCGCTTGCAGAGCCTTGCGGGACGATTGCGGCGGCCCAAGAAGGTGCTGACGGCTTCGGCCGCCGGTGGGGCGGTGGAGTTGGATGCGTTCGAAGGCCAGCAAACGCGCAAGCGTTCGGACCGGTTCGGGATTATCATTGACGGGTCGCGGCGAATCCGATAGAATCCGCGGCATGTCACTCCATCGAATCAGTGTTTTGACACTGGCAGCGGCCGCGGCGGCGTGTGCTCAGCTGCCGACGCAAAAAGTTCTCACGCTCGATGTGGCGCAACAGATCGCGCAAGAAGCGCTGGCCAAGTGCCGAGCGGACGGATATAAGGTTTCGGTCACGGTGGTGGACCACACCAACCTGTTGAAGGCGTTCGTGCGCGACGACGGAGCGAACAACGTCACCGTGGAAGTGGGCAAAATGAAGGCCAATTTCGTGATGGCGTACGGGCGCGCCTCGGCCCCGCCCGCGAACGCGGTTCCGGGCCAGATGCCGCCGGCGGCGGGCACTATTTACGCGCAGGGCGGGTTACCGATTAAGGTGGGAGATCAACTCATCGGTGCGGTCTCGGTGAGCGGAGCGCCGGGCGGTGACAAGGATGCCGCCTGCGCCAGCGCCGGCCTGGCGAAAGTCGCGGACAAGCTGAAATAGACAGGTGCGCGAAGGCTTTTGGGAGAGCTAGGGTTCGCCCGGCAAGGGGCCGAAGTCGGGCGGCGGCCGACGATGGCGTGTCGCGCCTTCGTAAGCCGAGGCGATGCGCAGCAGCAGAGCCTCGTCAAACGGACGAGCGATGAAGTCGACACCGACGGGCAGGGCGGCGGCCACGGGGTCGGCCAGATACGTGCCGCCGTTGGAATCACGGACTCGGTCCCAGACTTGCGTGGTAAAGCCGGCAGGGACGGTGATTGCGGGGAAGCCCTGCTGGCCGATCAGCGACCAGCCGATGGGGGCGCGGCCATTGGCGTTCGGCTCGCGCGGCGCGGTCAGCTTGCGCGGCGGAACTGTCGACATGGGAGAGACCAGCGCGTCGAGACGCTGTTCCTGCATGCACTGGAGTAAAAGGTTTTGCAGCGCGAAGCGGGTCTGCAGGCGGACCGAGGTGTCGAGCACCGTGGCGCGCTCCGCAGCTTCCCGGCCTTGTTTGCGATCGGGAAAGTTCGGATCGCTGTAGAACCACGCCTTGGCGACCAGGTCCGCGTTGGTCTTAATGTTGGCATCGCCGCGCTCTCGCAGATACCGGTTCATCATGTATTTGCTTTCGCCTTCCACGCCCGGAGTGTTGAGGCTGCGCAGGGAAAGGCTCGGCGGTACGCGCGCCGGATCGCTGTGCAGATCGAGAAGGGCGGTGGTTTGATCGGGCTGCGGCTGCGGGTATTGGCGTAGGAACGCGCTGTTCAAAAGCTCCGGGCCTAAGCGCGAGAGGCAGGCCTGGAACAAGGCGCCTTCCGGACCCGGGTCGACGACGGTGGCGCCGAGCTTGCGCAGATCGCCGAGGGCGCGTTCGACAATGTCGATACTCTCCTCGTCGGCCTTCGAGAACAGCTTTTTCGACATGTATTCGCGAATCACGCCGATCCGCAAACCTTTGAGCCGGGGCGCGGCGGCGAGGCTGGCATATGGCTGTGCCGGACGGCGTCCGACGCTGAAGGCCGTCAACTCATCTTTGGGATCGTAGCCAGCGATGACGTCGAGAATCCTGGCTGCGTCTTGCACGCTGCGGCAGATGGGGCCGGTTCGCATGCTCAAGCCCGCACCCATCATGCCTTTACGGCTGACCAATTCTTCCGTGGGCGCAAGCCCCACGAGGCTGTTGACGGATGCCGGCCATCGGATGGAGACGACGGTTTCCTCGCCGATGGCGCAGGTTACGAGGTTGGCCGCTACCGAGGTAGCCGAGCCGGCGCTCGACATGCCGGGCTCTCGCTCGGTGTCGTACGGATTACAAAACGTTCCACCGAAGGAACTGCGGGCGCCGTCGGTGGCATATTCGGCCAAATTGGCCTTCGCCAGAATAATGGCGCCGGCCTCGCGAAGCCGTTTGACGAAGGTGGCGTCTTCTGGAGGCCGGTCGTTGGCATAAAAGGCATCGGCACCGGAGGTGGTACGCATGTCAAAGGTGTCGTACTGGTCTTTGATAGCCATGACGACGCCGTGCAGCGGGCCCGCCAGCCGGCCGGTGCGCTGGAATTGCCGGTCCTGCGCGGCCGCCGTCTCCAGCGCGTCGGGCATGTCGGGATTGTTGTCGGCTGCATCAGTGAGGCTGCGCGCTTTCCGATCGTCGAAGCCCCAGGTCTGGCGCGCCGCCGGACGCAGGTTGAGGGATGAGAGGGCATTGATCTGGCGGGCGTGAGGAATCGTGGTGATGGGTCCGAGAATTCCCTGCGGCTCGTTGACGCACGCGCTGTTGTATGCCTTGATGCGTTTTAGATACAGCTCGACGAGGCCTACACTCGTGATCTGATGGGCCATGATTGCCTGCTGGATGCTGTGAATCGAAGCTTCCTGCAGATGAAATTTCGGCGGGGCCGGCTGGGGAACGCCAATGGTGACACTCACTGCAACAACGGCAAACCAGGGTAGGGTTCTCATCACTCGCCGACTGTGTGCGACGCCGCCTTGAGTTCTACCGGTTTCCCGTGCGGCGTATGACGGTAGGCATCGGCCCAGGCTTCTTTGCGGGCCAGAAGCTCCGCGGGATCGGATAACTTCTTTGTGGCCACGAGGCGTTCGAGCGCGGCCAGCCAGTGCTGGTAGTAGCGAGTGCCGTCGTCGGGTTCACCCCGGGCGGCGGCCGCCTTCAGTTCTTCGGCCAGAGCGCTGGCCCACTCTTTCCAAGTGAAGTGGCCCTGCTCCGACAGCTTGACAGCCATGGCGAAAGCCTGCGCTTGCCAAGGCTCGGCGAATACCGGGCCGCCGCCGTCGCGGGGCAACGCCGGAAGCGTGGCGAGGTCAGGCTGGTTCAAGGTAATCCTCCCAGAGATCGACGGAGACCGAATCGCGAGGCGACGCGCGCACCGTCCCGCGGACCGACTTTGTGCTCATACGTATCGACCAGGGCGTCGGGGCCGCCCGATCGACCAAAGTCAACGGTCAAGATCAGCACCGAGTATACACCAAGGGAGACTGCCGGAGCTCCTACTTGGTCCGGAGCCAATCCTCGACTTGCTGCTGCAGTAAATCGAGTGGGAGGACGCCATCCCGTAGCGCCACATCGTGGAACTCCCGGATGTCGAACCGCGTACCCAGTTTCTGCTCGGCTTCCGTGCGCAGTTGGCGGAATTTGAGCTGCCCCATCTTGTAGGAGAGGGCTTGTCCCGGCCAGGCGATGTACCGGTCCACTTCAGCGAGAGACTCGGTCGGGGCGTGCGTCTTGAAATAGTCAACGGCCTGCGAACGCGTCCAGCCCATGGAATGGATTCCCGTGTCGACGACCAGCCGGACGGCGCGGAAGCGCTCGCTCGCCAGTTGCCCAAAGTGATCCGGCGGGTCGCGGTACACGCCAAGCTGCGCGCCCAGCGATTCGGCGTAGAGGCCCCATCCTTCGACGTACGCGCTATTGGAATAGAAGCGGCGGAAGTCGGGAATCCCGCCGAGCGAGCGCGCCAAGGTCAGCTGAAAGACGTGGCCGGGCACTGACTCGTGCAGGACCAGTGCCTGCTTGTCGTACTTGACCTGCTTTTCCGGCTGATATGTGTTGAGGTTCATCCAGCCCGGCACAGTGTAATCCGGGGAGGGGGCCTGGGCGTTGGTGGCTGTCGCCGCCTCCCGTTCTATAGGAATGATGCGAATGCCGTACAGCAATTGCGGAATATGGCGGAACTGGTTGGGCAGTTCGGGCTCGACAATCTTAGCGACATTGCGGCAGTAAGCCAGCATCTCGTCCTTGCTATGAAAATGCTGCGCCGGCGAAGCTTCGAGCTGCCGTTCGTACTCGGAGATGGTGCCGGTAAAGCCCGCCTGCCGCATGACCTGGCGCATCTCGTTCTCGATGCGCTGTACCTCCGAAAGCCCGAGTTTGTGAATTTCTTCAGGCGTTGTCGTCGTGGTTGTGTAGAGGCGCGCGAGAATCTTGTAGGCTTTTTGCCCATCGGGAATGCCGCTCACTCCGTCGGTGGCGCGGGCGCTGCGCGCATATTTGCCCGTTAGATAGTCGCGATATTTGCGCCATGCGGGCAGGAACTGGTTGTCATAGACGGCATCGGCCTCGGCGCGCAATTTTGCCTGGTCGGCCGCGGGAATCGCTCCCGGAAAATTGCGAAAGGCCGTCAGCAGCCGCGTGCTATTCCGGTCCTGTGCGATCTGACCTGAGACCTGCGCGGCGACCAAGTCCACGACGATGCGCGGCTGCACCATACCGCGCGCAATGGCGTCATCGAGCATCGCGATGTTCTGGTCGATGTAGGCGGGGACGGCGCGCAGCCGCGCCAGCAGGTTTTCGTAATCGCGGGCCGTGCGGCCCGGCATACGGTCAATGGTGTTGTAGATCCGGTTATGCAGCCCGTTTTGCTGGGATACGGCGAACAACTCGTTTTCCAGATCGAAGGCGTCCAGTTGCAGTTGGAGGTTGTATTCCATCAATCGCGCGCTGAGACGATCCTGTGGAGAGAGGCTCGTCTGAGAAAAAGTGCGCAGCTTTGCCAGGCGCTGCTGCAGGTGAGTGCGCCGCTGTTCGCGCCCGGCTTTGGACCCGTCGCTCCAGCGGTCATCAAACTCGTGACGCCCGACGCCAGTGGCCATTTCGGGGCTGTCGCGTAATTCTTCTTCGAACGTCTGTTTGAAGAACGCCTGGATGTCCGACGGGGTGCTTTGTGAAAAAATTGGGCCTGCCAGCAGCAGCCCCAGAATGATTCGGAACATCTTACCAGTGTAGAACCGGACGCCGGTGCACTGCCCTGTTCGTCTTATTGGTACGTTACAGAAGTCCCGTAGGCAAAGATGCTGTCGATGACGGCGACATCCAGCCCCGGCGGAGGTCCGAAGACCTGATAATCCAGACTTTCCACCGAAAGCGATCCCGGGAGGACAGCACCGCCCGGAGTAGACGATCCCGAGGGCGGAAGGGCCAGCAGCACGGCCGGCGGCACTGTAAAGCTGCCATCGCTGACCCGCGCGTTGCAAGTGAATGACGCGATAACCGTGGTAGCGGCGGTCCCACCATAGTAGGTGCTGAATCCGCTGATAGTGACATACCCGGATGGGTTTCCGCCAGTCCAATGCACGGTTACACCGCTGGCGCGGTTCACAGTCGTGATGGTGGACTGATCGGTCCAGGTGAAGATCGCAGGCAGAGTATAATTCGCCGTAAACGGCCCGACGTCAGCTCCGCCCGGTCCGGTGAACATATACGCGCCCGGCACCAGGGTGGTCGCGGTTTGATCGAACAGCCCTCCATAGATGGAAAATCCGCCGATGGTCGACTTTTGCAGGGTCTTGGTGCCGAACGACCCAGGACCATTCACCGTGATAGAGGGCCCGGCATCCAAGGGCGTGACTGTGCCGCCGCCGGCGGTGGGAGGCGTCGAGCCTTGCTGATAGTTAGAGATACTGCAAGAGCCGTAGGAGTTTACATCCAGTTGCGCGCCGGTAGGCGCCCCGCTCGTGTAGGTGATCTTCTCGAACGTCGCTCCGCCGGCATCAACCTTGGTATTCGTGGGCGGTCCGCCCAGGATACCGGCGGTGGTTTCGACGGTCCTCTCGAGGAAGACGCCGCCAACTTTGTAGGTGCCCGTGAATCCTACCGGCACCTGCGGATTCACAGGCGTGCAGGTCCGGCCGTTCTGCCCGACCGCGATTGAGGTCCCGTTGCTGACCATGTTTCCGATCTGCATGACCACCGACACCGCGCAGCCGACGACGCCCGCCGGCACCGTGACGTAGATCGAATCCGCCGAGGAACAGCAGCCATTGCGGCCGCGGAAGTTAATCTGCGCCTCCTGGCCTCCGATGTAGACGTGAAGCGGCACGTTGGACATATCGGACTGTGTGGCCGGCTGTGTTTCATCGAAGTTCACTGGCCCCAGTCCAGTGCCCCAGAAGACGAGGACGTCGCCCGCATTTGCGGCATGTGTGGGCGAGATGAGCGTGCTATCGGAATTCAGGAAAGCGATCGCATCACCGCTGCCGGACTGGCTGACGGTGTAAATCCCGATATTGTTTTGCACTATCTTGATTTGGAAAGAGGCGCTCTGGCCGTTGTAAGTCAGCTTCAAGGTTCCGGCGCCGGTCGGCGTGGTGGAGGGAAGGATGGCGGAAACCTGGCGGGCCAACGAGTAGAACATAATGCAATCGACGGTAGTGCTCCCCACTGTGACGGTAATCGATGTTCCGCCGACACTCTTCGGAAGCGGGAACGCGGCGGCCTGTGTGAAGGTGGCGGGACCCAGGTTGGCGCCCTTCACTACGAACAACGCTCCCTGAGCGAGGGCCCCGTTGGGGAGTCCGGAAGGAATGTTGGTAGCGGCATTTTGCACATCTGTAATCGAAGGCCCACTGTTTCCGCCGCCTCCGCCACCACCGCCGCTAGCGCCGTACGTGGTGTACTGCAGACCAAGCGAGCCACCGCTATTGGAAGTCACCAGGAGCTTGGCGTAATTGCCACCGTTTGTGTGTACCACGAGGATTGCGCCCGAGGGAGCAGAACCGCCACTGATCGCTGCACTCGAAAGCAACACGGCAAAAATGGCCAATTGCCCCGATGTAAGGCCACCATAGGCGGCCGAGCCCGTGAGGCCGGGGAGAACACCGGCGGTTGCGCTTCCTTGGGGGGTCAGCGTGCTGCCATTCCACAACAGATCCCCTCCCGAGGCGACGGTTGAACCCGTGTCGAGGTTCAATCTCGTGTTGGCAGCCAGGGTTGTCGTGCCGGTGACATCGGCCAACGACAAAACGGGGAACGCCAGGGCCACAGTCGCAGCGGCAATGACCACCCGCATTCCAAACGAGCGAAGATACTCAACCAGCATCGGTAGACGTTTCACGGAAGGCTCCTCCAGATATAAGCGCGAACCACGTAAAAACTGTGTCAGGAGATATTGGAACGTGACACGTTCAAAGACGCAATAGTTTTCTCTATCTATTGGGACGTACTGACTCGTACTGAACCGCTGAGTCTACCTCTGGCTGAGTCCGCCGTCGATCGCAAGGATTTGACCAGTTACAAACTCAGTCGCTTTGAGGAAATAGGCTACGGCGTCGGCGACTTCGGCCGGGTTGCCGCCCCGTCCGGCAGGCGTCACAGTGATCAGGGAGCGGCCTCGCTCGTCGATATCCTCAAACGGAATCACGCCGGGAGCGACCGAGTTGACCGTGATGCTGGGCGCGAATGCCTTGGCCAACGCGCGGGTGAGCATGATGACACCGGCCTTGGCAGAGCAATAATGCGCATGCTCGGCCCAAGGCCGGATGCCACCCAAGGAGCTGAGGTTGACAATGCGTCCACCGCCGGTTTTTTGCATCAGGCGCGCGCCGTTCTGGCAGCAGAAGAACACCGCCTTCAAGTTCACGGAGTGGATGAAGTCCCAATCCTTTTCGGTGATGTCGAGCGGATTGAAGCGTGTGAACCTGGCGGCATTGTTCACCAAGCCGTCAAGCCGCCCCATGCGCTGTTCCAGGTCGGCGAACAGGCGGCCGATCTCGGAAACGCTTTCGAGGTTGGCGCGGAACAACTCGGCGCCGCACTCGGACGCGGTGCGCCGCGCTTCGGCCTCGGAGCTGTGATAATGAATCGCGACCCGCGCGCCTTCCGCCGCAAGCCGCAGCGCGATGCCCTTGCCGATGCGCTTAGCCGCGCCCGTTACCAGGATGACCTTCCCGGAGAGATCAGACTGTGGGCTCACCGTGCACCTCGACCTCCCGCGGCTCCACGCCTTCCACCGCCGGCTCCGGCAGGCGGCCCGTCACATGCGCCCAACCCCAGAAGATGGCCGTCGTCGAGCTGAGCGCGCCGGCGATGGCCCCGATCGTACGCGGATCCCAGGTCTGCGTTCCAATCCCCGCCAGAGTCATGGAAATCATCATAACGGACCATTGCATCGATTCCATGGTGGAAAAGACGCGGCCGCGGAACTCATCCGAAACGTGCCGCAGCAGCTGCGACATATTGAGAATCGAACTGATCCCCACGGCGGCACGAGAAAGGCCGATGAACACCAGCGCCCATCCAAAGCTCCGCATCTGGCTGAACACGATGTAGGCGCCTCCGTGGATGATGTAACACACCACGATCGTACGCTTGTAGGCGTTGAATCTGATCCGCCGTCCCAGTTGGTAAGCGACCATTCCGCCGCAGAGCAGACCAATGCCTGCGGCCGTCCAGATGAATCCGATGCCCTCCGGCCCCCGGTGAAAGACGAGCTCTCCGAAGACGCTGAACAGGATCTGCGCCGCTCCGCCGCCGGTGGCCCAGCCGACGCCGATCAGCGCGATGCCCAGAATGAGGGGATGCTCGCGCATGTATCGCAGACCCTGGACGTATTCGCGCCAGGGCCGCACCACCTGCGTCTCCGTCAGGGCGCTGCGCACCGCGCGGAAGCCGCCGGACGCCACGAACAGGCGCGATATGCAAAGGGCCGAAATCGCAAAGGACAAAGAATTTCCGAGAAATGCCCAGTGATAGCCAAACTGCGCCACGCTGATTCCGCCGAGCAGGGTTCCGATCGTGAGTGTGATCCATCCAGTCGTCTGAGTCAGCGAATTGGCGGTGTGAATCTCCTCTTTGGTGGCGATTGTCGGAAGAATGGAGGAGCGTCCCGCAGTGAAGAACGGGGACGCCATCATTAGCAGCGCGCTCAGCACATAGAGCAGCCATGTGCTCTTCTGCTGAACGGTGAAAATGAAACACGCCGCCACCACCATCCGGACGAGGTCACTGGCGATCATGACGCGCTTGCGGTCGAGCCGGTCCAACGCCACTCCTGCCAGCGGTCCGACCAGCATGGCCGGAACGGCGCGGGAGAGCATGATGCCGCTCACCACCAGGCCCGATTTCGTCGTGTCGAGCGCCAGGGCGAACACGGCGACATTGTTGAAATGGTCGCCGATCTCGCTGACCACCTGGCCGGTCCAGGTGTAGCGGTAATTCCGGTTCTGGCGCAGCAGGGTCGAAAATCCGATCAACCGATGGACTCCTCACGCACGGTGATGTGGCGGATGTAATCGCGGTCCAGCTCGTAACCGAATCCGGGCTCGTCGCGAATGGCGATGGTTCCACGCGGCGTCACTTCCACGGTCGGATGGATGATGTCGCGCTGCCAGTACCGGCAACTCGCGGAGACATCGCCCGGCAGCACAAAATTCGAGAGCGTCGAGAGGGCGATGTTGTGAGCGCGGCCAATGCCCGATTCGAGCATGCCACCGCACCA
Organism: uncultured Solibacteraceae bacterium; assembly: GCA_964438005.1. Classification (GTDB taxonomy): domain Bacteria; phylum Acidobacteriota; class Terriglobia; order Bryobacterales; family Bryobacteraceae; genus PSRJ01. The sequence goes on along the minus strand of CAYTJD010000084.1, from coordinate 22,217 downwards.
GACCGGGATTCCGGCCGCCTCGGCCACGTCGTGCACGCGCCGTGCTTCCCGAAAGCCGCCCACGCGCCCCAGCTTGATATTCACGATCTTTCCCGCCCGCAACCGGATGGCCTGCTTCAGGTGGTGCGCGGTTCGGATGCACTCATCCAGGCAGATGGGAGTTGCGATCTGCGCCTGCAATTCGGCGTGATCGATGATGTCGTCGTGGCTCAGCGGCTGTTCGACCATCATGAGACGAAACTCGTCGAGGCGCCGAAGATGCTCCGCGTCCGCCAGGGTGTAGGCCGAGTTGGCATCGGCCATGAGCTGGATCGACGGGAAACACGCGCGCACCCGGCGAACCACTTCCACGTCCCAGCCTGGTTTGATTTTCACCTTGATGCGCTGATATCCCGCGGCCAGTTCCTTGCGGATCGTTTCGATCAGTTCTTCGACGGAATTCTGAATTCCGATCGAGACGCCGCACGGGATTTCGCGCCGGGCGCCCCCGCCGATCTGTTTCCACAGCGGCAAGCCGTTGCGCCGCGCCTCCAAATCCCAGGCCGCCGCTTCCACTCCGCCGCGCGCCATGCGATGCTCGCGAATCCCTTCGCTCAAAGGCGCGACCTTTTCCGCGCCCGCCAGATCGCGGCCGACCAGGCGCGGCGCGACGTACTCGCGCGCAATGATCCACGCGGAGCCTGTCCACTCCTCGTTGTAGAAAGGATGCTCGCCCGCCGTGATTTCTCCCCATCCCGAAAGACCTTCGCTTTGAACTTCCACCAGGATGATGGCGCGCTCCGTGGTGCGTCCGAAACTGGTCTCGAAGAAATGCACCAAGGGCATGCGAATTTGGCGAAGCGTGATGCGTTCGATTTTCATTCCGCCGGCCCCAGCAAATAGGCGCCCTCGTCGGGGTTTCGTTCAAACCCGATTACGGCAAGGCCGCGCGCGAAACATTCGCGAAACCGCCTGGCATTGGCGCGCTGGATCTCTCTCGCGCGCGCTGGCTGCTCGCTTCGCCACACTCCGATCTTCGCCGGAACCGTGATCCGCTCATCGATCCGCCGTTCCGGCCTCTTACCGTTCAGGAACGCTTCTACACGCGGGCTGGCGATCCACCACTCGGCGACACAGCGGTCTGTCGGCAGAGCTCCATGGAGCGGGCTCGATGTGCTGCCGTACTCGTTCTCGACATATTGCCGAACAATTGCGCCCAGGCGCTCGATATTGAAGAACGCGTTCTTGACCTCGAGCGGATCGAAGGTCCACTCCACCAGGTCGAAGCCGCGCTTGAGAGCATCGGCCCTCTGCTCGATCTTGAGCCGCCGGCCGACACCGGCATCGCGGTACGCGGGCAGGACGCCGGTCATGTGGCTGTGCAGATAGGCTCTTCCGCCGGATTTCACGCCCGGGATCGCGAGGCAAAACCCGATCATTTGCTCCGCATCAAATGCACCGAAGACCTGGCCGCCGACACGGGCGGCAACCACAAAGAAACGTAGCGGCAGCAATTCACTGTCCGGGAACCCCCAGACACACTGCTGGAGCTTCACCGCTTCGGAGAATTCAGCAAGAGCGAAAAGCCGGCGGACTTCGATCAGCGTTTCGCTTCCTGCCACAGCTCCTCCATTTCCTCGATGTTCGAATCGCGTGGCTTCTTGCCGCGCTCCGCGAGTTTCCGTTCTATGTACGCAAAGCGCTCGCGGAATTTGGCGTTGGTCCGCCGCAGTGCCTGCTCGGGGTCGACCTTCACGAAGCGCGCCAGGTTCACGAGCACGAACAACAGGTCGCCGATCTCGTTTTCCAGTTCCGCCGCGGAAGACCCGCGGCGCGCCTCGGCGAGCTCTCCCAATTCTTCATGTAGTTTTTCGATGACCTGTTCCGCGTTTTCCCAGTCGAAGCCCACGCCCGCGGCGCGAGAGGCAATCTGCTGCGCCTCCACCAACGCCGGCATCGCGCGGGGGACCGACGCCAGCATGCTGTCGTCTTCTTTTCCCTTCTTCTTCTGTTCGGCCGCTTTCACCTCGCCCCAGATGCGCTTGACGTCGCCGGCCGTCTCCGCCGATTCATCGCCGAACACGTGGGGATGACGGCGGACCAGCTTTTGGTTCACCGCGTCGAGCGCGTCACCGATGGCGAACCGCTTTTCTTCCTCCGCCATCTGCGCATAGAAGACGGCCTGCAGCAGGAAATCCCCCAGTTCGTCGCGCAACTCGCCCCAATCGCGGCGGTCGATGGCATCGAGCACCTCGTAGGTCTCCTCGAGTGTGTACGGCTTGATGCTGTCGAACGTCTGCTCGCGATCCCACGGGCATCCGCCGGGTGCCCGCAGCCGGGCCATGATCGAGACCAATTGTTGAAACTTCTCGCCAGCGCTTTGCATGGTGGGGGATTCCCTCACTGTAACAAAAATAGGGGAGACTCCATTTTTGTCCGTCCTTTCCGCGACATTACCCGCTGAACCGGTTTAAATACCCAGTCCCTAACCATGGCAAACTTGTTGCCGCATCCGGTCCTGCCCATGATGGGACGAGAGGTGAAACGATGAAGCAGCAGGTAACCCGATTTGCGCCGTTCATTGCCCTGATGATCCTGGGCGTCATTGGCATGCCAAAAATGGCGAGCACGGCTCCGCCCCCCGAACCGCATCCGCATATTCGCGCCGCGATCAATGAACTGCGGGAGGCCCGCGAGGAACTGCGTACGGCCGCACGGGATTTTTGCGGCCATCGTGCCGAAGCTGTCGAGAAAACCGATCAGGCTCTGCATCAGCTCCAGGCCGCCTTGGAGTGTGACCGCCGCTGAAGCCGCCGGCCGGTGGTTCCCTGGTACTCGCGTTGTAAAATGTGATTGATGAGCGACGCGGACGCCACGCCCGAAAAACAGGAAGACTTTCACATCCCGCTGCCGCCGGCCTCTTTCACTTTTCTGGTAGTCTCTCTGCGCGCGCAGGCCGAGATGCAAATGGGCCTCATGCGGTTTGGAGAAGAGGAAAAGGCACAACCCGACCTTCCGCTCGCTCGCCACACCATCGACTTGATGGGCGTGCTGCTCGAGAAGACCAAGGGCAATCTCAGTCTGGAGGAGCAGAGGCTGCTGGAGAATTCCTTGACCGAACTGCGCTTTCGCTTTGTCCAGGTTTCCGAGGAAGCAGGCAAGGCGGCGGCCTCGAATTCCTGAATGGCGGCGGGCCTGATCAAGATCACAGTGCTCGGTTCCGGCACCAGCGTGGGCGTGCCTACGGTCGGATGCCATTGCGACGTCTGTACATCAACGGATCCGCGGGACAAGCGCCTTCGTCCTTCGATCCTGGTCAGCTATGACGGCCGCAATGTGCTGGTGGACACCACGCCCGATTTCCGCTTTCAAGCACTGCGCGCCCGCATCGAGCGCGTCGACGCGGTCCTGTACACACACGCGCACGCCGACCACATCCTTGGGCTCGATGATCTGCGGCCGTACAATTTCCGCCAAAAGGAAAGCATCCCGATCTATGCAGCTCCCGAGACGATGGCGACGATCCAGCGCGTCTATCAGTACATCTTTGACGGAGTGAAAAAAGAGTCCAACGTCCCCCGGTTGGCGACTCACTTGCTCAATGGAGAGGTCCTCGATCTATTCGGCCTGGAGTTCCGGCCGGTCCCGATATTGCACGGCAGCGCGACCATCTACGGATTTCGCTTTGGCGCCGCCGCCTACCTGACCGACCACAGCGACATCCCCGAGTCCTCCATGCAGCAGTTGTGCAATCTGGATGTGCTCTTCCTCGATGCGCTCCGCCACAAACCGCATCCCACGCACTCCACCGTTGACCGGTCGCTCAAGACGGTCGAGGCTTTGCGGCCGCGGCGGAGTTTCTTCACCCATATCAGTCACGACCTTTCGCACGAGCGAACCGAGAGCCTGCTGCCGCCGCACGTCAAGCTCGCCTACGATGGCCTGGAAATCCTCGTGGGGGACCCGGAATAGCAGATGGACGTCTATCGCAGCCTGGCCGAGGTGCCGCCGGATTTCGGCCCGAGTGCGCTCACGATCGGCAATTTCGACGGCGTCCACTACGGGCATCGCCAGATTCTCCGGCGAGTGGTGGCTGTGGCCCAAGAACGAAACTGGAGGGCATCGGTACTCACCTTCGATCCGCACCCGACCTGCGTGGTCGCGCCCGAGCGCGCTCCGCGCCTGCTGACCTCGCCCGACCGGCGCGTGGAGTTGATGGGAGAAGAAGGGGTCCAACAGATCCTGATTCTTCCGTTTACGCGCGAGATCTCCCGATGGACACCCGAGGAATTCGTGCAGCAGCTTCTGGTGGAGCGGCTGGGTGCGCAAGCGATTCTGGTCGGCGCGAATTTTCGCTTTGGCAATCGCCAAAGCGGCAACGTTGCGGTGCTTGCCGATTTAGGCCTCCGGTTCGGCTTTGAAACGGAAGCCATCCCGCCGGTTTCCTGCCGTGGCCGGGTTGTGAGCAGCACCGCGATTCGTGAGGCGATCGTCGCGGGGCGTGTCGCGTTAGCCACGCGCCTTCTCCAGCATGCCTACGGTCTCGAAGGTGAGGTGGTTAAAGGCCACGGCGTCGGCTCCCGGCAAACGGTTCCCACGCTGAACCTGGCGACGCGCGCCGAAGTGGTTCCCGCCCGTGGCGTGTACCTCACCCGAACCGTTGACCTTGACGGCAGCCGCCGCTGGAATTCGATTACCAATGTCGGCTACCGCCCGACCTTCAGCGCCGCTCAAGACCTTTCCATTGAGACCTTCCTGCTCGATTCGCTCGAAAGCGCGCCGCCGCATCGCATTCGCGTGGAGTTCTTGTGCCGCGTTCGTGATGAACGCCAGTTCCCGTCCTCTGAAGCTCTCAAGGAGCAGATCCTCAAAGATGTTCGTGTGGCGCAATCGTACTTCCGGCGGGCTGCGAGTTGGTCCCGCAATTCCGTACCGCGCGCCTAGATGCCCATGCCGCTTACCCGGTTCCTGTTCGGCGGCCTGTCGATCGTTCTCATCGATCTTCTGCTGGCCGGCGATAACGCGCTAGTCATTGCGATGGCGGTGCGTTCGCTGTCTCCCCGCGAACGGCGCATCGGGATTTTTTGCGGAGCTCTCCTCGCTGTCATTCTCCGCGTCGCATTGACCGCCTTTGCATCCCAGCTACTCACATTCGAATACGTCGGGATAACAGGGGGGCTCTTTGTGCTGTGGATCGCTCTCAAAGTACTGGTGGATGCCAGCGACCCTCCCGATGCCGCCCCGGCGCCGCGGCGCCTGATGAAAGCCATCTGGTTTGTGGTGTGGGCCGACCTCACCATGTCGGTGGACAACATCCTCGCCATTGCCGGCGCCGCCCGCGGCCATATCGGTTTGATTGCGTTCGGCCTCGGCCTCAGTATCCCCTTCGTCGTTTTCTCGAGTAATCTGCTGGCCAATCTCATGGACCGCTACCCGGTTATGATCTACCTCGGCGTGGCGATTCTGGGAAAGGTGGGTGGCGACATGGTTCTGGAAGACCGGTTCATTCTCCGGACGGCTCACCCCTCCGACGCCGTGCGCTACCTGGTGGATGTCGCCTTGATCGCCGCCCTGCTCCTCGCCGGCCGCCGTTGGGCCGCCGCCCGCCGCAAGCACGCGACGGTGTAGCAAACCCGCGCCGTCACCGGCGCGGCTAAACTCACCACGCACGTTATGCGAGATACCAGCCCCGTCGGGTAAGCGCGGGGTTACGCTGTTCTGAGCGCTCTCCAGTATAATAGAAACAGGTCTGATTAGAGGAAATGGCCGTTACCGACCTTTTCATCCGGCGACCAGTCACGACCACCCTGGTAATGCTGGCGATCGTGCTCTTCGGGGTTATGGGATATCTCGGACTGCCGGTCAGCGATCTGCCGAATGTAGACTTTCCAACCATCCAGGTGAGTGCCGCGCTTCCCGGCGCGAATCCTGAGACGATGGCGTCCGCCGTGGCCGGACCTTTGGAGCGCCAGTTTTCCACGATCGCGGGCCTGGACTCGATGACCTCGACCAGCGCGCTGGGTTCGACCAGCGTCACGCTCCAGTTTTCGCTCGACCGTTCGCTCGATGGCGCCGCGCAGGATGTGCAAGAGGCGGTTGCCGGAGTCCTACGGCGCCTTCCGCCCGATATGCCGGCGCCGCCGACTCTGCGTAAGGTAAACCCCGCGGATCAGCCCGTTCTGTTCCTGACGCTCTCGTCCTCTGTCTTGCGCATGGCCGCCGTCGACGACTATGCCGAGAACTTGCTGGCCCAGCGCATTTCCATGATTGACGGCGTGGCGCAAGTGAACGTCTACGGCGCCCAGAAATACGCGGTCCGGGCACAGCTCGATCCCAACCTGCTGGCCGCGCGCGGAATCGGAATCAACGACGTCGCGCAGGCACTCAGCCAGCACAACAGCAACCTGCCGACCGGCACCTTGTGGGGGCCGGACTGGGCTTTCACCGTTCAAACCAACGGCCAGCTGATGAATGCCGATGCTTATCGCCCCATCATCGTGGCCTATCGCAATGGCTCGCCGGTCCGGCTGGGCGAACTGGGCCGCGTGATCGATAGCGTGCAGAATATTCGTGTCGCCAATTGGTATGACAACGTGCGCGCGATCCTGCTCGCGATTCAACGGCAGCCCGGTACGAATACGGTGGAAGTGGTGGACCGCATCCGCGCGTTATTGCCAGCGTTTCGCCAGCAGTTACCCAACTCGGTGAAGCTGGATGTTCTAATCGATCGCGCCGAATCGATCCGCGACTCCGTTAACGATGTCAAATTCACTCTCTTGCTCACCGTCGCCCTGGTCGTCCTGGTGATCTTCCTCTTCTTGCGCAATGCCTCCGCCACCCTGATTCCCAGCCTTGCTCTGCCGATGTCGGTGATCGGCACATTCGCGGCGTTGTACGCCCTGGGGTACACACTCGACAATCTCTCGCTGATGGCCTTGACGCTCTCGGTAGGATTTGTGGTCGACGACGCGATCGTGATGCTGGAGAACATAGTCCGCCACATGGAGTTGGGCAAGACCCGCATGCAGGCTGCGCTCGAAGGCGCCCGCCAGGTCGGCTTCACCATCGTTGCAATGACACTATCGCTGGCTGCGGTCTTTATTCCGGTGATGTTCATGGGCGGCATCATGGGCCGCCTGTTTCACGAGTTTGCCGTAACCGTCAGCGTGGCGATTCTCATTTCCGGCGTGGTCTCCCTCAGCTTGACACCTATGCTGTGCAGCCGGTTCTTGAAGCCATCCGATGGGCATCAGAATGGTTTCCAGCGGGGCTCCGAAGCGGTCTTCAACGGCATGCGTGCTTTCTATGACTGGACCTTGCAAGGCGTGCTCCGCCACCGGGCCCTTACCATGGCCGGAGCGGCGGCAACTCTGGTAGCCACTATCTACACGTACAGTCTGGTTCCCAAAGGCTTCATTCCTAACCAGGACATCGGCCAACTGGCCGGCTTCACCGAAGCGCCGCAAGGCGTCTCTTTCGACGCCATGGCGCGCCTTACTCAACAAGTGCGCGCGGTGCTGGCAGCGAGTCCCGACATTGACGGCTTCACCGCCAATATCGGCGGGGGCGGCGGTATCTCATCGATCAACTCGGGTAACCTGTTTATCCGCCTCAAGCCGAGAGAGCAGCGCCGGCGCTCGCCCGAAGAAGTTATCCAGCAGCTGCGGCCGCAGTTGAATGCCATTCCCGGCATCAAGACCTATCTTTCGAATCCGCCCCTGATCCGCATCGGCGGCCTGATGAGCCGGAGTACCTATCAATTCACGCTGCAGTCGACGGACATCGCCGAGTTGTTCCGTGCCGCGCCAGCCCTCGAAAGCCGCGTGCGCGCCATTCCCGGCTTGCAAGATGTGACCACCGATTTACAAAACTCCAATCCGCAGGTCTTTATCGATATCGACCGCGACCGCGCTTCCACTCTGGGGGTCTCGGCGAACCAGATCGAAGACGCGCTGTTCAACTCCTATGGCTCGAGGCAGGTTTCCAGCATCTACGCCCAGAACGACGATTACCAGGTGATTGTCGAGTTATTGCCCGAATATCAGCTCAACCCGAAGGCGCTTAGCCTGCTTTACGTGCGCTCCTCAAGCGGCAAACTGGTTCCGCTGCACACGGTCGCCGGCCTGCGGACGGGCACCGGCCCGCTCACGATTTCGCATCTCGGCCAGTTGCCGTCGGTCACCATATCCTTCAACTTGCAGCCCGGCGTTTCGCTTGGTACCGCGGTCGACCGAGTCGAAGAAGTAGCGCGCGACGTCCTGCCCGCCACGGTGAGCACCAGTTTTCAGGGGATGGCGGCCGCTTTCCAGTCCTCGCTGAAAGGCATGGGGGTTCTGCTGGTGCTGGCGATTCTTGTGATCTACCTGGTGCTCGGCATTCTCTACGAGAGCTTCATCCATCCCCTGACGATCCTGTCCGGACTCCCGTCCGCCGGCCTGGGGGCGCTGCTGACGCTCTTTCTGTTCGGCGACGAATTGAACCTGTACTCCTTCGTCGGCATCATCATGCTAATCGGCATCGTCAAGAAAAACGCCATCATGATGATCGATTTCGCCATCGAGACCCAGCGCGAGCACCACCTGGCGCCGGTCGATGCCATCCACGAAGCCTGCCTGGTTCGCTTCCGGCCCATCATGATGACCAGCATGGCGGCCTTGATGGGAACGTTACCCATTGCCCTGGGCATGGGTGCCGGCTCGGAAGCCCGCCGCCCCCTGGGATTGGCGGTGGTGGGCGGTCTGGTGGTCTCGCAGCTTCTGACCCTCTATATAACGCCCGTGTTTTACGTCTACATGGAGCGCTTCCGCAGGGCGAGCAGGCCCCGCCGCGAACCGGCGCCTGAGGTTTCTGACCTACCCCTCCCACTAGCTCCTAAGGGCCAGAAGGTCTTTTGACGACCCCCGAATATAATGGAAAGACTACGTCTTCTGCGATATTGGCGGAAGAAGGATCTCGCGGGCAATGAGCGTCACCGATATCTTCATCCGCCGGCCTGTCATGACCACTCTGGTCATGCTGGGCATCGTCTTGTTCGGCGTGATGGGGTATCGCACGCTGCCCGTCAGCGACCTTCCCAACGTGGACTTCCCGACGATTCAGGTGCAGGCCTCGCTGCCCGGAGCCAGCCCGGAGACCATGGCCTCGTCGGTGGCGGCTCCTTTGGAGCGCCAGTTCACGACGATCGCCGGCGTTGATTCGATGTCCTCTACGAGCTACGTCGGTTACACCAATATTACGATCCAATTCTCGCTGGATCGTTCGCTGGATGGCGCGGCGCAGGACGTGCAGACGGCGATCGCGTCCGTCCTCCGCAAGCTGCCGCCGAACATGCCCACGCCGCCAAACCTCCGCAAGGTGAATCCGGCCGATCAGCCGGTATTCGGCCTGGCGCTTTATTCGGCGACGCTGCCGCTGGCGACAGTCGACGATTTTGCCGAGGAAGTGCTCGCGCAGCGCATCTCGCAAATCAATGGAGTGGCGCAGGTTCAGGTGTTCGGCCAGTCGAAATACGCGGTGCGCGCCCAGCTCGATCCCAACCTTCTGGCTTCACGCAATATCAGCATCGATGAGGTGAGCGAAGCCCTCAATAAACACAATGTCAACCTGCCAACCGGCATCTTGTGGGGCCAGCACTGGGCCTACACCGTCCAAGCAAACGGCCAGCTGAACACCGCCGAGGCATATCGCCCGCTGATTGTTGCTTACCGCAATGGCTCGCCGGTCCGCCTGGGCGACTTGGGCCGCGTCATCAACAGCATCCAGAACGACAAGAACGCGAGTTGGTTTAATTCCGAGCGCGCTGTACAGCTGGCTATCCAGCGTCAGCCAGGCACCAACACGGTGGAAGTGGTCGACAACGTGAAAGCGCTGCTCCCCTCGTTCCGCGAGCAAGCGCCGCCGGCGATGAACCTCGACATTTTCTTCGACCGCTCCATTTCCATTCGCGAGTCAGTCAACGACGTTAAGCTGACGCTGGCTCTCACGGTCGTGCTGGTGGTCGGGGTCATCTTCATTTTCTTGCGCAATGTGTCGGCCACGGTGATTCCCAGCCTGGCACTGCCCATGTCCATCATCGGCACTTTTGCCGCGATGTACCTGTTGGGCTACACGCTGGACAACCTCTCGCTGATGGCCCTGACGCTGTCCGTGGGCTTCGTTGTCGATGACGCCATCGTCATGCTCGAAAACATCGTCCGCCACATGGAGATGGGCAAGACGCGCCTGGTGGCCGCATTGGAAGGCGCGCGCGAAATCGGCTTCACCATCGTTTCGATGACCCTCTCGCTGGCGGCCGTGTTCATCCCGGTGTTGTTCATGAGCGGAATCATGGGGCGCCTGTTCCACGAGTTCGCCGTCACCATCATGGTGGCAATCGGCATTTCGGGTCTGGTTTCGCTCAGCCTCACGCCGATGTTGTGCAGCCGTTTTCTGATTCCGCCTTCCGAACATCAGAACGCGTTTCAGCGTGCGTCGGAGAAGGTCTTCGACGGATTGCGAGATCTCTACGCCTGGACCTTGCGCGGAGTTCTCCGTCATCGTTTTCTGACCATGGCCACCGCCGCGGGCACGCTCGTGGCGAGCGCGTATTTGTTCACGATCGTGCCGAAGGGCTTCATTCCCAGTCAGGACGTCGGCCAGATCAACGGATCGCTCGAGGGACGCCAGGGCATCTCTTACGATGATATGGAGGCAGCCGCCCTGCAAGCGCGCAACATCGCCATGACCGACCCTGGCGTCGCTGCTGTGCGAACACAAGTTGGCGGCGGTGGCAACAATCCCTCGGCCAATAACGGTGAACTGAACCTCCGCTTGACGCCACGCTCCGATCGCGCCGATACGCCGGAGCAGATCATCGCCCGTCTCCGGCCGAAGATGGACCAGATCCCGGGCGTCAAGGTTTATCTCTCCAATCGCCCCCTGATCACCATCGGAGGCATTCAGAGCCGCAGCAACTTCCAGTACACCCTACAATCCGCCGACATCCAGCAGCTCTATCGCATCGCGCCCGATTTTGAACAGAAGGTGCGCGCTCTGCCCGAGCTGACCGATGTCAGCAGCGATCTGCAGAACAAGAACCCAACCGTCACGCTGGACATCGACCGCGACAAGGCTTCCGCTCTGGGTGTGACCGCCGACCAGATCGAAAGCGCTCTCTATAGCGCTTACGGCACACGCCAGGCATCCACCATCTTCACTCCGGTCGACGATTATCAGGTCATCCTAGAGGTGATGCCCAGATATCAGCTGGATCCCAACGCGCTGGGCGAGTTGTACGTGCGCTCGGGAACCGGCCGGATGCTTCCGATCAATTCCGTCGCCGCGCTGCGGATGGGCGTGGGCCCGCTTTCCGTTTCCCATCTCGGGCAGGCGCCTGCGGTCACCATCTCTTTTAACACCAAGCAGGGCGTGGCGCTGGGAGACGCCGTGGATCACCTCCAACAGCTCGCGCACGACAACCTGCCCGACAACATCAGCACTACCTTCCAAGGCACCGCCGCTGCCTTCCAGCAATCCTTGAAGGGCATGGGTGTGCTGCTGCTGATGGCCGTGTTGGTCATCTATTTGGTGCTCGGCATCCTATACGAAAGCTTCATCCATCCAATTACAATTCTGTCCGGCCTCCCGTCGGCGGGCTTGGGTGCTCTGGCCACCCTGCTCCTCTTCCACGACGAGCTGAACCTCTATTCTTTCGTCGGCATCATCATGTTGATCGGTATCGTGAAAAAGAACGCTATCATGATGATCGACTTCGCGCTGGAAGCGCAGCGCGAGCACAACGTGAGCCCTGCGGAAGCGATTCACGAAGCCTGTCTGGTTCGGTTCCGCCCGATCATGATGACCACGATGGCCGCTCTGATGGGCACGTTACCGATCGCGTTGGGGCAGGGAGCCGGCGGCGAAGCACGCCGTCCGCTCGGCCTGGCCGTAGTCGGCGGCCTAGTGGTTTCGCAGCTGCTGACGTTGTACATCACCCCGGTCTTCTACACCTACATGGAGCGCTTCCAGGGTGTAACCGGACGTTTCCGCCGCAAGAAGAAGCGCGCCGTCGCGCCCGCGCCCGAAGTCGCCATGGGACACGGCGACTGAATCACATCCCATTGCGCCTGCGATAGAATCACCCGAGGAGCTGCCATGCGCATCACTCGGTCCCTCGGTATCCTGATAACGCTATTCCTTGCTGGCTCGGCTGCGTCCCAACAACGCGGCGGCCCGCCGGCGCCTCCGCTCGTGGCCTGCGGTCCGCACGGCACGATCGAAGTTTTCTGCGGCACGCGCCAGCCGGAAGACTTGGAACTGTCGCCCGATGGCAAGTATCTGATCGCGACTCAGTTCATCAACGCGGGCCGAGGCGCCTCCGGCGGCGGTGGCATGGCCTTGTTCGATCTGAAGAGCAAGACATTCAGCAAGATGGCCGAAACCGCGGCGCCGGACAAATCCTGGGGCGATCCGGGATGCCCCGGTCCGATCGGCGAAGCGCTGGTATCGCACGGTTCGTCGCTCAAGCAGCGCAGTAACGGCACGTGGGCGCTCTACGTGGTGAATCATGGGGGGCGGCAATCGATTGAGATGTACGAGCTTAAGCCGGCCGCCGGTAGTTGGTCCCTGATCTGGCACGGATGCGTGGTCGGCGCACACGACTACAACGATGTCGCGATCCTCCCCGACGGCGGCTACGTCGGCACCTATCCTACCGGACTCGTGGCTCCGGGAAGCGCTGCTGCATTTGGCGGCGGCGTCACCGGTTACGTCGGGCATTGGACTCCCGGGAAGGGCGAGTCCGAAGTTCCGGGCTCGCGCGTGGCCTATCCCAACGGTGTGGTGGTCAGCGCCGACGGCCATGACATGTTCCTGAATGTGTTCGCTGCCAAGGAGATCCGCAAATTCGACCTCACCTCGGGCACTCAAACCGGTTCGGTGAATGTAGACTTCATGCCCGACAACCTGACCTGGACCAAGCAGGGCCGCATCCTCGCAGCCGGAGTCAAAGGTGCGCGCGGCGATTGTCCCGAAGGCAGCGGCCGGCCCTGTATCCAGGGTTTCGGTGTCGCCGAGATCGACCCCGCGACGATGCAAGCCCGCCCCATTTTCGATTCCGCCACTACGGATCCTCTGATCCTGGGTGTGTCCGTGGCCTTTGCGGTCGGCGATTCCATTTATCTGGGCGCGTTCCAGGGTGATCGCATCGTGAAGATTCCCTACAAGAGGTAAAGAGCACAATATGCGACATTCGATCCGTACCTACATGCCGGCTGTGATGCTCGCGCTGGTTGCCGTACCGCCCTCAAGCCGGGCCCAGGATTTTGCCGATCGGAAAAGCGCGTTGGTGGATTATTCGAAATCGGACTTCGAACCGAAAAAAGCCTGCGAGACGCTAGCCAATTTCAAGTCGAAGGAGATCGTGCGGATCTCCGCAACCATGGTGCCAGCAGGCGAAGCGTCTCCGCATTGTCGGGTCACCGGCGTGCTCTCCCCGGAGATCGCCTTCGAGGTAAGTTTGCCCGACAAGTGGAACGGCCGCTTTTACATGATCGGCAACGGCGGCCATGCGGGTGAGGCGATGGAGGCCCCCACGCGCGTCGCGCAGCGCAATGCCGCGCTGCAGAATGGATTCGCCTTCGCGCAGACCAACACGGGTCATGATGCGACGAAAGAACCGGGCGCGAGCTTCGTAATGAGCAACCCTCAAAAAGCTATCGACTACGCCTACCGGGCCGTGCACCTTACGGCAGCGACCACGAAGGAGATTACGAAAGACTATTATGGCCGCTCCGTTTCCCGCGCTTACTGGAACTCGTGTTCCAACGGTGGACGGCAGGGTCTGATCGAGGCGCAGCGCTTCCCCGACGATTTCGATGGCATTATTGCCGCTTCTCCCTGGGTCGATCAGACCGGCTTCACCGTCGGCGCGATGTGGAATCAGAAAGCGCTTAGCGCGGCGCCGCTCACGCCGCAGAAGTTGGCGTTGGTGGGCGAGAAAGTCATGGAGAAGTGTGATGCTCTGGATGGCCTCAAGGACGGGTTGATCGACGATCCGAGAAAGTGTTCTTTCGACCCGGCGCGCGACGTCCCGGCTTGCAGCGCGGGCGATGATCGCCCGGACTGCCTGACGGGTCCCCAGGCCGAAGCGATCGCGAAAGTCTACAGCGGCCCCACCAGCAACGGTAAGCCGTTCTTCCCTGGGTATATGCCGGGCAGCGAAGCGGTGATGCCGAACCTGTTTGGCGGAGGCTCCGGCAGCGGGTGGATGAACGTGCTGGTAGCCGCGCGCCCCGACGCCAAGCCGGCCGACTTCAACCTGGCCGAAGGAACCATTCGGTATCTTGTTCCCCGACCGCCGCAGCCGGATTACGATTACCAGAGTTTTGATTTCAACCACGATCTTTCCCGCCTGGATTATTGGAGCAAACAGGCGGACGCCAAGAACCCGGATCTCGCGAAGTTCCGGAAACGCGGCGGCAAGCTGATCATTACCTACGGCTGGGCCGACTCGATCCTGCAGCCGCTGATGGGCGTGAATTACTACGAAGCGGCAGTGGCCAAGAACGGTCCCGACACCGCCACGTTCTTCCGCTTGTTCATGGCGCCGGGGATGGCGCATTGCGGCGGCGGCATCGGGCCCGACCGTCACGACTCGGTCACGGCAATCGTCGACTGGGTGGAAAAAGGCAAAGCTCCGGATTCCATGGTGGCCAGCCGCATTGTGGACAAGCAGGTGGTGCGCACTCGTCCCTGGTGCGCTTATCCGCAAGTGGCGCGCTACTCGGGGCAGGGCAGCATCGACGATGCCGCAAATTTCCGCTGCGTAGCGCCCTGAGGCGCCAGGAAACACAACTATGCTCACTTTTAGATCTCGATTCTTTCCAGTATTGCTGGTGCTTGTCGCCGCACCGTTGGATGCGCAACCGGCAGCGTCTCCCTCGGACTCTCAGATTCTGGACGTCCAAGGCGGCAAGATCCGCGTCGTTTCTGTGGCGTCCGGACTGTACCATCCATGGAGCCTGGCTTTTCCCGACGCGCGTACGATCCTGGTCACCGAGCGCAACGGCCGCCTGCGGATGATCCGCGATGGCGTTCTTTTGCCCGAGCCGCTCTGGACTTCGCCCTCGTCTAAAGGGGAAGGCGGAGATGCGCTGCATTTTCTCGTCCTTCATCCCAAGTTTTCCCAGAATCAGTTGGTTTACGTCTCCTATCCCAAGCGCGATGGCGACCGGATCACGTTGGCGGTGGCGCGCGGGCGTCTCAGCGGCTCGAAGCTCACTGATGTGCAGGAGATTTTCGTGGCCGACGCCTGGGAGACAGGCGGCAACCTGGCCGGCAGAATCTTCTTCGCGCCGGATGGCATGCTGTATGTCACCGTTGGCGATCGCGACCGCCTCTGCTGCACTGGAACCGAAGACAACAGCCTCCGCATGAAAGCTCAGAAGCTCGATAGCGACGCCGGAAAGACCTTGCGTCTCCGTGATGACGGAACCGTGCCGCCCGATAATCCCTTTGTCGGGCGCGACGGAGTCAGGGCCGAAATCTACACCTACGGCCACCGCAACGGCTACGGTCTCGCGATGAATCCGGAGACGGGCGAATTGTGGCAAGCTGAGATCGGTCCCATGGGTGGCGATGAAGTGAACGTTCTGCAGCCGGGCCACAACTACGGCTGGCCGCTGGTCTCGACCGGGCGCAACTACACCGGCACATTGGTTTCCGATCAGCCGTGGGCGCGGCCGGGCATGGACAATCCGCGCATTCACTGGGTGCCGTCCATCAGTCCCTCCAGCATCATTTTCTATACCGGTGACAAGTTTCCGCAGTGGAAGAACAACCTGTTTGTCGGCTCGCTGACGCAGCAAGTACTGGTGCGCATCGCGTTTCACCAACCCTCGCAGGCCGAGAAGCGGGAGAGCCTGCTCGCGCCGCTGCATCAACGGGTGCGCGAAGTCCAGCAAGGCCCCGATGGTTATCTCTACGTCGCCACCGAGCGCACGTTCCAAGGCGATGCGGTTGATGGCAGCGTGCTCAGAATCGAACCAGCCAACCCGTAGCCGTTTATGCGAGTCCCGTGTCGTGAACGATCTTTCCATTCACGATCGTCAAAGCCGAGCGAATCTGTTTCAGTTCGGCGTCGGGAACCGTGAAGTAGTCGCGATCCAACACCGCGAGATCGGCTAGCTTGCCTGTTTCGATGGTGCCGATCTTGCCTTCCATGCGCAAGAACCAGCTGTTGTTGCGAGTAAACAACTGCAGGGCTTCCGCACGCGTCAGTTGCTGGCCTGGATTGACCTGGTCACCAAGGGAATTCCTGCCGGTAACCGCGTAGTAAATATGCAGCCATGGATTCAACGGCGCAATGTGCACCCCATCGCCGTGCATGCCCACTGGAATACCGTGATCGAAAATCGTCCGGAAGGGCGGCCCGGCCACCACCTTCGGGTCCGCGGAAGTCACCCAGCGGAACGCCCCCATCTCGACGCCGCAACCGAGAGCCTTCAGCCGGTCGAGCAGATCTTTATTGACCTCGGGCACGTGGTGCACTACCCAGCGCAGCTTGGTGATGTCATTTTCACGGTTAACCTCTTCGTAACCTTCGACCACCTGCCGCAGGCCTGCCAGATTCTGCACGGCGTTTTCGTTGCGCCATCCCGCCTGGCCTACCAGGTGCTGTGCCTCGCGCCACACCGCACCACTCGCCAGCGGCGCCGCCCATTCGCCGATTGCGCCGGTTCGCAGCATGTCGTCGCCGAAGAACGGAAACTGATTGCGCAACCGTTCCTTTAGCTCCGGCAGCTGAGGGTCATTCTGGTTTTGCAGAAAATTGGTCTGCAGCCGGACAATCGATTTGCCCTCGTGGTGGAGTGCGAGCCAGGCGTCGTACATCCGGTACTGATCCAGGTTCGACAACACTTGGTTCGGATGAAGCGGCCCAGGTGTCGGGAACAACACCTGATCCAGGTGCGACGTCAGCCCGACGCTGGCCGCGTACTGCATCGCGTCGAGAGTGCTGCGCTTTTTGTCTTCGAAGGTTTGCATCCTCCGCAGATAGAACAATGCGGATGCCGATGGGCCGCCGCCCGTGAATCCGGCCGCCGCAATCGTTCCATTCGCCGCAACCTTTACCGGAACGATCTCCGGATGCACCTTCGGCCCGACGTCGGCCGCGTCGAAGAATTTCTTTCCGAGACTGTTGGTCGCGCACGGCCCTGTGAACCGCTCATATAGCAATACCGGGCGATCTGGAACAGCCGCGTCCAGTTCGGCCAGGGTCGGATGCCGGTGCTCGCGCCATTGATTCGGATGCCATCCGCCCATAGAGGTGATCCAGGCGCCCTCGGGAACCGATTTCCGCCGCGCCACGAGCACTTCTTGCACTTCGTGGATCGACGTTGTGTTCTCCAGGACGGTATGATACCCCGGCCTATTCCCCAAGCTCACGATATGGATATGCGGTTCAATCAGACCGGGCACGACCGTACGCCCGCGCAGATCGATCACGCGAACCGCGCGGCCCGCTTTCGGCGGCCGTCCGCCCACAGCCACGAACCGGTCGTGTCGGATGCTCACTGTATTGACGACGGTATCCCGCGCATCCATCGTGTGAATCTTCCCATTGAGGAGCACAAGCGTGATCTCATCGTCGAATGCGGCTCCCGTGCTCTGTCCGGACGCCTCAGAGGACCCGAGCAGCGCCGCAGTCGCCGCTCCGCCCTGCAAAAAGTTCCGTCGTGATGTCGTAGGCATAACCCGCGGCATTATACCGGTCCGCGACGCGAGCACGCAAGCAAATAGACGGCGGCTGAGCCGCAGGCGAGGCGTATTTGCCTACTTTTGACCTTTGCCTTTTTGACTTTTGTTTCTCGAGCTTACGACTCTCGGGAAAACACGCGCCACTCCGAGCCGCGCACCACGAGCGTGGCGCGGCTTCCCAGAAATACCATCCCCTCTGCGTCCGGTTCAGTCTCAATGACGCAATCCGCCCAGTCCAGAATGGAGGAGGCCGTGTCGCGGAGGCCCGGATCCGCGATTCGGCAGAAGTGGATCGCGCCGAGCCTGCGCCGCAACATCTGGTGTGCACCTACAAGGCCGGTGACGGCACGTCCGCCGCTTTCCTTCTTGTCTGCTCCTAGCGTGCCTATGCTTGCCGCAGCCATCAGGAAGTCGCGCCGACTTGTCATGATTCCCACACTACCATGGCCCGTTCCTTCTCTCTGTCGGCCTGCCCAGCGTCATCAAGTCCTTTTGCATCTTTAACATCTATGAAATGTGAATGATTTCACAATATGTATTCTCCGTTCGGGGAGCTTTAGTTGACGGAAAATCCGTCGTCGTCCTATTTGTGGTGAAAGGAGGACCTCGGTGCAACAAACGCAAGAGAATACTGCCCCAGCGAACCCGCGTTTCCGGGTGGACGTCCAGTTACACGACCTGCTCGTTAAAACCCAGCCCAAGAGTCTGGCCCCCAAGCCCGACCAGCCCTTGAGTCTGCCGGAACCCGAGTATCCGCAACACGCTGACCTGCTGTCTGTGCCCGATCCCGAAGCTTTCCCCGATCAGCGCAAATGGACTGCCCCTTTGGTTTACCGCGCTGTGCGTGGTTGGTTGTTTCCCTATATCCGCTCGCGCACACTGCCCGGCGATTTTCATCCGATCATTGCTTACTTATTTACCGAATGGAAGTGCAACCTGGACTGCTGGTATTGCTGGGCCTTCGACAACAAAGTCAAAGGCATGACCGAAGACACGGCCCGCCGCGCCATCGACTGGTTGCACGATAACGGCTGTCGCGTGCTCGCCCTCATGGGCGGTGAGCCCCTGTTGCGCCCGCAATTCGTTCATAAGGTTGTGTACTACGCCGCGAAAAAGGGCTTCTGGGTGTATGTCCCGACGAACGGCCGCCTGTTGCGCCCCGATGTGATTGACCGCCTCGGCGACGCGGGCGTGGCCACCTTCAACCTTGCGCTCGATGCCATCGATGAGAGGCAGGGCCTGCCGAAAGCCCTCAATCCCATCCGCAAGCATTTCGATCACCTGGTGCGTCGCCAATACCGATACGGCTACAGCATGTTCTTCAACATCAATATCTGCCGCAACAACCTCGACGACGTCCGGCAGTTGACCGATATCGCGCGCGAGCACCGCGTCGCCACCGACTACCACATCAACGAGAGCCCCATGCTCGAGCCCGAGCACTTCGAGCATTTCGAAAACAATCCGACCTTCATTCGCAAGGAGGATTGGCCGCTGGTCGGCGAGTTGATCGACTGGCTCATCGAGAAGAATAAGTCCGGCTACAAGATGGTGAACTCGGTGCAGCGCCTCAACGAAATGCGCGAGTTCATGCAGGGCAAGCTGCAGGAGTGGAACTGTCGGGCCGGCCACAATAACGTGATCGTCCGCGTTGATGGGACACTCGCGCCGTGCTTCCCCATGTATTCGGCGACCTACGACTGGGGCGTTGTGGGCAACCACAAGTTCGAAACCAGGCAGCTGCAGGAGATGAAAGTCGGCTGCCAGCCGCACTGTTTCTCCACGCTCAACCACAACCTGGCCTACTGCTACGATGCCGCACGTGTCATCAAGTGGGTCGGCAAGCAAGCCCTGCGCGGCTTCCAAGGCGTTAGCGGCAGCTTCTCGTAGATCCATGCGAGGCAGGCTTTTGGCCTGCCCTCCCTCCTTTAGCCGAACCGATCAGCAGCGGTCTAACGGCCCCGTGCCGTCGCCCGGATTGACAACTAAGCCTTGACACCCGCCGGGGATTTGTTTCAATCTATGGGTATCCCCGCAAAACCAGTTCCCCGCTAGACCGACTATACTTATGAGTCCAAAACGTTCCGGTGCACCAAAGCGGCCCCCGGGCGCAGGGCTTTTCGCCCTGCTGAAACCTTACCGGCGCCTGGTCGGCGTCCTTGTCGTATTGACAATTGTCGGAAACGGCCTTACCCTCGTCGTCCCCAAACTCATTTCGCACGCCATCGATTCCTACATGCGGCGGACGTTCGTCCTCTCGACGGTGGTTTTGCAGTTCTTCGTCGTTTCGCTGCTTGTGTTCGCCTTCAACTATTTCCAGAACATCACGCAGACCTACGTTTCCGAGCGCGTAGCGCGGGAGCTGCGCACCCGTTTGGCCGCCAAGATCGCGGCGCAGTCCTATAGCAGCATCGAGCGGCTCACGCCCGCCAAGCTGCTGACAAATCTCACTTCCGACGTCGATGGCGTCAAGCTGTTTGTTTCCATGGCCGTCGCGACCATCATCGCGTCGCTGTTCCTGATCGCCGGCGCCAGCGTGATGCTGCTCACAATCAATTGGCGGCTAGGGCTGAGCGTGCTCGGCGTCGTGCCCGTGGTCGGCGGGACTTTCTTCTTCGCCCTCCGCAAGGTGCGGGTTCTGTTCCGGCGCGGCCAGGAAGCCATCGACTGGCTGAACCGCGTCATCAATGAGAGCATCCTCGGCGCCACGCTCATCCGGATCCTCAACTCGCAGCGCTTCGAAGCCGAGAAATTCATGGCCGCGAACACCGAATCCCGCGATATCGGCTTGGCGATCCTCCGCATCATGTCCGCCATGATCCCGGCCATCACCCTGGCCGTCAATCTCGCCACCATCATCATCCTTCTGCTCGGCGGCCGCTTCGTGATCTTCGGTGGCATGAGCCTGGGAGACTTCACGGCGTTCAACAGCTACCTTGCGCTTCTGATTTTTCCGATCATTCTGCTCGGTTTCATGAGCAATGTGATGGCGCAGGCCAGCGCCTCGTACATGCGCCTGGGTGCGGTGCTGATGGCGCCCGAGGCCAAGAAGGAGGGCATGCTCCGGCCGGCCTTGCGCGGCGCGCTTTCGGTCCAGAACGTTTCGCTCGCGTTTGGCGATAAGGAAGCCCTCAAGAACATCTCCTTCTCCGTTGCCGGAGGCAGCAAGATCGCCATCATCGGCCCCACCGCCGCCGGAAAGACGCAGTTGCTGTACGTCCTCATCGGTTTGCTGCAGCCCACTTCCGGAACCATCGCGTACGATGGAGAACCGCTCGATGCGTATGACAAGGAAGCGCTGCACCGCCAGATCGGGTTTGTCTTCCAGGACAGTATCCTGTTCAACCTGACGCTGCGCGAAAATATCGCCTTCAGCACCGATATCCCCGACGCCGATCTGGAAAAAGCCCTGGCCGCCGCCGAATTGCGGGATTTCGTCAAAACCCTGCCGCAAGGCCTCGATACCGTCGTTTCCGAGCGCGGCGCCACGCTCTCCGGCGGCCCGAAGCAGCGCGTCATGTTGGCCCGCGCCCTGGCCCTCAATCCCAAGGTGCTGCTGCTGGACGACTTCACGGCGCGCGTCGACACAAGCACTGAGCGCGCCATTCTGAAAAACATTCACGAGCAGTACCCCGGCATCACTCTGATCTCGGTGACGCAAAAAATCGCCTCGGTTGAAAACTACGACCAGATTATTGTCCTGATGGAAGGCGAGATGCTCGCCACCGGAACGCACTCCCAGCTCATGGAAACTTCGCCGGAATACGTCCAGATCTACGATTCGCAGCGGAGCACCAATGTCTATGAAGTACAAGCTTGAAACCACCGCGGCATTCGGCTCGAAGCGCTCCCTGCGGGTTGCGGTCAAGCGCTTCACCCCGTTTATCGGGCCCGAGCGCGGCCGCCTGGCCCTCGCGGTAGTCGCCATGCTGACCAGTGCCGGCGCCACTCTGGTTGGCCCCGTGATCATCGGCCATGCCGTCGACACCTACGTCCGCTTGAAGGACCCCCACGGTCTGCTGGTGTCCGCGCTCTTGTTGCTCGCGGTGTACCTGGTGGGCATCGTGGGCAGCTATTCCCAAATCCTCACCATGGGCGGCGTGGGGCGGCGGGTGTTGTGGAGCGTGCGCAACGAGCTCTTTGCGAAACTGCAGGAGCTGCCGCTCGCGTTCTTCACCGAAAACAAGGCCGGAGACTTGATTTC
The DNA here is from genome assembly GCA_964438005.1 of uncultured Solibacteraceae bacterium. Taxonomy (GTDB): domain Bacteria; phylum Acidobacteriota; class Terriglobia; order Bryobacterales; family Bryobacteraceae; genus PSRJ01. Next base: position 298 of record CAYTJD010000084.1, on the reverse strand, counting down.
GCGCGTCAACAATGACACCGATAAACTGAACCAGTTCGTCGCCCAGGCCTTGATGCAGTTTGTCAGCAGCCTGTTCCTGATGACCGGTGTCGCCGTGTTCGTGCTGTCGCTCAACTTCCGCCTGGGCATTGCAGCCCTGTTGCCCGCCATCGGCGTCTTCGCCTTCACCAAGGCCAGCAGCGCGTGGGTGAAGCGCCGGAACCTGCGGAGCATGCAGACGCTCGGCGGGTTAAGCGCCGAAGTTCAGGAAAGCCTCCACAACTTCAAAGTAATTGTGGCTTTCAACCGGCTGGATTAC
>CAYTJD010000083.1:0-14922 GCA_964438005.1 uncultured Solibacteraceae bacterium | reverse complement strand
CGGACGCCCCGAAAAATGTCGTTAAGTCGAATGGTTCGCCGAATACGAAACCGTAGTGGCCGAATCCTCCCCAGGAACCCAATGAGGACAAGTTACATTTAGTCACATAGTTCACTGGAACAGCGGCGCCCCTGTAGTTGGATACGCTGGGGCATCGCAAGTACGAGGGTCCATCCGAACAAAAGTAGCTGCTGCCGCCGCCAAGCGTCGCAAATGCCAGCAGGCCACCGCCATTGGAGGCGACCCGATCGGCTTTTTCCTGATCGGTAAACCTTACGTGGAAGCGCGCGTCATAATCAGTCCGCTTTTCGGTTTCATGCCCACTCTCATCACTGTTGCGCAGCCCCCTCTGATTTCCAATGCGAAATCGGATAGAAGAATGACTAACTGCAGCGCCAGAATTTTCAGCAGTACCACTGGATTGGAGAAGAGCGGGCAAATAAACCGGGTTTTTCAGTAGAATATGCCGTACGGTGTCAAGGACGTGGACACTCCTTCGTCGTCAAACCTAACGGAGTTGCTTAGAAGCTGGGACGGCGTGGACCCGGTGGCGCTCGCCCGAATTGTAGAACTCGCCTATCCCGAGTTGCGGAAGATCGCGAGGCGCTGTCTGAGACGGGAAAGACCGGAACATACGATTCAAGCAACGGCGTTAGTGCATGAAGCGTATCTGCGGCTCTTCGATGTCCACCAGGTGCAATGGCAGGGCCGGGCACATTTCTTTGCCATTATTGCCAAAGTCATGCGGCGAATTCTGGTGGAATACGCCCGCGCGCAGCGCAGCTGGAAGCGTGGCGGCGGAATGCGCCGGGTGACGCTCAATGAGGCGCTGGTGGTTTCGAGCGAGTCGAATCCCGAGATCATTCGGTTGAACGAAGCTCTCGACGAAATGGCAAAATTCGATGCGCGCAAAGCCGAGGTCGTGGAAATGAAGTATTTTGGCGGTCTGACAGCGGAGGAGATCGCGTCGGTTCTCCGTATTTCGACGCAATGCGTCAATCGAGACTGGAGCCTGGCGAAGGCATGGCTGGTTCGAGAGATGGCCCGCCAGGAAGCCAGCGGGGCTGCGCCGCGTGGGCCCACCATGCGCCATTGAGCCCGGGAGAAAGCCGATGGATGCGGAGCGCTGGGCTGAAATCGAGCAGTTGTACCACGCTGCCCTGGCCATGGGAACACAGGAGCGGTCAGCATATCTGGAGAGCGCGTGCGCGCACGATCCAGCGGTGCGTGAAGAAGTGGAATCGTTGCTGGCCTGTGCAGACGCGCCATTGAAGGGCCCGGCGCACCGATCGGAGTTCGTCAGATTATTGGAGCAGCGAGGCGCCGCGGGGGCGGCTCTGCCCGCAGCGCTCGGCCGCTATCGGATCATCCGGGTGCTCGGGGAAGGCGGCATGGGAGTGGTATATGAAGCCGAACAGGATCAACCGCGGCGCACCGTGGCACTCAAGGTCATCAAAACGGGACTCGCCACAGGTCCTCTGTTGCGGCGCTTCGAGCTGGAATCGCAGGTGCTCGGCCGGTTGCAGCATCCCGGAATCGCGCAGATCTATGAAGCGGGCACGGCGGACAACGGGTTTGGACCGCAGCCCTTCTTCGCGATGGAGTTCATTCGGGGCGAGACCCTGCTCCGGTACGCAGGCGCGCGAGGCACGCGCGAGAACTTGGAGCTCATGGCCCGGATTTGCGAAGCAGTCCACCATGCGCACCAGCGCGGCATCATTCATCGAGATCTGAAGCCCGGCAACATCCTCGTGGACGAAAGCGGCCAGCCCAAAATTCTGGATTTCGGCGTTGCACGGGCGATCGATAGCGACGCGCAGGTCACTCTCCACACCGACGTAGGCCAAATTGTGGGGACGCTGGCTTACATGAGCCCAGAGCAGGTGCTGGGTGATCCCCTGGCCCTGGATACTCGCAGCGACGTGTACGCGCTGGGCGTCCTGTTTTACGAGTTGCTGGCGGGCCGTCTGCCATATACGGTGAGTCCGGTACTGCCCGAAGCGGTGCGTACCATCAGGGAAGAGGACGGGGCGCCGCTCAGCTCGATAGATCGCCGGTACCGGGGCGATATCGAAACGATCGCGGCTAAGGCGCTGGCCAAGGACCGCGCCAATCGTTATGCCTCGGCTGCCGGCGTGGCCGAGGATATCCGGCGATACCTGAACGACGAACCGATCGTGGCCCGGCCCCCGAGCGCCATGTACCACCTGCGGAAATTCACGCGCCGCCACAAGCCATTAATGGCGGGCGCCGCCGCTGTTCTGGCTGTGCTGATTGCGGGAATTATTGTGAGCACGGCCGAGGTGGCGCGGGCGCGCCGCGCGGAGCAAGTCGCGCTGCGGGAATCGGCCACGGCCCAAGCGGTCAACGATTTTTTGCGGAACGATGTGCTCGCGCAGGCCAGTGCGCACGTGCAAGCCCGTCCGAATACGAAACCTGACCCCGATCTTAAAGTGAGAGCTGCGTTGGACCGAGCCGCGGTAGGGATTACCGGTAAGTTCGCGTCACAGCCGCTGGTGGAAGCTTCGATCCGCCAGACGATCGGCAACAGCTACCGGGACCTGGGGCTGTTCACAGAGGCACAGGCGCAAATCGAGCGGGCACTGGAATTGCGCCGCCGCGTGCTCGGCGAGAGGAACCGGGACACACTGAACAACATGCAAGAGCTGGCCCAACTCTACTGGTACGGGGGCAAGTTGCCGCAGGCCGAGGAGCTCTTCGTGAGTACGGTGGAAACCGAGCGGCGCGTTTTGGGGAGCGAGCATCGCGACACGCTGGACGCACTGGACATGCTGGGGCAGCTCTACGGACAAGAGGGCAAGTACACGCGGTCGGAAGATCTTCTGGTGAAGGCACTCGCAGGCAGGCGGCGCACGCTGGGAGACGGAGACTCCGCAACCGTGTCCACGATGAGCAACCTGGCGACCACCTACTGGGTTGAAGGCAAGTACGCGGACGCCGAACCGCTTTGGACCACGGCGCTGGAGATGAATCGGCGGCTTTTGGGCGACGAGCACCCCGACACACTGACAGTCATGAACAACGTGGCGACGCTTTATCAGAGCCAGGGCAGATTTGCCGAGAGCGAGCCGCTCTACAAGAGCGTATTAGGGGGCCAGCGCCGCATTTTGGGCGAGGAGCACCGCGATACGCTCAACACGATGAATAATTTGGCAGTGAGCTATGGATTCCAGGGCAAGTACGCGCTTGGCGAGCCGCTGTTCGCCGAACTGGTGGAGCGGCAGCGGCATGCGCTCGGCGCCGAGCATCCCGATACGCTGAACTCCATGACGAACCTGGCGATGCTCTACGGGTACGAAGGGAAATACGCTCGCGCCGAATCGCAACTCGTCAAACTCCTCGAGGTGGATCGGCGCGTGCTGGGGCCGGAGCACCCCTATACGCTGATCACTATGAACGATCTCGCGATGGTCTACCGCTACCAGCAAAAGTATGCGCAGGCGGAAGCGCTGTATGTCAGGCTGCTCGATCTTCAGCGGCACGCGCTGGGCGCGGGACACCCCCGGAGGCTGGCGGCCATGAACGATCTGGCGCTGTTGTACCTGGGCCAGGGGAAGTACGCCCCGGCGGAGAGTTTGGTTCGGGAGGCCTTGGCTGCGTACGAAAAAGGGAACTCCAGCTCCTGGGCGCGATACAACAGCGAGAGCCTCCTCGGCGCGAGCCTCGCCGGGCAGAAAAAGTACGCCGAGGCAGAGCCTCTGCTGCGCTCCGGTTTTGAAGGGATGAAGCAGCGGCTCGGCAGCATTCCCGCGTTCGGGCGGTTTCGCCTGGAGCAGACGGCGAAACAGATTTTGACGCTTTACCAGGACTGGGGAAGGCCGGAGAGCGCTGCCGCATGGCGGGAGATACTGCCAACGAACAAGTAGGGGGTCTTGAATTCAATCTTTCAGCGCCGTAGTCCAGCCGCAGAGAGATAGTTGCTCTTTCCGACGTGCATCTGTGAAACATACAGACAGGCTCTGTGCTATGATGCTTTCGCGCTAACGATCTCCGTCATCCGACGATCAAAGGAGGACCCCGATCATGGGCTCGACGAGACGCTCGATACTGAAGGCGGGAGCCGCGGCTGCGGCAACGCGCGTATTCGCTCAATCGAGTAAGGCAGGAGCCGGCAAGTTCTATGAAAAGGGGCCGGCTCGCATCTACTATGAGGAGGACGGCACGGGCTTCCCGCTGCTATTGATTCCGGGCGGCGGGTTGAACTCGACCATTGGCTTCTTCAACGGCAACTCGCCGTTTAATGCGATCGAGGAGTTCAAGGGACAGTATCGCTGCATCACGGCGGATCTGCGCAACGCGCCGACCGGCCAGTCCACCGGCCCGGTCGAGGTCGACCGGCCGTGGGAATCGTATGCCGATGACCAGATTGGCCTGATGGATCATCTTGGCATCGACAAGTTCGCGGTGATGGGGTTCTGCATTGGCGGCCCGTTCATCTGGAGTCTGTTGAAACGCGCGCCCAACCGGATTCCCGCCGCGGTGCTGGCGCAGCCGGTGGGGTGGCGTCCGGAGATGCGAGACCCGAAGTACGCGGGTACATTCTGGAAGGGCTGGCCGGCGCAGATCACCGCGAAGCGGACCGAGATCGCGATGCAGACGGCTGGCCAGTTCACAACCAATATGTTCGAAACTAACGCCGACTTCGTCTTCACCGTGACCCGCGATTTTGTGAAGAGCTGCCAAAACCCGGTCCTGATCCTGCCCGACGAAGTGCCCGCGCACCCGTACGCGGTCGCCATGGAATGCGCGATGCTCGCGCCCAAAGCGGAAGTGAGCATGTTCCCCTGGAAAGAACCGAAGGAGCGAATTCCGCTCGCGGTGCGGCAGATTCATTCATTTCTCAAGGCGCACCGGACGGCGTAGTCGCCGGGCGAACACTTTGGTGTCGGCCTACAACGACGGGTCGAAGTATCTCTGGTAGAGATCAATGCCCTGAAATTCTGCGCCGCACATCCTCTCAGCCGCAGTCGAACCTCGATGGGATGATCGAGTCGTAGCTTTTCAACGCGGCGTTCTGCGCGCAACGATTCGGCCCGGCAATGTCAAGACAGCAGATCCATCCAGTCCGGCGCATCGACCGGCGTAAAGGGCGGCGGCTCAGAGAACGCCGGCTGGACTCTTCTTACGCGACTGACAATACGCGGCCGAGCGACTGGTCGCGGTACTGGTTGCGCGCCAATTCTTCCAGCGAGAGCCGGGTCCGCGCCACAGCGGCGTCCCAGTGCCGGCGCCGGGGAACTTCTTCGTCGGTCTCGGCCCAGAACTCCGCCAGATAGAGTGCGGAGGCTAACTGGGAATCCGAATCGGCTGGGCGATGGTGAAAGCGAACGGCCTCGATCAAGTGATCGGGAAATCGCCACGAGCGGAGTACTTGCGCGCCGATCTCGGCGTGATCGCAGCCCAGCAACAGATCCTCGGCGTAAGCCGGCGGACACCCGTCTTCGACCAGGCGGGCATGCGCCTCGCTGACTCTTGCCGGCAATGTCTCAAGAGCCATGCGGCCGATGTCGTGGACTAAGGCCGCCAGCAGCGCCTCGTCCGGCTTCCCCAGGCTATGATCGCGGGCCAACGTTTCGCAATACTGCGCCATCCCAACGGAGTGACGCCAGAGTTGTGCCAGGTGCGAGGAGGTCCAGAGCCGTTGCAGGGCGAGAGCCAGCAGTACTTTGCGGGCGGCTTGGGTTCCGATGTATGAGATGGCCTGCTGAATTGACGCGACCACGCCTTGCCGGCTGTGCAGAGCCGAATTGGCACTCTCGATGAGTTTTCCCGCCATCACCGGATCGCGCCCGGCCAGACGTGACAGAACCGGCACATCGCACTCCGGGTTGGCTGCAAGCGTACAGAGGACCTCCTTGGCCACCAGGGCTTGCGCGGAAAGTTCCCAACGCATACCGGCGGGGAGCGGGAAAGGTGAGCAAAGCGCCCGATGCGCCGCGTCCAAGACTCGCGATGAGATTATGCCGCGAAGTTCATCCAGGCCCCTCCAGATCTCCGGCGTGGCGAGGGGCTCTAAAACGGGCGGTTGGAATTGGTCGTCCAGCACGTCACTGACGAACAGAACCTCGACCAGAAGCCGGATCTTGCCGTCCTGGGAGATAGAAACTCCCTGGAACGCACCGAGGACCGCCGCTAGTTCTGCCGTGGAACGCGCCCAGAATCCCCGCCGTTTCGCCTGAGCCACGCGGCAGCCGGAGGCGAGCAAGTCGGCCAGCAGCCGATTCCGAGCACCTTCGTGCAGAGCGAGGGGCGACACGTGGTGCAAACGGGCGGCCTGTTTGAGAAGGTCCACGGACTGCGCAGGCAGCCCCAGGGCGCGCGCGATGGCGCAGGCCAGCGCAGCAACCCGATCACAATGGGAGAGCACTTCCGGGCGGGCCGGCAGGAGATGGTCGAGGGTAGGGGCAGAAAACAGGAATCGCAAGACACGTGTCCCCTTTACTTATCGGCCCGTGGAAAGAATGTCTGTAGCCGATGCGCAGTCGCGCGCGCCTCCCAACAACAAGTTCAACTCGCTCTGCCGCCGCCGGAGGTGGTGAATTTGGTGCAGTGCGGGCTGATGAATTTGGCGATCACCAGCTTCGCCCGACTGGCGGAACAGGGTCAAGCCATGGGAAGTGGCCACTCTGGCAGGACCGAAAAGCCGATCCGATGCCCAGCGCGCGTACACGCGCTGGGGTAGCCAAGCCGGTTATCGCGTAGTGGCGGGCCAGAAGGTTCCCCAGAAGCGACCGCGCGTGCGCGTTGTGCGCCAACGCGAGGCGCCGCAGGGCAGTGATGCGATGCTGCCACGTGCTTCGCCGATGGAGGATTCCATCTGGAACAAGATCATGCACGGTTTGACTACGCGACGCTATAGCCGGGTCGTGCGGGTACAGCAAGCCTACGGTATTGAGAAGTCCACCGGGAGCGACCATTTCATCAGGGTTTCGCATCGATCGATGCAAAAAACTCTCGTGGATCGCGAAAGACACCGCGGGTCGCGTCCTTGGGGGAGCATTCGCCTCGGAGATTCCGATATACTGCTTGGACGTGAGGAGGGGCATGAAGCGAACAGCGTTTCTTGCGACTATCTTAATTGCGGCCGGCCCGGCCGGAGCGGCCAGTGACGATCCGGTGCGGCTCGACACGGGCATGATCTCCGGGACCGCGACGGACAATCCGGAGGTGCGTGTTTTCAAGGGCATTCCGTACGCGGCGCCCCCGGTGGGTGATCTGCGCTGGCGCGCTCCGAAGCCGGCCGCACACTGGGAAGGCACCCGGCGGGCAGACGAGTTCGGACCGGTCTGCATGCAGGGCGGCGGCCAGAAGATGAGCGAGGACTGTCTCTACCTCAACGTCTGGACGGGCGCGAAGACCGGCAGTGAGAAGCGCCCGGTCATGGTGTGGATTTACGGTGGCGGTTACTACACCGGCTCGGGGTCGCAGCCAATGTACGATGGCGCGGCGCTGGCCCAGAAGGGCGCGGTAGTGGTGACGTTCAATTACCGGCTGGGCAACTTCGGCTTCTTCGCTCACCCGGAGCTGACCAAAGAATCGGACCGGCGCGGAGCGGCGAACTTTGGCGTGATGGACGCGATCGCGGCGCTCGAGTGGGTGCAGAGAAACATCGCGCGATTCGGAGGCGACCCCAAGCGGGTCACTATTTTCGGCGAATCGGCCGGGGCCGGGATGGTGGCGAATCTGATGACAATCCCCTCGGCGAAGGGCTTATTCGAAGGCGCGATCGGGGAGAGCAGCGCCTGGGCAACCACGAGGGTGTCCCCACTGAGTACGCTCGCGGAGGCTGAACAGGACGGCGTAAAGCTGGCTGACACGGTGAGCGCGAAATCGCTGGCGGAGCTGCGTGCGCAGCCGGCGGAAGCGATCCAGAAGGCGGGACGCGGTCAGGGGCCGGTGGTGGATGGATGGCTGATTCCGGAGGATCCGGGGAAGGTCTTTGCGTCAGGCAGGCAGATCGATGTGCCGGTGCTGACGGGATCGAACCGCGACGAGTCGTTCGGGGGCAATCCGAAATCGGCGGCGGACTTCGTGGCGCAGGCGCGGAAGCGGTTCGGCGACATGGCGGATGCGTTCCTGAAACTTTATCCGGCGGGCTCCGACGAAGAGGCGCGTGAATCGGCATTCTATTCGGGGCGCGACGAGATGGCGTTTGTGATGCGGAACTGGGCGCGGCTGGTGGAGAAGCCCGGCAAGTCGAAAGCGTTCGTCTACTACTTCACCGAGCAGCCGCCGCGGCTCCCTAATGCGCGCGGGGCATTTGCACCCGGGCCGCACGGCAGCGCCACACATGTCTCCGAGATTCTGTACGCGTTCGGCCATTTGGATGGAAGCCGGACGTGGACCGACAACGACCGCCAGGTAGCGGACGCGATGTCCTCCTACTGGGTCAACTTCGCCAAGAACGGCGACCCCAACGGGAAAGGGCTGAATCAGTGGCCGGTGTATGACGGGAAGCTGCCGAGCGTGATGGTGCTGGGCAATCCGCCGGAGGGCGCGCAAACGCCGAGCGAGGCGCAACTGGCATTCTTCCAAACGTATTTCGACAAGCTGGTGACACGGTAGCGATGGTGGGCGGTAAGCACGTGCTCTTGTTCCTCGCCTCGGCCGCGGCCAGCCTCGGGACCGCACAGACGAGCGCGCCACGCCGGACTGTCTGGGACGGAGTGTATACGGAGGCGCAAGCTGCCCGCGGTCAAATGGCCTTTGGGCCAAGCTGCGCGGGTTGTCATGCGCTGGCAGCGGAAGGCAAGGCGCCACTCGCGGGCGATCCCTTCTGGAAGAGCTTCGCGCAAAAGACCGTCGGCGACCTGCTCGAATTCGTCAGTGCCAACATGCCGAACGGGACGCCGGGTTCGCTCAGCGAATCGACTTACAGCGACATCGTCGCGCTCATTCTAAAATCCAATGGCTTCCCCGCGGGAACTACCGAGCTGGGGCGCAATACCGTTACCGGCGTGCAGATTGTTCCTAAAGACGGAAACACCGAGTTGCCGGCTAACGCACTGGCGCGCGTGATCGGCTGCCTGGCTAAGAGCGGAGCGGACTGGGTGATCACGAGCGCGACCAACCCGGAGAGGGCGGAAAGCGCACCCCCAGGCAGCGATGCCACGAGGCCGCTCGGCAGCCGTACCATGACGCTCAAGTTCGTGGTGACCAAGCTGGATCCTATGGCCGGTTCGCGCGTCGCGGTGAGTGGGCTGCTGATCGGCGCCGGCGGCGCCGACGGTATCAACGTGACCACGGTGAGCCGCGTCGCGGAGAAGTGTCCCTAGAAGCGCCTTACAGGTCGATTCTTCCGGTGCTGGGGCCGAAACTATCGAGTTCGGCGCCGCCTACGTGCGCCAGCGCCAGCAGCAGGTTCGCGGTGGGGATATCCTTCGCGACAATGTGGCGGTTGCCTTTCATCCGGCCGCAGGCACCGCCTACCATCACCGCCGGCGGATTATTGCGATCGTGCGCATTGCCGTTGCTCATCCCGCTGCCCCAGTACAGGACGGCATGATCGAGCAGCGTTCCGTCGCCGTCTTTCGTGGCCTTGAGCTTCTCGAGGAAGTCCGCGAGTTTCTGGATTTGATACGTGGCGATCTTGGCGTACTTGGCGAGTTTCTCCGGATCGTTGCCGTGATGCGAGATGGTGTGGTGCTGCTCGGGAATGCCTATGTGCGTGTACGCGCGATCGCTTGCCTCATGGCCGGTCATGAAGGTGAACACGCGGCTGATGTCGCCCTGATACGCCAGGTGCATCAGATTGTAAGTCACATTCATGTGGTCGTCGAATGCATCCGGCAGGCCGACCGGCGCTTCCGGGTCGCCGGTAATGGTGCCAAGACGGGTTTCCATCCGGTCCAACTGCTGTTCGACCTCGCGGATGTTGCCGAGATATTCATCGAGGATCGCTCGATCAGGCGCTCCCAGCGAGCGTTTCAGTTTCGCAGTTTCCTCGGTCACCGAGTCGAGCAAGCTTTCCTTTTCCTTAAGGCGCGCAAAGCGCCGTTCTTTCGAATCGGTCTCGCCGAACATGCGCTCAAAGGTAACGCGCGGATTGATTCCGACCGGCAACGGGCTCTGATCGTCGCGCCACGCCAGCGTATTGAAGAAGGTGCAGGCGAAACCGTCACAAGCCCCGACGGCGGTACCCATGTCTTCGGTGCCGACTTCGATGGACCGCAGGGGGGTATCGGCGCCCACTTGATCTGCGATGAACTGGTCGAGGGTCTTCTTCGACTCAATTTTTCCAAACGAGTCGCCCCTTCCGTCGCGCCGGATCGCCGGCCCAACGCCGTTCAGGAACGCGGAACTGGCGCCCAGGTGGACCGACTCGCCCCACGGCGCTTTCATCTTGCTCACCGTGACCAGTTGCTTGCGGAACGGCTCCAGCGGCTGCATCACCGGCTTGAATACGAAGTCGGTTCCTTCCTTGTCGGGATGCCAGGTATCGGGCCAAACGCCGCACGGGAAGTAGACCGCGCCAAACCGGAAGGGGGACGCCGGCGCGGCGGAAAGCGCCGGGATCATGGCGTCCATGAACGGCAGTGCCACCGTAGCGCCCAAAGCACCACGCAGGATCGTGCGGCGGGATACGTGCTTCTTCGTGATAAACATGGCTACTCCCTGGTGTTTGATTTTACAACTTTTACGGCCACGGTGGGGCCTTTGACGGGTTCCGCCGATCCCAGCGGCGCTTCCAGCTTGGTGCGCATCTGGAACGGCGCGCTCTTGACGATTCCCATGACAATCGAGGAGAGCCGGTAATCATGCTGAGCGGCCTCCCTCACAATCTTTCGAACCACCGGCATATCGGAGGGCTCCAAACCACGGCCCAGCGCGTACGTCAGCATTTTCTCGGTAACCACGGTGGTGAAAGCGTTCGGGCGGCCTGCAATGGCCTCCCGCAACGCCACCGGACCGTTGATCTGCGATCCATCCGCAAGCGTACCGGCTACGTCGAGCGCGGCGCCGTCAGGTCCTGTGTTACGCCACTTGCCCACGGAATCAAAGTTCTCCAGGGCAAACCCGGCTGGGTCGATGATGCGGTGGCAAGAGGCACAGGGCTGATTTTTTCGATGTAATTCCAGTTGCGCCCGCACGGTCTTTGGAACCGAGCCTGCCGCCTTGTTGCTTTCGTCGAGCGTGGGGACATTCGGCGGCGGCTGAGGCGGGGGCGTGTTGAGGAAGGTGCTGAGCACGTACTTTCCGCGGAAAACCGGTGAGGTCCTGGTGGCGACGGAAGTCAGCGCGAGGATGCTTCCCTCCCCCAATAGACCGCGGCGGTTGGGATCGGGGATCTTCACTCGGCGGAATTGCGGACCGTAGACGCCCGGGATGCCATAGTGCCGGGCAAGCCGCTCATCGACAAAGGTGTAGTCCGCGTTCAAAAGATCGAGAGTGCTCCGATCATCGCGCAAAATATACGCGAAGAATCTCTCGGTTTCCTTGCGGAACCCCTTGCGCATGTTGTCGTCGAAATCGGGGAACAGGAGTATGTCCGGAACGGCCTTGGCCTCCAGATTCCGCAATTGCAGCCATTGCCCCGTGAAGTTTTCTACCAGGGCGTCGGCGCGTTCGTCCTGGATCATGCGGCGCACCTGCGCGGCAAGGACATCCGGTTGCCGAAGCCGCCCCGCTTCGGCCAGGTCCAGCAGCTTTTCGTCGGGGATGCTGCTCCACAAGAAGAAGGACAAGCGGGACGCAAGCTCGATGTCGCTGACCGGGTGGGCCGCTCCAGCATGGGCGTCGGACGGGTCCTTTTCGATTCGATATAAGAAGTACGGGCTCGAGAGAACACGCGCGACGCCGGCGCGGATGCCATCGTCAAAACTGCCGCCGCTCTGCCGTGACCGCTTGTAGAATGACAGCGGCGCCTCGACGTCGGCGGGGGTGACCAGGCGCCGGTAGGCGCGGTGTTCGAGATTTGTGAGGATCTTGTCCGCGCAGGCTGACTCGTCCACATTCGCGGCTGGATGGCACACAAAAAGCCGTCGCCGGCTCGGACTATCGCTTACGCCCCGTACGTTATATGGGCCGTCGATGGAGACGGTCCTCAGCTTCGGCATTCCCCCGACGAAGTGGATTTCCTGGCTGTCGCGCCGCGCCGGCTCCCACACGTCCTGCAATTGGAACGGCCGCTCTTTCCAGGTAAAGCCTACGTCGTGAGGGCCGGCAGTGACAAAGGCACGTCCGGTCATCCTTTTGTCGATAATGGGTTGGGCCGCTGCCAAATCGGCGGCCTGGATCTCATCGTCCTTGGGACCACCGATGGGAGCCGAATACACTTCAACACCGTCCACGGTGATGACGAAAGTGTACGGTGTGTCATTTCCTTCAACGCCGGCGTAGCCTTCCTGGACGCCCCGGACGAGGCGGCCGGAGAGTTTATACTCGGCGTCAGCCGGAAAAACGTGGTGGACGACAGTGCCGCCAACCGTTCCGAGCGGCAGGCCGTCGATGTATCCGTTCTGGCTGAATTCACGGCTGATGGAATGTTCGGTCGTCCCGGGCCTGACCTTCGGATCGCCTACGGTCATCGCGCTGACGCGCTGCGCCGCATTCACGTATCCCTCCAGCAGCAGCGGCGAGGTTTTGAGCGACGTCGCGATGTTATCAAACCCGAATTCCGCGCCGTCGGTCGGCAGCAGGTCGCTCACATCGAGGTCGACGCCAAACAAGTCACGGACGGCATTCGCGTATTCCGCTCGATTCAGACGATGCACGACGTAGCGACCCGGAGTGCTGTGGCCTTCCCAGGCGCGATCGAGCGACGAGGCGAGCCAGTTCGTAAAGGCTGCGTATTCGGCCTCGGTGGGACGGGGCATGCCGGGAGGCGGCATTGCGCGCACGCTCAACTTTCGAATGACTCTTTCAAATGTCCCCGCATGACCCAACAAGTCGTCGAAGGTGGCCGGCTCCAGATTGACGGGCGCGTCCGCCGGGAGCGCGGCGCGTTTGTTGTGGCAGCCGACACAATATTTATCCGCGAACGCACGGTACTTGGCCGCGTCCGCGCTCTGCGACACGCCCTGTGCCGGCGTGACAACGCAGGCCAATAACACTGTGATGAGAGACTGCCCCGCTGTGCTTTTCATTGCTCGCTCGCCGCTGCTGCACCGGCGCTTTTCTTCTCGTCCTTCTTGTCATCGCCCGTCTTCTTGTCTGCTGGAGCCGCCGGGGGTGGCTGCGGCGCCGGATCATTGGGACCAAGATGCATCAGCTCGCGCAAAGCGGCGATGACCTCTTCTTTCGAATTATGAGGGCGATGATAAATGTCCTGATCCCCCATGTCGAGCGGGTTCGGTTTCTTGGGTTTTTCCGCCAGAAGCAGGGGAGTCAGGTTGTCCTTGTTAACGGCGTCCAGCTTCGCACCGGCTGCGACGAGCGCACGAATGATCGGCACTTGCTCCTCGTCCACCGCCTGATGAAGCGGTGTCGAGCCATCGGGCGCCTTGACGTTGGGATTGGCGCCGGCCGCGAGGAGGAGGTTGAGAGCCTCCAGCGGGTCGCGGCTGCTGGGCTCGCGGAACTGCGGCGGCCCAATGCGTGTGAAGCCGGGCCCTCCCGCGATCGGTGCGCCTTGCCCCCCTTTGATAGCGGCCATCAGGGCTGTTCGGCCGGCGCTGGCATTCGCGCCGGGGGGGAGCTTCTTGCCGTCCTTGGGCTTGATCTCACTTGGGCTCCACTCGATCTTCGCGCCGTGGGCCAGCATCAGTTTCAGCACTGTCACGTCGGCCGCCACCGACGCCCGGTAGAACGGCGAACTGTTGATGTTGGCGCCACAACACAGCGTTGTGGAATGCAGCGCGCCAACGAACGGCTTGTTCACATCGGCTTTGAGATCGAGCAGCGCCTTGACCAGATCCAGAGATGTCAGCTTGTTCGAATGGTTGGGTTGCATGCGGGATCCATCGTGCGCGCGCATGTCGGTGGTGGCGTCGTGCATGTCCACGGCGAAGTACAAGGATCCGTCGTTGGGGTCGGCGCCGAGGTCAAGCAACTCTTTGGCGAGATCGAGACGGTCGTTGACGATGGCGACGATAGTGGCGGTCGCGCCATCGGCGTTCGCCAATTTCAAATCGGCGCCGTGCTGGATCAGTTCTCGCGCAACATCCTCGTGCCCGTTTCGGACGGCAAACATCAGAGCGGTAAAGCCGCCGGAAGCATGGTCCGCGTCTTTGCGCTCGGTGATGGTGGAGACGTGCGCTTTGAGATTAGGATCCGCGCCGGCCCCGAGCAACGCCTTCACAACTTCCAGATGACCTTCGGCGGAGGCCCACATGAGCGCGGTCTCTTCCTGGAACGGATCAGCAGCGTTGATAAACGAGCCGCGGGAAAGCAATAATTTGACCGCGTCGACGCGACCTGTGCGGGACGCAGCCATCAGGGGCGTTTCGCCCTCGGGATGCCACCGCGTGGGCTGCGCTCCGGCATCAAGCAATGCCCGCATGACCTCGACGTCCCCGTTGCGGCTCGCCTGCAAAAGAGGGGTTACTCCGTAATGGTTGGCGGCATCGACCGAGGCCCCGGCCGCAAGCAGGGCCTTCGTCATTTCCACGTTCGAATGGTAGGCCGCCCACAAGAGCGCCGTGGAGCCGTCATTGACGGCTCCATTTACATCCGCGTGCTCCTTAATCAGCTTCGCGACTGCAGGCAGATCATCGGCCTTGGCGGCGTCGGCCACGGCGGTTGTGTTCAACGCTGCTTGCAGGGCCTGGGGCCCCGCCGACGCGAGCCCCAGCAGGAGGAGAAGACACGACCACGCGTGTCGCACAGGCCTGCCACTCGCTTTTCTCGTCGATCGCATCGTCACCCCTCCGTATACACTTGCATGATAAGGATATACGGGGAAAAGGATCGGCGCAAGGCCCCCCAGTCCTGGGATAGTGGCAGCAGGAGGCCAGAAGCCGC
>CAYTJD010000082.1:0-116541 GCA_964438005.1 uncultured Solibacteraceae bacterium | reverse complement strand
AGCCGCAGCGCGTTATTACCGGTTGCGGGTCGGGATCGCTGAACTCACAAAAAAAGGGCAGGCACACAGCCTGCCCTGGAGTCAGTCCGCATGGAGTGAGAAATATCGTTAGCTGCAGCCGCTGGTGCCGCCGCAGTTGCCGCACTTGTAGCAGCTGCCGTTGCGGGTCATGATGCTGCCGCATTCGGCGCAGAGCGGGGCATCGGTTACGGCCGCGGTGAAGGGGAGCGCCTGTTGCGGGTCGGGTTCGGTGGGGCGCAGCGTCGCGGTTTCGCCGGCTTCGGTGACGGCATATTCTTCGCCCAGGAACTTCGCGCCCAGCCAGCGGAAAATGTAATCGATGATCGACTTGGCGTAGGGGATCTGCTGGTTGCCCGTCCAGCCGCTCGGCTCGAATCGCACGTGCGCGAATTTGTCGACCAGGAATTTCAGCGGGACGCCGTATTGCAGGTTGAAGCTGATCGCCGTGGCGAGCGTGTCCATCAGGCCGGAAATCGTCGAGCCTTCCTTCGCCATGGTGATGAAGATTTCACCCGGCGTGCCATCTTCATACATGCCGACCGTGATGTAGCCTTCGTGGCCGCCAATGGAAAATTTGTGCGTGATGGAGCGGCGCTCATCCGGGAGTTTGCGGCGCACTGGGCGGTAGACGACTTTTTCGACTACCTGCGCCGCCGGAGCCAGGGCGACCGCGCTCTTCTTTTCGCCTTTGCCGGAACCGGAGCTGAGGGGCTGAACCTTCTTGGAATTGTCGCGGTAGATGGCGACGGCTTTCAGGCCGAGCTTCCAGCTTTCGGTGTAGGCGGTCATGATCTCTTCGACCGTCGATTCCTCGGGCATATTGATGGTCTTGGAAATGGCGCCGGAGATGAATGGCTGCACGGCGGCCATCATGCGCACGTGGCCCATATAGTGGATGGAACGCACACCGTTCTGCGGGCGGAAGCTGCAATCGAAGACGGCCAGGTGCTCGGGTTTTAACTCGGGAGCGCCTTCGATGGTGCCGGTGGAATCGATGTGACTGACGATCTTCTCGACCTGCTCGGGTGAGTAGCCGAGCTTGATGAGGGCGGCGGGGACGGTATTGTTGACAATCTTGATGACACCGCCGCCGACCAGCTTCTTATATTTAATGAGGGCGAGATCGGGCTCGATACCGGTGGTGTCGCAATCCATCATGAACCCGATGGTTCCAGTGGGCGCGATCACGGTGACCTGGGCGTTGCGGTAGCCGTGGCGGCGGCCGGAATCGTAGGCGTCGTCCCAGCACTGCTGCGCCCCCTGGAAGAGCGCGGCCGGCAGGTTGTGGCGGTTGAGGCGGCCCGCGGCGTCGCGGTGCATGCGGATGACGTCGAGGAAGGGCTGCTCGTTGACGATGTAGCCGGGGAAGGGGCCGGTGGATTCGGCAATGCGCGAACTGGTGAGATAGGCCTGGCCGCACATAACGGCGGTGATGGCGCCGGCGAGTTCCCGGCCCTGATCGCTATCGTAGGGAACGCCCATGGACATGAGCAGCGCGCCGAGATTGGCGAAACCGAGGCCGAGCGGGCGAAAGTTGTGCGAATTCTCCGCGATCTTCTCGGTGGGATAGCTGGCGCTGTCGACAATGATTTCCTGGGCAACGATCATGGTGTCGACCGCATGGCGGAATGCTTCGACATCGAACTGGCCATCGGGGCCGACGAACTTCATGAGGTTGAGCGAGGAAAGATTGCAGGCGGAATCATCGAGGAACATGTATTCCGAGCACGGGTTGGACGCGTTGATGCGCGCGGTGTTCTTGCAGGGATGCCAGCGATTGACGGTGGTATCGAACTGCATGCCGGGATCGCCGCACTGATGCGTGGCGTCGGCGATCTGGCGCATGAGGTCTTTGGCCTTGTAGCGATTGACGGGCTGGCCGGTGGCGACGCTCTTGGTCCACCAATCGCCATCGCTGAGGACGGCTTCCATGAAGTCGTCGGTGGCGCGGACGGAGTTGTTGGCGTTCTGGAAGAAGATGGAGCCGTAGGCTTCGCCATCGAGCGAAGACTCATAGCCGGCTTCGACCAAGGTGTGGGCTTTCTTTTCTTCCTTGGCCTTGCACCAAATGAATTTTTCCACGTCGGGGTGCTCGGCATTGAGGATGACCATCTTGGCGGCGCGGCGCGTCTTGCCGCCGGACTTGATGACGCCGGCGAAGGCATCGAAGCCCTTCATAAACGAGAGAGGGCCGGATGCCGAACCACCGCCTCCCAGCGCCGCGTTGTCTTCGCGCAGGGGCGAGAGGTTGGTGCCAGTGCCCGATCCCCATTTGAAGAGCATGCCTTCTGTTTTGGCGAGATCGAGAATGGATTCGAGCGAGTCTTTTACGGAGACGATGAAACAGGCGGAGCACTGCGGCCGGGTTTCGCCGCTTTCGAGCTTGCCGATGCGGCCGGCGGCCTGGTCGTAGACCCAGCCGTAGCCGCGGGTGTCTTTGACACCGACATTGAACCAGACGGGCGAGTTGAAGCAGGCCTTCTGGGTGAGCATGAGGTGGGCCAGCTCATTGCGGAAATTTTCTGCATCCTCCGAGGATTTGAAGTAGTTGTCTTTTTGGCCCCAGCCGGTGATGGTGTCGACGACGCGCTGGACGAGCTGGGCGACGCTGGTTTCGCGCTCCGGGGACCCGAGCTTGCCGTAAAAATACTTACTGGCGACGATGTTGGTAGCGGTTTGAGACCAGTCGGCGGGCGCTTCGACGTCACGCTGCTCGAAGATCACCGAACCTTTGTCGTTGCCGATGGAAGCCGTGCGGCTCTCCCATTGGACCTCGTCGTAGGGCGTTTTTGGGGCCGCCAGCCGCGCCGTAAAGTACCGAGGGAAAGCAATCCCTTGCCCGGTTTTCGCCGTAGTTTTCGCTTTCAACAATTCTATTTTCGCACTCAGATCAACCGAAAGCTGGCCCATTGCGCCGCCCTCCTTGGGTGGTCGATTTTTGGGGACTTCGTCATCTTGCCCCAATAGATAGTGTGGCGTCAAGGAAAATATCTATATGAAGTGTGTATAGGTTACAGATTTCTGGTACGCATCGGTACCCGCGAGACGTTGAAAACACGGGGGGGCCGCCGGGCCGGAACTACTCTGCCTATAGGGACGCGCCGGGCGAACTATAAAGAGGAGCAAAGCTGGTACACCAGACTCCGGACGAGCCGTGGCCGCAGAAAGCCCAGTAGGGCCAGCCGGGCCTGGTCAACGGCACCATCTGCACCGTGCCCCAATAAGAAGTGCCATTGCCCCACCCGTAGTTGTCGCCAAAGTTGTTCACCCAAAGCGAGGGCGCGGAAAAAGGCGCCTGCGGAGTGATCTGCAACTGGCAGATAATCCCTTGGGAGCCGCGGCCGCAGATGTCCGGCGGTCCACCACCGTTGACGTCCTTAATCCAAATGTCCTCGTAGTGTTGGATTTGGTTCCAGCCGTTGGCATCGGAGAAGTTATCCGCCAACAGCGAGAACCCTCCGGTGAAGGCCGACCCATTGGAGATCGCGCAATAGAAACCGGCGCCGCCGCGGCCACACACGTCCGCCTTATGGTCGCCGTCTATATCAACCAGCTTGATCGTACTGTAGTATTGCGGTTGGTTCCAACCGTACTTGTCACTGAATTGAGGGGTCCAGACTGCGACCTGGTCGAATACCAAGCTCGTAACCCCGATTGTGTCGTTGTTGATCAATTCGATGAGCACAGGCGTCGGATTAAACGTGGCGCAGACGATACCAGCGGGTCCGCGGCCGCACACATCGAGATAGTGATCGCCGTTGATGTCCGCGAATTGGATGGTGCTCCAATAGGCAGGGCTGGAATTCCAGCCGAGGTTGTCGCCGAAATCGAATCCATAAAGGTTGCACCCCGGGTAACCGGTCAGCAAGTCGGTGGCATTGCAGAACCGGTTATAGCCCTGATCGACGATCTGCAAATCGCACAGGATTCCTTGAGAATTGCGCCCGCATACGTCGGGAAATCCGTCGTGATTGATGTCGACCACGCGGATTGTGTCGTAATAAGACGGATCGGTCCGCCATCTCAGATCCTGAGCATCGCGGAAATCGCTTGAAGAGGGTCCGGGGGTGGTAAAATCCGATCCGTTTGAGAGGTAGCATTCGAACCCGAAATAGGTTCGGCCACACACATCAGCTTTACGGTCGCCGTTGACATCGACGAATTGGATCGTATCCCAAACCGAGGCGTCCACATAGGCAGTGGTCATGGTACAGGTGCCGCGCCCGCTGGTGCCGCTGGTGCAAGTCTGCATGGGCGGGCTTTGGAAACTCGTGGACCATACCGAGGGCGCCACGAATTGGCCGTTGGAATAGAGGGCGCAGTAAATTTGGCCTTGGGCGGGGATGGCCCAACACATATCGGGATACCCATCGCCATTGACATCCGCAAACTTCATCGTGGTGGCGTAACTATCGAAGGCGGCCGATGTGGTGGTGAACATACTGGCGTTGAACGGTTGGCCGAGCATACATGGCGCCGCGGCGAGCGCGAGCATCATAGAGAGCAGAGCCGTTGGAAGCCCGATTTTCAATGTGTTTAGAGTCATGTGGCCTCGCAGGAATGTCGGTTCGATCTGGATTTGAACGCTAGTTCGGAGTCCACACAGGACCGTTTACGCCGTCATTGACGACCGCCCCGCCCGCGCCATCGGTGGAAGCATAGCCATTGATCCCGATCTTCGAGGATGCGCCGCCGCGCGAGCCGAAACGTTGCGTGTAGGCGGCGAACAGATTCACCACGGGGCGAGGCGACCCTTCGATTCCCAGCATTCCGGTTGTCCCGTTGAGCCAATACCGGCCGGGAATCACCGTTCCGAACAGGCGGTAATAGAAAAGGGCCTCCACGACATTGATTTCGCGGCCGTTGATGAAGACACCGGTATTGCCGTTGGACGCCCGAGGAGAGAGCGACCCATAGTCGTGGCCGGGAAGCAACATGCCGTAAGGCGCGCTTCCTTCCACTCCCCACAACCCGCTCGCCGAGTCGTACCAAAATCGCCCGGAGGCCGGCGGCGTTCCATACGTCCGCAAGAACATGAGTTTCTCTTGCGCCGTGAGCGTGTGATTGTTGATTACCGTCTCGGCGGATCTGGCCGGATATTGGGCGGACACCGCGGCCGCCGCTGCCAACAGCACGAGCAAGCTTCTCAAGCGGATCATCGGGGGCTCCCTTCGGTTGAGGCTGGACCTGTGCATGCCGAGGTCCGCCGGTCAAGCCTCGAACACCTCTCAGACTGATGCTGGAAATAAAGGTCCGAAGGCACGCCGGAGAGCGGAACGGCTCATGGCCATTAACCGTGTGGTTCACGGGACCGGCCTCCCGGCTCCCTTTATTCTTCTCGCAAGGCGTCCATGGGGTGCAGGCGGGCGGCGCGGAGTGCGGGTGCGTAGCTGGCCAGGAGACTGACCGCGGCTAAGAGGCTGAGGGCGCCAGCGAGGGCGAGCGGGTCGTAGGGCTTGAGGCCGTAGAGGAGGGAGGCGGCGGCGCGGCCCAGCCATAATGCCAAGCCCGTGCCGATCGCCAAGCCGATCAGGACGAGCAGGCAGGCTTCGCGCAAGACCAGCCGGACGACGCGGCCCCGATCGGCGCCGAGCGCCAGGCGGACGCCGATCTCGTTGCGCCGCCGCGCCACCATATACACAATGACACCATAGAGGCCGAGCGTGGAGAGCAGGCCGGCCAGCAATCCGAACGCGCCCGATAGAGTGGCCATGAGCCGGTCGCGGAGCAGGGTTTGCTGGATGCGCTCGCTGAGCACATGGAACTCGATCCCGATGCCGGGGCTGACGCCGGCCACCACGGACTTCACGGCGCCCAGGGTGTCACGGATCGGAGCATTGGTACGCAAGACGAAATGGGCACCCGGGCCAGCCTGGCTCATCTCCTGCCCGGCGGCGAGATAGGCGATAGGGAGGAAGTCTTCGCGGATCTCCCTGTACTTCGCATTGCGCGCCAAGCCAACCACCAGGTAACTCGGATCGGCCTGGCCTGCGGGCGCCTGCATGCGGAACGAGCGTCCCACCGGGTTCGCGCCGCCGAACAGGGTTTGGGCGAAGGCTTGGTTCACGATGGCCACTTTGGGCGCGCCGGGGGTATCGCGCCGGTCAAAATCGCGCCCGGCCAGCAACGGCGTGCTCATGGTGCGAAAATATGCCGTCCCTACCTGGGTAAACCAGGCTAAGGGGTGCCGATTCGGTTCTCTTTCGAGGTAGACCAATTCATTCCAACCGAAGCCGCTGATCGGCCAGATATTCGCCTCGGACGCGGAAGCGATGCCGGGAGCGGAGCGAATGCGCCCGAGCAAGTCGCGAGTGACCGCAGCGGCCTGCGGCGGGGAGTAGTGCAGGCGATCCAAATTGAGATCGACGGCGACCACGCCTTCGGGCCGAAAGCCGGGGTCGAGAGTCACCAGGTTGCGCAAGCTGCGCACGAACAACAGCGCGCCCACGAGCAGGACCATGGAAAGAGCGACCTGAGTGGCGACGAGCATACGGCGCAGGCCGAAGCGTTCGCGTCCGGCGCTCAAGCCGCGGCCTCTGGCACGCATGGCGGCGGCGGGAGCGAGGTGAGTCGCGCGGAGGGCGGGCAGGAGACCGAACAGCAAGCAGGTGCTGACGGCCGTACCCGCGGTGAAGGCCAACACGCGCCAGTCCGTGCCCAAGCCGACAAAAAGCGGATTGTCGGGCGTGCTGAGGAAAGCGATCAGCGCCCGGCTGAGGATTTGAGCGAAGGCGGCGCCTAGAGCGGTACCGAGCGCGGCAAGAAGGAGGCTCTCGGCGAGGAGCTGCGCAACGAGCCGGCTGCGCGCCGCGCCGATCGCCTGCCGCACCGCGATTTCTCTCTCGCGGACGCTGGCGCGCGCGAGCAACAGGTTGGCGAGATTCGCGCAGGCGATGAGCAGCACCAGCCCGGCGGTGGCCAGCAGCAGCCAAAGCGGGGTTTCATATTGGCGCCGCAATCGCGACACGCCGGTCGCTCCCTCGGAGAGGGCGAGCTTGTTTTCGAGGTAGCCCTTCGCATCGCTGGGGCGGTAGGATGCCGGCAGCGTGGCCTGCATGATCGCGGGCGAGAGCACGCGGAATTGGGCAGCGGCCTGCCGGGCCGACGAACCCGGTTTCAGCCGTCCCATTACGGACAGCCACCAGGCATCCCGGCGCGGAATTCGATGCATGATCGCGAGCGGCAGGAGGGAGTCGGCGCACAGCGGTACGGCGACGTCGTAGCGGGACCCCACTTCCACACCGAAGAAACTTGCGGGAGTGACGCCGATAATGGGAAATGCATGTCCGTCGAGCGTCACGGTGCGGCCGACGACTTGGGGATCGGCTCCGAATTCGCGCTGCCAAAAGGAATGGCTGATTACGGCGGCGGGTGAAGGGCAGGCCGCCTGATCGTCGGCTTCGGTGAAGGTGCGGCCTAGGACTGAGGGAACGCCGAGCAATGCGAAGAATCCGCCGCTTACATAGAGGCCTTCCGCATAGCGCCCTTCGCCGCCGGAGGCCAGATTGAAACGAGCGGCGCTCCACGACGCCATGCCGCTGAAGGCCTGTTGGCGCTTGCGGATCTCATCCCAAAGAGGGTAGGTCAACGACGGGCTGCGCGTCGAGCTCCATCCGCTGCGTACGGCACCTGCCTCAAAATCGATCGTCACCAGTTCTTGCGGCGCGCGCACGGGCAATGTGCGGAGACGCACGGCGTCCACGAGTTGAAAAATGGCGGTATTCGCGCCGATTCCCAGGGCCAGCGACAACACGGCGACCGATGCAAAGCCCGGGCTCAGGCGTAGTTGGCGCGCGCCATAGCGCAAATCTTGCAAGATGGTCTCGAGCCAGCGAAGTACCATGCCTGATTATACGGAGACGAACGCGATCGGTTAGGCCGAAAATCGCGCCTTTTCAGAGGACAGGAGGGGAAAGAAGGTGAGGGCGTGAAGAGTCTGGTTGAATGATGACCTCGGCGGAGGACTCATTCGAGAGGGCGCTCCTGCCAGCAGCGGTTACGGCTACGACTTGGTAGTAGTAGCGAGTGCGCGGGGCGACGGTAGCATCGATGAACGATGTGGCGGCCAGACCAGTGCGGAGGGGAGTGGCGGATTCGGCGCCGGGAGCCGTGCCGCGATAGATGGTATAGGAGACGGCGCCCGGGCTGGCGGTCCAGGACAGATGGATGGTGGATTTCTTTGTAGCCGCGGTGAGTCCGACGGGCGCGGCCGGCGCAGCACTGCCGGCAGGGACGACGAATAAGGTGATGCTCTGCGACGGAACGGTAGTGGCGATCGCGTTGTTGGCGACGGCGACCGCAGCCAGGTGATTGATGGAGGTTTGCGTGGTGGAAGAGATTTGCCACGCCTCGGCGGTTGCGCCGCTTGCGAAGTTGGAGAGGCTGATTGTGACCGGAGTGGTTCCGGTCTGCTTGTTGATCACCATGATGGTCATCGCGCCGTCGGAAGAACGGACGGCGGCGAAGGCGGACAGGTTATCCGGGTTGGCAACCGTGGCCGAGACACTGGTGTCGCCGAATGTGGAGCGGTTGCCGTCGTAGTTGCGATAGATGACGAGCGCGAGAAATGTAGGCGAAGGATTCGGAGGAACGGTCCAGCGGGTGGCGAGGTCGAGGCCTTCGCGGCCGAAGATGCCGAGGATGTCGGCTTGCGTGGTGGCGCCGTTGAGATTGGCTTCGTCGCCCCAGTTGTATTCGGTGATGCCGGTCTGCAGGCCAGGATAGAACTGGTTGACCCAGCTTTTGAGATTGCCGATCAGGTTGACTTTGCCGCCGTTGATGCCGACCTGGTTGATCCAGGACTGGTCGACATAGGTGGGGTCCCAAAGCGAACGAGTGGAGCGGTTGCGCGTCTGGCGAGCGGCGGCGGAGTCATCGTCGCCGTAGGAGCCGTCCTGCGGATAGTAGTGGACGCTGAGGACATCGAGCAGGCGAATGCCGGTGGACTGTTCGTAGTTGTGTAGCTGTTGCAGCAGCCAGGGATAGTAATAGGTCTGGGCGTGCGTGTTGTAGTCGGAGTTGCTGCCACCGGCGCCGTTCTGCTGGTCGAAGCCGCTGAAGAATTGCGCGAGCCAGCCCCATTCCTCGGGACCGACAATGAGGGCGTTGGGATCGACGGCGCGCACCGCAGCGGCGTAGGAAACGAAGTCATTGTAGATTTCGCTGTAGGTGGCGCCTGTTGGATGGACGTCGCGGTGCGTGGAGTGCCAGATGGAGTGTTCGTTGTCCATCACGTAATACTTCTGTCCGCCGTTGACGGCGAGGCCCCAGACGCCGACCAGATGCTGGACCCAGGCCCGCTGGAGGGCGGGGCTGTTGGGAGTGTTGGCGTCGTTGGGATTGTTGCCGGTGATGTTGGGATGGCCGGAGGCGGAGCTGACGCCGTTGCCGGCGTCGCCATTGTAGGGGTCGTGCGCGGTCTGCGGGCCGTATCTGGCGACGGAAAACGAGGCGAGACTGGAGCGGCCGGGGCCGACCTTACCGATGTAGGGAATCATGGGGATGGTGAGGAGAGGCTCGGCGTCCACGCCAGCGGCGCGGGTGGTGGTGATGAAGTCGTCGCCGCGGAAGCCGGGGGTGGCGCTGGAATCGGCGTAGCTTTCGAAATACCAGTCGTTGCCGCGGTTGTCGGCGTTAAGCTGCCAGTTGTACATCGTCGCGGCGTTGCCGCCGTTACGGTTCAATGTAAAGTTGGTGGCGGCGAGGTCGCTGGTGGAAGCGAAGCTGAGACCGTAGATGTGGGGATTGATGGGGCGGCGGTTGGCGGCAGCGTCAACGGCGATGGTGGTGGCGGGATTCTGCGCGAGAGCGAGAGTGGGGCTCAGGCAGAGCAGGAAGAGCCGCGCGACCGACTTCGGGAGCATGATCTTACAGCAAAAGTAAGCAGACGATGCGGTGGGGTCAAGACAGCCAAAGGTACGCAGGACAAGGCTGACCGGGGAAGTTCCGGGGGGCGTGGGGCCCTGGGGCGGCTACATGACATAATGGTCGCTCGCGATGAGCATTCCTGTTTCTCAGGCGCAGGCGGCGCGGACGGCAGCGCCGGCGAACACACGATACGCGTGGTACGTGGTGTTGGCGCTGACGGCGATCTACATGCTGTCGTACATGGACCGGCAGATTTTGAGTTTGCTGGTGGGGCCGATGAAGCGCGACCTGGGGATCAGCGACACGCGAGTGGGGCTGCTGCAAGGGCTGGCGTTCGGACTGTTCTATACGTTCATGGGGCTGCCGCTGGGACGGATCGCGGACCGGCGGAGCCGGCGCGGGCTGATCGCGGTGGGCGTGGTGCTGTGGAGTTTCTTCACCTCGGCGTGCAGCGTGGCGCGGAGCTTTTGGACGCTATTTCTGGCGCGCATGGGCGTGGGCGTCGGGGAAGCGAGCCTGTCGCCGGCGGCGTACTCGCTGATCTCGGATTATTTTCCGAAGGAGAAGCTGGGCGTCGCGATCAGCGTGTATTACATGGGCGTGTTCTTCGGCACGAGCCTGTCGCTGCTGGTGACGGGGCTGGTAGTGGACGCGGTGGCGCACACGCCGCTGATTACGGTGCCGGTGCTGGGAACGATGGCGTCGTGGCGGATCACGTTTCTGTTCGTGGGGATGCCGGGATTGTTGTTCGCGCTGCTGACGTACACGATCCGGGAGCCGCTGCGGCGCGAGGTGCTGCGCGCGCGCGACGGGCAGGCGACGCAGCTTAGTTTCCGGGAAACGCTGGCGGAGATGCGGCGGCGGCGGCAATCGCTGATCGGGGTTTCGGTGGGCGCGATTTTTCAGGCGGTGCCGACGTACGCGTTGATCTCGTGGACGCCGGCGTATTTCCAGCGGATCCATCACTGGACGGCGGGGCAATCGGGACGCGGGCTGGCGGCGCTGCTGCTGGCGTTTGGGTGCACGGGGATGTACGCGGGCGGACGACTGAGCGACTACTGGCAGAAGCACGGCGTGAGCGAAGGGCCGCTGCGCGTGGGCGTGGTGTGCGGGATCGGCTCGGCGCTGCTGCTGCCGGCGGCGTACCTGATGGGAGACGCGACCTGGGTGTTGGCGCTACTGGCGCCGGGGATTTTTTTCTTAGCCTTGCCGATGGGGACATCGGCGGCGGCACTGCAACGGATTTTTCCCAACCAGGTGCGGGGACAAGTATCGGCGTTGTTTCTGTTCCTGTTGAACCTGGGCGGGCTGACGCTGGGGCCGCTGATGCCGGGGCTGTTGAACGACCGGGTATTTCACAATGAAAAGGCGCTGGGGCTCTCGCTGGCAATCACGATCGGGGCGGCGTCGCTGCTGATGCTGGCGGCGTTTCGCGCGACGTACCGGGCGTATCGGACGGACGACCAATTGATCCATGGATAACGAAAAGCGAATGGATGCCGCGAGCCTGACGGCGATCGACACGCACGTACACATTGAGCCGGATGCCACCGGCAACGAGGCGGACGAAGCCGCGCGCAAATATTTTGGCGAAACCGGGGCGCCGCGGGACCGGCAGGGACTGGCGCAGTACTACCGCTCGCGCAAGATGGGGTGCGTGGTGTTCTCGGTGGACGAGCGGCTGACGGGGCGCCCGCAAGTTCCGAACGACGACGTGCTGGCGCTGGCGGCCGAACACGCCGATATCATGATCGGGTTCGTGAGCGTGGACCCGACGCGCGGGTTCGAAGCCGTCAGCGAGGCACGGCGGCTGATCGGCGCGGGCGCGCGCGGGTTCAAGCTGCATCCGCCGCTGATGCAGTTCCGGCCGAACGACCGGATCGCGTATCCGTTTTATGAAGCGGCGGCGGAGGCGAAGCTG
Organism: uncultured Solibacteraceae bacterium; assembly: GCA_964438005.1. Classification (GTDB taxonomy): domain Bacteria; phylum Acidobacteriota; class Terriglobia; order Bryobacterales; family Bryobacteraceae; genus PSRJ01. Next base: position 104,732 of record CAYTJD010000082.1, on the reverse strand, counting down.
CCAGTGATCTTTCATACGGGGCACAGCGGGATCGGAACGGGCATGCGCGGGGGCGGCGGGGTGCGGCTGAAGTACGGAAACCCGATGGACATCGACGATGTAGCGGTGGATTTTCCGGATCTGCCGATCATCATGGCGCACCCGTCATTTCCGTGGCAGGACGAAGCGATCTCGGTGTGTTTGCATAAATCGCAGGTGTATATCGACCTGTCGGGGTGGTCACCGAAGTATTTTCCGCCGAACCTGATACAGTACGCGAACACGCTGCTGAAGAACAAGATGCTGTTCGGGTCGGACTTTCCGCTGATCACGCCGGACCGGTGGATGGCGGACTTTGCGAAGATCGGGATCAAGGATGAAGTGCGGCCGCTGATTCTGAAAGAGAATGCGGTGCGGTTGTTCGGGTTGGCCGGGTAAAACACCGGCGAGTTACGGGCACGCGGCGACGTTGGCGGCCAGGCCTGGTTTTGAGTGGTCTTCGGAGGCAATGCGCTTCAGGATCGGGGCGAGGAAGCGGGCATAGGGCGCAAGAGCCGTACGATCTCCGCGCGTAATGGCATCTTCGACAGCGCGCTCGGTAGCGGTTGTGATGAGCTCGATCCGACCGACGAACACGCGGGCGGTCTCCGCGGGAGGCGGGTAGACCTGCAGGGGGAGTACACGGGCGAGAGTTTGCTGGGGAACGATGTAGATCAAGCGCGAGCCCTCCTCGAACCAGGAATCCTGCCAAGTGGCGAGCATGGCTTGGGCTTCCTTGGGGTACAGGCCCTGCTCGACCAGGGCATTTTCCAATTCGGAATTGAGTTGACGGACGGATTGATCCAGGGGCGGGGAATCGAAGGTGACGGATTTCTCGAGAGCGCCAATGTTACGGAAGCCGATACGGCCGCGACGATTCTCGAAGAGAAGAACGAGGGGGACCGGATCGGGGCCGGACGCAATCGTGATACTTCCCTCTGCGGCAACGCGAGCGCTGAGAGGAACGTTCATGCTTCCTACTCCGCGATAGAAGAGAAACTTTTCGTGCTGGCCGTTGACAGCGAGGGGCGCCGAATCGGTGACACGGGCGGCGTAGTACCGGCTGGGAAGGCTCTCGAGAGGGAGTTGCGGCGTCGCGCCGGGCTGGACATGGATGTTACGCCACTCGATGAGACCCCCCGAGGGAGTCCTTGCGGAGGACGGATACCATTCGGTAATGATGCCATCGGTAAAATCCACTTTAACGCTGGCCTGCAATTCACGGGCGCTATAGAAGTATAGGACCGGGGTCTCCATGCGGACGTTTCCCATGAGCGCGAACTTCGTGTTGCTCGCTCCCGCGTGATTCACGAAGGTGGGCAAATCGTCCTTGCAACCGAGAGCATTCCACGTGGCGCCAGAACCGTCGGGGCCGGCGACCGAAGTAAAGGTGCCCCACTCGTGAACCGTGAAGCCGGCATCGGGCGTGGAGTTGATGGCGGCTGCGATCAAGACCGCGGCGGAACCAATAAAGATTGAGGCGACGAGCGTACGGGTCATTTGTTTCCTCCTTCAGTCAGGGTTTTCAAAGAAGCTTCGATTTCGGCGTCGGTGGCGGGGCGGGGAAAGAATTTCGAGGACTCGCGAATGAAACCTCGGGGGCCGATGGGGACGACGGCACCGGCCGAGGCGGCGCCGCACGTTCCTTTGAGATTCGCAACCCATTGACCTTCGGGCGGCCAGGTTTGGAAGACGGCATACACACCCGGGCGGGACGCCGGCATGATGCGGAGGGCGGCCGAGCGCCGCATTCCTTTCACCAGGCCTTCGGCGGTTCCAGAGACCTGCAGCCTGGCAGAATCGGCGCAACCTTCGGTGCGAACCGCGAAGGCCGCCGACTTGACCGCAAAATCCTGAGCGGCAACGGGGCTGCCGATGACGAAAGTAAATCCATCGGCGCGCGCGAAGGCCGCCAGGACGAAAATTGCGAGAGCGAAGCGGGGCATTGAAACTCCTTTCGAGGGCATTAGACGAGAGGGGCGCGAGTTTTCTTCCCGGCTCACCATTTCCAGGCCATATCTTCGCGCCACCGCCGCAAGGCATCGGGATCGAGGCGCAACACCTGTTCACGGGTCACGGAGGCGGGCGGCGGAGTGAGGGCGGCGATACGCTCGTAGACGCGGGCGCGGTCGATGGGACCGACGCGCGACAGAAGATGCCAGAGGGTCAAGGTGTCGCGGACACGGGCGGCGGAAAGTATGATGCCTAACGGATCGTCCGCGGATTTTTCGTTGCCAAAGCGATCGAGGGCCTGGCGCAGAGCCGCGGAAGCATCGTCGAAGTAGGGGATGCCGGGGCCGAGCGCCGGGCGGGTCGGGCAACTCGCGCCGGCAGGGACGAGCGATTCGAAACCATTCCACTGGAACGAGACCCAGCCCTTGCTGACGCGGAGCAAACCGGAGCCGGCTTCGTCCGCATCGAGCGTGTATTCACAACCGAGGTCCACGGCTGTACCGGCAGCGGTGTCGACGAAGAAGAGGCGGGGCGGCGCGGAAATTTTCGCTTGAATCCGGCCGTGGGCGAGGGCGAGGCGATGTTCGCCCGGCTTGGCGGTGACGACGCGGAGGCGCGTGTTGGGGGCCACGGTGACGGATCCGATGGCGCCGATGACAACGGTAGCGCGCGAGGAAGCGTCGGTTTCGATCCACTGGCCCGCGCCAATTCGCGCGGAGTTGGCGATGGGGGTCGTTCCGACGACGGGGGCGCCGGCCAGGCGTAGCACTTGCCAGCGCGCGCCCAAGGGGCGGAGCGTGAACCAGTACACAGCGAGGACGAGCACCAGTGCGGCAGCAGTGGCAGGTAGACGCCATGAGAAAGGGGCGGGCACAGGCCTTCGCAGGCCCGATTCGATGGAGGCCCAGACGCTATCGGGGGCTTCGATAAGCGGAAGATGGGCGAGGGCGTCCTGGGCCGAGCGGATTTGCTCGCACTCGGTGCGGCAGCGGACGCAGTCGCGGAGGTGGAGTTCGGCGCGGCGCGCCTCATTGTCCGGCAATACGCCGTCGAGATAGGCGACCAGACGACGTGAGATGTGCCGGGTCAGCATGCCTGGTCCTTCATGCTTTTCAGCCGCTCGGCGAGCATTCTATGGCCCCGGTTCAAACGGGAGGCAACGGTGCCCATGGAGCAGCGAAGCGCCCGAGCCATCTGTTCGTAGGAGAGATCTTCGAAATAGCGGAGTAGCACCGCGATGCGAAATTTCGGCGGAAGCGAGGAAACGGCGGCGCGCACGGAAAGGGCCACCTGCGCGCGGGCATAGTCCTGTTCGAGCGAACCCGGCGCAGGCAGTTCATCCACGCGGGCAGAGTCCGAGGCGAGGGCACGGGATTTGCGCTGGCGGGCTGCGTCGAGGCAGGTGTTGACGACCAAGCGGTAGAGCCAGGTGGAGAACCCGGAATCACCACGAAACTGGGCGATGCCGGTCATGAGCTTGAGAAAGACCTGCTGAGTGGCATCGGCAGCAGCAGCGGGATCGCCGTGGAAGAAATAGAGCGAGATGGAATAGACGCGATCCTTGTACATGTCGTAGAGGACACGAAAGGCGTTCCGGTCGCCGGACCGGCAGGATGCGATGATCTCCGCGCCGATCTGGCGATCACTCAGAGGAACCACCGCGGAGTAGGACGGAGCGCCGAGCCATTTTCTTCCATTTTCTGCCGGCTCGGCAGAGGCGGGGAGGAGATCGCCGCCGTTACAGGGAAAAGCGGGGTTCGGAGGGGGCGCCGTGGAGGATTCTCGCGGCGAGATGTTCACCGACGGCGGGGCCGTGCTTGAAGCCGTGACCGGAGCCGCCACCGACGATCCAGAAGTTTTCGCAGGCGGGATGACGATCGATCAGAAAGTCGGCTGTTGGCGTGTTTTCGTATTGGCAGACGCGGGATTCGGCTAGCGGCGCGTCGCGGAGATCGGGAAAGCGCTCAGCGAGGAAGCGGCGCGCCTCGGCCAGGGAGTCTGGCGGCAGGAGGCGATCGCCGGCATCGGGATCATAGTCGGGGCCGCGGGCGTCGAAGGCGAGCTTGAAGCCGCGGGATTCGAGGTCGGGGAAGCCGTAGGGGCGGCGGGGATCGGTGAAGTCGATCCAGACCGGCAAGGCGGGATGAGCAAAGCGCGAGTCTCCCGCGGGCGGTGCGAAGAAAAAAACTTCCTGGCGCGTGGGGCGAATGCGCGGGCCGAGCAAATCGGGGAACAGCTTGGGCAGCCAGGGGCCGCAGGCGAAGACGAACGAGGCTGCGGAGATCGTAGCGCCGGACACCGTGCGGACGACACGGGGGGAAGGCGGGGCGATGGCCGCGGTGGTGAAAGTCACTTGGGAGTCGTGGACGACCGCGGCGACGGCACGGCGCGCCAAGAGGGCTCCGCTTTCGGGTTCGAAGATTCCAAACGCGTCCGGATGGGGGACGCGCATCTGGGGATACCGCTTCTCCAGTTCGGCGGCGGTGACCAGTTCCATCGGCACGGCGCAGGCGGCCAGCGTGCGGCGCGTGGCTTCGCTATAGGGATCGCCGTGGCGCGCCATCCATAGGACGCCGGTGCGGTGAAAGAGCGGCTCGCCGGTGCGCTGGAACAGCGACTTCCATTGTTCGAGCGAGCGCAGCGCCATGCGAGTGTAGATTTCGTCGGGACCGTAGCCCATGCGGATGATGCGGCTCTCACCGCCGGAACTGGCGCGGGCATGAGCGGGGCCCCAGGCATCGAGCAGGAGGACGGAGGCGCCGGCGCGGCGGAGGTGCCAGGCGGTCCAGGAGCCGAAGACGCCGGCTCCGATGACCGCGATGTCGTAGGCGGGCATGGGATGGTCCGATTGTAACGGACCACAGAATATTTGTCGGAGAACCAGAAAGGTGGATAGAATCCAGGAAGAATGAGTGGGAGGTTTCCAGCGCGGCTTCACATTCTGCTGGCGTCCAAGGCGGCGACTGGCGTGGTGTTTCGGAGAGGGCCGGCCAATGCAGTCTGCACTGTGGGATGGGACCGCGCGACGGACCACTTCGAGGTGGGGCAGTGGCTGCGCGGGCGTATCTACGAGCGGCGCGCCGATCTTGCGCCGGATGGGCGGTACCTGATTTACTTCGCGCGAGGCGGGCGCCGGCACCAGGAAACCAAAGGTTCGTGGACGGCCATTTCGCGGGCACCGTGGCTTCACGCCGTCACGCTATACGGAAAAGGCGACTGTTGGCAAGGCGGCGGCTTATTCACGTCCAACCAGAAGTATTGGCTGAATGGGTGCCATTTCGTGGTGCGGGAATCGAAAGAAGTCAGTGAAGACACGAAATACGAACCGGAGGGCTTCTTTGGAGCGGAATGTCCGAGCGTCTACTACCGCCGCTTATTGCGCGACGGCTGGAGTCTGGAAATGGCGGCCGGTCCCGGGCGCGTTGCACCGTGCACGGTGTTCGTGAAAGCGCTGCCCCACGGATGGATTTTGCGCAAATTTGCATACGCCGACATTCATCATCCGCAAGGCACGAGCGTTTACTGGGATGAACATGAATGGGAGCACCCGGAACAAAAGGCGCTGCTCTCGGTGCCGAGTTGGGAATGGGCGGAGCGGGACGGCGCCTCGGTAGTCTGGGCGGAGAAGGGCGTGTTGTATCGCGCTCTGGTGAAGCCTTCCGGGCCGGCTTCAACTGAGACGCTCTATGACTTCAACTCGCTGGAGTTCGAAGCGCGATCGGCGCCGTATTGAGAGGACGAATTGAATAATGCGACGAGCTTCACGGTCAACTCTGAAGAGAGCGCCGGCAAAGCTCTGGACTATTTCAACGGATTTCACGACGGCTTCATACGGAGGATCGTGCTGGAATCGCGGGACCGGATTCAGGAAGACTTCAGCCAAAGCTGCAGCGGAGTGTTCGATTTGAAGATGGACCTTTCGCACTACAACTACCGGAGTGGAGCAGAGCCCTTTCACGCGTTTAGCCAGATAGTCCGCGCCGAGTTTCGCAACGTGCAGGGCATTCTTCTGGACCTCGGAGAAGGATTTCTGGGCAACACGATTCTCAGTCTGACGATCACCGCTGGAAGCCGGCGCCGAGGGGGTGAATCGAGCCGAGAACCCTGCCTGTCCCTGCATCTGGCGCGGCACTATTACCTGGAACAGGAACGGCGGCATGAATTGCGAGAGGCAGCCCTGTTTACGTTCACAGACGCCACGTTCAGCGAAGAATGAAGGCGGGAGGTGGAGGAAGATCACGGGCCCCTTTCGGCCAACAGAGACTTCAGACGATCGTAGCCGGTGCGGCTGACGGGCGGCAGGAGGCGATCGCCGGCGCGGCGGATGTGCCAGGCGGTCCAGGAGCCGAAGACGCCGGCTCCAATGACCGCGATGTCGTAGGCGGGCATGGGATGGTCCGATTTTAACGGAAGGAGGCCGCGAAAAAAATACTGAAGTATTGACTTGACAATTCACCCCGCCGGGCGCGATACTGAATTCGCTACTTCACTATTAAAGGAGGGTTCCATGGAAGCACAAAACGTGACGCATGGCACTTTCGTGATCGAGCGCAGCTATCCGGCGCGGCCGGAACGCGTGTTCGCGGCATTCGCCGACGCGGCTAAGAAGCGCCGCTGGTTCGCGGAGGGGGAGACGCATGAAACCGAAGAATTCGCGATGGATTTTCGGGAGGGCGGCAGCGAGCGGATGCGGTACCGTCTTCTGGAGGGAACGCCGCTTCCGGGCGGCGTGCTGACCAACGAGGGTAGATACCAGGATATTGTGCCGAACCGACGCATTGTGACGGCTTGGACTATGAGCCTGGAGAACAAGCACATCTCGGCATCGCTGGTGACGTGTGAGTTTCTGGCAACAGAGAAAGGGACGGACCTGATCTGCACGCATCAGGGGGTGTACTTCGACTTCGTGGAGGGTCCGCGGACGCTGGAGGAGGGCTGGCGCAAGCTGCTGGCGAGCCTCGGCAAAGTCGTCAGCGGCGAGGTGGAGAAAGACACCGGCGTTACGAGACATGCGGCACAAGCCTGACATCGATCACGTATTCCACGCGCTGGGGGATCCGACGCGGCGGGCGATGGTGGAGAAACTGAGCGGGGGGCCGATTTCGGTCTCCGGGCTCGCCGCGCCGCTGGCGATCACGCTGACCGCGGTGGCGCAGCACCTGCAGGTTCTGGAGGAGAGCGGATTGGTCCAGACGGAAAAGGTGGGTAGGGTGCGGACGTGCCGCCTCAAAACGGCGGGGCTGTCCCTGGCAGCGAAGTGGATCGGGGACCGGCGCTCGGAGTGGGAGCGTCGGCTAGACCGGTTAGGCGAGTTGCTGGCCGAGGAGGAGGAGAGTTGAGTGCGGGCGACGGCAAGCCGCCCGCACTCGATGATTAGAAGTAGAACTTGGCGGCGATTTGGAGGATGCGCTGGCTGTTGGCGCGGACGCCATTCTCAGCGCCGAAGCCGTAGCGGCCGCCGGTGCCGCCGAACTGAGTCGGAAGGTTGGCGATCTTGCCCGCCGCGTTGAACACGATGGTGCTGTTGATGGTGGCCCACTCGGTGTGGTTGAACGCATTGTAGGCCTCGAGACGCAGTTGAATCCGAGCCTTTTCCTTAATCGAAACGTTTTTGAACAGGCTCATGTCCCACTGGTTGATGCCGGGGCCGGTAATGCGGTCGTAGCCGGAATCCATACCGACACTGCCTTTAGAAGCCGGCGCGAAGCAGGAGGTGTTGATGTACTCGTTGATGTTCCGGTCGCCGCGCGACAAGTTCGGATTGCAGGTGAGGACGACCCGGGGCGCGAGGTCGGGGCTGCCGGTGATGGTAGCGTTCAAGATCGGTGCACTGACGCCGCTGACAGAGTAAGTGACGTTGATCGGAGCGCCAGTGCTCATACTTGTTAAGCCGGAAAGCTGCCAGCCATCGAAGACGAGCCGGCCGGCCGCGTTGCCGAGGAAGGAGCCTTGGCGCGCCAGGCTGGGGATATCGTAGATGTAGTTCACGGCCAGCGTCTGGGTGCGATCCTGCGGCAAGGGGCCGTAGTTGGCGGCGCGGATGTTGAGGGGGTTGCCAGGCTGGCCGCCGGTGGCCCCGACCGGGGCGGTCGACACGCCGAGAGCCTTCGACCAGGTATACGCGGCGCCCAACTGCAGCCGTCCGACACGGCGGTTGAGCGCGACTTGCAGGGAGTTATAGTTCGCGGAAGTGCCCCAGGTATAGGAATTACCGGCGCTAAATCCAGCATAGGGACGGTACATATCGGCCGGCAGGTTCGTGGTGCCATCGAATTTGGGCGCTTTCGTCGGGTCCTGGGAATAGGGCTGCCAGGCGCTTCCGTACGGGTCGAAGTTGAACGGTTGCGACAACCACAGGTGCCGGGACTCGGAGCCGACATAAGAGACATCGAGGAAGAGCCCGGACGGCAATTCCCGCTGCAGGCCCGCGTTGTAGTTGTAAACGGTGGGCACGTGGCCGTCGGGAGCGATTTGGTTGATGCCTGTGGGAAAGAAAGTGCTTCCCGCGCTCTGAATATTGGAGAGATTTCCGTAATAGATATTGGCGGTGCGCAGTAACGGAGGATTCGTTGTGTAGTTGCTGGTGATTCCTACGCCGAAAGTGGCGATGCGCTCGTAGAAAACGCCGCCGCCGGCGCGGAACACGGTTTTATTGTCGATCTGGTAGGCAACGCCGATGCGGGGTCCCCATTGCGGGCCGCGGTTCTTAATCAGGCCGAGGGGTGTGCCGTTCTGGCCGGACCGCACCAGTCCGTCATTGATGTCGCCGACACCCGGAACGATCGCGCCGATGTATACGGCCGGCAAAATCTGCCCGGTGACTGGATTCAGGGCCTGGCGCGTTCCGCCTGAGATCACCGGCTGGAACAAGGCCACCTGGTTGGCCGGTGTGTACTTCGAATTGTCGAAGTTCGACATCATGCCGAGCGTGTCGTGGAAGGGCGCGACGAAGGCGACGCGCAGGCCATAATTGATCGTTAATTTCTTGGTGACCTTCCAGCTATCCTGTCCGTAAAATTCGAAGTTCGTGTAGGGGTAGCTCGGCAGAGGGTCCTGATTGATCTGGGTATAGGTATCGTAGTTGCCGAGTAGCGCGTTGGAAAAGGCCCAGTTGGAATCATTCGGGTTGTTGCCGTCGCGGCTAAAGTCGATAGTGGCGTTGTACGGCTTGAAGGCGTTCTCGGTCTTGATGGCGCGCTCGTAATAAATGCCGGCCTTCAACGAGTGGGTGCCTACGATTTTGCTGACATTGTCGATGTAGTTCCACACGGGGTTGCGGTTGTTGTAGGGCGTGCCGGCGAAGCTGGTCATCTGGGTGCCGCTGACCGTGGGAGTGCCGCCGAAATTGAAATTCGGAATGACGTTGCTCACGTTGGCGGCCGGGTACAGCAACGGGATATCGATGTGAGAGACGGAGCGGTAGTACGGGCTCCCCGCCGGCGGCGGATCTCCCGGAATGCCGTTTACGGTATAGCCGAATTGAAACTCGTTGGTCAACGTCGGGGTGATGATGGTGGCGACGTTGGCGGTAATGGACCATCCGTAGGTGGGAGCGGTGAAGTTGCTGAGGCCGAGCACGTTGCTGGTGTCCGCGCGTCCGTACGGCACGACTTGGGTCTGCTTGCTGTCCAAGCCGCGCACGAAAAGACGCCATTTGTCGTTGATGTTGTAGTCGGCGCGATAGACCTGATCGAAAGAAGGCGAGGAATTCGCCACCTGAGACTGGTAGTTGTAGTTGGGCTGGCCGAAGACATTCGGCAGAGGAAGCCAATTCAGAACCGAGGGGCCGTATTGGTTGAAGCGCGGATTGGGAATCTGATTGCCGGTGAAAGGAGAACCCTGCGGGTTGGCTGCGGTGCGCGTGGCCGGATCAATGATGACTTGCGGAACGCCGGCAGCGTCGAATGTATTGGAGAAGTCACCAGTCCGCTGCGCCGCCGTGGGAACGGTGATCTGGCGCGCCGTGTTCGGCGTGAACGAACGGTTCCATTCGTGCGACATGAAGAAGAACAGCTTATCCTTGCTGGTGTTGAACTTGTTGGGGATGTACGCGGGGCCGCCCAGGGTGTAGCCGGCCGTCATGAAGCGGTACTGCGGGAAGGCAGGAACGAGCGTGCCTGTATTGGGGTCGCGAACGTTGGGGATGGCATTGTTGATGAAGTTATTGGCGTTCATGAACTCACCGCGCTTGAACCAATAGCCGTCGCCGTGGAACTGGTTGGTGCCGCTCTTGGTGACGATTTGCACTTGCGCTCCGTCATTGCGGCCGAACTCAGCGCTCTGAGCGTTGGTGGAGACTTTGAATTCGGCGATGGCGTCGACGTTGATGCGATAGGCGAACTGCTGGTTGACGCCGATATCGGTGACGTTCTGGCCGTCGACGGTATAGTTGTTCTGGCCGGTGCGGCCGCCGTTGAAGGTGGCATCGCCGCCGGTGGCATCGGCGGGGACTCCCGGCACAGTCTTGAGCAGGCCGGTGTAGTTACGGCCATTGAGGGCGATGTCGACCATCTGGCGGCCAGTGACTACGCCGGAGCGCTCGGCGGTGACGGTCTCGAGCTGGATGGCGGTGGCTTCGACATTCACGGTTTCGCCAGTGGTGCCGACTTCGAGAGTTACAGTGGGGAGGCCGAGGCGGTCATTGACGTTCATGACGACGTGCGTCTGCGTGATCTTCTTGAACCCGGGCGCTTCGACGTCGACCGTATACTGTCCGGGCAGGACCGGCGAGAACACGTAGGTGCCTTCCGGGCCGGTAGACACCTGGCGCGCGGAGGCCGCACCTTGCGCTTCATTGGTGAGCGTCACTTTGGCGCCGGCAACGACGGCGCCTTGCGGATCCTGCACCTGGCCGCTGATGGATCCGTTGGTGGCTTGCGCCCACAGGCCGGCGCAGAGAGCGACACTAGCGGCCGCCAACACAGAAATTCTGTTCAAGATCATTGGGTGATCCCCTCTTATGCTGAGACTGAAATCCACGCGGCAACCCCCGCCGCAAAATGCTAGGGCTGATGGTATGTCAGGGAGGAGAAGTTGTCAAGATTCGATGGAGCTATTCAGGGTGTGGATTCTCCCAACAGCGACTTCAGACGATCGTAGCCGGTGCGGCTGACGGGGAGCTGCATGCCGTCAGTCAGAATGGCGAGGCGGCTCTCTTTGCCGTACGGCTCAATGCGCGCGACGCGCGACAAATTGACGATGTAGGAGCGATGAATGCGGATGAACTGCTGCGGGTCGAGAGCCGATTCAAGCGTGGAGATGGTCTGCTGCTTCAAGTAGGTCTTGCCTTCGGAGTGAAGCGAGACGTAATCGTCTTGAGCTTCGGCGTAGTCGAGGCGCGCGACCGGGATGACGTGCACCTTGGCACCGTCTTTGACGACGAGACGAGGGGCGTACTGGGCGGGGCCGCGCGCCGCGGCGGCGAGGTCGGCGGGTGGCGGAGACGGCGTACCGATACGCCGGCGGGCGCGCTCGACGGCGGTCTGGAAGCGATCGAGGCGGAACGGTTTGAGCAAGTAGTCGACGGCGTGGGCGTCGAAGGCGCGCATGGCGTAAGTGTCGTGAGCGGTGGTGAAAATGACGGCGACGTCTCTGCCGATCAGCTCGAGGACTTCGAAGCCGTCGAGCTTAGGCATTTGGACATCGAGAAAGACGAGGTCGGGTTTGCGTTCGGTGATGGTCTTCACCGCCTCGAAGCCGTTGGCGCATTCGGCGACGATTTCGATGTCGGGGATGCTGCGCAGATATTCGCGCAAGACCTGGCGGGCGAGTTCTTCGTCGTCGACGATGACCGCGGAGAGGTGAGGCGTCACTGACACGGGAACTCCAGGGTGACGGAGAACCGGCGGTCGTGGGCCTGGGCGGTGACGCGGGCCTGGCTTTGGTAGATGGTCTTGAGGCGGTCGCGCACGTTGGCGAGGCCGAGGCCGTTGCGTCCGGCGCTGGGGGCTTCGGGATCGAAGTCATTCTCGATGGTGAGGTGGAGCATGCCGTCGCGGCAATCGGCGTGGAGGCGGATCTGGCCGCCGTCGACGAGGCCGGCGATCCCATGCTTGACGGCGTTTTCGACCAGAGGCTGGAGGATGAGCGAGGGCACGGCGCAGGCGGAGCAGGCGGAGGCAATCGACTGCTGCACGCGGAGCCGCGCGCCGAAGCGGATCTGCTCGACTTCCAGGTAAGTTCGGGCGAGCGCGACCTCGCGCTCGACGGAGATAATTTCTTCCTCGGCCAGGTTGAGGGTGGAGCGCAGGAAGTCGGAAAGGCGGAGGCACATTTCGCGGGCGCGCGCTCCGTCTACCGTAGCGAGGGCGCTAATGGAGTTGAGGCTGTTGAAAAGGAAATGGGGGTTGATCTGGGCTTTGAGCGCCTTCAACTCGGCGTCGCGCGCATGGACGCGGGCTTCCTGCATGCGGGTTTCGGCCTCGCGGGTGTTTTGGAAGGAAAAGAGGACATAGTGCAACGCCACGGCGAGAAGGTAGAGCAAAACACCAGAGACGAAGAGGAAGACGCGCTGCGCATCGGGGACACCGAGGAGCCTGGCGATGCCGAGGAGTAAAGCGGCGGCAACGATGGCGGCAGCCGTGTGGTTCAACAGAAGCTTTCCAATGGCAGATGGCTGGAAGGGCAGGTAACGGCCGGAGTACCAGGGCGAAAGACAGACGAGCGCGTAGAAGAGGGCGAGAGCGGAGGCAGTGAGAGTGCTCTGAGTCCAGGATTGGCGGGCGGCCGCCAGCAGGATGGCGACCGCGGCGGCGAGCGGAATCCAGGCGAGCAGATAGAACGCGAGGCGCGTCCGGCTCATCAGAATAGGATGCATGGCGGCCGGCTCTCGTCAGTTGGAAACGGTAATGCCTCCGAACATAGCGTAGCCGGTTACGATCAAGCGCGGGGCGGGCTGGCCGGCCGGCGGAGGGACGGTTTCATCGACGAAACCGCCAAAGAGGGCGGAGCCTTTGACTTCGGCAACCCAGGTCTCCGGGATCTGGATCTCTACGCCGCCGAACATGGCGCTGATGTCGATAGTGGCCTGGGCTTCGGCCATAGTGGCGCCGCGAAGATCGACTTCAAAGCCGCCGAACATAGCACCGATGGAGCCGCCACGAAAATCCTTGGCATCGATGCGGCGTTCGCCGCCGCTGAACATGGCCCAGAGATTGATGGTGCCGGGCGCCGGTGGCGCCCCGGAGGTGTCGGGATGCTGTTGCCACTCGCGCCACTCCTGCTGCCGATGGTGGGTGCGCAAGAGCATGAGGACGCCCACGCCGATTAAGACGACGGGCCAGAAGAGGCGCCAGTCGAAGTAGAAGATACCGAGGTTATCGAGGAGGAGGAGGCTGCCGGCGCCTGCCAAGAGAGCGCCGAAGACGACCGAGGCGGTGCCGTGTGAATCGACGAGGCGGACTACGCCCAAGGCGATGAGAATGACGGGCCAGTAGCGGGCGACATCATGGAAGCTGAGGATGCCCATGTTGTCGAGCAGGAAGAGCACGCCGAGCGCAATCACGACGAGGCTGACGACGATACCGTGGGCGGGGCTGCGGCTGATGTGGCGCTGGCGGCGGCGCGCCAAGCGCTCCTGACGCCGCGCCCAGCGCTCCTGCTTGCGGGCGAGGCGTTCCTGGAAGCGTGCCATGCGTTCCTGCTGCCGCTGCCATTTCTCGTCGTATTCCATGGCTGAAGAGTACCAGAAGGGAATCATGGTTTCGACCGCAAATCGGCGAATGCCCCTGTTTTACCGGTGAAGCACGGGCCGGTGGTCCCGCCCAGGCTCGGCCCGCAATAGTGACAGAACGCCGAAGGCGATCGGCAAGGCGGGCCAGAGCACGCGCCACTCGAGATGCAGTATGCCGAGGTTGCCGAGCAGGAAAAAAGAGGCCGCGGCGACGATCAGGCCGCCGGAGGCGCTGGCCGGCGCGGTCCGGGAATCGACCAGGAGCACGAAGCCCAGGGCGATGGCAACGACGGGCCAAAAGCGCGCCAAGTCATGGAAACCCGCGATGCCCAGATTGTTCAGAAAGAACAGAGCCCCGACGGCGATAGCCGCGAGGGCGAAGACGATACCGTGGGCGGGCGCCGGCAGGGGCTCTGGCTGAGTTTGGCGATTTCCGTTGTTTTGCATGAAAGGAGCATAACGGGACGGTGGCAGGGGTTCGAGGGAAAATCGGCGAGCAGCGGGGTTCTACCGGCGAAGATGGGAGGACGCTGGAGGAGAGCCGCTGGCTTCGGTCGCGGCGATGATCGGGACAGGAGACAATAAGGCAGGCCGCCGGAATGGGGGTGGAACGAAGACCGGCGGCCGCCCAGGGTTCAGATTCTCCTGATCCGACATGAGGAGCGCCTATATGAGCGAATTTGTAGGGGATTTCTTTACGCGCGTGGGGAAAATCCCCGTGTAGGATGCCCCGGTAATTCACGAAAGATAGCGTTCGCGACTTATGCCGGAGAGCAAAGTGAAAACGTTTCGCGCGCCGCTGGAGCGAGGCGACCCGCGGCTGGGATGGGTGATCGCGCGGATTCCATTCGACGCGGGGAGATTGTGGGGGACGAAGGGATTGTTGAAGGTGAAGGGGACGATCAACGAGTTCCCGTTTCGCACCTCGCTATTTCCGACTGGCGACGGGCATCATATTCTGCTGGTGAACAAGCGGATGCAGGCGGGGGGGAAGGTCGCGGTGGGCGGGGCGGCGCAGTTCCAACTGCAACGGGATACCGATGAGCGGACCGTCCTCATGCCTGCGGAACTGACGAAGGCGCTGGCGGAAGACCGGGCGGTTCGCCGCTGGTACGACCAGCTGAACTACTCGTGGCGGAAAGAGATTGCGAATTGGGTGAGCGACGTGAAGAGCGCAGCAGCGCGGGAACGGCGCGCGGGACAGATGGCGGAACGGTTGTTCGCGACGATGGAGGCGGAGCGGGAACTGCCGCCGTTCCTCCGGATGGCGTTCGGGCGAGACGGACGGGCGTATGAGGGATGGAAACGCATGTCGGCGTCGCACCGGCGAAGACACCTGTTCGCGATTTATTACTACCGGGATCCCGCCTCGCGGGACAGGCGCGTGGGGCGGATGATTGAAGCCGCCCGGGAGTTCGCGGAACGGCGGAGCCCATGATATAAGGTTGCAGAGGAGCAGAGATTTGATGAAGAAGATTTTCACGATCGTGCCGGTGCTTGCCGCGGGGGTCCTGGCGCAGCCGGGGCAGCAGCCGACGGCCAACCCGCTTTCCACGTGGCTGCGCGGCGCGTACATGGGCAACCGCAACAACATCGTGAGGACCGCGGAGAAAATGCCGGAGGAGAATTACGGGATGCGTCCCGGCACGCAGGAGGAAGTGCGCACGTTCGGGCAGCAGGTGGGCCACGTGGCGAATTACAACTTCCTGTGGTGTTCGCAGGCGAAGGGTGAACCGAATCCGAACGCCGGTAAGAATCTGGAGAAGCTCTCTACAAAGGCGGAGTTCCTGAAAGCGGTGAATGACGCGTTCGCGTACTGCGAGGGTGTCTACAATGCACTGACCGATGCTTCGGGCACGGAGACGATCGACATCACGCAGGAGAACGGGCAGACGCGGCGCAACCTGCGGATGGCGTTGCTGATTCTCAATTTCGGCCACAACAACGAGATCTACGGGAATATGATTACGATGCTGCGGATGAAGAACATTGTGCCGCCGGCATCGGAACCGCGCGGCCCGCGCAAACAATAGCCGCATTCCCCGATGAAACACCTGGAAGACTTTGCGGCCGGCGACCGTTTCACCACAGGAAGCGCCGAGGTGAGCGAAGCCGATCTGGTGGCGTTTGCGCAGCGGTTCGATGCGCAGCCGATGCACCTGGACGCGCGGGCGGCCGCTGACTTACCTCTACGCGGGCTTTCGGCGAGCGGCTGGCACACGGTTTCGCTGGTCAACGGGTTGCTGGTGAAAGCGAACCTGATGGGCGGCGGGCCGTTTTTAGGCCTGGGAGTCGACGAGCTACGCTGGCCGCAGCCGGTGCGGCCGGGAGATCGGATCCAGGTGGAAGCGGAAGTAGTTTCGATTACGCCGTCAAGGTCGAAGCCGACACATGGTGTAGTGCGGATCCACGTCACGGCGCGGAATCAGCGCGGCGAAATCGTGCTGAGCATGTATCCGAATCTGTGGGTGCCACGGGGATGCGATGGGGGCGCGGAACGTCCATAATAAGGCCATGTCCGCTCCGCGCCTCACGTTTTTCGTCATAACTCTGGCAGGGGCCGCCTTTTCGCAAGGCGCCGCGCCCGGAACTTTATTCGCGGTTCCGCAGAACCTCAAACCCGACGGCGTGCCTGCGCTCCCGCGCGAGTTGTTCGAGCAGATCGCGCCGTATACGGATTCGCGCACGGCGAACCTGCTGGACTGGAGCCCGGCACGGCGGGAAATTCTCATTTCGACGCGCTTCGGCAATGTGCCGCAGGTCCATGCGGTGGCGATGCCGGGGGGAGAGCGGAGGCAGATGACGTTCTTCGCGGACCGCGTGACGGCAGCACAGTACAACCCGGCCAATCCCGACCAGTTTATTTTTTCGAAAGACTCGGGAGGGGATGAATTCTATCAGCTCTACCTAATGGACAACAAGATTGGCAGGGCGACGTTGCTCACCACAGGCGGGCGCACGCGAAACCTGGGGTTCCGGTGGTCGCGGACGGGGCGGTGGATTTCGTACAGCTCGACGCGGCGCAACGGGCGGGACGTGGACGTCTGGATCATGGATCCACGGAGCCCGGAGTCGGCGAAGTTGCTGGTAGAGGGTAGCAGCGACGCATCGTGCAATGCGGTGGACTGGTCGGCAGATGAGAGCCAAATCCTGGTGAACCGCCGGAAGTCGGCGGTGGTCGGCGAGCTGGAAGTGGTGGACGTGGCCACGGCGAAACAGCAGAAGCTGGGGCCGGACAGCGGCGACAGCGGCTACTTCGGCGGGCAGTTTACGCCGGATGGGAAGGGCGCGTACTTCACTACCAATTCCGGCGGAGATTACGAGGGGCTGGCGTACATCGATCTCGCCACGCGGCGCGTGTCGACAGTTGGCGGAGTGGCGCAGTGGGACGTAGAAGAGATGGCGCTTTCGCAAGACGGCCGGTACCTGGCGTATGTGGTCAATGAGGACGGCATCGGAAAGCTGCATGTTCTGGGGACGGCCACGCGGCAGGAGGTGACGCTACCCGCGATTCCCGATGGAGTGGTCGACAGCCTGCATTGGCGGGGCGGCAGCCCGGAGCTTGGATTCGTTTTATCGGCGTCGCGCACGCCGGGTGATGTGTATTCGATCACAATGGGATCGAACGGGCTGGAGCGCTGGACGCATAGCGAGACGGGCGGTCTCGATGCTTCTCAGTTCACGGAGCCACGGCTGATTCACTGGAAATCGTTTGATGGTCTTACCATCTCGGGCTTCCTGTACATGCCGCCAGCGAAATTTTCGGGGGCGCGGCCGGTGATCGTCAACATCCACGGCGGTCCGGAAGGGCAGAGCCGGCCGGGCTATTCTGGAACGCGGAATTACTATCTGAATGAGCTGGGAATCGCCGTGATTTATCCCAATGTGCGGGGATCGACTGGCTACGGAAAAGCCTATCTGAACGCGGATAACGGGATGAAACGGGAAGACTCGGTAAAAGATATCGGTGCGCTGCTCGACTGGATCCACGCGCAGCCGGAGCTGGACGCCGGCCGAATCATGGTGACGGGCGGCAGTTACGGCGGGTACATGACGCTGGCGACGATGACGCATTACAGCGACCGGGTGCGGTGCGCGCTAGAGCAGGTGGGGATCAGCAATTTCGTCACGTTCCTGGAGCACACGGAGTCTTACCGGCGCGAGCTGCGGCGGGTGGAATACGGGGATGAGCGCGACCCGAAGATGCGGGATTATTTCGAAACGATCGCACCGCTCAACCACGCGTCACAGATCACCAAGCCGATGTTCGTGGTGGCGGGAAGAAACGATCCGCGGGTGCCGTGGACGGAAGGACAGCAGATCACCGGAGCGCTGCGGAAGAACCATACGCCGAGCTGGTTCCTGATTGCCGAAGACGAAGGCCATGGGTTCAGCAAGAAGAACAACCAGGATTACCTGTTCGCGGCGACGGTGGCATTTATCCGGCAGTACCTGGTCAACTAACCTGTGGAAATCCCGACACTGGATGTGCGCAGCCGCCGGGAGTGGCGGTCGTGGCTGACGAAGCACCATGCGGCGAGCACGGGCGTTTGGCTCGTTTATCACAAGGACCACGCGGGAGTGAAGTGTATCGAGTATGAGGACTCGGTGTGCGAGGCGCTGTGCTTCGGATGGGTGGACAGCCTGATCAAGCGGCTCGACGACGAGCGGTACGCCCGGAAGTTCACGCCCCGCAAGCCCACCAGCAAGTGGTCGGACAGCAACCGGAAACGCTGGACGGAACTGAAGGCGGCCGGTCTGCTGGCTCAAGCGGGGTTGGCCGCCGCGCCGACGGACAATCGGTACGCGCCGCTACCGGAGATCCCGGAGGGCTTGCCGGCGGAGTTGGAGAAGGCCCTGCGGGCGAATGCGAAGGCCTGGAAGTTTTTCCAGACGCTGGCACCATCGCACCAACGGCACTTTGCCGGTTGGATTCACCTGGCGAAGCGGCCGGAGACGCGCGAGAAGCGGGTCCGGGAATCCCTCGCACTGCTCGCCGCGGGAAAGAAACTGGGGCTGAAGTAGGATGCACGGAAGGGCGCCGGCGGCCGTCTCTATTTAGTATGAACGCAAGCAGGCATATTTTCTTCGATGGGTACAGTAAACTTCTCCTCACGGCGATCGCCGTGTTATTGGGAATCGTGGCGTTCCGGCCACTAGCGCGTCCGACGCCGGTTCAGGCGCAGTCCGGAGATTTCCATTACTATTTAGAGCCGGGAGTCGTTACGGTGCGCCGGCCCGACGGAACTCAGCAGGTGGAAGGCAAGATGGTGGTCGACCTGAGGAACGGGGACGTCTGGGGCTTCCCGACGTTGCTCGGTAGTCCGTACCCTGTGGACCCGACGCGCAGCCAGCCTCCCACATCGACGCCGATCTATCTCGGCCGATTCGATTTCTCGAAGATGACCGACGCCGCGCGCGAACGGGCGATGGGGCAATGAGCTTTGGAACAGCGCGAAATAGATTCATGATCAACAGAAGGCAGTTCATCCAGGCCGCGGCGGGCGGCTCGGCGGCTTCGCTGATGGCGCAGCAAGCCGAGGAGTGGGGCGGCCCCGTGCTCGATATCCATCTCCATCTGCGGGCCGATGCCGAATCGAACCTCGCTCATATTAACGGCAGCGGCGTCAGCAAGGCGGTTCTGCTCACGCGCGTGCAGGCGGCCGGCCAGTCGAGGGCGCTGTCCGAAAGATACCCGGGCCGGTTTGTGTGGTTCGTCAGCGCCGACGTGGCACAGGCGGAATCGGCCGTCCTGCTGACGAAGGCCGTCAAAGAGGGGGCGCTCGGGTTGGGCGAGATCAAGTACCAAGTTCCGTGCGATGGCCCCGAGATGCAGCGCATGTACGCGCTCGCCGCAGATCTGAATGTTCCGATCCAGATCCACTTCGGCGACGTGCCTCAGGCCTCGGGCAACGCAGTTTTCAACGGTGGTTTCAAACGCTTCGACACGATGTTGAAAGCATTTCCCAAGACCAAGTTCCTTGCCCATGCGGACACCTTCTGGGCTAACGTAAGTTCCGACTACGCCTATGACACGGCATACCCAAGCGGTCCCATAAAACCCGGAGGCATCAGCGACCGGTGGCTCTCGGACTACCCGAACCTGTGGGCCGACATGTCGGCGAACTCATGCAACAATTTTCTGAATCGCGACCCTGACTTCACGGCGGGTTTCCTCAATCGGCATCAGGACCAACTCATCTTCGGCTGTGACTGCCCGTGCTCCGACGGGCGCGGAGGCGGTAACACGAACCCTTCGCCGCGCCTACACGGGAAGTGCATCGCACGCGAAACGCTGGCAGCCGTACGGAGGATGTCCAGGCCCGAGGTTTTCGCCAAGATTCGGTGGGAAAACGGCGTGAAGCTGTTGGGTATCCCCGGCAAGGGTTGAGCGGCCCGGCCCGATTCTATACGACTGCGCGCCGAGAGCGGAGGGCTGCCTGGAGGCCCCCCTGCAGCTCAGAAACGAACCCGAGAAACAGATCGTGCTGCTGGCGGATTTTCCCGGCCAGTTCGCGGAGTTGCTCGAGGGAGTAGTCCTTGGTTTGAAATCCGAGGCGATCCCCGTCGTGCCTCAGTTCGACTTCCATGGCGATGCGCTCAATGAGACCGCGGCTTATCTTTTCCGGCCGGAATGCCCACATGTCGCGCAAGAAATTGGTTCGCAGCCGGCTGATTTCAAAAGCCCCTGGCAGGTGAGATCGAATCCGCTGCAGGAGGCGCGGATTCACAACTTCCTCAGGATCGAGTTCGTTGAGATAGCGAAGTTTGCGAGCGAGCGTTTCGTCATCCAGGTTGCGGACCTCGGCCCCGTCGGCGACCAGACTGGCAATGGTCATACCTACGAAAAAGTCCCAGCTCCCAAAAAGGATCGAAATGTGACCAATCACTCGTTCGAAGTCTTCGTTGGTCGTCATCGCCCGGGAACGATGCTAACCCGGCCGGGCGGCCCCGACAATCTGTGCTTTGGTAAATCTGCGCTTTGGTGAATCGGGTAAATGCCCCGCGCCGGATGGAGGTGTATACTTGCGTCAATCGGCGTGAAATCGAGAAGGTACGCGAAACTCCTTTTGGTTCTGGGCGGGGCGCTCGCGCTGGGCGCGCAGCCGCGGCCGGTTGTCCTGAAGACGACCACGCTCTTTGACGGCAGGGGCAAAACCCTCAAGAACACCATCGTGGTAATCGAGGGGTCGAAGATTACGCGCGTTGGGGGCGCGGCGCCGGCAAAGGCCATCGTCTACGATCTGACGGAGTTCACGGTTTCCCCGGGGTGGATCGATACACACTCGCATGTAGCGGTTCACTTCGATACGAGCGGGCGGCTGGCAGGGAACGGGGAGCCCGTCCCGGAAGCGCTGCTGCACATCGCGGACAACCTGGCGCTCACGTTGCAGGCGGGATTCACGACAGTGCAGAGTCCGGGCGCCGCGATCGATAAAGATCTGCGGGAAGCCGTGCAGCGCGGAATTTTGCCCGGTCCGCGGATCCTGACCTCGCTCGAGGCATTGACGGAGACGAGCGGGGGACCGGAGCAGTTGCGGGCACTGGTTCGCGAGCGCAAGCAGCAAGGCGCGGACCTTATCAAGATTTTTGCCTCGAAGAGCATTCGCGAAGGCGGCGCGCAGACATTGAGCGACGCTCAACTGCAGGCGGCTTGCGGCGAAGCGAAGGCGCAGGGACTGCGAGCGATCGTGCATGCGCACTCGCCCGAATCCGCCAAGGCAGCGACTCTGGCGGGATGCACGTCGGTCGAGCACGGTGCCTATCTGACTGACGACGTTTTCAACCTGATGGCGGAGCGAGGGACGTACTACGACGCCAACATCGGGCTGGTGTTGCAGAACTACCTGGAAAACAAAGCAAAGTATTTTGGCATCGGCAATTACAACGAGGAAGGCTTCGCGTTCATGGAGAAGGGAGTTTCGATTGTCCGCGACACCTTCAAAAAGGCGCTGCAACACAAGAACCTGAAGATCATCTACGGCACAGATGCCACAGCCGGCGCGCACGGCCAGAACTACCGGGAGTTCCAGGTTCGGGTGCGGGATGGCGGCCAGGACCCGATGCAAGCCTTGATTTCGGTGACTTCGCTTTCGGCCGAGTCGCTGCACCTGGGCGATCAGATCGGCTCCCTCGCGCCCGGCATGGAAGCCGATATTGTGGCGTTCGACGGCAACCCGCTACAGGATGTGAACGCCGCGGCGCGCGCGGTGTTTGTGATGAAGGGTGGGAAGGTCTACGAAAACCTGGCGCACGGGGCCAAAGACCGGTACTGACCGGCCGCTCCGACATCAGTACTCGTGGGGCATTTCGCCCATCAGGGGGTGTGGACTCAACGGTTTCAGTCTCCCTATTCCCTTTTGCTCTCATGACTTGCGGAGAATCAGACAATCAATTCTGTTTTTGGCTCTCCAATTGCAGCGAATCTCAACAGCCGGAGGTGGGAGGTAACTGAATGATAGGTAGCACCGGTTGGCGTTTGGACCCGCATAGGCCCGGCCGCCCGGCCGAGACTCTGGAAGGCTGTTTACGCCGACTCGTCGTCGGGCAGGACGAGGCAATCCGGAAGATCGTCGATCTCTACCAGATGCACGTGACCGGGATGACGTCTCCCGGCCGGCCAATTGCGAATATTCTGTTTCTCGGGCCCACGGGATCGGGCAAGACGCGGCTTGTGGAAGCTACGGCTGAGAGTTTATTCGGGGACGGCAACGCGGTCGTCAAGGTAAACTGCGCCGAGTATCAACACAGTCATGAGATTGCAAAGCTGATCGGCGCACCGCCGGGCTACCTAGGGCACCGTGAGACACACGCGGCGCTGAGCCAGGAAGCTCTCAACAAGTCGTACACGGAAGCGGTGAAGATCAGCATTGTGCTGTTCGATGAAATCGAGAAAGCAAGCGACGCCTTGTGGAATCTGCTGCTGGGGATTCTGGACAAGGCTTCCTTGACGCTCGGTGACGGGCGCAAGACGGATTTCTCACGTTCGTTCATATTCATGACGAGCAATCTCGGGGCGGCCGAGATGCAGGGGCTGGTGCGGCCGCGGTGGGGGTTCGGACAGGCGCCGGGTGCTGAAACCGAGGGCCGGGAACAGCTGCAAAAGAAATTGAGCACGGCGGGAGTGGAAGCCGCACGCCGGAAATTCAGCCCGGAGTTCATCAACCGATTGGACGCGATGGTGGTGTTCAACGCGCTGGGAGAGCAGGAACTCCGGCAGGTGATTGAAATCGAATTGCGGCGGCTGCAGGAAAGGATACTCAACAGCAAAGGCGCCGCGTTCATCTTCCGGCTGACCGAGGCGGCGGCGGATCAACTACTGGCGGAGGGAACAGACGCGCGGTACGGCGCGCGCCATCTGCGGCGGGCGATCGACCGGCTGCTGGTGCAACCGATCTCGAATCTGTTGGCGACCGAACAGGTCCGCAACGGCGATTGCATCATGATTGATTCCGAAGACGCATCGAGAGAAATGGTTTTCATGCGGCAAGCCGAGGCGCTCTCCGCGGTGGCGATGGCGCGCATCGCCCAGTTGCCGTTTGTGGCGGCTCCAGCGCAAATGGCGGTGCTGGAGCAGCCCAAACCAGTGCCGACAACGAGGCGCGCCAAAGCCGGGGGTTAGCAGTCAGGACGCCAGGCGCTCGCGCTGGTCGTTGCGGAGATGCGCGGCAAACATACGATCGGCCAGGTGGATGTGGTCGCACAACCAGCGGACCAAATCCTGGAACGCATCCCGCATACCGAGGTTGTCGCTGTGGTGTACCGCCTGAGTGAGCAAGGCCATCTTGGTGCGTCCCGTTTGATGCTGGCGCTCATGCCACTGAAAACCCGGATATCGGGAGCTGCGCATCTGGCGCTCTTCGGAGGTGAGGTGAGCCGAGAGGCTCTTGGAAAACCGCCAGACCTGGAATCCGATTTGGGTGGAAGAATGGCCGAGCCCAACTGCCTGACGCAAGTTTTCGGCGTCTTCAAACAGCTTTTGGTGGTCGGCATCCATCTGCGGGACAAACACGAAATCGTCGGGAGTCCATCGCACGGGCTGCATGATTGGTATTTTAGGTCATTTCAGTCTCAAATTACAGGCCGGAGATGTACCGGTACCAGTAGGATGATTGGCCGCGATCAGGGGCGGGCGGAGGATCGCCGAGTGGCGAGTATCGGCTGCCAGGAGGGATGGCTCTGGAGGTCACCAAGCGCGAGGGTCGGACCCGGGACCTCATCGGACCGGCGCAGAGGCCGCTGCCACCAGCCCACGTCGTGCCACTCACCGAGCTTATAGCCCACTCTTCGGTACACCCCGACCGTTTGGAACCCCAGTGACTCATGGAGAGCGACGCTTCCCGGATTGGGCAGAGTCACGCCGGCATAGGCGTTAAAGTACCCTTGGGC
Source organism: uncultured Solibacteraceae bacterium (assembly GCA_964438005.1). Lineage (GTDB taxonomy): Bacteria > Acidobacteriota > Terriglobia > Bryobacterales > Bryobacteraceae > PSRJ01. The sequence goes on along the minus strand of CAYTJD010000082.1, from coordinate 80,701 downwards.
CGCCAGGATCTCGAATAACACCCTATATAAGGCACTGCCGATTCCGCGCCGGTGGAACGCGGAGTGCACGTAGACGGAGGTGTCGACGGACCATTTGTAAGCGGCGCGGGTCTTGTGGGGACTGGCGTACGCGTAACCCGCGACGCGACCCTCGCAGTCGGAGACCAGCCAGGGTAACGTGGGCAGCGTGGCGTCGATCCGGCGGCGCATTTCGGGGGCATCGGGTGGGTCAATCTCGAACGAGGTGGGTGTGGACGCCACGATGGGCGCATAAATCTCGGCCATTCCCGCGGCATCGGCGGCGTCCGCCAGCCGGATCTCCATTGATAAAGCCTCCTTTCTGAGGATACTATCGCGTTTGGCCCCTTACCCCATCCGGCAACGTAACGGATATACTTGATACCAACATGGAGGACGGGATGCGTATTCGAGATCTCACTTTCCTCGTTGCGGTAGCAGCCATTCTTTCGCTGCTGTCAGGACAAGTCATGGCGCAGCCGATCACCGCCAAACCGGCGAAGGCGGAGACCAAGACCTGGACACCGTCGCGGACCAGCGATGGCCACCCCGATCTGCAGGGAGTCTGGGCGAACAACAACGCGACGCCGCTGGAGCGGCCCAAAGAGCTGGCGGGGCGCCCGTACTTGACGGAGCAGGAAGTGGCGGCGTTGAAAGCGAAGTCGCACGAGCTGTTCGACAACGGCGGCTCGGATGCGGCGTTCGGCGACAGCGTATTCGTGAGCGTGCTGGCGAACGTCAAAGGATCGAAGTCCGGTTTCAAGAGCACCGATGGCGGCACCGGCGACTACAGCTCGGTGTGGCTGGTGGAGCGGAATTTCGATAACCGGACGTCGTTGATCACCGATCCGCCAGACGGGCGAATCCCGGCTCTGACGCCGGAAGCCCAGAAACGGCAGGCCGCCATGGTGGCGCGCCGGAACCGTTTGCCGGAAGGCCCGGAGGACCGGTCGCTGAGCGAGAGATGCATCACGTTCGGTGCGCCGCGGCTGGGCGCGGGCTACAACAGCTATTACCAAATCGTGCAATCGCCGGATTGGGTGGTGGTCAACATGGAGACGATTCACGACGCGCGCATGATTCCACTCGACGGGCGTCCGCACCTGTCCTCCTCGGTCCACAACTGGCTGGGGGATTCGCGCGGCCATTGGGAAGGCGACACGCTGGTGGTCGATACGACGAATTACAAAGCCGGCGCCTTCATGAACGCGAGCGAGAAACTGCACGTGGTGGAGCACTTCACGCGAACGGGGCCGGACACGCTGAAGTACGAAGTGACGCTCGACGACCCGGCAACCTGGACGAAGCCGTGGACGGTTATGATCCCGCTGAGCTACAGCCGGGACGCCGTGTTCGAATATGCGTGCCACGAAGGCAACGAAGGTCTGGCGGGCATTCTCTCGGGCGCGCGCGCTGAAGAGAAGGAAGCCGCGACGCGAAGGTAAGCGAGCGGATCTCGAGCGACGCCAGAAGGACGGCATCCATGAGACCGGTTTGGATCGCATGGCTCCTCGTGTGGGGAGGAGCGGCCTACACGCAACAGACCCAGTACCCGAAGCCGACCGAACTGCCCAATCCGTATCGCCTGGTCGAGGGGTGGCCGACTCTGCCTCCGAGCATGAACGGAGGCCACTGGGGGGAAGTAATTCGGGTCCACATAGATCCGAGGGGGAATGTCTGGGTCTTTCATCGCTGCTTCAATGTGGTTCCTGCAGGCTCGGCTACGTGCATAGGCCGAGGCGCCGCCAATCCACCGATTCTGGAATTTGATCCGTCGGGGAAATTGCTAAAGGGCTTTGGTTCGGGGTTGTTCGCTTATCCTCACGGGTTCACCATGGACGCGGACGGAAACCTGTGGGCAACGGACGTCAACGATTCGGAGACGATCCTCGGCATGTCCGCCCGGAATGCGAACGGCGTGGTGATGGGAGAGGAAGTACTCAAGCTGAGCCCGGAGGGCAAGACCCTGCTAGTGCTCGGCAAAGAGGGCGTGGCCGCCACCGGTTCGGAAGGATTCGACCGGCCGACGAGCGTGGCCGTGGCGGCGAACGGCTCCATCTTTGTTTCGGACGGCCATGATCCGAACAAATACGGCACGGCGCGCGTGGTGAAGTTTTCCAAGGATGGGCACTTTGTAAAGGCGTGGGGCCGGAAGGGATCGGCGCCGGGAGAGTTCGACGAGCCACACGATCTGTTCGTAGGGGGCTCCCGCGGCTGGGTGTATGTCGCAGACCGCAAGAACAATCGTATTCAGGTGTTCGACCAGGATGGCAAGTTTCTCGATGCGTGGAAGCAATTCGGCCAGCCAAGCTCCGTTTTTATCGGCGCGGATGACACCATTTATGTGGGCGCTTCCTTTCCGGATTCATCGGCAAAGAAAGGCGAGCAACGGGGCATCGTAATTGGCAACGCGATCGACGGCTCGCTGAAAGCGTTTATTCCCGATCCCGCCGATTTGGACAAGGTGATCCGCGGAACATCAGCGTCCGGCATCGCGGCCGATCGCATGGGCTCGGTCTATGCCGCCGACGTCGGCGCCCATAACCTGCGAAAGTATGTCAAGGTCCGGTGATTCTCAAAATTGGAATCGTGCGATCAGCTGCCCTTGCCGGGGGGCACTGAAAGTCGTGCCCGTGTTGATATAGCCGAAGCCCGCCGTGTACTGACCGAGGCCGTTTTGTGAAGGGGTAGCCAGCGGATTCGTTGCGGTCGGATTGCTCATTTCCGTGCGATTGAAGATGTTGGTGAACTCGGCGCGGATCTGCAGGCTGGCCCTTTCTTTGATCCTGAAGACGCGGCCGAGGCTGAGGTTCTCGATGGGCCGCCGCTGATAGCGGAAATCGCTGTAGTAAGCCGCCGCAGTCCCCCACTGGCCGGGCCCGGGGTTGGACCATGCCGCGGGGTTGAACACCAGGTTCTTGGTGGGATCGAAGCAGTGGCAATTGAGGTCCTGCGTGAACAAAGGCACGCCGGGAACCCGGCTGAACAGCGTGCTCTGGAACAGGTATGTGGCCAAGCTGTTGGTAGAGGTCGGGGAGGGGATGGGCAAACCGCTGGTGTAGCGGAGGAGGGTTCCGATTTGCCAGTCGCGCGCCACCCAGGACAGCATCTTGTTGGCAGTGAGCCGGTTGCCGCCGCTAAGCTTGGGCGTGGTGTAGCTGCCCGAAAACACGAATTGGAACGGCTGGTCGAATACCGAAAGATCCTTCTGGTTTCTGCGGTTGAAGGCATCGTTGATGATGACGCCGTCGCCGCGGCCGAAATCGTCTTCGACGCCTAAGGTGAGTTGCTTAGACCACGTAAAATTGGATCCGAACTCCAGGCCGCGGCTGAAGCGCTTGGTCGCCTTCAACTGCAAGGACTCATACCAGGTATCGCCGAGCGGGACCCAGTGCCAGTTTGTGATGTTGCCGTATTGCGGAAACGGCCGGAGGGATTGCGCGACGGTGGCGGAGGTGGGAAAACCGGGATAGGGGGAAAAGAATCCGCGGGCGGCAGCAAGCGGCGAATTGATGGGAGAAGCCAGCAAGGTGCGGTCGGCGGTCTTGCTCAGGTCGAGGCCGTAGGCGGAGAGAGTCTGCTGCTGGATGCAGTTGACGCAGATCAAACCGGCGGCGTTCCACCAAGCACCGCGGTTGCCCACGTAAGTGGCCTCGACCAGCAAGTCGCGCGCGATTTCGCGCTGAATCCCCACGCTCCATTGAATCTGGCGGGCGGGCCGGCCGGCGTGGCGATCCTGTTCCTGGGGCGCCGAGCCCAGCACGCCGGGAAACAAATACTGGCCGGGATCAAAGTTCGGGAACGTGATCTTGTACGGCACGCCACTGGCCATCTGGAACGCGGGATAGCCGTAGGAGGCGGTCTGAAAATTGTACTGGGATCCAGCGGAAAAACCGAGATTGTTATTGTCTGTCTTGTAGTACGAGACACCCGACCCGATGCGGAGCACGGTCTTGGAATTCAGCTGGTAGGCGAGGCCGAGCCGAGGACCAAAGGCGAACGGATAGTTGGTGGAGAAGGCGCAATTGCAGCGGCCTCCGCCGTGCCCTTCGTAGATGATGGCGCCCAACCGGCCGCCGGCATTCGGGTTGGGCGTTGAGGCGGAGAAGATGCCATAGTAACCGTTGCCGTCCTGGAGGTAAGTCGAGAAATCGTAGCGGAGGCCGTAGTCGAGGGTGAGCTTGCGTGTGGCCTTCCAGGAATCCTGGGCAAAAGCCGAGAGGGAATGCGCCCCCATGTGCGTAACGGCGGGCACGGCGTCGATTCCATTGTTGACGCGGCCCATCAAGAAGCTGGCGTAACTGAATCCGACAGTGGAAGGAAGGCTCACGCCGTTCAGGGCGGGCATCCCGGTGTCGACCACGCTGTAGTTGAACCAGCCCATGGTATAGGTCTCATTGAACATCTGATAGCCGTTCACCATCATCTCCCCGCCGAATTTGTAGGTGTGATTGTTGCGGACCCAGGTGAGACTGGTATTGGCAGTGGGCTTGCGATAAATGAGGTGAATCTGGTTTCCGGATCCGGTGTTGTAGCTCAGGCCACCCTGGTTTCCCAACAGAGTCGAATTCGGCGCGCCGACGACCGCGCCAATCACGGGGAACAGGGTTGAGTTTGTACCCATTAGGCCGAGTTGGGAAGCGGGATCGAAACGATCAGTGTGATCGTTGATCCGAGTATCCACCAAACCCGCTCCAAAATGTAGAAGCAAGGTCGGAGTCAGAGTTTCGTCGAAGTTCAGGCGGTAGGTGTTGGAGTTGACCAGCCGCGGCTGACCATTGCGGGCGGGCGGCGGCAAAGGACTGTTGTTCGGGTTGTCCTGACGGTTGAGAGACCAGAAACCCGAGATTTTGGATTTCGCACTGATCTGGTAGTCACCTTTGACCGAGGGGACCAGAGTGTACTTCGGATTGGCGTAAGCCGGGAGATAGTTATTGATCAGCCCCGAACTGGTAGGCACGGGAATCAGGCTTTGGATTTTCAGCGCCACCAGGTCTAATTGCGAAGGCGGGACGATATTGTTCGTAAACGGATTGCGGTAGGTCTGGCCACCCGATATGAAGTCGCTGGTGGGATCATAGATGGCGTTTTCCAGGATCGGCCGGCCCAAGCCATCGGTGCCGAGATTCCGGTTCGTCAACGCCTTGGAGAAATCGCCGGTTCGATAAGCGACCGTGGGAACCGTACCCGAAACATTATTGGTAATGATGGTTTCGGCAAAGTGCTCGAAGTTGAAAAAGAAGAACGCTTTATCGTGACCGTTATACAGTTTGGGTATGTAGACCGGGCCTCCCAGGTTGAAGCCGTAATCGTTCCGGCGCTGCCGCGGCCGCAGCAGATGCCCGTTACCGTCGCTGGTGAACGGCGTTCCCGCGTTGAGCGCCTCATTGACGAAGTATTCGTAGGCGGTTCCATGGAACTGGTTGGTGCCCGAGCGCATGGTGAGATTGAAGAGGCCGCCACCCGCCTGGCCGAGCTCGGCGGAATAATTGCTGGTCTGGACGGCGAATTCCTGAATCGCGTCGACGCTGCCCTGCGTTTGCGACTGGACGGAATACCATCCGTTAGTGGCATCCTGGCCTTCGATTCGCATAGCCTGTGTGTTCGCAGGCGCGCCATTGATCCGGATATCGACATCAGGAGCATAGGTACTGCCGGGAAGCAGTTGGACGACGGCGTAGGGATTGCGCAATCCGGACGAGCCAGCGGCTGCGCCGATGCCCATGACGGGCAGATTGTTCATTGTGTTTGTGGCGACGGTGTGGCTGAGTTCGCCACTCTCGGTCTTTAGCAACGGGGCCTCGGCATTCACGGTGACAGACTCGTTGTTCGAGCCGACCTCGAGGACGACATCGACGCGATAAGTCTGGGCGACCTCGACGGTAACATTCTGCCGGACGAACTTCTTGAAGCCCGGAACGTTCACCGAGAGTTCATATTGGCCAGCCGGCAATTGCGCCAGAGTATAGTTTCCGGTCGCGGTGGCGCCCGCCTGGTAAACAGCGCCGGTCTCCACGTTGCGGATTTCCACCGCGGCATTGGGAACAACGGCGCCAGCCGGATCGGCGATGGTGCCGGTGATCGTGCCGCGGTCGCTCTGCGCATGCGCCAATGCGGCAAACGCAAATCCAGCAAGTACGATTCTGAGTCGCGTCATTGAGATCAGCCCCCTTTGCGATTGTGCGACTCTATACCCGCCCGTTTGCCGGCGTCAAGGGGGGTTATATGATAGACCTGTACAGAAATGAGTTGCCGCGTACGAGGGATCCGCTGGTTCGGCGCCGCGACGTTGGTGCTTTTCGGAGCAGGCGGCACGGAGAGGACGGCCGATTCGGTCTGGGCCGAAATTTATAGGTCGGCCTGGGGCGGAATCTATACAAACACTCAAGCGGTGCGCGGGGAATCGGTGTACCGGGAGCGTTGCGCCTCCTGCCATGGCGGATTGCTAGAGGGCACCGATGAAGCGCCGCCTCTCGCGGGCTCCGACTTCCGCGACGATTTCGACGAGATGAACATCGCGGATCTGTTCGAAAAAATTCAGTACACTATGCCGGCAAATCGGCGGGGCCGTTTGAGCGAACAGCAGAGCGCCGACCTGGTGTCGTACATTTTGAAGCTGAACGGTTTTCCGGCAGGACCGAGTGGGCTTCCGGCCAGCGTGGATGACCTGAGAGGCGTTCGGTTTCTGGCGGAAAATCCGGGCCGGTAGCTCCGCTCCCGCAGGGTCAGGGTTCCGGGTCGAGCCTACGGTGGGTTGCGGTCTTACGCTAGAATTTTCCCCATGACGCACAAGATCGAGGTCGTTCCGGCTCTTCTGGGCCTACTGGCAAATGTTGCGATGACGCAGCCGGTGAAAGATGTCCGCTCCGTTCTGGAAGCCTCGCTTCAGGCGATGGGCGGGGCCAACCTGAAGACGATTCAATATACAGGCAGTGGCTGGTCATCGCGCATCGGCCAGACGTACGGACTCGCCGAAGACTGGCCGCACTACGAGGTGGCCAACTACACGCGCGTCATCGACTACGACGCAAAATGGTCGCGCGAGGATTACACGCGACGGCAGGGCCGGTATCCGCTTCTCGGCAGGCCGCCGATGGCGGAGGAGCGCGTCACGTCGATTCTCAGCGGCAGCTACGCGTGGGACATGCAGGGCGACAGACCGGTGCCCCTGACGAGCCTGTATCTCGACGGTGTATCGTACGCGGACCTGCGGCAATTGGAGGTGGTGATCACGCCGCATGGCTTCTTGAAAGCAGCACTGGCGGCCCGGGACGCCACGGGGGTTACGCTACCGATCGTCGGCGCTTCGGACGCCGGTCTCTCGCAGTTCGGGCGCAAGGTGACGATTATCTCCTTTACGCTGGGCAAGTATCGCATCAACGGGACGATCAATGATCAGAATCTGGTGGAGCTGACCGACACCTGGTTTCCCAACCCGGTGTACGGCGACATGGATTACGAGATGCGGTACACGAAATACAAGAATTTTGGCGGCGTGCAGTTTCCGACCCTGGTGCACGTGCACCAAGGCGACCCGAGGTTGAACCCGGCGCACAATTATTACGAGTACACGGTCGCGGACGTAAAGGCCAACGTGGCGGTCACGCCCATTCCGGTTCCGGAGGTAGTGCGCGCGGCGGTGGCGCCGACGGCAAGAGTCGAGAGTCAGAAACTCGCCGATGGGGTGTGGCTGGTGGGCGGCGGCACGCACCACAGCGTGGTGATTGAATTCAAGGATTTTGTCACGGTGGTGGAAGCGCCGCAGAACGAAGCGCGGTCACTGGCGGTGATCGAGGAGGCCGGCCGGCTGGCGCCGAATAAGCTAGTCAAATATGTGGTGAACACCCACCATCATTTCGACCATGCCGGCGGCCTACGGACCTATCTCTCGCAGGGCACCACCGTAATTACTCACGAATCCAATAAGCAGTACTACCTCGACATTCTCTTTTCGACGGCGCCACGGGAATTGCAACCCGACCGCATGGCGCTCTACAGCCCGATGTATATGATCAGCCGGCGCCCCGCTCCGATCGAGACGGTGGCCAGCTTTGCCGGCGGGCCGGGTGGCGGCGCCGCCAAATACGTCATCACCGATGGCGCGCGTGTAGTGGAGGTCTTTCACGTGCAGGACATGGCCTACGAGATGGAGGATCAAACGTACGCGCAGGGCAACCACAGTGCCGACATGTTGATGGCGTACCTGCCGAAGGAGAAGATCCTGATCAACGCGGATCTTTATTCCCCGCCGGCGCCCGGCACAGCGCCGGCTCCCACTGCGGCGATGCGTACGCTGTATCAAAACATGCGGAAGCAGAAGCTCGAGGTGATGCAGCACGTGCCGCTGCACGGCAGGGTGGGCACGAACGAGGAGTTTCTGACAATCGTCGGCAAGAGCGCGGGCCATTAGACCCGCAAAGTCGCAAGAGGCGGGGCGGGTCTACAATAGTCCCACCATGTCAAAGTTCCGACCTCAGGCCTGGACCCGCCGCGATGCTCTCGAATTTTGGGCAACCAGCGTGGCTTCCATCGCCCTTCCGAGGGCCGCGGGCGCGCAGGAGCTCGCCTTCCCGAAGGGCGCGATCATTCGAACCCTTCTCAAGGACTACGCGCCGGAGGAACTGGCCGGCGGCGCCACGCTGTTTCATGAGCACATGCAGCTCGCTCCAGACTTTAACGCGCGGTTTGCGGCAGCCGCCGCCGCGGCGCGTGCCGCCAATGGGTTGCCTCCCCTTCCTGCGCGCGGCGGCGCCGGACGGGCCGGGGGGCCTCCACCGCCGGACATTATGCACAACGTCGATCTCATGGTCGACGAAGTCGTCAAGGCGAAGAGCCAGGGAAACATCGCTTGCATCGTCGACGCCGGGCATCCCGACATGGGCCGCGATGTCAACTTTATTCGCCAGGTCTCGATGAAATCGGGCGTCCCCATCGTGGCGGGGGGCGGCTTCTACTCGCAGCCGTTTTATCCCAAGGAAATCTCGACGATGAGCGAAGACCAGATTTTCCGGTCGCTCGTGAAGCAGGCCGATGCCGACACGCTGGGAGTGTTCGGCGAAATCGGCTCGTGGGACGAGATCACGGCCACCGAACGCAAGGTCTTCCGCGCCGTCGGCCGGGCGCATGTAGCAACCAACCTGCCGATTTTCACGCACACCGGAATTCCCGGCAAGTCGGCGCTCGAACAACTCGACATCCTCGAGGACGCCGGCGTCAAACCCGAGCGCGTGGTGATCGGGCATCTCGGCAACCTGGTCGATCCGAACGTCTATGTACACAAGGCCATCTGCCGGCGCGGGGCTTTTATCGGTTTCGACCGGCAGGGCGGCAACAACGACGCGCAGCAGGTGCCGATGGTGATGGCGTTGCTGGAGGCGGGCTTCGCTAGCCACCTGATGTTCTCGGCCGACGCCTCCAGCGGCTACGCCAAGACTCTGACGGTGTTCCTCCCGAAACTGAAAGCGGCCGGCGCTAGCGACCAAGTCCTACACCAGATCATGGTCGACAATCCCCGGCGGCTCCTCGCGTTTGTTCCGAAACGGCCTCGAAAGAAGGGGTGAGACGCCCCCCCGGCTATACTTTGAGTAAGTGCATGATGTCTAGAAACAACGTTGTCCTGTTTTCCATCCTGGTTGGCGTGTGCGCCGCGCAACCGGCCGTGCCGCCGAAGGAAGATCCGCTCCACATCTGGGCGGGTTCCGTGACGCCCGATTCTGTGCAGAAGTGGGTCGAGGAGCGGCTTGCGCTCGCACAACAGGCCGTCGACCGCCTCGTCCGTGTCACGGGTCCGCGCACGATCGAAAACACGCTAGCCCCTTACGATGAGGCCGCCGACGCGATTGCCACCGCGGCCATGCAGACCGGCGTGCTCAACGCCGTGCATCGCGACAAGAGCGTCCGCGATCTCGCTCAGAAACTCGCGCAGACAGTCTCTTCTGCGCAGACCGACCTTAGCCTGAATCAAAAGGTGTACCAAGCTCTATCGGCGGTGAACGTTTCTGCGAGCGATGCCGCGACGCGCCATTACGCCGAGCGCACGTTGCTCGAGTATCGTCTCGCGGGGGTCGACAAAGACGACGCGACGCGCGCCAAGATTCGGGCGCTTCAGGACAAGATCACCGAGCTGAGCCTGGCCTTCGGCCGCAATGTCGCCGAAAGCGCGAACCGGGTGAAGGCGGAAAGATCGGAAATGGCCGGGCTGCCCGCCGATTTTCTTTCCCAGCACCCCACCGACGCCCGGGGCGCCATCACCATCGGAACCGACAACGCGCAGATCATGACGGTCTTGCAGTACGCCAAGAGTCCGGATCTCCGGCAGCGTGCCTTCCTCGCCTATAATGATCGGGCCTATCCGGCGAACCGCCAGGTTTTGCTCGATTTGCTCGCCACGCGCGATCAACTCGCGCGTCTGCTCGGCTATCACACATGGGGGGACCTCGCCACCGCCGACCAGATGATCGGCACACCCGCCAACATACAGAAGCTGCTGCGGGACGTCGACGCCGCATCACGCGCGTCCGCGCAACACGAGTACGAGCTCTTGCTGGCATTCGCCCGCAAGTCACAGCCGGGTCTGAAAAATATCTCGATGGCCGACTCCGGTTACTGGCCGGAGGAATACAGACGCACTACGTTCGATTTCGATTCGCAGTCGGTGCGCCCGTATTTTCCGTACGACCGCGTCCAACAGGGTATTCTCGACGCGGCTGCCAAACTCTTCCACGTTCGGTTCCAACCCGCGTCGCATGCGCCGATCTGGGACCCTTCCGTCGCGGCGTGGGAGGTTTATGACGGCGACCGGCTTGCCGGCCGCTTCTATCTCGACATGCATCCGCGTCCGGGCAAGGACCAATGGTTCAGCATGTACCCCATCCTCTCGGGCATTGCGGGAAAGCACCTGCCCGAGGGCGCGCTCATCTGTAATTTTCCAGGCGGCACGCCCGGCGACCCAGGCTTGATGCGCTATGACGATGTGGTCACATTCTTTCACGAGTTCGGCCACCTGATGCATCAGATCCTCGGCGGCAATCAGCGCTGGTCAGGCGTCAGCGGCACCAACGTAGAAACCGATTTCGTTGAAGCGCCTTCCCAGATGCTGGAAGAATTCTTTCACGATCCACGGATCCTGCAGACTTTCGCGCGCCACTACCAGACCGGCGCGCCCCTTCCCACGGCGCTTATCGAGAAAATGAACCGGGCCAGCGCTTTTGGCCGCGGCAAGTGGGTACAGCAGCAGTTGTACTACAGCAACTTTGCGCTCGACCTGCACAGCCGTCCACCCGCGCAATTGAACGTGGATGCTCTGCAGCGCGCCGATTATGTGCGGTTTTCAGCGTATACGTACCTGGACTATCACTTCTACGCGTCGTTCACGCACCTCACGGGCTATTCTTCGAATTACTACACGTACCTGCTGGATAAAGTGATTGCGCTCGATTTTTTCAGCCAGTTCGACCGCACGAATCTGCTGGAGGGTCCCACTGCGATGCGTTATCGCAACACGGTGCTGGCCGTCGGCGGGTCCAAGCCGGCGGCAGAGCTGGTGAAGGATTTTCTAGGGCGCCCACAGAACATGGACGCCCTCAAAGGCTGGATGAACGAGGAGTTCGCGAAGTAGCCAGGTTCTCACTCGCGGTCGTGGTCGTGCCCGCGGCCCCGTCCGCGATCGTGAGCTTCATCGCGCTCGTGCTCGCGCCAGCCGCGGCGGTCGCGGTCGTGGTCTTTATCCCAGCGATGGTCGTGCTCGAAACGTCCGCGGCCGCCTTCCCAATAGCCGGCGAAGTAGCGGGCGCCGTCATGACGCGGCGCAACCCAGATTGCCCCTTCATAGGGAGGGCGGGTCCAATACCCCTCGTGCCAGTGGTAGCGGCCTTCGACGGGATACCAATAGCCCTGCACCCAAACAAAGTCGGGGCCCGGCACCGGCGGCTGGACCACGACCACGCGCGGCGGAGGCGGCGCGCCAATGTTGATTCCGATCGAAATATCCGCCGCGACAGCCGATCCCGCGGTCAGGATAACTAAAGCAAGCAGTTGAGTCTTCATAGACATTCCCTTCTCAGCAAGATTCCAGCCAAACCGACGAGCGCGGATTCCGCCAGTCCCATCAGGACATTTCGGCCGGGGAGGAATTGGATTAGCGGGAAAATCTACCGGAACTGTATAAATTCTGACGGCGCTAACTCCGGCCAGCGCGGTTCTGCTAACGAGCGCCGAACAGCCTACTTGCCGACCATGTGCGGCAAGTCTTTATTGTTTTCCTGGCAGATGTATTCCAGCAGCTCGGTCCCCGGAGACCAGGGAATGCTGTAGCTCGAGCTCCAGGCCTTCGTGTACGCTTTGGGATCGTCGATGGTGACTTCGTAGTGGAGCGTCATCTCATCGGTGCGCGTGTAGCGCTCGATGACATGAAGAGCTTCGGTGTGGGGATGGCCGTCCTGGTCGAGCCAGGTAGTGTCGTTGAAGCCGATGACGTCGACGACGAGCGTGTCGCCTTCCCAGTGGCCGATCGAGTCGCCGAGAAACGACGGATTAGGGTCTTTTGGATGAGGGCGCCCGTCGGTGTAGATGGCGCGCCAGATGTGCGCGCCGCCTTCGAACACGAACAGCACGCGATCGGGCAGTTGAAAGATCTGGAACGGAAACGGCGTGGCCATCAATCGCGGGATGCCGGGCGGCAGGCACAACCCTTCGGGATCGTCTTTCAACAGCGTGGCCTGGCGTTGGTCATAGACCGCCTTTGCCCAAGCCTGGAAGGGAACATCGACAACCTTATCGACCGGAGAGCGTGCGGCGCCGCCGCGGCCGGTACCGGCAATGTTCGCGATGATGCGAGGATTCCACGAGCCCTTGCCATTCCCCAGGTCGGGATGGCCGTCGGGCAGCCGGGGCGCCGGCCGCGGCTTTTCCACGCGCTGCTCGGGCAGGCGGCCGGCGATGATAGCGTCCTGCGCCGCCGCCGAGGCCGCGAGAACCACGGCTGCTATCAAGGCTATCGCGAGTCGCCGCATGTCAAAAGATGTACTTTAGCGCAAACTGCATGATGCGCGGGTCGCCAGTCGAGTTAGTGGATGCATTGACGACTGCGGTTGTGGTCTGACCAAAGGTGCTCGCGGTGCTGGAAACCAGCCCGGGGTTAGGCGGCCGGACATGATTCGGGAGGTTGAAGGCTTCTCCGCGCAGTTCCAGCCGGCGCTTTTCGCCGAGGGAGAAGGTCCGGAACAGGGCCGCATCCAACGTGACCCACGCCGGACCGCGGATTCCACCGGCGGCGGCATTGCCGAATGTGCCGAACACGGGCTGGGAGAAGGCAGCCGGGTTTAGCCATACTCCGGGCGAGGGGTTCGAGGCGTACGGGTTGCCGTTCAGGTTCGGGCGCTGGCCACCGATGCCGTTGAGGGCCTGATCCAGGGCGGTGGTCACGGTCAGGGCCGGCCCTGAGGTGATACGCAGGCTGGTGGATGCCGACCAGTTTCCGAGGAGAGCCTGTGTCCAGCGCCCTGCGAATTTGGGGCTTTCGAATACTCCCGAGACGTTGACCAGATGTTTGCGATCGATGGTCACGCAGTTGCCGCGGTCGAAGCGCCGGTTGGCGGGATTGGTATATTGAACGCCGTCGAGTTCCGAGGTAAACGGATCGGTGATGCAATGCGAAAAGGTGTAGTTGGCGAGCACGGTGTAGTGAGCCGCCAGCCGGTGCTGCGCGGTCAGCAGCAGCCCCTGGTAGCTGGCTGTCCCGCCATCATCGAGCGAGTGGACTGTCCCGTAATATTGCCCCTGCGCCTGGTTCTGCAGATACAGGGCGCGGCGCTGGTTAGTGTTGCTGGTGGCATCGCATCCCGCCGTCACGCCGGCCGGACAGGTGCCCAGCGGCGTCGTGCTCGGCACGATTTGCGCCGCGTTGATTGCCCGGTCGGACCACAGGTGAACCGTATGCGTGCCCAGGTACGCAACCTTCAACAGCCAGTTCGCCGAGATCTGTCTTTCCACGCTGAGGTTCCACTGTTCAAGATAGGTTGTCCGCAGATTCAGGGGATACGTCGTGTAATTGGCCGGAATCGGGAAAATGGCATTCTTCCCAAGCTGGAGCGGGAACGGGTCTCCGCCGGAAGCCGTGGCCCACGGACTGTCGAACGACACGTTGTTCAGCGTGATGGTCGATCCCCACGGCGGCGCCTGCGAGAACCCATAGGCGAACAGGGTATGCGGCATCTCGCTGAAGATTCCCCACGAGGCCCGCACCGTCATGCGGCCGTTGCCCTTCGGGTCCCAGACCATACCGAGGCGCGGCGCGAAGACGTTCCACTTTACGTGAGAGGGCTTGTTGTTGGTGTCGAATCCTGTATCCCCCGGAAACAACACGCCGGCCGGAGCATTGGAATATACCGTCGAGTGGACGCCATTCGTGAACAGCGCAGGATCGAAATGCGCCACATACCCCAGGTTCATTTGTCCGCCGATATAAGGCTCCCAGCGCAAACCGGCGTTGACGGTCAGATGGGGCGTCACCTTCCACGTATCCTGGCCGTACAAGCCGATGTAGTTGTACCGCTCGTAATCGTATTGAATTCCGCCTTGAGTAAAGGTGCGCGCATTGCCGATGAGGAAGTCGGCCATGGAGAGGCCGGTGACGGAACCGTCGAAAGTGAAATTTCCATCGCCGTTGAGCGGCCCGTACACGTATTGTACGGGCCGGATCCAATTGGCTCCGAATCCGAATTGATGATTGCCCTTGACCACGCTGACGTCGTCGGCAAGCTGATGGCTGGTGGTGGGGTCGCGCGCCGCATAGGAGAACACCACCGAGCTGTAGATGGCGCCAGTCGCGGTGGCCACCAGGTGGCCGGGCACCAGCGTGTGCATCTTGATGCCGAGTGAGGGACCGTCGAACGTGGGCACTTCGGTCTTGGTGACGGCGGAGCGGTTGAATGTCGCGCGGAACGAGTTGACCGTACCCGTCCCCAGCACCCAGGTGTGTCCGAACACGCCCGAATTCACCAGATCGTCCGCACCAGAGAAGGTCATCGTCAGCGGATTCTTCCCGTCGTAGGTCGGCGAGACCAGCGCGTGCGTTACGTAGTAGCGCACGAACATCGACTGGCTCGCGCTCAACTGGTAATCGGCGCGCGCCACGCCCATGTGCTCGTCGGTGTTCTGCACGGTTCCAAAGAACTCCTTGCCGCACGGATCGCTGGTGGCCGGGTAAAAGGTCATCATCTTCACCGCGGCCGGGCTGAACAAGGCCGGGGAAATCTGGTTGTTCACAAACGGCGCCTTCAACGTAATCTGCCGGTTGCCGTTGCAGAGCGGCGAAGCGATCGTGGTGAAATCGCCGGACATCATCTGCGCCGTCGGAATGAAGCTCGACGCCTGCGCCGGGTTTGAGCGGATGATGTTTCCCTGGTATCCCAGGAAGACGAACAGTTTGTCTTTCTTGATCGGCCCGCCGAACGTGCCGCCGAACTGGTTGCGCTTCAGAGAGTCGCGCGACGCTGCGTAAAAGTTGCGCGCATTGAAGTGATAGTTCCTGATGAACTCGAAGGCGTCGCCGTGAAACTCGTTAGTACCGGACTTGGTGACGGCGTTGACCGCGCCGGCTGAGTGCTGGCCGTATTGCGCCGGCAGCGCGTTGGTTTCCACTTTGAATTCCTGCAATGCATCCGGGAACGGAAGCGGCAGATTCAGGTTGTTGAACGGATCATTGTGCGAAGCGCCATCCAGCATGTATAGGGTCCCGTTGGCCATGCCTCCCGCAATGCTGAGCGCCGCTTCGCCGGGATAGTTCTTGGTAGAAATCAAGTCGGCGGGAGGCGCTTGCGCGGCTGCCCCGGCCAGATAGATCAGGTCCGTGGCATTCCGCCCGTTCAGCGGGATGTCGACAATGCGCTGGGAGTCCACCACCTGGCCCACTCCCGTGGTGCGCGTCTCAACCATTGTGGCCGCCGCTTCCACCTGCACCTGTTCGGTAATCGAGCCGACCTTGAGGCTGACCTCGATGGTTGGATTCGTGTTGACCTGCAGCACAATACCGGTCTGCACGTAGGTGCTGAAACCGTCCTTGGAGACTTCCATGCGGTATGGGCCGACCGGCAAATTCGTCAGCACATAGGTACCGGCGCTGTCGCTCGTGGTGGTGCGCACCAATCCGGTATCAGTCTGCGTCACACGCACTTGTGCGCCGGCGATGGCCGAACCGGTGGAGTCCTGAACCGTCCCCGAGATTTGCGATACCGACGTGGATTGCGCCACGAGCGCGATCACGCTGAACACAGAAATCGCCACGGTAGTTGGAAAATACCTCAATGCAACCTCCAAAATTGGCCGTAGTATGACAGGCGCTGGAATCGAGTGTCAAGCTAGAATGGCTGATTCGAGGTGTGGAATTGCAAAGTGAACCAATCATGGACTTGGCCCATTTGGGCCATTTGGAATTACTGACGCCCAAGCCTGAAGAAAGCCTGCGCTTCTTCGTCAACGTGATGGGGATGACCGAGACGGGACGCGAAGGCGACTCGGTATACCTTCATGCGTACGACGACTACGAACGCCACTCTCTCAAGCTGACGGCGTCGAAGATCCCGGCGCTCGGCCACGTAGCTTATCGCGCGCGCAGTGCGCAGGCGCTTGAGCGCCGCGTCGCTGCGCTCAAGGGATCGGGCTTTGACATTGGCTGGTCCGATGGCGACCTGGCGCACGGCCCCGCGTTCGTTTGCCAGGATCCGGACGGGCATAGAATCGAGCTGTATTACGAGACCCAGTGGTATCAGGCGCCTCCCGAATTGAAACCCGCGTTGAAGAACCAGGCGCAGAGATTTCCCGCGCGCGGCATCAACGTGCGCCGTCTCGATCATTGGAACGGCCTCGCCGTCGACATCGAAGCCAACCGGGAATTCTTCGAAAAGTACTTGGGGTTCCGGCTGACGGAGCAGATCGTCCTCGACAATGGCGCCGAGGCTGCCATGTGGATGACGTGCACGAATAAGAGCTACGATTTCGCCTACACGCGCGACAATACCGGCACCAAGGGCCGTTTCCACCACATCACGTATGCGGTGAACAGCCGCGAGGAGGTGTTGCTCGCGGCGGACGTCTGCCTAGAAAACGGCGTCCATATCGAGACGGGACCGCACAAACATGCCATCCAGCAGACCTTCTTCTTATATGTGTACGAACCGGGCGGGCATCGTGTGGAGATCGCGAACGCGGGCGCGCGGCTGATTCTGGCACCGGATTGGAAGCCGATCCGCTGGACCGAAGCCGAGCGCAAAAAAGGCCAGGCGTGGGGGCTCAAGACCATCGAGTCGTTCCACACCTACGGCACGCCGCCGGTGGACGTGGCGGTCAAGAAATGAGGGGGCGCAAGGAGGCTCTGGTGCTGTTGCCTGGCTTCCTGTGCGATCGCACCGTCTGGCTGGATCAGATTGCGGCAGTGTCCGATGCGGCGGAGTGCACTTGCGCCGACTACGGCATGCTCGATTCCATTCCCGCCATGGCGGAATTGGTGTTGCGCGACGCGCCCGATCAATTTTCGGTGGCCGGCCATTCCATGGGAGGCCGCATCGCGTTTGAGATACTCCGCCAAGCTCCGCAACGGGTACGGCGGTTGGCGGTCTTCAACAGCGGCTCAGCCGCGCGCTCTGCCGGAGACGCGGGTCAGGAGGAAGCGCAGCGCCGGCGGCAATTGCTCGCTATCGCGCGTTCGGATGGAATGCGGACGATGGCGGCAACGTGGGTCCAGGGCATGGTGGCGCCGAACCGACTGCAGGATCATGCGCTCATCGAATCGATCGTCCAGATGTTCGAGCGCAAATCACCGGACGCTTTCGAAGCGCAGATGAATGCTCTCCTCGGCCGCCCGGACGCGACGCCGGTACTCGCGCAGATCCGATGCCCAGTTCTGATCCTCACTGGCCGTGAGGACGCATGGAGTCCGCCCGTCACTCACCAAATGATGGCTGGCGCGATTCTCGGCTCAAAACTGGTCATCGTGCCCGAGAGCGGGCACATGTCGACGATGGAGCAGCCCGCCGCCGTCGCGCGAGCAATGCGCGACTGGCTGCAATAACGCCGGCGGGTCGATGTCTACTTCTGGCTGCGCCAGCCCTCGTGGTAGGTTTCGCGGACGGTCTTGGAATACGGCACAGGGCTGACCACGGCGCGGATTTCGATCTGCTTGTGGCGCTCAACCGTGGTCTTCTTCGTGCCGCCGCCTTCCTCGCCCCAGAGCAGCGTGACCTCCGTGCCGATCTTCACATCGTGCTCGACAATGCCGAGCGACAGCATCGAACGCTCGTTATAGCTGTAGCCGCCGAACATCGACAGGCCCGCCAGCTGGCCGCGAATCGTCAGTTTGTCATAAGAGGCCGAGGTGTAATTCGAGAGCGGCAGATCGATGTACTTGTAGTGATCGCCCGATTCGAACAGCGATTCGACGACCTTCATGACGTCGGCCTTGTTCCAAGCGAGGGTCACCTTTTTGCGCTGCGGCTCCTTGGCCATCTTTTCCATCGCTTCGCGCCCGATGAAATCGTGATCGAACTTCACGAAGGCGCCGTAGCCCATCTCGTACGGATTGACGTAGTAGTCTTCGATGTTGTTCGAAATGAAGCTGCCGCCGATCGAGCCGGTGCCTTCATAACTGGCGGCGGGCAGCCATTCCCGGTAGGACTTCATCTTGTCGCCGGTGTAGACGGCCGGAAGCGGCGACGGGATCCATCCCGATTCCAGCGTATTGGTGGCATACGCGCGGGCGCCAACCTGTACCAGTCCGAAGTCCTTACCCGCTTCGATGATCGCGGCGCGGATTTCCTCGCGCTCTTCGTACGGCCCCCAGATCTCGAGACCCGGAGCGCCCGCCATGCCGTGGCGCAGCGTGCGGACCGTGCGGCCCAGGATCTTCATCGTGGACATGTTGAAGAACTTGAGGTCGGGAAGCGGGCCGCCGTTCAGCTTTTCAATCACCGGCCACGCGTTCGGACCCTGGATCTGATAGCGGTAACAGCTGCGCGTAACGGCTTTACCGCCCGTGATAGAGGGCGACCGGTCGTCGCGCGTGGTTTTTAGGTTATAGCCGCCCGTCTTCGCGTGGAATTCAATCCAGGTGGCGGCCGGAGCGCGGCCCACGAATACCAGACTGTTGGGCGCGAGGTGAAAAAGGATGCCGTCGCCGATCACATGCCCGCTATAGCTGCACGGCGCCAATTGCTTGGCGCGGTCAACGGGGAATTTCTCAAAGCTGTTGAAGCCGAGATGGGTGACCATCTTGAGGGCGTCGGGACCTTCGATATACACGTTGAACATGTGGTGCGATTGATCGAAGAGAACGCAGGAATCGCGCCAGGCGCGCTGTTCGTCGCGCCAATTGGAATATTCCGAGGGAACGACCGGGTAGACATAGGCTCCGATCTTCGAATTGCGGAGCATCGTGACCGGATTGCCGGCCTTCTGTAGCAGCGCCTCCAGGCTCTGCGAAGTGGTGGTTGGGGAACTCATAAATGTGCTGGTAACTCCTCCTGATCGATAAGACCGTCAATAATATCCCGAACGTGGGACGGGCAGCAATTCGGAGTGGTATCAGGAAACCCGATCCGGACGTTCGGGCCTGCTGATTGTACGCTTTACAGCGACTCCCGCTCTTGCCTCAGAAAGAATAGCACAATGCCGCCGGGGTCTATTCTACCGGGGGGAAGTGCGGCACCCCCCGGGCGCGAACCCGGCGCAGGTTCTATCGGGTTATGTTGGTATCATATAGGTTCTACATATGTCTTTCAGGCTGATCGCACTTTTAGCGGCCACCCTTCCCCTCGCGCATGCAGCGGACGTCCGCATCGTGGAGGAGATTGTGGCCAAGGTCAATGGTGACATTATTACGAAGGGGGAGATGGAACGCACCCGCCAGGGGGTTGAACAGGAGTTCCGCCAGCAAGGCTTGAACGGCTCGCGGCTCACCGACGCGGTTCGCGAGCAGCAAAAGAACACGTTGCGCGACCAGATCGATCAGCTCCTGCTGGTGCAAAGGGGCAAGGACCTGAGCATTAACGTCGATCCGGAAGTTACGCGGCGCATCGCGCAGATCCAGTTGCAGAGCAAAATCAGCGACACCGATAAGTTTCACGACTATATCCGCGAACAGACCGGCATGACCTTCGAGGATTTTCGGGACCAGATGAAGAAGCAGGCTCTGACGCAGCGCGTGATCAGCGATGAAATCAGCTCGCGAATGTCCGTTCCGGAGGCCGATCTGAAGAAGTACTATGACGAGCACCAGACGGAATTTGTGCGCGAAGAACAGGTCTTCCTCAGCCAGTTGCTGGTTTCTACCGAGGGCAAGACTCCCGAACAGGCCGCGGCCGCGCAGAAGAAGGCCGCCGATCTGGTAGCCCGCGCGAAAAAAGGCGAGAAGTTCAGCGACTTGGCGCGCGACAATTCCGACGATACGGCCACAGCCCGCGATGGAGGCCAACTACCGCCGTATAAGCGCAGTGATCACCTGTTGGTGAAAGATATCGAAGACATGGTGTTCGCAATGAAGAAGGGTGGAGTCACCGATCCGATCAAGACACCCCAGGGACTGCTGATCCTCAAGGTGGATGAGCGTTTTGAAGCCGGACAGGCGAGCTTCGAAGAAGTCAAGAACGAAATCAACGAGAAACTGGCCGGCCCGAAGATGGAACCCAAGGTCCGCGAGTATCTGACCCGGCTTCGCGAAGATGCGTTTCTGCAAATCAAGGAAGGTTATGTCGATAGCGGCGCCGCGCCCGGCAAAGACACGCGGTGGCAAGACGCGGTGGAGTTGAAACCGCAGACGACGACCAAAGAAGAGGTAGCGGCGAAGCGGAAGCGGAAACTGCTCAAAGTCATTCCGCTGGGCAGCGCGAAGAGCTCGGCCGGTACGGCGCCTTCCGCCCCGGCCGCGGCACCCGCGGCAGGGGCGGCACCCCCCGCCGCGAAACCATGAAATCGCCGTACGTTAACGAGGTCGAACCGAACAAAGTAATCACGACCAGCTTTCTGGTCCATTCCAAGGAGATTCGGCAGAAAAAGAGCGGCGAGTTGTACCTTTCCCTGATGCTCGGCGATCGGACGGGCGAACTCGACGCCAAGATGTGGGACAACGTCGCGGAAGTGCTGGATGCTTTCGATCGCGACGACTTCGTCAAAGTAAAGGGCCTGATCCAGGTTTTCCACAACCGGCCACAACTCACCGTTCACAAAATGCGCCGGATGGATGACAGCGAGATCGACTACGCCGACTACTTCCCGTCGTCGGCGCGCGACTCCGGAGAGATGTGGGCTGAGCTGCGCGGGCAGATCGCGCAGATCGGAAATCCTCACTTGAAGGGACTCCTCGAAGCCTTTCTGGGCGACGAGCAGATCGCGGGGCGATTCCGCCGCGCTCCGGCCGCCAAACACATCCATCACGCCTATCTCGGCGGTCTGCTGGAGCACGTTCTGTCGCTCTGCAAGCTGGCGCGCATGACTGCCGGGCACTATCCAATCGTGGACTACGACCTCCTGCTGACCGGAGTGGTGCTGCACGACATCGGTAAGATCCATGAGCTGAACTACGAGCGCGGTTTTTCGTATTCCAATGACGGCCAGCTGCTGGGTCACATCTCGCTGGCGCTCCGCATGGTGGCGGAGAAACTGCGCGGGCTTCCGGATTTTCCGGCAGAGCTTCGGTCCCTCGTGGAGCACATGATCCTGAGCCACCACGGCCAGCTCGAATTCGGCTCGCCGAAGCTTCCGCAGTTTCCCGAAGCGCTGTTGTTGCATTACATCGACGACATGGATTCGAAGATGGAATGCATGCGCTCGTTGATCGCGACGGACCGCCAGATAGAGGGCTGTTTCACCTCCTACAGCCCGGCCCTCGAGCGGACGGCATTGAAGAAAGACCGGTATCTGAATCCGAAGCCGGAATCGAAGGCCACGGCGCAATCCAACGGGTCCGGCGATTTCCCCGAACAGCGGCAAGCGCCAGCGCCTCCCGATGCGGCCGCGCATCCCTTGTTTGCGGCCAAACCGGCTTCAGCATTCGCCGATAAACTGAAGCAGGCCTTGGCGCCTTCAGAGCCGGAACGGGAGAACTGATGTCCCGGACCGTCCGCGACATTCCTCCGCCGCTCGAGATGTTATGTCTCAAGGCGATGTGGTCGCTGGGCGAGGGCAACGTCAAAGACGTAAGGGAGGTCGTGGGCCGGTCGCGAGCACTTGCCTACACCACCATCATGACGGTGCTGGACCGCTTGGTACGCAAGGGCAAGCTGGCGCGCCAAAAGGTGGGGCGCGCCTACGTTTACTCTCTGAAGGCGTCGCGCGAAAGCATGCGGCGGGCCGCGGTCCGGGAACTGGTTGACGGCTTCTTCGACGGCTCGGAACAGGAACTGATGCGGTTTCTCTCTGGAGCCCAACGAGCGGAGGCTAGCAAGCCGGAAGAGACGCCGATCGATACCGTGCTGCTGTAGCCGGCCTGGCGCGGGAGGCCGATAATGGATACAGTGCAAAACATTCTTCCCGTTATTTGTTTCGTCGCGGGCTTTAGCCTGGCATGGCTACTGCTTCGAGCGCACTGGCGGCAGCGCCTCGATACAGAGCGGGCGGCGGCGTCCGAAAAACTGGCGGCGTGGGGGGACGCGCAGCAAAAGCTTTCGGATGCGTTCCGCGCGCTTTCGGCCGATGCGCTGGCGCGAAATAACCAGACCTTCCTCGATCTGGCGAAGGCTACCCTGGGAAGAGCCGAGGAATCGGCGCGCGGTGATCTGGAGAAACGCCAGCAGGCGATCGCAGAGCTGCTGACGCCGGTGCGCAGTTCGCTTGAGACCGTGGACTCGAAGATCCAGGAACTGGAAAAGGCGCGGGCCGGCGCCTACGCCGCCCTAAACGAGCAGGTTCGCAACCTGATCGAGACACAGGAGAACCTGCGCGCCGAAACCGGGCGGTTGGTGACGGCCCTGAGGACACCTGGAGTCCGCGGCCACTGGGGCGAAATTCAGCTGCGGCGCGTGGTGGAAATGGCCGGTATGCTCGATCACTGCGATTTCTCGAGCCAGATGACCATTCACTCGGACGACGGCCGTCTGCGCCCGGATCTGCTGGTGCGGCTCCCGGCGGGGAAGACCGTCGTGGTCGATGCGAAGACTCCGTTAGAGGCCTATCTGCGGGCGATGGAGGCTTCCGATGATCAGACGCGGAAGGCCCGGCTGGCCGATCATGCCCGCCAGGTTCGCGCTCACATGACGGCGCTGGCACGGAAGTCGTATTGGGAGCAATTCGACCAAGCCCCGGAATTTGCGGTGATGTTTCTTCCAGGTGAAAGCTTCTTCAGCGCCGCGCTGGAGCACGACCCCGCCTTGATCGAGTTCGGCGTTGGTCAGAACGTCATCCTGGCGACTCCCACCACCTTGATCGCCCTGTTGCGGGCGGTTGCCTACGGGTGGCGTCAGGAGAAACTGGCTGAGAATGCCGCCGAGATCAGTGCGCTCGGCAAGGAACTGTTTAAGCGGCTCTCCGACATGGGCGACCACTGGAGCAGGATGGGCAAGAGCCTGGAGCGCGCCGTCGAAGCGTACAACAGTGCCATAGGATCTCTGGAAACCCGGGTCCTGGTCAGCGCGCGCAAATTCGCTGAGCTGAAGACTGCGCCGTTGGGAGTCGAGATCGGCGCCTTGGAACCAGTTGATAAAGCCGTGCGCGCTACCAGTGCGGAGTGATGCCACAGCGCCGCCGGGCGTTATATTGGAGCGTGTGGCGTCAAGGATCCCTGAAGAGAATACTGAGAGCACTCTGGCTGGCGGCGATCGTCATTGTGATCTTGGGCTCGCTGTTGCCGGGTGATTCCGCGCCGATGCAAGCCTTGAGCCAGCTTCCCGTGAGCGATAAAGTCGATCACGCAATCGCGTACGCGATTTTGGCGTGGCTTCCGGCGATCCACGAACGGAGAAAGGTCATCGTGGGTGCCGCGCTGGGCGCGGTGGTGATGGGTGTCGGCCTCGAGTACGCCCAACTCTACTCGGGCTGGCGGGATTTTGAAATAGGAGACATGGTAGCCGATGCGGTGGGAGCAGGTTGCGGGTTCTTCGCCGCGCTGCCGATGCGGTCGGCCGCGCTTTTCCGCAAGCTGCAGTACTAGACTTAGACTAGCCGACGCGGGGCGCGGGCCGCTATTGGTGCTGCTGCCGTCGCTGGGACGCGATGCCGCCTTCCGCCAGCCAGGAACTCGTGGAGGAATTCGGGGCAGGGCGCGTCACCGTAGTGCGGATTCCGCACACGGCGCACGCGATTCTTGTCGAGCAGCCACAGGCTGTGGCCGACGCCATGTTGACTTGGGTGAAGGCACTGCCGGTAGTGCACTGCCGGTAGTGCATTGACGCCCGTACAGGGCGCACGATAGAATCGCGCCAGAAGAGCAAACAGAGGGAAACTTCATGAAAATCTCGCGTCGGAAGTTTGTCGAAGGTACGGGTGCCGGGCTGGTGGCGACAACCGTCCCGCTCGAGGCTCAAACCGCGGCGGGGCCGCCGAAGACCACGATCAAGATGACCGTCAATGGGACGGTGCACCGGATCGAAGTAGAGGACCGGTGGACGCTGGCCGAGGTACTTCGCGACCACCTGGGGCTGACCGGATCGAAGATCGGGTGCGACCGCGGCGAGTGCGGCGCGTGCACGGTATTGCTCGACGGCAAGAATGTGTATTCTTGCAGCCAACTTGCGGTGTGGGCCGACGGGCGCACCGTGCAGACTGTCGAAGGACTGGCGCAGAACGGGAAGCTCGATCCGCTGCAGGAAGCATTCATCGAGCACGACGGACCCCAGTGCGGATTCTGCACGTCCGGGCAATTGATGAGCGCCAAAGCGCTGCTCAATCGCCACCCGCATCCGGACCGGGACCAGGTCCGGCACGCCATGACCGGTAACATCTGCCGGTGCGGCAACTATAACCATTACGTGGAATCGGTGCTGGCCGCGGCGGGAACGCTTTCGGCCGATGCGAGGAGGAAGGCATGAACTCGCTTCGGACTGTCGGGCATCCCACCAGCCGGATCGACGCGCAGAAGCGCGTCACGGGAACCGCCACCTACACGGGTGATCTGCGCCTTCCCGGTATGTTGTATGCGCGGGTGCTGCGCAGCCCGCACCCACACGCGCGCATCAAACGTATCGACCTATCGCGGGCGCAGGCATTGCCCGGCGTGAAGTCAATTCTTACCCATGAGAATTGCGATGTGATCTGGGGCAGCGGCGACATGCGCAACAAGCGCTACCTTTTCAACGACCCAGTACGGTTCGCGGGCGACGCCGTGGCGGCCGTGGCGGCGACCGACCGGCACGCGGCGGAAGAGGCGACGCGCCTAATCGAAGTGGATTATGAAACGCTGCCTTTCGTGCTCGAACCGGAAGACGCGCTCAAAGCAGGCGCAGTGGAGATTCAGCCGGGCGGGAATCTTTCGCCAACAGCGCGCGGGCAGCATGAGCCAGAAACCTACCGGCGCGGGAATATCGAAGCCGGATTTGCCGCGGCCGATCGGGTCTTTGAGGATCAGTATTCGTCGCCGCACATCAATAACGCGCAGTTAGAGCCGCGCGTGGCTATCGCGCAAT
This sequence comes from uncultured Solibacteraceae bacterium, assembly GCA_964438005.1. GTDB lineage: Bacteria > Acidobacteriota > Terriglobia > Bryobacterales > Bryobacteraceae > PSRJ01. The sequence continues at coordinate 55,082 of CAYTJD010000082.1, read as the reverse complement.
GGGACGGCGACCACTTGACCGTGTTCACGCCGACGCAGGGGATTTCGAACTGTCACACAGAAATCGCGCGCGACCTGAAGCTGGCGCCGGAAAAAGTGCGCGTGGTCTGCCAGTTCATGGGCGGCGGGTTCGGCAACAAGAATCAAAACCACGACTTCGAGCTGATGGCAGCGATTCTGGCGAAGAACGCGGGCGCGCCGGTGAAGATTGAGTTCACGCGTAAGGAGGATTTTCTGTGCGTACACGGACGCTGGCCAACCAAGCAGTATTACAAGGTCGGCGTGCGCAACGATGGAACACTGACGGCCATCCAGCTTCGCGGATACAGCGGTATGGGACCGTACCGGAAGGGTACGGGTGGCATCGCGGGCATCGAGATCTACCAGTGCCCGCACGTTGAGCGGCTGGTCTATCCGGTCTATACCAACAAAGCGGTGTCGGCCAACTTGCGTGGGCCGGACTATCCGCAGGGGGTGTTCGGGCTCGAATCGCTGATGGACGATATCGCGACAGCGCTGAAGATGGACCCGCTGGACTTCCGCTTGAAGAACATGACGCGGAAATTCCAGGATCAAGCGCCGTACACCAGCATCGGGCTGGAAGACTGCTTGCGGAAAGGCGCCGAGGCGTTTGAGTGGAAACAGCGGTGGCGCGCGCCGGGCGAGAAAACCGGACCGGTCCGCCGCGGTGTGGGCGTGGCGATGGGGTCGTTCGGATCGAATCTCGGGCGAAGCAGCGCCGTGATCGACGTCGACTCGCGTGGCATGTACCACGTGCACGTCGGCGTGACGGACATCGGGACGGCGGCGAAGACGACGATGGCATTGATTGCCGCCGAGGAACTAGGCGTCGGGCTGGACAAGATCGATTTGATCTCGGGCGACACCGACCGGTGCCCGTATTCGGTCGGCGAGTCGGGGAGCCGGACGACGGTGCAAACTGGGATGGCTGTTGTCCAGGCTGCCAAGGAACTGAAGAAGCAGATCGCCGAGAAAGGCCTGCCGCCAGGGAACGACGTCCTCACCGCTACGGTGAACCTCAACCCTCCTGCCCTCAACGGGCAGGCGCGCGTGAGCTTCGTGGCGCACTTCGCGGAGGTGGAAATCGATATCGAGATGGGGCATGTGAAGGTTACCAAATATGTAGCGGCGCACGACAGCGGGCGCGTGGTGAATCCGCTGACCGCCGAAAGCCAAGTGAAGGGCGGCGCGACGATGGGAATCGGCATGGCGCTTCATGAGGAGCTGCTTTACGACCGCGCCTCCGGACAGCCGCTGACGGCTGGATATTACGGTGCTCGCATCATGACGCATCTGGATACACCCGAGGTGGACGTGCTCTGGATCCAGACGGACGATCCCTACGGCCCGTTCGGCGCCAAGACGCTGGGCGAGCCGACGATTATTCCATCGCCGGCTGCGGTGGCCAATGCGATTTATAACGCCATCGGAAAGCGCGTGAAAGACCTGCCCATCACACGCGACAAGATTTTGGGGGTGCTGGCATGAGAAGCTTCGCGAACGTTAATCCCCGCGATTGGAAGGACGCCGTTGGGAAACTACACCAGCTAAACGCGGTCCCAGCCGGCGGCGGCAGCGATTTGCTGGGCATGATCAAAGAGCACCTGGTGGAGCCCGATGTTCTCGTTCACTTGAAGGCCGTCAAGGGTGCCGACGTCATCAGTTGGATGGCTAAGCCTCGTGAAATGTTTATAGGCGGCCTGGTTACGCTGGAGGAACTGAGCAGCTTCGACCCGGTTCGCAAGAACTACACCGTCCTGGCCGAAGCGGCGGAAAGCGTTGCGACCCCGCAGATCCGCAATGTCGGGACGCTCGCCGGCAACATCTGCCAGAGGCCCTGGTGCTGGTATTACCGCAACGGATTTCCCTGTTTTAAGGCCGGCGGAAAGCAGTGCTTTAGCATCACCGGCGAAAATCAGTTTCACGCGATATTCGGCGGCGGGCCGAGCTTCATCGTTCATCCGTCGGACACAGCTCCGGCGCTCCTGGCGCTCGACGCTCAAATCAGCATTATGGGCCCTTCCGGAACGAGGCAGGTTTCCGCGGCGGAGTTCTTTGCCCTGCCGAGCGTAGATCCGGCGCGTGAAAATGTTCTCGCCAAGGACGAGGTTGTGGCTGCCGTGCGTCTGCCCAATGCCAAACCAAACACGCGCAGCACCTATCACAAGGTAATGGACAGGGAAGCCTGGACTCACGCTGTCGTGAGCGCCGCGATCGTGCTCGAGATGGATCAGCGGGTCTGCAAGAGTGCGCGGATTGTGCTCGGCGGCGTGGCGCCTATCCCGTGGCGGCTACCGAAGGTGGAAGCGTTGCTCGCCGGCCAGAGGATCACTCCTGAGCTCGCGGCGCAGGCCGGGGAACTCGCTCTGGAAGGCGCCAATCCGTTGGCGAAGAACCGGTACAAGATTCCTCTGACGAAAGCCGTGGTGCGACGCACGCTACTTGGGCTGGCGGAAAAGGCCTGAGAACGCGTTAGAGGGTATTAACTAACGATCGTATCGGCGGAGGTTATCGTAGGCGTCTGGACGGGTTGGCGTTGCGATTCTTTCCCTCGCGAGCGGCCAGGCTGTTCGAGTGAACTCATCACCAACATCAGACAGGCTTTGCCGAGATAATAAGTGGCTCCAAAGCTCAGTGCAACCGCGGGGACGAGCGGCAAAGCATCCATGCCTTTTAGAATCAGGCAGGGTTGGCTTAACCGTCAATGTTCACTTTGATTAGGTGCGTATTATTACGACTTGCCGTTAATGCCGTTCTTTGAAAGAAATTCGCGAATGGTTAGGAATATCTTTGTGCGCTCCTCGGTCGAAAAATTTCCATGCTTGCCGCCTGGAATGGTCAGCAGTTGATTGGGCACGTGGGCCTGGTTTAGCGCTTCATGCAGGCGCATGGCTTCGGGATAAGGCACGGTGGGATCGGCGTCGCCGTGAATCGTGAGAATGGGAGGCAATCCAGGCCGGACATAAGTAAGCGGGGAGACGCGCTTGGCGATTTCTTCGCGATTCGGCAAGCCGGCCAGCCACGTGGCGGCGATATCGCGGCGGTTCGGGCCGTCGATCACGTCCATCACATCCGTGATGCCGAACCAATTGATAATCGCGGCGACACGCGGCGCGCGCGGTCCGGTACATTCGTTATCGAGGCCGGCGCTAGCCGGGATCATGCCTGTGGTGAGCGCCAGGTGGCCGCCCGCCGATTCGCCGGTCACTACGATGCGGTTGACGTCGATATCGTAATTCTTCGCTTGGGCAACGATATATTTCAACGCGCAGAGACAATCCTCCACGGCGGCCGGCGCCGGCGCCACACGCGCCAGGCGGTATTCCACGTTAACCACGTTCCAGCCCATCTCGAACCAGGGCATGAGCGACATCAGCGCGCCCTCCTTGTTGCCTGCCGCCCAGAAGCCGCCATGGAAATAGACGACGGTGGGCTGCGGGCCGGAAGTATCGCGGCGCTTGTAAATGTCGAGCTTCGCTTCGTAGTTGGTCGCGGTGACGTAAGTCAGGTTGGGGACCGACTGATACTGATTGGAGGCGTGCGTGGCCCAGGTCGCGGAAGGAGAAAGTTGAGCGATGGCCGGAGCCGCGAGCAACAGCAGGAGCGTCTGGTTCTTGGCGATCATGTGTCCTCTAAGCGGTCAATAGAGCGGTCAATGTGCGAACGTCAGGAAGATCTTCCAGCTTGCGGACGTGCCCGATGATCTGATTCGATTTGGCGGACGGCCACTTCGCGAACTTCGCGCAGTCTTCAAACTTGGCGGCCACGTCCTCAAAGCTCATCGGGTCCGACGGGCTGCCTTTGGCGAAATCCGCGCGGCCTGAGATGGTACGGCCATCTTTCATATCGATCTTCACAATGCTGGTCATTTTGTCATAGCCGGCTCTTTCGGCTTCGGCGTTAACACCGAAGTGAACGCGCTGGATCATGGCCTGCACGTCGGAGCGCCGCACCACTTCATCGCTGAATTCGGTGAGGCCGGCTTTGCCGTAGAGCAGCAGCGCTGCCATGCAGAACTCCATACTGAACTTGGCCTGCAGCGAATCCATCGGGTGGTGGTGGATGAGCGCATTCGGCATGTTGCGGTTGGTGCCGACCTCGACCGATTCCACGTCTCCGGCGTTGACATGATACTCGCGAATCAGACCCTGCATAACAGACATCGCGGGATGGGTCAGCGATCCGGACGGGAACGGCTTGATGGAGACGCCCGGCGAAACAAACGTCCAGGGATTTCCGAAGCGGAGCGCCGCGGGGTCGAACCCTCCGCCGGCGGCATGAAAGAATCCGTTATCGGCTTCGAGGATGTGGTCGCTGGCGGTCCAGCCGAGCAGAGCGAAATCAACGGCGACGATGCCGGCCTCCGCGGCACGGCCGGCGTGAAACGGCTTGGTCATCGTGCCGAAGTTTTCGCGAAGTCCGGCGGCTTGACTGGCGGCGATCCCCAGAGCGCGGGCGCAAACATCCGCATTCGCGCCGTGAAGTTTCACCGCAGCAGCAGCGGCAGCGAATGTGCCGCAGGTTCCAGTGGAGTGGAAGCCGTCTTGATAGTGGCGGGGGAAGATGGCTTCCGAGATTTTGGTTTCCACCTCGACACCCGTGTGGTAAGCGACAAGCAGGTCGCTTCCGGAGGCTTTCCGCTCCTCGGCGAGGGCTAGGGCGGCGGAAAGGCACGGAGCAGTGGGGTGAGTGAGGAGACCGTAGACGCGGTCTTGGGCTACGGCAAGCTGGGTGTCGTCGTAGTCGTCCGCATGAATGCCGACTCCATTGGCGAAAGCAGCGAAGCGAACCCCCGATTTTAGCGGAGAGCCGACGATGGTGGCACTACCGCCGGTGATGCCAAGCGACCGCAGGTAAGTGCGGCTGATCTCACCGGTTTTCGCGATCGAACCGACCAGCGCCAGACCGAGGCCGTCGAGGATCGATTTCTTTCCGGCCGCCACGACCGCTCGCGGCAGATCCGCGTAGCGCGTGCCGCCGATGAATTCGACCACGCGTCGCGTCACCCCGCCTGCGTTCGCGGTTGGTGAGGCTGGCCCTTGGCCCCTGGCTGCGAGCGCCGCTGAGGCGCTGACTGCGGCCATCTGGGCCAGCCGTCTGCGGGTTACGCCCGCCGGTGCAGACTTCATGCACGAAGTATACACCGCGCGGAACGCGCTTATTTAACCGTGTTGTCGATGATGGAAGCGATCTTGCTGAAGACGGTGTTGACCGTCGCACTCAACTGGGGCATTGCCGCCACAGCCGCCACCGCCACCATGCCGGCGGCGAGAGCATATTCCACCAAGTCCTGGCCCTGCGTGTCCTGCCAAAAGCTCCGCATGTAGACCTTCATTTGTACCTCCTCGGACTCGTATGTGTGACCCTACGAATCGAATCTACTCCGGAATGCGAGTCCAGCCAATCCAGCAACCCTCCCAATCGGGCCAGCAAAACACCTTAAAGCATCCTCTCGATCGCCGGATCAGAACAGGCCGAACAGACCGTGTTTCTTGCGGTCCTTCTTCTGACCCAGCAGATGCCCGCCCACTTCCTGGATACTGCGGCCATACTGCGACCCGGGGGGCACCGGCTTGCCGTCGAGCACCCCCTTCTGGATCGCCTCGTAATCGTTACTCAGCAGCGCGTACGGAGCCAGCCGCAACGCCCGTTCTACATCGTCGCGCTTGAGCCCGGTGGCCGGGGTATAACGCGTGACCAGCAGCTTGATTCTTGTGGAACTCACACCGTTCTGATCGAGCCATTCGATGGCGCGGCGCGTAGCATGCAGCGCCGCCAGCTCGTTCGTCGTGACCAGGAGCAGCTCATCGCACAGTGGGATCAGGTCTGACCCCACCCCGCCCGGGGCAGGAAGGTCCAGCACGATCCGTTCGTAGTGCTCCCGCCAGTAACAGATCAGCTCCATGGCGGCCGGCCGGTCGATCCCGACCGGCGCCGCGGGATTCTCCGGAGCGGTCAGCACATCGACGCCTTGACAGCGTACGACCAGGCGGCTCCATAAGTCCGCATCCAGCCGGAGACAATCCCGGACGGCATCCCCCAGATGAAATGCCGACTTCAACTTCAGCAGGAAGGCGATGCTGCCAGCCACGGCATCGGCATCTACCAGCAAACCCGTGCCGCCGCCGGCGCGTTTCATTTCGAGTGCCAGATGCGCGGCCAGGGTGCTGGCGCCGCAGCCGGCCTTGCCCGGCAGCACGCCGTACACAGTCGCGGGTTTCATCGGCTCGGTGGGCGCGCGCAAGTGCGCGAGCCGCGCCAGCACGCCGCTGACCTGGTCGGCCGTGGCCTCGGAAACAAACTCGCAGGCGCCGCGGCGGAGACAGCGGAGGATGAGATCGGCATCGTTGACCGGATTCATCGCCACCACGGGCACCACCGGGACGGCCTCGGCGATGAGCGGCAAGGCCTCATCCTCGTTCGAGGCCACATCGAGAAAGCAGATGTTCGAGCCGTGTTGCGCCACCAGGCCGCCGATCGCGCCCGGCCGCGGATATTCCGTCAGTACCCCTACTTCGTCAATCCCCAGTTCGGCGAGCGCCGCCCGAATGGCACGGGCCATGGCCGCATCGGGCACGGCAATCAGCGGTTTCCAACGCAGCGATGCAGATTGAGAATCCGACGGCGGCATGCGAGCGGAACTGTCCTGATGGAGGTATCGGCAGAATGGGGGAAAGATCTTAGGGCGCGGCCGCGTCTACAGGCTCCCGGGCCCGCAGCGCAACCTACTGCGCCAGTCGCAGCACTTCCGAGGCGATCGCCATGAACGCGTCATTGAGTTGCGTCAGATCTCCGGCGTATCTGTATTTTCCCTGCGCTCCGGCTGCCACCGGATTGGGCGACAGCATGACATCGTTGGCAATGCGTTTCAGCAAGGTCGGATCCGAACTCGCGCCGTATCCGATGGTAAAGATCACCACACCTGCCAGCGAGCGACCGGACGTGGCCGATAAAACGCCGTTCCGAATCCGCCAGCCCGCGCTATCGGCGGCGTTGGTGGAGAAGTTCTGGATGTTCGTGGAGCTGAAGCTGAGTCCGGCGCCGCTGTGCGTGACGCCCTTGTAGCGCGTGTACCCGCCGCCCGTGTCCAAAGGATTTTGCCAGTGATCGGTGAGCGGCGCGTATTGCAGGTGCGTACTAAGATTGCTGGTGAGGAAGCCGCAGTTGTGCGCGGTTGTGAGCGCCTGCTGATCGGGTGGATAGTCCATGTTGGACACGCCGTAGGGCGAGGAGTAGGTGATGACGCCGGTGATGGTCGGTTTGGGAGTGCAGGTGTCGGGACTCGGCCTGACCGGAAAATCCTGGGTGATCGCCGTTGGCAGCCCGTCGGTGAATAGGAGGATGGCATTGAGCGCGCCGGTCTGGCCGAGCGTCGCCAGCGCATCGTAAGCCTCCCACAAACCCTGCGACATGTTAGTGAAACCGTTGCAATTTATTGGGGTCAAAGTGTTGTCGATGGCCGTTTTAAAGGTGGTCGACAGCGGACTGTCGACGCGCGAGTTGGTGGCGAAGGTGATCAGCCCGACATTGTCCCGGCCTTCGGAAAACCGGTCGACGAATAGTTTCGCCGCAGCTTTGAGCATTTCGCAGGCGGAACCGGCGCCGGAGCCGAGCGAGCCGGACCGGTCCATGACGAACATCACGTTGGCGTCGCGGCGGGTGGCTTTCGAGCTGGTCGAGACGGTCGCGTGCTCGGTGCGGAAGAAGCGCATGAAGATCAGCGGCATCTGCACGCTGGCGGTGGTGGTGATGGAGCGGATGTATTGCGAATCGATGGCCGCCGCGCTTGACACCTGCAGATTGGTCGACCACATGTACCCGGTGGGAAAATTCGCGTGCAGGTAGGTGTTGGCGGTGGCCTCGGCATTGGCGCGCTGCGCGGCATCGTCGGAGCCGCGGTTGAGAGCGCGTGCGCCGGCCAGGGCCGCCCCGTCGGAAGCGGCTCCCAGCACGGACTTCACCAGGTACATCATGCCTACGTCAATCGCCAGGCCGGCGGCCGGTACCAGGATGAAAAACAGCATCAGGACGCCTAGAATCAGCACATAGCCCTTCTGTCCCCGGCCGCGGCGGCGGAAATCAGAACAAAAACCGCACATAGTAACCGCCTCCTGGAGATCCGAAATACGACAGGCTGATCTCCGGCATGGAAAAATATCCTTCCACCAGGTACGCCGACTGGTTCTGGGCCAGGCTCAGCACGGAATCGAAACCGCCAGCGAGGAGCGTGGACTGGCTGCAATAGTCGTGCGAACTGATGTTTCCCTGCGCATCGATATACGAGCCGGGCGGAGTACCGAAGCTGCTAGCGCGCAGCGTGGCGTTGCCGATGACGATGCGCTGCGCAAACGCTGGCTGGTTCAGATTCGGACAGCTCGGCACGCCGGCGGCGTCGCAATCGGCCTGATAGACCTTGACGATGCGCGAGAGGATCAGCACGCCGGTGCCGCTGCTGGTCAGGCTGAATTCGCGGCTGAGTGTGCGCGCGATGGCCTGCGTGCCGGTCAGCGAGAAATCGGTGCCGAGCGCGTACATGTGGGCGACGTCGCGCGTCACCTGGGTGGCATCGAGCGTGCGCCCGAGACGGATGCCAACGCCGCTCACGCCGAGCAGCACCGGGACCGACACGGCCACGATCAGCGCCATCTCGACCATCGAGTTGCCGCGTGCCGGACGCCGCACCGATTTATCGCGCCGGTGGACCGCCAAGGGGGCTCCCCTCCATGATGTCGGCCGATGCCACCGAGAACTGCAACGGCGGTGCCGTGCGCAGTAGCGGAATGATCCAGGCCCAGGACAAGCCGGTGGCCGATACGACCACAATGTTGCCGCCGGCATTGCTGCCCGCGCCCGTTACCTCCATGAGCGTTACCGGGTCATAGTAGGTAATCGAAATCCGGTTCATGCCATTGTGGTCGGGACTGAGCGCATCGGCCAGTCCCAGCGAACACCGCGTCACCGTGGTCTTGATGGAATCATCGTGCCCAAGCCCGGCCATCGTCTGGCTGGTGACCGCGTACCGCACACCCTGGCGTACTGCAAAGCTCATCGTATTCTTCACGAAAATGGCAAAGCCGATATCAAAGATGCCCCACAGCAAAGCCAGCAGCGGCAGTGTCGCGAGCGCGCTCTCCACTAGCACGCTCCCGCGCCGCGCCCGGGACTTCGAATACTTGGTCTGCATGGGGACCTCGTCATCCACTGATCGGACGGCCCGCACGGGGGGAACGTAGGAGAAATACCCGGGTTTGGCGCTGGAAAAACACGAGCGGCATACCCTTCAGCCAGCCCCTCCTCCCGCCGATCTATGCGCCGGTACGTCATGTCTCGGGCCCCCAGACCTTGGATCCCGTTTGTGAAACCCACTCTGGTGGATGGATTCTTCGCGATCCTGCTTGTGGTGCTGTTCGGCCGCCCGCTGAACTGGCAGGGCCTCTTGGCCGATGGCGACACCGGATGGCACATTCGCACCGGAGATTGGATTGTCCGCAACGGCCGGGTCCCGGTGGCCGATTTGTTTTCGTTTTCCCGCCCGGGTGAGCCGTGGTTCGCTTGGGAATGGCTCTCGGATGTGATCTTCGCCCGGCTCCACCAGTGGTGGGGTCTGGCGGGCGTGGCGGGCTTCTCAGCGGTCCTATTATGCCTGGCGGCGGCGCTGCTTGCCGCCTGGCTGCTTCGCCGTGGCGTCGGGCTCTGGATCGCCGCCGGCGTCGCGCTGGCGGTGGTCAACGCTTCGAGCGTCCACTATCTGGCGCGTCCGCACCTGTTTTCCTTGCTCTTGTTCACAGCGGCCTTGTGGATTCTGGATGAAGACCGCCGCCAACCGGCGTGGCGGGTGTGGAGCTTGGTTCCCCTGCTGGCGCTCTGGGCGAACCTGCATGGCGGCTTCATCGCCTGGCTTGGCTGCCTGGGGTTCTTACTCGGGCTTCTGGCAGCGGAACGAAACTGGGCGGCTCTTCAACGGTACGGCCTGCTGACCGCGCTTTCAGTCGCGGCCACGCTGTTGAATCCATACGGCTGGCGGCTGCACCAGCACATCGCCGGATACCTGCGCTCCTCCTGGATTCTCGACAACGTCCAGGAGTTTCAATCCCCGAGCATCCGGTCCGAAAGCATGCTTGTGTTCGCGGTCCTGTTGCTGGCGGGGGTTGCTCTGGCGTCGCGGGCGCTGGCGCGCGGTGCCTGGTTTGACGGCGGGCTGACGCTGATTTGGGCGCTGGCGGCGCTGCGCTCGGCGCGCCACATCCCGCTGTTCGCCGTGGTGGCGGCGCCCGTGGTGGCTGCCGAGTGCGCCACTTGGTTCGCCGCATGGGCGCGGCGCGCTCCCGCCCGCTCAGCTGCAGCCATTTTCTGGGAGCTGGGGCAGGAGTTCGGCCGTTCCCGCCGCTTCAGCGTCTGGTCGGCCGCCTTTGGCGCGGCGGCGTTGTGGTGCACACTGGGCCAAATCCAAATCCGCGATTTTCCGGAACGGCGCTTTCCAGTCCGCCTGGTGTCCCAACACAAAGAACACGTCCGGGGGCGCGTTCTGACCTCGGACCAGTGGGGCGATTACCTGATCTACCGCCTTTTCCCTCCGCAACGGGTGTTTTTCGACGGGCGAAGCGATTTCTACGGCCCGGCCACCGGCGCGGATTACCGGGAATTACTGACTGCCGGCAGGCGCTGGCCGGAAGTGATGGCCCGCTATCGCTTTGACGCCGCTCTATTGCCGGTAGAGTGGCCGCTGGCGCGGATCCTCGAGCGGGATTCGGAGTGGCGGCTGCTGGACCGGGATGGCGTGGCCGAGTTGCTGGTGCCGAAAGCCGGGCTCAAGAACCCTGCTGACCCGGCCGATGCGACTAAGGGGGGCGTCGCAGATGCGTCTCGATCGGCGGTTTGTGGTTGTGGTCGGGCTCAGCCTGGTGTGGGCCCTGGTCGTCTCGCTGGTGTTTTACCGCGCGGCGTCCAAATCGGGGAAGAAGACTCCGTGGCTTCCCGAAAAGCCGGTGGTGGTTGCCGTCGAAATGCTACCGATGGGCGCCGTCATCCGGCCCGAATCGGTCAAGCTTGGGCGCGTGCCGGAGAATCTGTTTCCCCGCGGCGGGTTTTCGCGGATTGAGGATGTGGTGGACCGGCCGGTGATGCTCGTCATCCAACCGGACGAAGCGGTCGTCGAAGCCCGGCTGGCGTTGCGGGGCTCCGGTGGCGGCGTCGCGCCGTTGATCCCGCCCGGAATGCGGGCCATTTCGGTGCGCGTCAATGACGTGGTCGGAGTAGCGGGATTTGTCCTGCCAGGAATGCGCGTCGACGTCCTGGTGACCGGACGGCCCCCAGGCCGCGACGACACTGTCACCACTACAGTTTTACAGAATATCGCCGTGCTGTCTGCCGGCAAGACCATCCAGGTCGATTCCAAAAGCCAGTCCATCAGCACTCCGGTGGTGACGCTACTCGTGACCCCCGAACAGGCCGAGGCATTGACGCTGGCCAACAACGAAGGCCGGATCCAGCTGGTGCTGCGCAATTCGACCGATCAACAACCGGTGGACACCAAGGGGCGCGACTTGCGCCAGATCTACGGGCTGGGAAAGGCGCCTCCGCCGGAAGCGGCGCGCGAGGAGCGAAGGCCGCCGGCCGAGGTGGCGCACGAGGAGCGGAGGCCGCGGGCCGAGGCCGCGGCGGCGCCCCCCGCGCCGGAACCCGAGCGCGTGCTCATGATCCGCGGAAGTCAGAAGACCGAGGAAGTGGTGGGGCGGCCGGAGGCGCCAGCCCAGCCGAAACAGGATGAGGCTGCGGGCTCTGAAGAAATTCCGCGACAGGAAGGACCGCAATGAGAATCTCCAATCACATCCTCATGCTGTTGTTGGCGGGCGTGCTGCTGATAGGAATGATGTGCGGCGCCACCGCGGGACCCAGGGGGCCGGCGGCTGAGCCCGTCGACCTGACCATGACGGTAGGCACCGGAATGGTCATCGACTGCCCCGACGGAATTGCGCGCGTGGCCGTCAGCAGTCCGGAAGTGGCCGATGCCGTCACCGCGAGCCGCACGGAAGTTTTGTTTCACACCAAAACAGTCGGACAAGCCACGATGGTGGTCTGGTCTAAAGCGGGCGCGAGGACCAGTTATCATCTCACCGTCGAACCCAATCTGGAGCCCTTGCGCAAACTGCTGCGGGAGGCGTTTCCCGATCAGCGAATGGACGTGCGGGCAACCAAGGAGTCGCTGGCGCTGGTCGGCCAGGCCAGCAGCCAGGCCGTGGCGGACCGCGCGCTGGCGTTGCTTGCTGCGTCCGCCAAAGGCGCGGTCAGCAACCTCCAAATCGATCCGCCGGGGCCCGAGAACCAGGTGATGCTGCGAGTGCGGTTTGCGGAGCTGAACCGCTCGGCAGTTCGCGAATTCGGCGTCAACCTGTTCAGCACCGGCGCTTTGAATACCGTCGGCCAAATCTCGGCGGGCCAGTTTCCCGGAGTCGCCCTTGGTTCGCTGCCGGGCGCGATTCCCGGAGGAATCGCCAGCAGCGACGCACCATTCGGACTGTCGGATATTCTCAACGTTTTTGCCTTCCGGCGCGACATTAACCTGGGCGCGATCATCCGCGATATGCAGACACGCGGGCTGCTGCAGGTCCTCGCCGAGCCGAACCTGGTGGCGACCAGTGGCAAGGAAGCGAGCTTTCTGGCAGGCGGTGAGTTCCCGGTTCCGATCGCCCAAGGCACCGGAGGCGGCGTCACCGTTTCGGTGCAGTTCAAGGAGTTCGGCATCCGGCTTTCCTTTATCCCGCTGATGACGCCGCATCACACCATTCGGCTCCACGTAAAGCCGGAGGTCTCCGCACTCGACAACGCTGGCGGCGTGCAGCTTTCCGGTTTTCGCATTCCGGCTCTTTCGACGCGGCGGGTGGAGACCGATATCGAACTGGAGGAAGGGCAGAGTTTCGTGATCGGCGGCTTGATGGATGACCGCGTGATCGAGAACCTGTCGCAGGTCCCGGGCCTGGCGCACATTCCGGTGCTCGGCGCGCTCTTCAAGAGCCGGTCGGAGACTAAAACCAAGACCGAGCTGATTGTCATCGTGACGCCCGAGACAGCCCGGCCCGCGGGACCGGCGGCCGGTCCAGCCATGCCGAGACCGTTTCTGGGGCCGGCGGTGGAGGCGCCCAGATCCAAATGAGCCAACCGGCCAATCCGGCGGCGCAGCCCGGCTGGGAACAGCGGTTGATGCGCCGCGCGGAAAGCAAGACCGGCTTGAAGCCGGAGTATCAAGAGCTGAAATTCACGCTGCACCGCAAGCTGCTTGACCAGATGAATCTGGACGCGCTGGCCGCCATCGACGACGAACGCATCCGCGCCGAAGTCCGGCAGGCCGTGCTGAACATCGTGGCCACCGAGCCGGCGCCGCTGACGGCGTCCGAAAAACAGCAGATCAGCGAGGAGGTCCTGAACGAAGTCTTCGGGTTGGGCCCACTTGAGCCGCTGCTCGCCGACGCGACCATTTCCGACATTCTGGTCAACGGTTCTGGCCAGGTCTATGTGGAGCGGCGCGGCCTCCTCGAGCTGACCAACGTGCGGTTTCACGACGACGGACATCTGTTGCGCATCATCGATAAGATCGTCTCGCAAGTCGGCCGTCGCGTGGATGAATCGAATCCCATGGTGGACGCGCGGCTGCGCGACGGCTCACGCGTGAACGCTATCATTCCGCCGCTGGCGGTGGACGGGCCCCTGCTGTCCATCCGCCGCTTTGGCACCGATAAGCTGATGCCGGCCGACCTGGTGGAGAAAAAGGCCCTGACCGCGGGCATGATGCAACTCTTAGAGGCCGCCGTAAGGGCGCGGCTGAATATCGTCGTGTCGGGCGGCACCGGTGCCGGCAAGACAACCCTGCTGAACGCGCTTTCAGCGTTCATCTCGCCTAAGGAACGGATCGTCACGATCGAGGATGCCGCCGAACTGCAGCTCAAGCAGCCGCACCTGGCGCGGCTGGAGACACGCCCGGCCAACGTGGAAGGGCATGGGCAGATCCGGCAGCGGCAGCTGCTGGTGAACAGCCTCCGTATGCGGCCGGACCGTATCGTGGTCGGCGAGGTGCGCGGCGAAGAGGCGCTCGACATGCTGCAGGCCATGAACACGGGTCACGACGGTTCCCTGACCACCGTCCACGCCAACAGCCCGCGCGATGCCGTCTCGCGGCTGGAGGTAATGGTTTCGCTCGCCAACGCCAATATGCATCTGACGGCGATCCGGCAGCAGATTGCCTCGGCGGTGCACATCCTGGTGCAGGCAGCGCGGTTGAGCGACGGCTCGCGGCGCGTGATCAACGTCACCGAGATTACCGGGATCGAGACCGACGTGGTCACCCTGCAGGATATTTTCGTGTTCGAAAAACTGGGCGTCTCTCCGGAAGGCAGAGTCATGGGGCGCTTCGCGGCCACCGGCATTCTACCCAAATTCAACGATAAACTGATCGCCGCCGGCATCCGGCTGCCTTCGGCGATGTTCGACGAGATCGTTACTCTGGAGCCCCAATGATCGTTTCTGTGTTCTTGCTCGCGGCGGTTACGGCGGTGCTCGGCTACTGGCTGCTGGCCGGGCGTCTGGCGCGGAAGGAACGGTCAGCCGCCGTGACGCGCGTCGGCGGCGCCGGCAGGGTCAAAGCGAAAGTGCATGCCGCCGCTCCCGCGCTGATCCAGATGGCACACCAGGTGCGCGGCGCCTTGGCAACGCGCCTGCTGGAACGTTTGAACGTCAAGGAGAGCGTGCAGCGGCAGCTGGAAACCGCCGCCCTGAAGTGGGGCCCTGCCGGACTGGCGCACCGCTCGGTGGCCTTGTTCATCGTCGGGTTCCTGGCGGTTACGCTGCCGACGGGCAACGAGCGGCCTCCGCTCGCGTTGCTGGCCGGAGCCGCCGTCGGCGCCGTGCCGTTTCTTTACGTGCGGCGCGCCGCCGCGGGACGACTGCGAAAATTCGAGGAACAGTTTCCCGACTGCCTCGAGTTCATCTCCCGTTCCATGCGGGCCGGCCACGCTTTCTCCGTTTCGCTCGATCTGGTGCACCGTGAGTTCAACGATCCCCTGGCCAGCGAGTTTCGCCGCGCGTTTGAGGAGCAAAACCTGGGTCAGCCGCTCGAGATCGTGCTGCGCAAGCTGGCGCGGCGCATGCCTTCGATGGACGTGCAGTTCTTCGCTTCGGCCGTGCTGATGCAGAAGCGCACGGGCGGCAATCTGGCCGAATTGCTGGACGGCCTGGCGCAATTGATCCGGCAGCGGTTCAAGCTGCGGGCGCGCGTTCGGGCCATCAGCGCGATGGGACTGATGTCCGGCCGCGTGCTGGCAGCCATTCCGCTCGTGGTGGCGGCGTTGATGGTGTTGGTCAACCGGCCCTATGTGCGTTTCTTCGTGGACGATCCAGTCGGCAACCAGCTGCTGGCCGGCGCCATTGGACTGCAATTGTTCGGATATCTGGTGATTCGCAAGATCGTCACCATCGAGGTATAGGCAAATTATGGTGGAGGCGCTGTCGATACTGATTTTTGTTTGCATCAGCGCCGTCACTGTGCTGGTGGCGCTGGGCGTCGGGCGCGGCCACACGCGCGCAGTCGAACGTTTGGCAGTCACCGACGCGGCGCCGGCGCTGGTTTCTCCACACCTGGCCTGGCACCAGCTGGTGGCGCGGATCGGGAGCTTCGTTCCGGCCTCATCGAAAGATCTTCCGGCCTTGAAGCGCCGGCTTCTGCGCGCAGGCTTCCGCAATCCCAAGGCTGCCGTGGTGCTGGGAGGACTCCGCCTCGTCGGCGCCGGCGTTTGCGCGATCCTGGGGCTGGCTGGGGCACTCTGGTTCGGATCCGGGAATCTACCCCTGCTGATCGGGGCCGGCGTCTTGATCGGTTATATGGCGCCTGGACAATACCTGGCGCGACGGATACGCCGCCGCAAACGCGCCATCCAGAAGGGGCTTCCCAACGCCCTCGACCTGATGGTGGTATGCGTGGAATCGGGTCTGGGACTCGACCAGACCACGCTGCAAGTCGCCAAGGAGTTGGAGCAGGCCCATCCGGAGATCTGCGATGAGTTCGCGGTAATGAATCTCGAGATGCGGGCCGGCAAGAGCCGGGCCGACGCGCTACACAACCTGGCCGACCGCACCGGGGTAGACGATCTGAAGAAACTCGTGGCGGTCCTGGTGCAAACCGATCGCTTTGGAACCAGTATCGCCGCCAGCCTCCGCGCACACGCCGAGTACATGCGGAGCATGGCCTATCAGCGGGCCGAGGAGCAAGCCTCCAAGCTGCCGGTAAAGCTCGTTTTCCCGATCTTTTTCTGCGTGCTTCCTTCCTTGTTCGTAGTAACGCTCAGCCCGGTGATCACGCAATTGGTGCGGGAATTGATCCCTATGATCGAAAACATGTGATCCGCCGATAGTCAGGCAGAAAGGAGCACTGGTCCATGGATCCAAGCATGATTCGAATTGTAGCCGCCGTCGTGGCGATTGCCTTCGGCGTACTGATTTTTTTGAGGCGCCGAAACCATAAAGAGGAATAGCGTCGGAGTTCCTGGCGCGGCCGGCGCCGGCCGCCCCGCGCCCCGTTAGCGTGGGACTTTCGCACACCCTATTGCCGGTTGATCAGGCTGGCGACGTAGCCGGCACCGAAGCCATTATCGATGTTGACGACCGCGACGTTGCTGGCACAACTGTTGAGCATGCCCAACAAAGCAGCCAAGCCATGAAAGCTCGCTCCATAGCCGACGCTGGTCGGTACGGCGATAACCGGGCACGAAACGAGGCCGCCGACGGCGCTCGGCAAGGCGCCTTCCATGCCCGCACACACCACCACGACGCGCGCGGCCATCAATTGCTCCCGATGGTGCATGAGGCGGTGGATTCCCGCCACGCCTACGTCCTGGATGACCACCACCTGATTCCCCATAACTTCGGCCGTCACTTGTGCCTCTTCGGCGACGGGACCATCGGACGTGCCGGCGCAGACCACCGCGATCGTGCCCTTTCCGCGAATGCTCCGGTCGCGCCAAAAACGAAGCGCGCCGGAAAGCCGAAAATATTCGCCACCCGGCAACTGGTCCTCTATCGTTCGGGCGCAGTCGCCCGTCGCCCGAGTGATGAGGACGTTTTTCGAATGCTCCAGCAGCCGGCCCGCGATAGCCACCACCTGCTCGGGGGTCTTCCCGGCGGCCAGAATCACCTCCGGCATCCCGTGCCGCAATTCGCGGTGATGATCCACCTTGGCGAAGCCCAAGTCCTCAAACGGCATGTGCCGGACCTTGTCCAACGCCGAATCGATATCCACGGCGCCCGCGCGAACTTGCTCCAGCAGCGAACGGAGCTGGCGCTGATCCATTCCGCCAGAATATCAGAAGCGATGAATTGGAGCGCGAAACTCCGGAGGCGACTGAGGGAATTCCCGAATAGTACCATACCGTAAAAGTCTGTATAGGCGTATTGGGACTTATGGACTATTGTTGAAGAAACATTCGCTGAGGATTATGAACATATGGTAGACGCGTTTACCGTGGGAATTCCATTCGCTGCTCGCAGCGGCGATCGTCGCCTGACGAGCCGTTTCCCGCTGCGACAGGAAGTACGATATCGCCTGGTTCAATCGAAAGCGATGTCGGCGAAGGGCGTGGGGCAAACGCTCGATATCAGCAGCGGCGGCGTGCTGTTCACGACCAGCGAGCGACTACCCACCGGGCGCATGGTGGAAATCGCGATGAACTGGCCAGCCCGCTTAAATGGCACCTGCGCACTCCAGTTTGTTGCCCGGGGTCGAGTAATCCGCGCCGATAGCAAAACCGCCGTTGTTCGGATCCAGCGTTACGAGTTTCGCACGAGGGGGGCGGCAAGTCCCGCAGGCTCCTAGCACTCAGTAGGTCCCGCCAAACGTCTTCATATCCCGCCTTCGGATAATCGGACTTGCAGCGAAGCTGCGGCCATCGGTATACTGACATTTTCGCTGAGACGTTTATGACAGCGAGAGATGAATTCGATCCCCTGGCTCCCCAACGCGAGGCGGCATTCTTCTATGGCCTCTTCCTGCGTGGGCACGATGTGGATGCCTTGCGTCAGGATATCGACGTCCCGCGGGCCATGTTGGATAAATGGATGAGGGCCCGGGACTTTGAAGCCTCGTTCCGCGAAAGCCTTCACCGCGTCTATAGCTACCGCAAGCAGGTGCTGGCCATCTTCGACGGATTGGTACTCAACGAGCAAAACCAGCCGCGCCTGCAGTAATTTGCCGCAGCGTTAGAGAATCCACCAGCCCCACGCGCCTTTTCAGACGACTACGAGCCGGTGGTCCGGACAGTCCAGGACGAGCGAATCGTACAACCGGCCGACCAAGTCGGGTCCGTGCTTGGCCAAAAAGGGCAGGATGGAGTAAAGACGTTCCTGGAGGTGGCGTTCGGGATAAATGAGACCGTACAGCGAGGCAGCGTCGCGCTCGGCGCGCGCGTCTCGGCGTAAGGCTTCTAGTCCCGCCTTCCGCTCGATCTTGTCAAGCTGATAGCGGATTTTGCGCTCGCTTTTTTCCAGCCCGTGTCGCAGCGTTGGATCAAATTCCGCCATTTCGCGTTTCAGCCTCTGCAGCGCGTCTTCAACGGACCGTGCGGTTTGGCGCATGGTATCGCTTAAGGCGGGAGGCACGAGCCGCGCGGAAATGCGCTCCCGCAAGCCCTCCTGGCCGTGAAAAAAATCGCTAAGCAGCAGGCCATATCGATTGAGGAGCTTATGACTCCGCTCATCCAGCAGAGTGAAGCTGAGGCGAGGCAGAGGCACCGGCATCCGGCCAAGAATCATGCGGTAGATTGCCGCCGATTGCGCCAGATAGGCGGTCTCAGCGGGACCGCCGACATAGGCCACCGTCGGCAGCATCGTGTCCTGGACAACCGGACGCAGCAGCGCATTGGGGGACAGCGAGGCAGCCCGGTCCATGAGCTCGGCGGTGCTGAACCGGCGGCCGTTCAACACGTAATCCCGGCCGGCTCGACGCAGGGCCAGCCGCTTTCCGTTCTCCAGCAGGAACACGAAGGATGTGTGGTTCTCCACATGCACCTGGGCGTGATATCCAGCCGCGACCAGTTGCTGGTTCCGCTCCAGCACGCGGGCTGTCATATCGGGAGCCGCTTCCACGGCAGCACGTAGAGCGGGAGCGGCCAATTCCCGGAACGCCGGCAGCATGGGATCGATCTGAAGGATGTCGAACTGGGCGCAGAGGTGGCGCAACAACTCCCCAAATGCTCGGCCCATGGTGCTGCCTGACCGGTAGCAGCTTTCCACCAGATCGGCCACTTCATCGCCGAAGGGCAAGCCGCGAACGCCGGCGCGAAGCTCGCGGATTGGCGGCGCTGTTAGGGTAACGCCGCCGACTGGTTGCCCGCTGGCGGAGCGGGCCATCTCGATCTTGGAGGGCCGGTGCTCGCCATCAAAAACCCAGGCATGATTGACCTCGGCGAAGTCGTGGTCTTCGGTGGCCAGCCAGAACGTGGCAACCGCCGGCGTGCCGCTCGCCGTCAGCTCGCGAGCCAGTTTGACAGCAGTCAGCGCCTTATAAATCGTGTACGCCGGGCCCGAGAAGAGTCCCACCTGCTGTCCGGTGACTACTACCACGGTTCCGGGCTCCGCCAGCCGGTCCAGTGCGGGCCCCGGCGGGTTCAGCTCGCGCAGCGCGGCAACCAATGCCGCACGCTTTTCAGGGGAAAACTCGACTTTCCGCGCAGCCGCCTTGACCGCCTCCAGATCGTGCCGGTCGTGCCCGTAGAACGAAGCCGTTCGATCCGGGTGATAGAGCACATCCGCGAACAATGCGGATGTATTGGGCAAGTCGGTCTGGCGGACGCACAAAGAAGACATTCGAAGGAATCAGCTTACCAGATGCGAGACGTACTGCGGGCGATTCGCGGTTGGTCAGCCCGGGGGCAAAATCTTCGAAATATCGTTGTAGATGACGAACGCGACAATCATCAGGATGAACACGAATCCCAACTTGAGGACAGCTTCTTTGACACTCAGGCTGAGATCGCGCTGCATCACCATCTCAACCAGTAACATGACGATCACACCGCCATCGAGAATCGGAATCGGCAACAGATTGAAGATAGCCAGGTTGAGGCTGACCATGGACATGAGCAGGAAGAACGCCGACGGGCCCTGGCGCGCAGCTTCCCCGGACAATTGCGCAATCACGATCGGCCCACTGATGGTTTTGGGAGACATGCGGCGTTGAACCACGCCCTTCAGAAAGGACCCGATCAACATCGCGCCCTTGGCATTCTGGCGAATGGATTCGCTGAGCGCCTGCGGGAGCGACAACCGCGTGGTGATCAGGTGCAGTTTCTGTTGCGGGGCGACGCCAATCATCCACCGCGCGGGCCCGTCCAGCTTGGCATACACGGGCTGCACGGTGCAGCGCTGAGACCGGTTGTTCCGCGTGTACTCGATGTCCAATGCTTGGCCGTTGCTGTTCTTGGTCATCTCCTGGAACTTATAAACCGAGTGGATTGACTGTCCATTGACGGCGACGAGCACATCTCCTTTCTGCAGGCCGGCCTTCTCGGCCGGATAACCGGGTTCGATAGCCCCCAACTGCACTTCCCCGCGGCCGTCCCAGCCGGCATACCCGAACCCCAGTCTTTCATTTAGCGTCGGAGTCACGACTGTGTCGAACTGGCGGCCATTACGCTCGATTGTCAGGTACATCGGCCGGTACGCGCTGGACACCTCCTTGAGCCCGACATCTTCCCAAGTCGGGTTCTTCCTTTCGTCGAGCTTCACAATGCGGTCGCCATCCTGAATTCCCGCTTTGGCGGCGGGGGAATCCGGCAAGACGTGGCCGATCACCGCCTGCAAATCGGCATCCGATGCTCTCTCATACTTCACCATGAACAAGCCGGTGAGAACCCCGATTGCCAGAACCACATTCATGAACGGGCCGGCAGCCGCGATGATCAGGCGCTGCCAACGGGGCTTGGCGAGAAAGCTGCGTGGATCATCGGTGTTTTCGTCGGTGACTTGTTCACCCGCCATTTTGACGTAGCCGCCAAACAGGATAAGCGAGAACCGGTAGTCAGTCTCGCCTTTGCGAAAGCCGAACAGGCGCGGGCCAAAGCCGAAGCTGAAAGCCTCCACCTTTACGTCGAAATAGCGCGCTGCCCAGAAATGGCCCAACTCGTGGATCATAATCATGACCCCGATGAGCACCAGCAGCCACAGGATATTTTCAACTATGAGCATATGAATTCAAGCCGTGACCGCACCCGCGGTCGAGCGGGCAGCGACCAGCCCGCGCGCGACGTGCCTCGCTTCCCCATCAACTTCCAAAATGTCCGCTACCGTGCGCGGCGTACGATTCGGCACGCGCGCCAATGTTTCCTGCACCAGTTCGCTCACGGACAGAAACCCGATTTTCCCTTGCAAAAACGCTTCCACTGCGATCTCATCGGCCGCATTCAAAGTACACGTGGCGGATCCGCCGGCCTCTAGGCATTGATAGGCCAGCAGCAGCAGAGGAAACCGGTCCAGGTCGGGAGGGAAAAACTCCCACCGCCGGGACTCGCTCCAATCGATCTTAGGCACCGGCGCTTCACATCGGTCCGGATAGGTAAGGGCGTATTGGATCGGCATGCGCATATCGGTGGCCGAGATCTGGGCGAGCACGCTGCCGTCGCTGTATTCAATCATTGCGTGCACGGTCGATTGGGGGTGGATCACCACTTCCACTTGCCCCGGCATGAATCCAAACAACCAGCACGCTTCAATGACTTCGAATCCCTTGTTCATGAGGGTGGCGGAGTCAATCGTGATACGGTTCCCCATGCGCCACGTCGGGTGATTGAGAGCCTGCTCCGGCGTAACTCTCGCCAGCATCTCGCGCGGCGTACTGCGAAAGGGGCCGCCGGAAGCCGTGAGAATGAGCTTGGTCACCGCGGCCCGATTGCCCGCGCGCAAACACTGGTGCACGCCATTGTGTTCGCTGTCGATCGGGAGAAGTTCAGCGTTGTGCTGGGCGACCGCATCCATTACCAGTTTGCCGCCAGAGACGAGAGCTTCTTTGTTGGCGAGGCCGATTCGTTTGCCACGGCGGGCCGCCTCGTAGGTGGCTTCCAGGCCGGCAACCCCTACAATGGCTGAGATCACCATGTCCACTTCAGGCGCCACCGCCGCCTGCACCCGCGCTGCACTTCCAAAAAGCAACTCGGGCCAATCCTGTTTCGGTAGCCCAATCCCCGTCAACCTATCTGAAAGACGCGCGACGGCGTCCGAGGTTGCAACCACGGCCACCCTGGGGCGAAACTCAACGATCTGGGAGGCCAAGACATCGACATTCCGGCCGGCAACCAAGCCATACACCTGGTAGCCGTGGCGACTGCGCCGGACCACATCCAAAGTGTTGGTTCCAATCGACCCGGTGGAGCCCAGAATAGTCAGTGTTTTCATGGCGACCCGATCTCTGGCCATCTTAACATTGCGGACCGCGCGTTGCCCCACCGAAATCTGGAACTCAGTGCCTTCTGTTGCCGCTCTAAGTTTTTTTTCTGGGAAGACCTCTAACCCTTTCGGGCGCCGGGGAGGATTGCTTCAGGGGTCTTTTTTTAGAGGTTAGTCTCGCTTTGGTGGGAGTTGCCTCCCCGGCTTACTTCCAATAATAGTAGATTCCGATTTTGGAAGCAACAAAATTCGGATTTTTTTATTGGGCCTTCACTTCGACCCCCGCCAATTCCTCTAACACTCTGATTGTAGAGCAAATATCGTCATCAGCATGACCTTCCGAGACGGCTGCCTGAAAAATCTGGTTGGTCAGAGAGGTTAAAAGGAGGGGTACGGAGAGCTCTTTTCCCGATTCCAGCATGAGTCCAATGTCCTTGTGCATCCATTTTACGGAGAAGTTCGGTTGAAAATCTCTACGGAAAACGAATGGCGCCTTATAGCTGATCAGTCCCGACTTAGCTGCGGAGTTGTCCAGGATGTCCAGCATCAACTTGGGATCAATACCGCCTTTGGTAGCGAGAACCATTCCCTCGTTAAAGGCAATTAACAGGTTTGACAGAATCAGGTTCTGGCTGAGCTTGGCTTGCAGCCCGAGGCCCGGGCCCCCGCAGTAGTATAGCCGCTTGCCCATCGGCTCAAAGTACGGTTTCACTTTATCGAAAACGGCTTGGTCGCCACCCACCATGAAGGTGAGCGTGCCGCCTTGAGCGCCCGGCGTGGAGCCGGTACAGGGGGCGTCGAGAAAATCCACTCGCCTGGCGCGCAGGGCACGGCCGATTTCGCGGCTCTCACTCGGGCCGATCGTACTGGCATCGACGACAACCGTACCCGGCTTCGCCCCGTGAATAATGCCGTCGTCGCCAAGAATCACCTGGCGCGACATGCCGGTGTCGCCGACGCAGAGGAAGATGCAATCGGCGTTTTCGCCGACTTGCTTGGGTGTCTCGCAGAATCTTCCTTTCTCTTCGGCAGCGAGCTGGCGCGCCTTTTGGGAGCTGTGCGACCAGAGAGCGACTTCATGTCCGGCGCGGAGAAGGTTCCGCGCCATAGGGTAGCCCATCAATCCGAGTCCGAGAAATCCAAGTTTTGCCATAGACCCAGGATTGTACAATGAACCGGAGTCTCAGGCGAAGAACGCGCGCCAGGTGGTGACCACCAAGGCATGAGTGACTACGCCGGCTCGGATGCTGCCAGCCTGGTTGCGAGCATGACCACAGAACCAGCCCAGCACGCCCGCAAGCAGGGCCCAGCGCCAATTGGGAAAATGGCGGCCCCCGCCGGTGAACCAGAGGTGGGCTAGCCCGAACACCCCAGAGGTGAGCCAGAGCGCGCCGGTGCGGCTCATCGTCCATTCCTCCATCCATTGCTGGAGAACGCCGCGCACCAGGAACTCCTCAAATAACCCGACAACCAGGAGAAATGCAAGAAACGTGCCTGCGGTTTTCCACAACGGAGCCGGCGCGCTGAGATGCACCGCCTTCAGAGGAAAGGCCACGAGAGCCGCGACCGGAAGGCATCCCAGATAGTGCAGCAGTCCGATGCGCCACTCGCGCCGGTTGGGTACGAATCCGAAGCCGGTTTCGTGGACCGGGCGCTCGACTAACAACACCAGTGCCGTCATATGAATCAAGGCGAGCTGGCCGAGAACGGAAATGTTCAGGCCGGGAACAGGCATCGGATAGATCGCATCGAAATACTTTCCGATCAGGACAGCGGCGATCAGGATCAGGAAGGCAACATCGGTAAGCGTGCTCTGGGGTAGGATGACGTACCAGAGTCCCAACGCGAGGGCGAGCGCGGCCAGCCGCAGGACCGAAGGCCACTGGAAGTGTCCAATTGCCAGATAGCAGGCGAGGTACGGAAGCAAAGCGGAGACCAGGAGGAAAAGCGGGAGGCGCGTTCCGCTCAGCCGCCCGCGCAACTCGGGAAATCCGGCAAGCAGATAAAATGGATATTCGACGAGGAAGGCGGCCAGCACCGGCAGAGCCGCCCAGGCGGGAATGTCTTTCGATCGCGCGTATACGATGCCCGCGGCGCTCAGGAGCAGCCAGCCGATGAGCAGAGCCGCCCGGAAGCGGCCGGGCGATTGCGTCATCGGCCTCATTCTAGCATCCGTGCTTCTGGCGCCCTTGCGCGCCGAAGATCCGCCCCCGAACCTGGCCAGGCTGGTAGCGCATCGCGAGAGCGAAAGTGTCGCTGAGCGCAACGAGTACATGTACCGACAGTCGGTGACGCTGCAAGAACTGGATTCACGCGGCGCCGCGCGCGGCGAATACAAGGAAACGCGCGACATCATCTTCTCGCCCGAGCACGAGCGCACCGAAGAAATGATCGGAAAGCCGGACTACACCCTGAAGTCCCTCCAGCTGACGGACGAGGATTTCCGCGATATTCGCGAAATCCAGCCGCTGGTTCTGACCGAAGACCGTCTCTGGAATTACGAGACCAAATTCCGCGGCGAAGAGAACATGGACGACGTGGATTGCTGGGTGCTGCAGGTGCGGCCGCGCCAGATTCTGGGCAACCAGCGTTTCTTCGACGGACTGGTGTGGGTGGACAAGAAAGGGTACAACATCGTGCGCATGGAAGGTCAGGCCGTGCCGCAACTGTTGAGCACCACGAAGGAGAACCTGTTCCCGCGCTTCACGACCATTCGCAAACCAGTGGATGGCAAGCATTGGTTTCCGATTTACACCTACGCCGATGATTCGCTGCCATTCCGGACCGGGCCGCAGCGGGTGCGCCTGCGGATCTCGTACAGCAATTACCGGCGGTTCGGGGCAGAATCCACGTTCCGGCCTCAATAAGGAGCGGCGGCCGCCTTTCCGGCGCGGGGTGTTCGCATGCTAGCGGCTGATGAAGTCGAACAGGGTGGTGCGCGGCAAACCGCCCCGCATTTGCAGAGCAGCCTGAATCTGTAGGTTGCCCTGGCTGAGTTCCAGCGAAGCCGAGACAATGTCGGCGTCCTCTTTCTGGCCAATCTCGGTTCGGATCTGGGTGTCAAGCGCCGCAGTCAGCGTCAGAGCGTCCTGAATCCGATTCTCCACAGCGCCGTAAAAAGACTGACAGGTGTTTATGTGGTCGGACGCGAGCTTGATCGAATTAATGGAGGCGGCAATCCCCGCCTCGTCGTTGTTGATCAGTGCCAGCCGCAAGTTGTTGAGTGCGGCAAACGCGTTATCGGGTGCGAAGGAATCGTCGAAATTACGGTGATCGAAGATATCCTGGGCGGTTTTGGATGCCACAAACGAGCCGCCGCCCGGGTTTTCAATCAGGCGCGTCGCGGAGGCCGTCACGAGGCGATCGACGCCGTTGGGATTGTTGAGGTTGAGCTGGTAGGCAGGCTGGCCGTCCTGGTCGCCGCTGAAGATGTACCACCCGCCCGACTGCGTCTGGCTCGAGGTTACCAATTGCTCCTCGAGGGCCTGCACTTCGTCAACAAAACCCAGTCGCCCCTGGGCGGTCTGAGTGCCGTTCGCCGCTTGCGCGGCCAAGGTGAGGGCGCGATCGAGAGCCCGCAGGGTGTTGGAAATTGTAGTGTCGGCCACGGTCACCGCAGATTTGGCCATTCCCAGATTGGTCTGGACCTGCGTGTTGCGCTCCAGTGCGGAACGCAAGCGAAGCAGATCGGTGACGACGTCGGGATCGTCGGAGGCCGCGCTCACTCTCTTGCCCGAACTGATTTGTTGCTGGGCCTCGGCCACGCGGCGCTGCGCGCGATCGATTTCGGTCAGGAACCTCTGTGATTGCGCATCGAGATTAGTAATCATACGTCACCTGAGAATGTCAATCGTCTCCTGAGTCAACTGATCCAAGACCGTGATGAACCGCGAGTTGGCCTGATACGCCCGTTGAAATTCGACGAGGATCATGGCTTCTTCGTCCAGGGAGACGCCCGACAATTGCTGCCGCTGGTTCTTGGCCTGCGCGACCAGCGACTGCTGGACCTGCGTCCCACCCTGCGCGGAATTGAGCAGGCCGCCGACATTGGAAGCCATTTGGCCGTAGAACTCGCTGTAGCTGACGCCATCGATCCGATCCGCGTCATCGGACGGCACCGACAACTGCGAAAGAGCCAGCGGAATCCCGTTGCCCACGTATGGCGGCCCGGGACTGATCAGCGGCAACTGATCGGGAGTGACGGTGGGATCGACCGTCAGCGTGAGAGCGGCACTGGTCGCATTCGCCGCGTCGTACTGGAAGATTGGAACTCCGGGCACGGGTGGCGGGCCGTCCGAGATATTGCCGGAGGTCAGGATTTCGTTGACCCGATCGGCAAACTGGCTTGCCATTCGGTTCAGACTGCCTGGCTGATAGGCATCGCCGATGTAGGAAGGCAACACACGGTTGCGGAGATCCAACAGCGCTCCCAGCTTGCCGGCGGTAGTCTGAGCAGTCACATCGGAACCGTCCGACGCAACCAGATGCGCGAACGGTGGCGCGTTGTTATTAATAGGCGACGGGTCCGACGGCATCGCCATCTGGGCGCTGAGAGGGAACTGCTGCTCCCCCACCAGCAACGGCACCCGGCCGTTGAGCAGGATCGTGGTGGTGCCGTCTGTCTGCCGCACCGCGTTGAAATCGATCAATTCGGAAAGGTTCTCGAGATCGGCGTGGACTTGGGCATCCATTCCCATGTCGTGGGGACCCGAGACGGACTGTTGCACGAAGTGATTGTATTGTTGGATCTGGCCAACCAGCCGGTTAACTTGATCCACTGTGTTCTTGAATTGCGTCTCTGTATCGCGAGTGAGATTCTGCAGGGTAGTGGCCGAGGAGCGGAAGCTCTGGGCAACGTCGATCGCCCGTTCGATCACCGTTTGGCGCGCGGCCGTGCTGCCAGGAGCTTGTCCCCACGCAGACGCGGCTTGAAAGAACTGGTTCAAGGCGTGGGGGAGGCCGATTTCGCCGGAGATATCGAAAACACCCTGCAGCGCGGTAAGTGTGCTGGCGGCCTGTTGTTCGCGCCCCAGTTGGGAAGTCTGGCGGCGCACCGCCTGCTCGGCGTACTCGTCGCGGCTGCTTTGCATCTCGCCGGCGGTTACCCCCCCTGGCAACCCCTTCGCCGGATCAAAGGGCAGCGCTTCGAGTCGCAAGCTCTGCTTGGCGTAGCCGGGCGTGGAGGAATTGGTGACGTTGCTCTGGGTGACTTCCAGGACGCGATCATACACATCCAGGGCGGCGGAGGAATTGAGAAGGGTTGCCAACAGGTTCGCCATCGCTCAGCCTTTCGCCAGGAAATGGCCGCCGCGTTCCAGCGGGGCAGGCTGGCCGTGACCGGTATATCCGCCGCATAACGCGGCCAGACAACGGAGCCAGTTCGCATAGAAAGCGCCGGCGCTTTCGAGCAAGCGTCTGGCACGCAGGATGGAGCTCACCAGGGAGCGGGTTTCAGCGAGTTCTTCGGCTCGAGTTTGGATGTGATTGGAGGCCCGGAGCGACTGTAGGAAAGAGCGTAATTCGGCAGCCGCAGACTCCAGCAGGCGCGCGCAGCGATCCATCTGTTCGGGGGTGGGGGAGATGAGCAGTTGACAGGCGTCGTCCACGGCTACGCGGGCCGCCGCCAGCCTCTCGTTGGCGCTGGCCGACATGCTCTTATCCGGGGGCGGCGAGGGCCTCGGCAACCATCGCGCGGCTGGTGGTTTCTGAATTGGGACGGAGGCGGCCAGCCTGATATTCGCCCGCCAGAGCTTGAACCCGCTCCGTTCGCTTGGTGGCATGCGTGCTGATGACTTGCGCCAGTCGACCCAAGGTCGAGGACAGTTCGACGCGATCGCCGTCCGCCGAACCGGTGGCGGGCGCCGTGCTGCTATCCTGCCCCAACCTCTGGGTCTCTGCCGGGCGCCCCGCGTGCGCGGCGGACGGCCCCATGGAAGTTCGATCCTGAATTCTCATAACTTACGCCATTGCTAGCTATACCTCTTATCGGCGGCAGCGGCCCCAGTATTTAGAGAAACCCGCGCTAACCTTCAGCTGACACGGCTAAAGTTTTCACCAAGTCTGCCGATGGCTTGGTTTAGTCGCCATGACACAGCCCCGGATCCTCTGGGTAAACGCAGGTTATTCAGTGAACGCCGATGAAACCATGGCCGGCTGGGAAATCACCTGCGAGACACCTGCCAACGCATTCAACTCTTTGAAAAATAAGCGGTTCGATGCAGTCGTCCTACAGTTTCCGATCCCGCACTGGACGGGGCCTACGCTGACTGCCCAAATGCGAACTGTAAGCCGTGATACCCCTCTGGTGATACGAGACCCCGAGGCCACCGTGGCCGATGCGGTCCGGTTGGCCCGGGAGGGGGTGGATGGCATGCTGAACGGGGATCCAAAGGACATCGGGCTGATTCTAGAGGCCATTTCGCGGCGAAAATCTAAAGAAGCCTTCCCGGGCGATACCGCTTCAGCTGAAACCTTGCTAGTCGGCAACAGCAGACAAATCCAGCGAGTGTGCCAGGTTATCCGACTGGTTGGAGCGCGGCGCGCGACCGTCCTCATTACGGGCGAAACCGGGACGGGAAAAGAACTGGCGGCACGCGCTCTGCATCAGGCTGGGCCGCGAGCCCGAGGGCCCTGGGTGGCAGTGAACTGTAGCGCTCTGCCCGGGAATCTGCTAGAAGCAGAGCTGTTCGGTCACGTAAAGGGCGCCTTCACTGGAGCTGTGCAGACGCGAATGGGGCGCTTTGAGCAGGCTCAGGGCGGCACTCTCTTGCTGGATGAGATCGGCGAGCTGCCTTTGGACCTGCAGGCGAAATTCCTGCGGGTTCTGCAGGAGAGGGAGTTTCAGCGACTGGGCAGCTCGGAAACGATCTACACCGACATACGCGTGGTGGCGGCCACCAACTGCGATCTGGTGCGCAGAATCGAGGAGCGCAGATTTCGGGAAGACTTGTATTACCGGTTGAACGTAGTGCCCTTGGCGATGCCTGCCTTGCGGGAGCGCGTGGATGACATTCCGGTGCTGGCCGCGCATCTTGTGGAAAAGATCTGCCGCGTCGAAGAGATCGGTCCCAAGACCATTAGTCCGGCCGCGGTCGCTGAGCTGTGCCGCTACTCCTGGCCGGGGAATGTCCGGCAATTGGAGAATGCCATCGAGATGGCTGTCGCCCTGAGCGCGGACCGGCGGGAGCTCACGCCGGATGACTTTCCCCTACCGGCGGAGGCGCCGGCAAAGACGATCTCCGATCCGCCCGTGGTGTCGGTGCCAGACTCCGGCCTGGACTATGAACGAACGCTGGCGTGGATCGAGCGCAGCATTCTCCAGCAGGCCTTGCTCAAAACCGGCGGCAACAAAAAGGCGGCCGCCGCCATGCTGCATCTGAAGCGAACCACTCTGTCGGCGAAAGTGCGGAGCCTGGACGCGTCCGCGGCGTAGAAATCACCACAGATAGTCTTTGGCGATTTCCCGCTTCTCGTAACCGTCCAGCACGTGCACGACGCGAATCTTTTTCAGCGAAACTGGTGACAGCTGGCCCAGCGGGATATAAATGATGGTGCGGCTGGCGCGCGTGGCGATGGCCTTGAAAATCGAGCGCGGCGGCTGGGCGGCCACGTACACCACGTAGCGGTGAATCGAATAATCAAGGGCCGCCAGCAGGAGCCGTTCGGCCTTGCTTTCGGCAAACTCATAGTCGGGGTCGTGCCACACGTCGTACATGCGGCGCGGCGGAAGACTCATCAAAAACCCACCGTACTCAGCTCGGCCAATTCCGGGGCCCACCAGGTTGTCGAAGGGGAACGTGGAATAGAAGGCCATGTCCGATTCGTTCTGGTTTTCGCCAAGCCAGGTGGTCATATAGGTGTAGCGGCCCGCGCGGTCGTCATCGAAGATCACCACCACCGAGCCCACTTCGCCGTGGATTTTTTGGAACTGGCGAACGTAGATTCGCCGTTCGTGCCAGCGGCGGATGGTTTCGCGCATATCGATGCCGTCCAGAATCGAAGTGGTGAAGGGCTCTACGCGAGCACGTTCCTCGGAAAGGATGCTCTTTCCTTTCTTCTTGAGGAATCGGCCGTAATCCTCGATGACTAGATCTTCCGGCGGATAGGAACAGATGCTGGTGCCATTCAACTGGCTGGCCCACTCACCCGGCGCTTTTTCCTTCTTACGAGGCTTCAACCCGTATGGGCGCATGCGGCGCTTGGTGCTGGGGAGACGGCGGCGGAGGCGGATGCGGCGCGTGTCGATCCAGACCTCCTCGCCCGAAATGCGGGCGGTAGGAAGGTCGGACTCGGTCTTTTGCGGTGGATAGAGGTTGGCGGCCTCCCAGGCTTCCCAAGCGTAGTTGTCGTCGGCGAGGGCGCGCGCCGCCACCGTGAGATCGAAAATCCCGGCGCAAAGCGTCCGTTCCGCCAGCGCCAGGTTGCGCGTATACCGGGCCAGCAAGCGGCGCTGCCAGTGCGTGATGCGCTCTCCGGTATGGATCTCGTACTCCCTTTCGGCGTCGCGGAAGACGGCCAGTTGGGCGTGGCGGCGATCGATCTGATTCGGGTCCGACATCGCCGTGCGGAAACCCTCATAGCGCCACTCCAGCGCCGGATATTCTGCCGTGATCTCGCCAAGGCACTCCGGATGGGGATTGATCAGTTGGATGCCGTCGCGGCGCGCGCGGACCAGGGGCTGCGCCTGGGGCTCCTCCATGGCGTCGAGAACGGGATCGAGGAGGTTGAGCGCCACAACCACGAATACCCGCCCTTCCGGATTGGCGCCCTGCAGCTTCCAGGCGATGCCGGCGGCGTGGCGCGCGATTTCTTCGGAGCGCATCTGGGGATAGACGCGATAGGCTTCCACGTAGCGTTGGAGCCCGATCTGCCGGACGGCATAGGGATCGGGATAGGCGTCCGGAAGATGAGGCCGGGGACCGAGTTCGGGATCCGCGAATAGAATTTCGGCCCCGAGTTCCCGGGCTGTGCGTACCGCTTCGGCAAAAGGGTCGCTGGCTTCGACGGGCACGTAGACCGCGTTGTCTTGGTCGGTGCGGCCAGCCTGCGAATCGTCCGGATAAAGGATGACCGAAATCTCCGGCAGACGAGCGACAGCGCGCATCCACGCGGTTTGAAGCGTCGTTGGCAGCTCCACGGCGACGACATCGGGCCTTTCCCGTAGAAGCGCCTGTCGGACTTCGAGCGCGAATTCCAGCCGGCCCGGTACGACAGGGAAGTAGGTAAAACGGCCCCGCTGCAGACTCCCTGCGTCAGGAAGCGGAGGGCCGGTTTCCCCGAGCATACCGCAACGCCTCCTCTCCTAACACTTCAGTAATCGCGGTTTCCAGAGATTCGGTTTCGTGGGCCTTGGCGGTAGCGAGACTCTTGAGCTTGATGGCAAACCGCGCGATGTTGATGCCGTCGCGAACGGTGTAGCGCTCATCGGCCGCGTGGGCCATCTGCAGAAAATCAGTCACGTATTGGAGGATTCGGTCTTCGGCGAACGGCAGATTCTCGCGCAGGATGTGAAACTCTTCGTCACGCTCTGGAAAGTCAATGAAGATTTGCGGCTGCAGGCGGGAATGGATGTATTCAGGCAGCTCAAAGGTGGAGGCATCATCATTCATGGTGGCGACCAGGCGGAACTGCGGATGCGCCTTGATCTTGATACCGGCAACGATCGACTCCACGTAGCGCCGGTTATCGAGCAGAGGAGCGAGGCTGGCCCAGCTTTTTTCGCTCATCCGGTTGCCTTCGTCGAGAATAGCGACGCCGCCGCGCAGCATCGCCGTCACCAACGGCGACGCGACATAGCGCAAGCTCCCTTCGCCCTCGAGGACCGGCGTGACCAAAAGGTCTTCCGGCCGGGTATCGAGCGTGGCCTGGAGGATATAGACGTCGCGCCCCATGCGTTTTCCGGCGGCGTACGCGAGCGTAGTCTTGCCGACGCCGGGTTTGCCGAGGAGGCGCGGGTTCATCGGGACGTCCTGGTCATGGACCACCATCCAGGCCGCCAACAACTGCCGCATGAGCTCCTCCTGCCCCACCCACTGGATGGGGAGTTCATCGGGGTGAGCAAGGTGGAGCGCGACGCCTTCGATCTCGACGGTCATAGGTCTCGCTCCTATTATGGGGCAGGTCGATAGCGCCAGGGCAGGCAAGTTGCGCGGGATCGATCAGTGCAGGCTACGAAGGCGTTCCTGGCGGCTCACGATGCGCTGGACACGGACGCCGTAATTGCCATCGACAACCACCACTTCTCCGCGGGCTACCAGGCAATGATTGACCAGGATTTCGACCGGCTCATTGACGGCGCGATTCAGCTCGACGATGGAACCGGTGGTTAGTTTCAATACTTCTTTCAGTGGAAGCTCCGTTCTTCCAAAGGAGATGCTCACTGGCAACTCGACATCCAGGAGCAGCTCCATGGTAGGCGGAGTTTTCGCGCCAGGTGTGGGCGCCGCGGGCTCGGCCTGAATATCGGGATCGGGCGCGGCAACCGGGGGCGGTGCTGTGAGGAGCTTGCAGAGCGTCGCGCTGATCGTGACGGCGAGCGCAGTCTTCGCACCATCCGGGAATTCCATCGAGACCACAGCCCACTCGCCCGGCTCGCTGGGAGGCGCGTGTTCGGCGCCGCTCGCGCAGAGGACTTCTCGGCCCAACAGAGAGCTGACAGACCGCGCCAGCATGGAAAGCCACTGGCCCAGAATCTCCTGCCAGGTTTTGCGAGCCTCGGTCTCCCCGCCTTCGTCTTTGCCCGAAGCCGGCTCCAATCCCGCCGCTTTCAACATGAGGGCGGCAGCGTGTTCCCAGGTTGTCCGCGGGGCGCCAACCCAGACCAGGGCCTCCGGCGAGATTTGGAAAGCCTGCTCCCACCAGAGCAGGTCCGCTGCGGGTCCCACAGCGGCTTCTACATCGGTTCCGGTGACGGCCTGCCAGCTGACGCCGGGCCGTTGCATGGTCATGGACTCGAGTAGCTCGGCGAGGCTCGCCGTCCACTTCCCCATGAGGTTTTGCAGAGACTGAGAGTCCGATTCGCTCATGCGGTGACCGCTCCGTGGGAAGCGGGCCACTGCGCGGCCAGGCGGGCCCGCAGGCGTAGGATCGCCTGCGATTTCAGCTGAGAGATCCGCGATTCATGCAGTTTGACGACGTGAGCGATTTCGCGCAAAGTCAGTTCCTCGTGATAATAAAGGCTGAGGACTGTGCGCTCGATCTCGGGGATTTGATCGATGCTTTCCGCCACCAGGCGCTCCAGCTCGGACTGCTCCAACAAGGTCGACGGCAGATTCTCCTCTGGATCGGGCACATAGTGCAACAAGTCGCGCCCTTGTTCCTGGCCGGCATACTCCAGACTGGCTATGTTCAGCCCACGGATTTCCACCAGCCACCGGTGATATTCCTCGAGCGCGATGCCCAACTGGGTGGCGATCTCCTCTTCGGTGGGCGCTCTCTGAACCCGCTGTTCCGCTACGGCAATCGCTGCTTCGATCTGCTTGGCCTTGCGCCGTTTCTGACGGGGCGCCCAATCGAGGCCACGTAAGCTGTCGAGAATGGCTCCGCGAATTTTGTATTCGGCGTACGTCTTCAATTTGACGTTGTGGCTGGGATCGAAATTGTCAATCGCGGAGATCAGGCCTAGGACGCCAGTCGATACCAGGTCTTCGAGGCTGATGTTTTCCGGCAGGCGCTCCTGAATCCGGCGGGCAATCAAACGGACCTGCGGTAGGTGCTCCAGAATGAGCCGTTCGCGTTCCGCATCGCTGATCATCTCACATGCTCCATAGGAGCCCATTGCGTCCCTCTGCGTCGATCACGCGGCGCTGCTCGCGCGACGAAGAGCGGCTGTCGCGCACCCTCCGAGGACCATTTCGGTCAACTTTCCCGCGGACGCCGCCTCGAGATCCTCCGGGATTCGTTGCCCCGTGGCGAAAAACGACAGTGGCTTGCCGGTACGCACCGTTTCGTTCAGAATCGACCCCGATGCCGTGGTCTCATCCAGACGGGTGAACAGCAGACGGCCAGGCCGGAGAATCTCATATGCATCGATCACGCGGGATAGATCGGCGGATTTCATCGAAGACGATAGGACCAGCTGGGTATCGATATCGCCGCGCGACGACAAGAACGGGACCAGATCGGAGCTTTCCAGCTCGGTTACGCTGCACCCGGGCGTATCAATCAGGATCAGATCCTTGCCCCGGTTTTCTTCGAGGGTTTGGGCCAGAGCCGTGGCAGTTTCGAGCTGTTGAAACCCAACGCCGAGAATCGTGGCATAGGATCGCAGTTGCTCGGCCGCCGCGACCCGGTAGGTATCCATGGAAATAAGGAGCACGGGACGGCGGCAGGCTAAGCCATAGTTGACGGCCAGCTTCACGAGCGTGGTGGTTTTGCCGGCGCCGGAGGGCCCGACCAAAGCCAGGATGCGCGGCGGCGCGTCGGCACGGCCGACGGCCGGTTCCACGCGCACCCGAGACTCGATTTCCTGGGCCAGAGCCGCAGGCCAAGTTTCGGCATT
Source organism: uncultured Solibacteraceae bacterium (assembly GCA_964438005.1). Classification (GTDB taxonomy): domain Bacteria; phylum Acidobacteriota; class Terriglobia; order Bryobacterales; family Bryobacteraceae; genus PSRJ01. The sequence continues at coordinate 20,147 of CAYTJD010000082.1, read as the reverse complement.
GGGAGGACACCCTACCGGCACACCGGTCCACCCGGCGCGCCCGGCGGCGGCCTGCACAAGCTCCCGCGCCAGGTCCGGCGCGACCTCGTGAGCCGCCAACAGTGCGTAAATTTCGGATAGCTCCGGCGCCAAGCGCTGCGCCGGTGCAAACGCCGACCGTGTGAGTGCGCGCCGCATGGCATCCAACTGTTTCTTGAGTTCGGCGACTTCACCCGCCAGTTGGTGAGGCACGGCCGATTCGCCCGGCGCGCGAGCGGCCGGCTCCCCCGCTCCCACCGCGAACACCACTTCGTAATCCCCTAAATGGCGCGCCTCCATGGGCGCCTTGCGGCTCTGCAGGAGCATGGCTTCGTCGCCCAGTTCGCGGCGCGCCCGGCTCAGGGCCTCCTCAACGCTTGACGAGAAATACGATTTAATCTTCATGAGCGCGGCTCACGATCCGGTACGGTCTACTGGATACATCGGCTGGCCCCAGCGGCGGCTGTAGCTTACGGTTCATGAAATGGTTCCGAGCGACTGTACTTTCTGGCCCGGCGGCACCTCGTTGTGCGCCAGGAATACCATATTCGGTTGCACCGGCTCGGCCATCTGGCGCAGGAAATGGCGCGGGCCGGAAGAGGTGATCACCACGACCGGGGCTTCGAGAGCCGCAATGCGGCTCGTGATCCTCCCGAGAATGTCACGGATAGTCTGAGGCGCGAGATTGAGGTGGCTATTCTGTTCCCCGTGCTCGATCCCAGCCTCCACAATCTGTTCCAGGCTGGAATCGAGGAACCAGGCCGGCAGGTCCCCGGCGCGATTCAGGTACGGCTTGACCACGGTGCGCCGGAGCGCTTGACGCACGTATTCGGTAAGCAGCACCGGATTGCGCGTGACGCCGCCGGCTTCGCCCAGCGCCTCGAGAATGGACACCGCATCGCGAATCGAGACGCGTTCGCGCAGCAGGTTTTGCAGCACCTTCTGCACCGTCGCCAGCGGCAGCAGCTTGGGAACCAGGTCTTCGACCGCCTTGGGGTGCTCGACCGATACGCGGTCGAGCAGCTTCTTGGCGTCTTGCCGCGAGAACAGCTCGTAGGCGTGGCGGCGGATCACCTCGGCCAGATGCGTACCCATCACGCTGACCGGATCCACCACGGTATAACCGGCAGCACGCGCCGCGTCGGCGCTGGCCGTCGGAATCCACAGCGCCGCCATGCCGAAGGCCGGCTCCCGTGTCGGCTGCCCTTCGATGGTCTTCTCGCCGGCTATGGTAGGAATCGCCAACTCACATCCCGAGGGGAGCTCGTAGCGGGCAATCTCGACGCCCTTGAGCGCAATCACGTATTCCCGGCTCTTGAGTGAGAGATTGTCGGAGACGCGGACGGCGGGGAGCAGGTAGCCGAGATCCGACGCCAGTTGCCGGCGGATGGAAGCGATGCGGCGCAGCAGCGGCGAGTCGGGACCGCCATCCACCAGCGCTACCAGGCCCAAGCCGAGGTCGAGCGAAAGGGGCTCGACGCGCATGAGGGCTTCCAGGTTCTCGCGGGCGGACACCGGTTTGTCTTCGGCCGGCGCGGCAGCCGCGGCGAGTTCCTTGCGCCGCAGCCTCCAGGCTGCCACTCCCACTCCTCCGCCCAACGCCAGAAACGGCAGCTTGGGCAGCCCGGGGAGCGCCGCCAGCGCCATCAGAACTCCAGCCGCCAGCAGAACCGGTTGCGCGCTTCCGAAGACCTGGCGGCGGAAATCGGTGCTTAACGTCGCGTCCGAACCGGCACGCGTCACAATCAAGCCGCCGGAAATCGAGATCATCAGAGCCGGGATGACCGTGACCAGGCCGTCGCCAATGGTCAGCACAGTGTAGGTTTCCAGGGCCTTCTGAAAATCCATGCCGTGCTGCAGCACGCCGATGAGAAATCCGGCCAGAATATTGATCGCCGTAATCAGGATGCTGGCCACGGCGTCGCGCTGAGTAAACCGGGAAGCGCCGTCCATGGCGCCATAAAACTCGGCTTCGGTGGCCAGCGTTTTGCGGCGGCGGCGGGCCTCGCTTTCATCGATCAGACCCGCGTTCAAGTCCGAGTCGATCGACATCTGTTTGCCGGGAAGCGCGTCCAGGGTGAAGCGCGCGGTGACCTCGGAGATACGCACGGCGCCATGATTGATGACGACGTACTGAATGGCGATCAGCACCAGAAAAATCACCGCGCCGATGATGTAATTGCCTCCGACCACGAAGCTCCCAAAGGCGCCAATCACCTCACCGGCCGCTTTGGTGCCCGTGTTGCCATTCAGCAGAATGAGGCGGGACGACGAAATATTCAGTGCCAGGCGGAATAGCGTGAGCAGCAGCAGCGTCGTGGGGAACGAGGTGAATTCAATCGGCCGGACGATATACAGCGAGACCATCATGACGGTCACCGACATCAAAATGTCGGTGACGATCAACAGATCGAGCAGGAATTTGGGAAGCGGGGTGACCAGAGCGATCACAATGGCCAGCACGGCCAGCGGCACCGCCAGATCGCCCAGGCTGGCCCAGGGCAGCGACTCGAACCAATTGAGCCGGGCCGGTGCGAGGGCTTTGGCGGGGGTCATACGGGGCGCTCAGCCGGCGAGCCCGGCAGCCTCCCATGCATTAGTTTGAAGATGTAGGCGAGAATCTCCGCCACCGCGCGATACAGGTGCGGCGGAATTTCCTGCCCGACGTCGACGGATTGATACAGGGCCTGCGCCAACGGCGGGTTCTCGATGATCGGAACCTGGTGCTCGACCGCGCGCTGGCGGATGCGCAGCGCCAGATAGTTTTTTCCCTTGGCCACGACTAGCGGCGCCGCCATGCTCTCCATCACGTACCGGATCGCCACCGCGAAGTGCGTGGGGTTGACCACGACGGCAGTGGCGGTGGGCACCTGCTTCATCATCTGGCGGCGCGACCGCTCGCGCTGCAGGCGCCGGATGCGCGACTTCATCTGGGGATTGCCTTCGAGTTCTTTCAGCTCTTCGCGAATTTCCTGCCGGGACATGCGCAGGTCTCGCCGGTAGCGGCGCATCTGGCGAAACAGGTCGACGGCGCCGAAAATCAGGAAGACGGCGGCGGCCTTCCAGAACACATCCATCAGCGAAGCCGCCAGAAAGCGGGCGCCGCCTTCGGCACTGGTCAGAGGCAATACAAGCAGGCCTTCGAACTTGCCGCGGACCACGGTGTACACCGCCCCCAGAAACAGCGGAAGCAAAACCGCCGCCTCGACGAGCGCGGGCAGGTTCTGGCGCGGCAATTCGCGCAGCCTCGCCAACGGATCGAGCCGCTTGAAGTCGGGCGCCAGTTTCTTCAGGCTGAGACCAAAGCGGGTGGTGGCGAGGCGGATCAGCAAGGTGGCCGCCACGACGGCCATGCCGGCCAGCGCGAGCGGCAGCAGGTGGGCCCAGAACAGCTCCCACGCCAGCCGCGTCAGAGCTTGCGGCGTCAGCTCGCCGGCAAAAGCCAGCGCGAACCAATGCCGCGCCGTCTGACGGAATGCCCGAAACCATTGTTCTCCGCCCGCACCTAGCACGCACAGGAAGATGAGAAACTGCAACGCGGCGACAAACTCGCGCGCGGACGGGAACTGCCCTTCCTGGCGCGCCTTGTCCAGGCGCCGCTGCGTGGGCGGTTCGGTCTTTCCGAATCGGTCGGGCATCGCGTCTCATGGTCCCCACAAATGGTGCGCGGCGCCCCACGCCTGCCCACTCAGCTCGCGCAGGATCCTCGGAAACAGCAGCGTGCTCCATCCGAACACCACCAGAGTCAGCAGCATCTTGACCGGAAAGGCCAGCGCCAGCAACTGCAGCTGCGCGTTGACCCGCCCGACCAACGCGAGCGCCACATCCACCATCACCAGCAGCGCGACCACGGGAAACGCCAGCCGCAATCCTACCGAAAAGAGGCTGGAGCCCAGCTTGATGAGGGCGGGCGCGGCGCCGGGGCCGAAAGCGTAGCTTCCGGGCGGCACCTTGTCTAGGCTCCAGGCGAACAGGCGCAGCAGTTCGCGATCCAACCCGGCGGCGAAAAACAACAGGCTGGCGCCCAGCTGCGCCACCACCAGCAGCACGCCGGAATCGGCTTCGGTGTTCGGATCGATGGTGGAGGCGTAGGCGTAGCCGGCCTGCAAGCCGAGAATCTGGGCGGCCAGCACAAAGGCTTCCAGCACGATGGCGGCCGCCAACCCGATGGCGATGCCCATGCCGGCCTCCGCCGCCGCCCAACCCGCCAGACGCGCGGCGGAAAGAGTGGAGGGGTCCAGTAAGGGCCAGCGCGGCCAGAGCGCGACCGTCAGGCCCGCTGCCAGGGCGATGCGCGCCGTCGCCGGAGCGTTGCTCAGGCCGGGCAGCGGAACAAACACCAGAGCGCCGCTCACACGGGCCAACACCAACGCAAAGCCGCACAGGCTGGCCAACGAGAATGCCAGACTAGTGGGCATAGCGGGAAAAATCCCCCAGGAGAGTGATGGTGTAGCCGATGCTCCGTTGGAGCATCCACGGCAGCAGCAGCAGCAGCCCCACCAAGAACGCCACCAGGCGCGGGATGGTGCTGAACGCGGCGTCCTGCATGGACGTGGCGATCTGCACCAGGCTGATGACGACGCTCGCGGCAAAGCCGATCGCCAACAGCGGCGCGCCCAGCCAAAAGGTGGCCATCAATGCCTGACGAATAATTTGGACCGCGGCTTCCGGCGTCATGAATAGAAACTCCGCATGAGCGACCCGACCACGAGGTTCCAGCCGTCCACTAGGACGAACAGCAGGATCTTAAAAGGCGCCGAGATCATGATGGGCGGCAGCTGCACCATGCCGACCGATAGCGTGACCGAGGCCACCACCAGATCGATTACCAGGAACGGCAGAAAGAGCACCGCGCCGATCTGAAACCCGGTCTTCAGCTCGGAAAGAATATAGGCTGGAATCAGTATCCTCAAATCCAGATCGGCGCGGTTTCGCGGCGCGGGCGTGTGCGTGATCTCCACAAAGAGCCGGATATCTTTTTCTCGCGCGAATCGCGCCAGAAATGTCTTGAGCGGCTGGGCTCCCTTTTCAAAAGCCTGCTCGGCCGAAAGTTTGCCCGACTCCATCGGCTCCCAGCCCTGGTGATACATGTCGGCGACTACCGGCTGCATGATGACAATCGCCAGAAACAAGGCGAGACCGATCAGCACCTGGTTCGACGGAGTCGACTGGGTTCCCAAAGCCTGGCGGAGGAAGTGGAGGACCACGACGATGCGCAGGAACGGAGTGATCGACATGACCGCCGCCGGCAGCAGCGTCATCAGGGTCAGCAGGATGACGATCTGCATGGGCACGCTCAGACCGTCCTTGCCGGCCGATATGCCGAGTAGGGAGAGGGGAGCCGCGGCCAGCGCGGGAACCGGCGCCGCCGCGCCGAGAAGGAGAGCCATCCACTTCATGACTGCCGCCCGTCTCCGCGCCCGGGATCCTGCCACGGCCGGTTGGCGATGACCGTACAGCCGCCCGGCGAACACGCCACCAGCAGCACCTCTTCGCCCAGTCGGATCAAATGCAGCGTGTGCTGCGGGCCAAGCGGCAGCCGCTCCAGGTTTTCGACCAGATGCCGGCTGCCGCGATGCGGCAGAAGCGACGCCGCCAATCCCCGGCGCCGCAGCCCCCACAGTGTGAGAGCCAACAGCCCCAGCACGCCCGCGACCGCCGCCATTTGCCCGATCAAATCCATTCCTCCGCCACCCGTTTCAGACCTCCTCCCGGAAATCGGTGATCCGTACTCCGAGGGTGTTCTCGATCACGACGATCTCGCCGGAGCCGCAAAACACACCCCCGATATAGATGTCGATGTTCTCGCCGGCCGAACGAGCGGTCGCAATGATGCTCCCTTCCCGCAAATCGAGCACCTCGCGTGTCGTCAGGGGCCGGCGGTCGAGCTCGATTTCGACTTCCACCGGGACATCTCCCAGCGGCGCGATCTCTTCCTGGGGAGTCATAGGCGGCTCAACGGATCAAATTGATCGTGTCCTGGCTCAGTTGATCCTGCGCCGTGACCACCCGCGCATTGGCCTGATAGCCGCGCTGATAGACGATCAGGTTGGTGAACTCATGAGCGATATCGACCGTGGACGCTTCCAGGGCGCCTCCGACGATGACGCCGCGTCCCCCCGTGCCGGGTGTGCCGACGGCCGGAATCGCGCTGCGCGCACTCAGCGTAAAATTGTTGTCGCCGATCGCGAGCATGCTGTCAGGATTGCGGACACTGGCCAGCGCGAGCTGCGCCACCACCACCTGATCTCCATTCGAATACTGCGCCAGGATGCCGCCGCCGTTGGCCAGACCGACGTGAATCAGCTGCGCGGCCCCGGATCCGTTTTGTGAACTCGCCGACAGCGCCGACGGCTGGCCGAACTGGGTGATGCGCGCGACGCCGGCCGCGGTGTACGGGTCCCAGGTAAGGTGCAGGTCCGCGGCCCCGTCGCTGAAACCGGTAATATCGAACGCGACCGGGCTATCCGCCGCCGGATCGGTCAGCTTCCCGTCGCTGCCGAAGGTGAGCGAGCCATTGGTGATCTCGAGAGGGGTTCCCGCGGTTCCTCCGGTCACTTCTTCGCCGGGAATGGTGATGCTATAACTCCACTGATTCGCCCCGGTCTTCTGGAAATTCAACTTCAGCGAGTGCGCGGTGCCGAGACTGTCGTACACAGTCATCGGCGCCGAGGTGCGCGAAGTCGCGTCCGCAACCGCTGTCGAGTCGAGGTTCATGTCGATCGAAAAATTGCTGGTCACCGTTGGTGTTTTGAGAGTCCCGACCGGCACCACGATGTTGCCGATGGCTCCCACCGTATCCATGGCCCCGGTGAGTGGGTTGATCGTGCTCCATCCTTGCACGTGCAGCCCCGTGTTCGTCATGAGGTTGCCGTTCTTGTCGGTGAGGAAATTACCGGCGCGCGTATAGACGACCTTGCCGGCATCGTCCCTGAGGACGAAGAATCCATCGCCCTGGATGGCGGCGTCGAGAAGGCCGGAGCTGGTCTGCACCGAGCCTTGCGCGAACTGGCGGAAGGTGAGCGGCTGCGCCGTTCCGAATCCGACCTGGGTCTCTCCGAGGCCCGATCCCATCGACTGGGTCACCAGGTCGCGGAAGCTCACTGTGCTGGTTTTGAAACCGGTGGTATTGAGGTTGGCCAGGTTGTTGCCTACCACGTCAACCGCGGTGGCCATGGCGCTGAGCGCGGAAAGTGCGGATGAAAATGAGCCGGGCATATGGTTCTCCTGTTAAGGTTGTTTGTCTGTTTGCGGTGGCGGCACGATCTGGTGCAGATCTGCCCGGATCGCCGAGAGGTCCGTACTCATGCTGAGAGTCTGCTCTACCTCGGTGAACTGGGCGAGCTGAGTGAGGAACTGCACCCCATCGGCGGGATTGAGCGGATCCTGGTTCTTGATCTGCGCCACCAGGAGCTGTAAGAACATGTTCTTGCTCACCATCTGGTTGGCGGTGGGCGCTGGTGGCGGGCTCGCCTCCGGCGCGGCGGAGGTGGACGACGAGACGGTGGGGGTCATTGCATTCTCCTTATCGAAGCGATGAGAGCAGCCATGAAAACTCCGGCGGTGGAGAGTCCGGACGGTCCTCGGCGAGCGGCGCGCGGCGCGGCGGCGCCTCGTGGTCTTGGGGGTTGCGGTGCCGCTCCCCTCCATCGCCTTGCGGGGCGGATCCGGATGAGGAAGGCTCCGGCGTAAACCCGGCGTGTTCCGGCCGCGAAGAAGCGGGATGCCAGGTCTCGGCCCGAAATCCGTTCTGCTCGAGGCGCGCCGAAAGCGCGGGCAGATCGCTGCGCAGCGCTTCGGTGAGCCGGGAATCTGGAGTGCGGACCGCCACCTGCACTTCTCCGCGATGTTCGGTCAGCCGCACGTCGACCCGCTGCTCGCCCCCACTGAGCTGCAGGCGAATTTCACGCGCCGGCGCGGACAAGAGCACCGACGGCTCGGGCGGCGCGGCGACGGCGGGACGGTGCGACTCGGCAACCGCCGCGTGCGGGGGGGGCGTGGGGGAGGCCGCCGCCGGAACGTTCGCGACACGAGCCGCATCGGCAACCGCCAGGGGCTCGGTGTTGCGGACCGGTGAATCCGTGTCCGGCGCGGCATCCGCGCCGGGGTGGACGACGGTTCGGGTCGGAATAATCGAACCGGCCCCAGGCGTCTCGCGCCGAACCATATTGGCATCCATCTCCACGGGTTGCACCGAAGGCACGGTTCCCTCCTCCCGCGACGCCACGAACTTCTCTTGCCCCGGAACGCCCGAGTGGGGCGAAGCTTGTTTGTCCAAGGGAGCGAGACGCGCGGCAAACGCGAGGTCAGTTTTGCCCGCCGGCTGAATTCGCGAATCCGCCCCGCCGAAAAGCGCCGGCGTGGACGGCCCTGCAACTGCGAGCCCTCGGTTTGACCCGGCCGATTCCGGCGGCGGCGTCATGGGCGCCCCTGCAACTGCAAGCCCTGGCTTTGACCCGGCCGGCTCCGGCGACGACACCGCCGGCGCACGGGAAGAGCGCTGCGGGGCGGGCGTCGCGATTTCCGAGAGCGCCGCAGATATCCAGCCAGTGGCTGCAACATCCCGAACCGACGCCGGCGTGACGGCCGGCGCCGCAGGGGAGCCTGCCTGCGGAGCGGGCCGCAATTGCGCGGCTCCGATTGCGGACGGCTCTGAGAGTTCCCGTGTCGGAGCGGTGGGAGTTGGCGGCGCCGCCGGCACCCGATCCCCGGACGCCGGAGGCGGGACCGTCAGTTCGGCGTGGATCGGCTCCAAGGCGAATGGCGCCGGCAGAGATGTGTCCGCCGAGTGGCCTGCGGACTCCGGATTCGGTGGTGCCGCGCGATCACCCGGCGCGATCTGCCCGAGATCCGGCATCCCGGTCGTAGCGGTTTCTTCTCCTGTAGAGGCACTGAGCCCGAGCGGCGCCGGCTCGAGATCCGTAGAGGTCGAAGTTTCTTGGCGGGACGGCCTGTTACCCGTCTGCTCCACGATCGGGGCCACTGCCAACTCCGGCTTCGCAGGCAGGGGAACCGGCACGGGAACCAAAGCAGCTACGCTCGCGCCTGGTAAGCACTCCTTTTGCTTTTTCTCAGGCTGCGGATTTTCCCCGGCTTCGGCCTGCAGCAGATCGCCTAACAAAAGGGGGAACAGCAATCCCAGAACGCTCTGCGGGGCTTCCGTCACGGCCTGCCTGGCGCCATCGGCGGACGCGGTGGTGCCGGCGGTGACTACGCACGGGAACATGGCGGGAACGTTCACACCGCGTCTTCTTGCAGATCTGCGACCACTTGGACCGAGAGTGCTTTTTCAATCCGTTAGTGCTGCGACTCGCGGCAGAAAAATGGCGGGATCAGGGGCTGCGCCAAATCCTTGGCGCGGCTGCGGCACGCCGCTGCCAACCTCTTCGGCAGCTATTTGAGTAATTTGAAAGCTGTATTTCCTTTTTTCCTTCTTTGGTACCCGTTTTGCACGGGAGGCGTGTTATGGATCCGCTCACCGCTCTTGCCGCCAGCGGCCTTCGCTCGCGGATGGAATCGCTGGAGATGCTGGCGAACAATGTCGCCAACGCCGCGACCGGTGGCTACAAATCCGATCGCGAATTCTACAGCCTCTACGTGGCGCCGGAAGCCGCCGATCCGTACACACCGGCCACGATGCCGCTGATCGACCGGCCCTGGACCGATTTTTCCCAAGGGAGCCTGCGGGTCACGGGAAATTCCCTGGATGTGGCTCTCACCGGCAAAGGCTTTTTCACGGTCGCCGGACCGTCCGGACCCCTTTACACACGCAACGGCAGTTTTCATACCGCGGCCAGCGGAGCGCTCGTGACCGCCGACGAATACCCGGTCCGTGGAGTTGGCGGCACACCTTTGAACGTTGACGCGGCGCGCCCCCTAGAAATCTCCGCCGACGGCACAGTCACCCAGGAAGGCCAGGTCATCGGACAACTCGAGATCGCCGATTTCACCAGCACGGCCGGGCTGGTGAAGCACGGCAACAACTATTTTCAGTCGCCGCTGCCGCCGCCGCGAACCACCCTGTCCCCGGACACGACGGTCCGGCAGGGACACCTGGAGGATTCCAATACAAACAGCGCCGAGGCGGCGGTCCGGTTGATCGGCGTCATGCGCCAGTTCGAGATGCTGCAGAAGGCGGTCTCCATCGGAGCCGACATGGATCAGCGTGCCATTCAGGAAGTAGCGCGAGTCGGATCGTGACACAGCACGGCCGACCACACGAGGAGGACCAGTAACAAATGATACGCGCCCTATACAGCGCCGCCCGCGGGATGACGGCCCAGCAAATGAACGTCGATAACATCGCTCACAACCTGGCCAACGCCAATACCAGCGGGTACAAGCAGCGGCGAGCTCAGTTTCAGGACTTGCTCTACCAGACCGTGGTGCAACCCGGCGCCGCGGCCGGACAGCAGACCATCGTTCCGACCGGTCTACAGCTGGGGCTCGGCACGCGGACGGCGTCGAACGAAATCATCTTCACGCAGGGAGATTTTTCGCAAACCAACAATCCGCTCGATCTGGTGATTCAAGGCAAGGGATTCTTTCAGATCCGGCGGCCGTCGGGCGAGCTGGCCTACACGCGCGCGGGCGCGTTTCATCTGGATCGCGACGGAAACATCGTCACCAGCAGCGGCGATCCACTCGAGCCGCAGATTACTCTGCCGCCGGATGCACAGCAGATCACCATCGGACAAGATGGCACTGTCAGCATCACGCAGCCCGGCCAAACCGCTTCGCAGCAGGCCGGGCAGATTCAACTCGCCAATTTTCCCAATCCAGCCGGTCTGAACAGCCTCGGCGGCAACCTGTATAGCCCCACCGATGCTTCGGGCGATCCTATCGTGGGCAACCCCGGCGGCCAGGAGGGCATGGGCGCGGTTCTGCAGGGATACATCGAACAGTCGAATGTCTCGGTGGTGGAAGAGTTCATCAATCTGATCGTGGCGCAGCGTGGATATGAGGCCAACTCCAAGGTGGTGCAGGCCGCCGACAGCATGTACCAGCAGGTGAACAACCTGGTGCGGTGATGGGCTTGCTTCAGGTGGCGCTGGCAGCGTGTCTGGCAGTCTCCGCCGTTTCCGACCATATCCGGGCCGTGGATCTGGCGCCGGCCAGCGAGACATTTGCCGCGCTCGACCCCGCGACGGTAATCGGCCTGGCGCCCGCGCCGGGCGTGCGGCGGTTTTTTTCGGTGGCAGAACTACGGCGCATCGCGGCGCGCTTGGGAGCACAGTCTGCGCCCGAGACCGGGTTATGCGTGGAACGTAAGACCGCGCTGCTCGATCCGGCGCAGCTTCTCGCCGCCCTGCAGGCCGGGGCGCCTGCTGTCAACTTGAAACTGCTGGATTTCAGCCGGGCGCCCGTGCCGGAAGGCGAGCTGGTGTTTCCGCGGAGCGGGCTGCGCCGTGCGCCGGGCAGCGCGTATTTTTGGAACGGATGGGTGCGCTACGCGGCGGGACGGCGGTTTTCCGTATGGGCCAAAATTGAGGCGCACGCGCCGGGGCCGGTAGTGGTGGCCGCCGTGAATTTGAAGCCGGGGCAGGCCATCGAAGCGGCGCAGTTGCGGCTCGAGATCCGCGATGAACCCTTTGCTTCCGGTCTTGTAACGCTCGATCAGGCAATCGGACAGGTGGCGCGCCGGCCCGTGCGTTCGGGAGCGGCGCTGGAACCGCAGTGGCTCGAGCAATCTCCCGACGTCGCCCGTGGCGACCCGGTAAAGGTCGACGTCTGGAGCGGCGCCGCGCATCTCCAGCTGGATGCGCGCGCCGAAAGTGCCGCGGCAGCCGGCCAACCAGTCCTGGTACGGAATCCGGCGACTCAGAAAAAATTCCTGGCGCGCGTGGAGAGCAAGGGACAGGTCTCAGTCGGCTCTGCCCCACGTGCGAAGGAGAAGCCATGACAAGGGCCGTTTTGATGCTGCTCTGTGCGGCTTGCGTGCTAACGCCGAAGACGAAGGAGAAACCCGAGGCGAGCCCGTCGCTCGACCGGTACGTTTCCGAGGCCACGGCGCGTTCCGCGGCATCCCAGCCGGCGACGCCCGGATCGATTTGGTCCCCCGGATCGCGGCTGGCGGACGCGGCGCGGGACCTCCGCGCCAGCCAGGTCGACGACATCCTCACGATTCTCGTCGTGGAAAAGGCTTCCGCGGTCGCCTCGGGAACGACGAAGACCTCCCGCGCGTCGAGCACCAAGAATTCGATCGGCGCTCTGGCCGGAGTGACTCGAGCCACAGGGCCGTGGGCTAACCTGGCCGGCACCTCCGGGGCGACGCAGCTTTCCGGAGATGGAACGACGAGCCGGGATCTGGTTTTGAACACGACGCTCACAGCGCGCGTGGTCGCTGTGCTGCCCAATGGGGCCATGCTGGTGGAATCCTTCAAAGACGTCTCCATCAATTCCGAGCGCCAGACGATCATGGTGCGCGGCGTGGTGCGGCCGGCCGATATCGGCCCCGGCAACACGGTGCTCTCGGACCGTGTCGCGCAGCTCGAAGTACGGGTCAACGGCAAGGGCGTCGTCGGCGACGCCATCCGCCGTCCCTTCTTCTTGTACCGTCTGCTGCTGGGCCTGCTGCCCTTTTGAGTATAAGACTATGACACGTTTTCTCACTTGCTTCCTGGTTGCCCTGCTGGCGGCCGCCGATGCCGGCGCTGCGCGTTTGAAAGAACTCGTCTCGGTCGAGGGAGTGCGCGAAAACCAGCTGATGGCCTACGGCCTGGTAGTCGGCTTGGCCGGTACCGGCGACCGGAAGCAGACGATGTTCTCGGCGCAGAGTTTGACGAACCTGCTCGAGCGCATGGGCATCTCCGTATCGCCGACCGCCATTCAGGTGCGCAATACGGCGGCCGTCATGGTGACCGCGACGCTGCCTGCCTTTGCGCAGCCCGGCATGCGCATTGATGTCACCGAAGCCGCGATCGGCGACGCCGCCAATCTGCAAGGGGGGATCCTTCTTCTGACCTCCTTGCGCGGCGCCGACGGCCAGGTGTATGCCGTCGCGCAAGGTCCGGTGATGACAGGAGGTTTTTCCGCCGGCGGGGGCGGAGCCCGCCAGACCTTGAACCACCCCACGGTCGGCCGCACGCCGGACGGTGCCATTGTCGAACGCGCGGTGCCCACAGTCCCGCTCAAGTCACCGGTCCGCTTGCAGCTGCGGCAATCGGATTTCACGACTTCGGCGCGCATTGTCGAGACGGTGAACAGGAGATACGGCGCCGGCTCGGCCACCGCTGAGAATTCCGGTCTGATCAGCGTCGCCCTGCCCACCGAGTACGCCGGCCATTACACCGAGTTCATCGCCGAACTGGAAAGCCTCAATGTCGAAGCGGATCGTCAGCAGCGTGTGGTAATCAACGAGCGAACCGGCACGGTGGTGATGGGTAAGGATCTCCGGATCGCGCCGGTGGCCATTCTGCAAGGCAACCTCAGCGTGGAAATTCAGACCCGCCTGGATGTCTCGCAGCCGGCGCCGCTGGCGCAAGGGACAACTCAGTTGGTGCCCCAGACCGATGTGGCTGTCAAAGAGGAAAAAGCGCGCAACCTGGTGCTGAAGGACGGCGCGACCGTGGAAGATCTGGTGCGCGGTCTGGCCGCGATCGGCTCGACGCCGCGCGACGTGATCGCGATACTGCAAAACCTCCACCGGGCCGGAGCCTTGGAAGCTGAAATCGAGGTGATCTGACGATGGCCGGTCTTACCATTCCGCCGATTTTGCCTGCCGCCTCGCCCGTCGCAACCGGGGGGGCCAAGACACGCGACGCCGCTCAACAGTTCGAGGCCTTGCTCTTGGCGCAGATTCTGCGCAGCGTGCGAGAAAGCGGCAGCGGTCTCGGCAAAACCGAAGAGAGCGCGGATTGCACCACCGATTTTGCCGAGCAGCAATTTGCGCGGGTGCTGGCGCAACAGGGAGGACTCGGGTTGGCGGCTCTCATCGCCGCTGGCCTCGAGAAGAAGCCTGCAGACCCCTTGCCCGTCAACACGCCACGTTAGACGCTCCACGCCTGCGATCCTGCCCCCAGAATTGTTTCTGGCTGCGGCCGCCAGGCGTTTTCGGGCGGCGCCGGGTGCGCCACGACGCGGGTTTGCTCCCAAGCTTCCGACAAGGTGGATAGCAGGCCCAACACTTCCGCCAGGAGCGCATCGCTTTGCTGGATGTTCGCTTCCAGCAAGCGCCGTAGCATGTAATCGTAGAGCGCGGCGAGCCGGGCACTGATTTCGCCGTCTTGCGAGTGGTCGAGCGCCGCGTTCAGCTCCAGCACAATCCCGCAGGCTTTAGAGATCGACCGCGACCGGGCCGCGATCTCGCCCGCGCTTAAGTCGCGGCGCGCGTCTCGTACGGCCGCGATGGCCGCCTGATACATCAGGCGCACCAATTCCAACGGATCGGCGGAAAGGACCCGCTGCTCCAGATACGCGTCCTGAGCGTTTTCCCACATTCTCGTACGCCCACCCCCTTTGTTCTCCGCGAGTCTTCTCTCGCGCGCCCTGTGTCTGGCGAACTACGCCGTCTCAGGGTTTCGGCGATTGCAAATCCTGGGCTAGCCGCAAGAGGTATTCCGGCGGCACCTGGGTCACCACTTCCTGCGTCTGCCGATTCACCACCTGAATCACCATGCGGTGTGCCTGCCGGTCCATATGAAACAGCAGTTCGTTCTGCTGGCCGAACATTTCCGCGGCATTCAACGCCTTTACGGCCCGAATGACTTCACGCTGTTCGGCAGGCTGTTCCACAGGAGCCACAGGCGCCGACGTGGCCAGAGGCTGCACCAGGCGATTGATTGCACCGACATCCATAACGGCTCCTTCGAGGAAACCTGGCAGGTTCATCCCACCGGCTTGTTCCTCACCCCTCCTTATCGGTTCCGCCCGGCCACTCTTGAGAAATGCCCCCGCGGGCCGGACTCCTCATAAGCGGGCCGGACTCCTCATAAACCGTCTGGACCGGCCGAAGAGCATATTCTAGGCGGAGCTTTCATGTCTCGCAGCGTGTCCATGATCGGTCTATCCCCCGGCGAGCTTCCCTGGATCCGCATCCTGCTCGCCCTCCTCCGCCACCCCGATGCCACTGTCCCCGAACTTACCCGTCAAGCCCTCCTCTACCTCTCCCATACCTCCGCCACCCCCCCTTCTCCCTGTGCCGGCGCGCCCGAGTCTTACGAAAATGGCCGCATGTTAAATTGCTTGAAGTGAATCCGCGGACCCTCTACCAGGTTCTTTGCGAAACCGCGCGCCAACACGGCAATTCACCCGCCTTGCGGCAACCGGTTTCCGGCGGCGGATACCATAGCTGCTCCTGGAATCAATACCGCCAGGCAGCTGAGGAGATCGCCGCCGGTTTGCGCACGCTCGGCGTCCGCAAGGGCGATATCGTGGCGCTGAACTCGGAAACGCGCCTCGAGTTCTATCTCGCCGATCTGGGAATCCTCACTCACGGTTCCGTCGCCGCCGCGCTCTATCCCAACTATCCCCCAGCGGATTTGAAAGCCACTCTCCGCGACATCGGCGCCCAGGTTGTCTTCGTCGAGAACGCCAAAACCTGGCACTCGCTGCGCGATGCGCCTGTGCGCCATTGGATTCTGCTCACCGGGGAACAAGAAGGAGCCGTCAGCCTGGAACGCCTGCGGGTCATGGGCCGCGAGGCGCTGTCCCGGACCCCTTCGCTGATCGAAGAGATCTGCACGGCGGTCCAGCCGGCCGACCCCGCCATTCTGTATTTGACCTCTGGCGCAACCGGCGAGCCCAAGAAAGCGCTTGTCACCCATCAGGCTGTGGTGGCCAATATCGATATGGGGCCGTCCGCGCTGCCCCTCGGTCCCACCGACGTCACCGTTGCCTTCCTCCCTTCCGCCCACATCGCCCAGCGCGTCGTCATGGAGTTTCTGCCGCTCCGCAGCGGCATGCCGGTTACGTTTTCCGAGAGCCTCCTGAAGCTACCGCAGGAGATCCGCTCCGCGCGCCCCACCATCCTGCTGGCGCCGCCGCGCTTCTGGGAGCGGATCTATGCCAGCATTTGTACCGAGTTGAAGAAACGCCCGGCCGCGGCGCAGAAGGCCTTTTACAGCGGGCTGGCCCTCGCGCTGGCGGCGGCGCGGCATCGCCGGAAAGGCGAATCCGTTCCGGCACGCATCCGCATCCCGCTCGCGCTGGCCGACCGGCTGCTGTTCCGAACCGTTCGAGCGCGCTTCGGGGGACGTCTGCGCATTGCCGCATCCGGGGCTGCCCCGCTCGGTAAGGACCTTGGCGAGTTCTACGAGGCCATCGGAATGCCGCTGGTCGAGGGCTACGGCCTGACCGAGGGTGGCGTCGTCAGCATGAATCCGCTCGATGCGCCGCGGCCGGGCAGCATCGGCAAACCGCTGCCCGGCGTGGAAGTCCGCATCGAGGAGGACGGCGAATTGCTCGTGAAGAGCCCATGCCTGTTCTCGGGATACCTCCACGATTCCGAGGCCACCGCGGAAGTCCTGCGCGAAGGCTGGCTGCACACGGGCGATCTCGCGTTCATCGACGACCGCGGCTACCTCTTCATCACCGGCCGCAAAAAGGAGCTGATCGTTTCCTCCACCGGCAAGAAGGTTTTCCCGGCGCGCGTGGAAAACCTCTTCAAGATGGAACCGCTGATCAGCCAGGTGCTGCTGATTGGCGATCGTCTGCCTTACCTGACGGCGCTGCTGACCATCAATCCCGCGGCTGCCGCCGAACTCAAAGGAATGGCGGAATGGAAACAACAGCCCGCCGAGGCCATCACGCAAGCGCCTCCGGTCCTGGACGAAATTCAAAAAGCCGTGGCCCGGGTCAACCGGCAACTGGCGCCCTTCGAGCAGGTGCGCAAATACCGCGTGCTGACGCGCGATTTTTCTATGGAGCGCGGCGAGTTGACCGCCACCATGAAGGTGCGCCGCGCCCGCGCGATGGAAAACTTCAAGGAAAATATCGCCGAATTGTACGCAGGCCGCGAATAGCCCGCCCCCTTTGCTAAAATAGATCAGCTATGGCAATCCCGAATGTAAAGCGGTTCCGGCCTTTTTGCCCCACCTGCAATGACAACTTCACGCTGATGGCGGTCCTTCCCAAGGACGCGGATGTCGATAAGTATCTGTCGGATGCGGTGGCGCGCCACGATCACAAGGGGTTTCAGGAATCCAAGGTGGCGCACTTCAAGATCCGCGTCGGCCAGCAGAAGCAGAAGAAAGCCAAGTAACGCCGGCCTTCGTTGTCGCGGGTGTTTTCACCCGCTTTACAGTCGCGCCTGCAGCGTGCGCAGCGCCCGCTGCCCTTCCTGCGCGACGTCTGCATCCGTGTCGTTGCTCAGCTTCTGAAGAGGAGCCACGCTCTCTTTGTCGCCGCTTCGCGCCAGCACCCGGGCCAGCCCGATTTTCTCATCCTTGGTCGCGTTGCTTAGCGCCGGATAGAGAGCCGCCCGGACCTTTTCGTCCCGCGCGGACTCGATCAGGTAAGCCTGCGCCACGTCCCGGTAGGACGCCGAGTCCAACGTGTTGATGAGGACAGTCAACGGGCTGAATTCGCTCGTTTCGGTTTTCCCCAGCATGACCTGCGCAAATGCCAAACCCAGGCGCGGCGGTGTCTTGCCTTCGTCCTGCCAGGCCTTTTCCAGCATTGGCAAATCGGCCGGATTGCGCAAGCGCGCGTACCCTTCCGCGGCTGCCGCGCGCAGTTTGTCATCTTTGTCCGTCAGGTACCGGGCGTACAGGTCCCGGCTGCCCTCGTCCGGCAGCATCGCAACCGCAGTCAGCGCGGCGCGCCGCACCTTGACATCACGGGCCCGGTTCAGCGCGTCCTTCAGGTCGGGAAGCGCTTCTTTGTTTTGCAGCAGTCCCGCCGTCTCAATCGCGGTGGTTTGCACCTTTGGATCCAGATCGCGCAACAGGAACGTAATGCGGGGCGCCGCGGATTGATCCCGAATCTTCTGCAGCGCATTCAGCGATTCGTAAATGACCGCCGAATCTTTCGAGTGGAGCGCCTCCAGCAAGTCAGGCACGGCCTCTTTGCCGCGCAGGATCCCGATCGCTCGCGCCGCGTTCGCGCGTGCCTCCAGACTCCCTCCGCCCCGCGCCAGCTTGCCCAGCGCCGCCACTACTTCGGGCCGCGCTGTGACATACGGGTCGACCACCTGGTCGTTGGTGTCGGTAAACTTCCCTTTGATGCTGGTGCCCACGCGCTTCAAAGAAGCTCCCAGCCCCGTCTGCACGTATCCGGGAAGATAAAAATTCACCAGCCCATCGGTCGCCCGGACCTGCACTTCCGGATCGTTGTCTTGGGTGGCCAGAGTCAAGGGATCCAGGCTGCGCTGAGTGCCGATTTCCGTAATCGCCTTCACTGCCTCGACGCGAACCTGTGGATCTGGGTTCTTCAGCAGTTCCTGAAGTTGTGGAATTGCGTTCGAGCCCCCTTTGCCAATCTCGCGAACGTCTTTAGGACGCACATCAGCCGCCGCCAGAATCGTCGCGGCCGCACACGGGAGCAAGATCACTCGCTTGAGGTGCATATCTTTACTGTACCGCCGGGTACGCATCGCAGCGCCGCCTTGCGGCTCGGTGTCGTGCCTTTTTCTTGGGGAGCGGAGCCGTGTCCACTCCTACCGCACGAACTCGACTTCGACGCGTTTGGGAATCAACCCTGCTTCAAAACCGAGATCCAGCAGCTTTTGCGCCGCCTGCGGCACAATCTCGCCGCCGTCCACGGTGAAGTGATTGACGTACATGCCGACGAATTTCTCAGCCAGGCGGGGTTCCATGTCGCGCGCAAACTGCATCGCGTACTGCAGCGCTTCATCGTGATTGTCCAGAGCGTATTGAATGCTGTCGCGCAACAACCGGCAACATTCGCTCTTGATCTCGGAGTCCAGCGACCGCAGCAGGACGTTGCCCCCCAGTGGCAGCGGAAGCCCGTAGGTGGTCTTGAACCAGCGGCCCAGGTCGACGATCCGGTGAAATCCTTCCTTGTCGAACGTCAACTGCGCTTCATGGATGATCAGGCCGGCATCCACCGTGTGCTCCCGCACGGCGTTCGTGATGGCGTCGAACCGCGTGATCACGGGCTCAAAATCCGGCAGATACAGCCTGCATGCCAAATACGCCGTGGTCAACGTTCCGGGGATCGCGATCTTCTTTCCCTTCAAATCATCCAGCTCCAACGGGCGCGTGGAAATGATCATCGGGCCGTACCCGTCCCCGATACTCGAGCCGCTCGCCATCAGGACATACTTGTCGGCGACGTATGGATACGCGTGATAGGAAATCGCGCTCAGTCCGTATAAGCCTTCCATGGCCTTCCGGTTCAGGGTCTCGATATCTTCCAGCACGTGCCGGAACGCTACCTTGGCGGAGCGAACCTTTTTCGTCGCCAGCCCGTAGAACATGAAGGCGTCGTCGGAATCCGGACTATGAGCCGCAACAATTTCCTGGGGAGCAACCGAGGTCATAGGTGGAATACACTTCAGTGTACATCACGATACTCGAAAACGCGCGCCGCACAAAGCCTGGAAGCATGAAAAAGGCGGCCCACCATTCCGAGTCGCGAACTGGAGAGCCCCGTTGGCGGTCATCCGTTCCGCGCATAATGCGCAGTGCCAGAGCGAAATGCTGCTGGCAAATCCGACCGTTCGGCACTCCCTCTACTGCCTGCTCGCTTCCCGGAGGTGGCGCCGCCTTTCTGACTGGCCCGGCTCTATCTGTCACCTCCTGCCGGCTTTGAAAAACCGGCATGGAACCGATTCCACCTTTAGTCTTACTCCAGCCCGCGAGGCTTGTCAATGCTCTGGCCGTACTGTTTTTGACTAAGGGAAACGAGTATTCGTGTTTAGGGACTTATTATCTGATAGACTCGGGAATACCGCCGCGACCGGTACTTTTCGCCACTTCCCCGCAGAATGCAACTTTCCGGAACTTTCCGGGTTCTTATCGAAATGCAGTATAGTAAGCGTGTTCTGTCCTGCATATTTTCAAAAAAGATGGAACGGAATTCCCGGGTCGTCCCATCCACACTAACGTGAGCGGAAAATATATTACAGCTCTGTTATCGATGCTGCTGGCCGCTGCCGGCGTTCCGGCCACGGCTCAAACCTGGGACACCAGCGGCAACGGCCAGTTGAACGGCTCCTACTATTTCCG
>CAYTJD010000081.1:0-21907 GCA_964438005.1 uncultured Solibacteraceae bacterium | reverse complement strand
TCGGGCAAGGACGCGGTGTTCGTCCGCTACGTATCCGACGTGGCCAATGCGATCTTCCCGACGGCGATCCCGCTGTGGCCGGTAAACGATCACAACCACAACCAGTTCGCCACCGTGCAGGAGCGGCACATTTTCTCGCCGACGCTTCTGAACTCGTTCAGCTTCGCGTTTTCGCGGCCGAACGAGACCGAATCCGAGCCCTACATCGCCCCGAACAACATTCTGGAACCCTTCCCGACACGGCAGGATGTGAGTATTTCTGTTACCGGCCTGACCGGTTTGGGCGCCAATATCACCAACCCGTTCCGGTTCCTGGAGAACAAGTTCCCGGTGGAGGACGACCTGCTGTGGACCAAGGGCAGCCACAACATTCACTTCGGAATGGATTTCCGGCGGCACCAGATCAACTCCTTCAACTACACGTATTGGAACGGTCAATTCACGTTCCCGAGCCTGGTCGCGTTCCTTACCGGGCAACCTTCGCTGGTTTCGATGGCGCCTCCCGGTCTCGCTTATGGCAATCGCGACTTCCGTGACATCAGTGTGAAGCCCTACATTCAGGACGACTGGAAGGTGACCCGCAAGCTGACCCTCAATATCGGCGTCCGCTACGAGTACCAGACCAACCCCACGGAAGCGCACAATAACCTGAGCAATGTCGTGAATCCGCCGCAGGGAACGGGTTTCACGCACGTAGAGCACGCCTTTAAAGACAATCCCAACGTCCGCAACATAGACCCGCGCTTCGGCTTGGCCTATGACGTCACCGGCGACCACAAGACCTCGCTGCGCGCGGGCTTCGGCATGTTTCATGATCCGGCGCAGACGTATGTGTTCTTCTCCGGTTACGTAGGCACTCCGCCGTTCCTTTCCTACAACCAGCAGAACCCCTCCTTCCCGGTTCCCTTCCAGAGCGGCAATGTGGCGCCGCCGCTGCCGAGTTTGACCTTTGGCACCGATTACCTCATCCACAAGACGCCGTACATGATGCAGTACAACCTGAACATTCAGCGGGAGGTTTTTAATGGTTCGGTGCTGACGGTGGGTTATGTCGGCTCGCGCGGCGTGGACCTGCTCAGCTTCCGCGACTACAATCCGCCGGTGCCAGTGACGTTGCCCAACGGCCAACTGCAATTCGGCAACCCGGCGACGGGCCTTTCGTATCCACGAATCAATCCGGCGTTCGGCACGCTGGTGTTGACGAATCCGGGTAGCTCGTCGCACTACAACTCGATGCAGATGAGCTGGAACAATCGCTTCGGCAGCCATTTCGTCGGGAACCTGTCGTATGTGTATTCGCACTGTACCGACGGCGCCTACACGTATGGCGGCCTGGGCGGAAACAACGGCACCTCCTCCTGGACCAATCCGTACGACGGCACGCGCGAGCGCGGAAACTGCGGTTACGATATCCGCCACAACCTGTCGGTGAACGTCGTCTACCTGCTGCCGTTCCGCGGCAATCGGTTGGTGGAGGGGTGGCAGCTGAGCGGTATCGAGCTGTGGCGCACCGGTGTTCCGATGTCGGTCGGTGTCGGCTACGATCGCGGCCTGCTTTCGAACGCCTTCTCTTCGCAGCGTCCGGATGTGATCGCGGGCTGCGATGTGACTGCCAACCAGTCGCCGGCTCACTGGTTCAACAAATCCTGCTTCACCCTGCCGGCTCCCGGGACGGTGGGCAACCTGGGGAAGAACACGATCACGGCTCCGGGCTATGTGTCTACGGATTTCTCGCTGTCGAAAGATACGAAGATCTTCGAGCGGCTGAATACGCAGTTCCGCGCGGAGATTTTCAATATTTTCAACCACGCCAACTTCGGCGTTCCTGCGTTGAACGCCTTCACCGCAGTAGGCGGATTGACAGGATCTCCGACGGGCTTAAGTGGAAACGCGGCCAACGCCGGCCAGATCACGTCGATCGTGGGAACGTCGCGCCAGATCCAGTTGGCGCTGAAGTTCTTGTTCTGACGAATCGCGCAGAGCAGCGCACGCACGATCGGAGTGGGCGCAACCGCCAGCAACTCCGGCCCGCTTCGCCAGGCCGCGACTCCGTTCGCCCCGGGCCATCCCGGCGTAGAATGACGGAATGCCCCAGACAGTAGCTGTCCTCGGCGGCGGCGTGGCCGGCCTGAGCGCGGCGCACGAACTGGCGGAGCGCGGCTTCCAAGTGCGCGTGTTCGAGAAAAAGCCCGTGATGGGCGGTAAAGCGCGCAGCATTCCCGTGCCGGGTTCGGCGCAGCCGGGCCTCAACCCGCTTCCCGGCGAGCACGGCTTCCGGTTTTTCCCCGGATTTTACAAGCACGTAACCGATACCATGCGGCGCATCCCCTACGGCGCCCACGGCAATACGTTCGACAATCTCAGAGTGGCGACCCGCGTCTTGCTGGCGCGGTCGGGGCAGTCGGAGATTACCTGGGTTGCGCGCGTCCCGCAGACGCTGGCGGATTTACAGGTATTTCTCACTGAGCTCTTCACTCCGCTCGGTGTCCCGGCCGAAGAGTTGGCGTATTTCGTGACCCGCCTGCTGATTGTGGCCACCAGTTGCCCGGAGCGGCGGCTGGCGGAATTCGAAAAGATCCCCTGGTGGGAGTTTATCGCGGCAGCGCGCATGTCGAAAACCTACCAGGCCTACCTGGGGCAAGGCCTGACGCGCTCCCTGGTCGCGATGCGGGCGGAGGAGAGCAGCACGCGGACAGTCGGCGTCACACAGTTGCAGTTGCTATATGGCTTGATGTCCCCGGGCCAGGTATTCGATCGCCTCCTCTCCGGGCCGACGAGCGATGTTTGGATCGATCCCTGGATTCAATACATGCAGCGATTCGGCGTGGAGTTTCATGCCGGAGTTGACGTAACGGGGATTGAAACGGATGGGGGCCGCGTCACCGGCGTTTCCGTGGATGGGGCTCCGCCGATCGAGGCGGATTTCTATATCGCGGCCTTGCCCGTGGAAAGAATGACGGCGCTTCTCACCGATGGCCTGAGGCGGGCTGCTCCCTCCATCGCTAACCTGGACAAGTTACAGACCCGATGGATGAACGGCATTCAGTTCTATCTGGCGCAGGATGTTCCGGTGGTGAACGGCCATGCGATCTACCTGGACTCTCCTTGGGCGCTGACGTCGATTTCCCAACGGCAATTTTGGAACAACGTGGACTTTCTGAAAATGGGAAACGGCCTGGTTAAGGGCATCCTTTCCGTGGACATATCGGAATGGCAGGCGCCTGGCGTGGTTTACGGCAAACCGGCGCAGGGCTGCACCGCTGAGCAGATCAAGGACGAGGTCTGGACGCAACTCAAGCAGCACCTGAACGTGAGCGGGGCGGTGACGCTGCAGGATGCGAACCTGCTGACGTGGTTCCTCGATCCCGATATCGAGTTTCCGAATCCCAGCGCAACGGCAAATGCGGAGCCCCTGGTAATCAACACGGCGGGGTCGCTCCAGTACCGGCCCGAGGCGCAGATCGAATTGGATAATCTATTCCTCGCTTCCGACTATGTGCGCACCTATACCGATATCGCGTGCATGGAAGCAGCAAATGAAGCGGCGCGGCGCGCCGTGAACTGTGTGCTGATTGCCTCCGGGAGTGCCGCTTCGCCGGCACAGCTTTGGCCCTTAGAGGAGCCGGAGTTCCTGAAGCCGTTGCAGGAGGTGGATCGCATCCGGTTTGGACTCGGGCTTGGTCATCACCTGGAAACGGGATTATAGAAAAGAGGTCCCGATGACTATTCCAACGACAACGCGCAACGCAAGGGCGTCTTCGACGGTTTCGGGCACGATGAGGACGAGCTGGTGAAGATGAACGGGAAATGGCTCTTCACCAGGCGGAAGATCTACAACGAAGGGCGCGACGAGTGGGCGTACAAAGGGGGAAAGAACCCCGCCTGGTAGATCGCGATTCGATTTCGACCAAGGAGGTGAACCATGAGGCGCATCCTGAGCATCGACGGCGGCGGCATCCGCGGGAGCTTGACGGCCTGTATCTTAGTTGCCCTTGAGGAACAAGTGGGCCAACCCTGTGCCAAAGTGTTTGACATGGTCGCGGGCACGTCGACCGGAGCTTTGATCGCGTCGGCGATCGCGGCCGGGCTGTCTGCCGAGACTATCCTTTCCATCTATGCGGGCGAACCGGCCAAAGAGATCTTCAATGTCCCGGGGTTTGCGGTCTGGCCGAAACGGCTTGCGCAGGGGTATGCGTTCGATTCCAACAACATTATCAAAGTGTTGAATTCCGCATTTGGCGCGGCTGCGAACTGGACTCTGAACGACTGCCCGCTGCGGATTTTGATCACCGCTCGCGGCGTCGGCGGGCGCACGTGGTATTTCGTCCAAGATCGGCCCAATAACGCGAAAACGGTCGGCGGAGCCTCACTCGTGCAATGTGCTGCTGCCTCGTCGGCCGCGCCGACCTATTTTTCGCCGGTCTATGTGAATCCGGCTAACGGCCATCTGATCGGTTGGTGTTTCGACGGAGGAGTCGGCGACCTGGCGAATCCCGTGTACCAGGCGTGCGTGGAGGCGTTTGTTTATGACGATTTCAAGCCCAGTCCCGCGGAAACTCAAGTGATCTCTTTGGGTACCGGCTACTTTTGCCCGAACGTGGTCAATCCACCCGACGGCTTTATCGCGACACTCACCTGGACATTGGACAGCCTTCTCACGGCAGCCGGCGAGCAACAGACGGAGATCGTGAACCGCCACTACCCGGGAATGCTGCAGCGGTTCAACTGGCAGCTCTCGAAAGCCATCGATGAAGCGGACGTCTCGGCGATTCCTGATCTGATCGCGCTAGGAAAGCAAGAAGCAGCCAAAATGGACTGGAAGAAGATCCTGCAAATGTGACCAGATCTACTCGAGGACGATCAGAACGTGCCCTTTCTTGTGTCCCGCCTCCGCATGCCGGTGAGCCTCGGCGATCTGGTCCAACCGATAGCGGCGCTCGATCACCGTTTTGAGGTTTCCAGACTCGATCAGCTCTTTGAGGAATAAGAGCCTCTCTCTGGTGTCTCCGTGTTTAGGTGCGCCGACGACCTTCGCGGCGCCCGTTACGGAAGCCCACAGCCCGCCCAGCAGACTCCCCAGCATGCTAAGAAGAAACCACTCCATTCCGAGACCTGCCACAAGAATGTAAGAACCGCCTCTTTTCAAAGACCGCAAGCTGCGCCAATACCCGCTCTTGCCGACCGTGTCGAAGATCATGTCATAGACCCTGCCGGCCTGTGAGAAATCTTCTTTGGTGTAGTCCACCACCTCATCGGCGCCAAGCGACTTCACCAGGTCCAGATTCGCAGTGCTACACACGGCGGTGACGTGGGCGCCGAAATACTTCGCCACCTGAACCGCGAATACGCCGACGCTCCCGGATGCGCCATAAACCAGGACTCTGTCGCCGGGCTGGATCTTCGCGTTCGCGAGGAAGCCCAACACCGTCATGCCCCCGAAGAAGACCGCAGCAGCTTCCTCCAGCGGGAGATTCGCTGGTTTCCGCGCCAACAGGGTTTCGGGCACGCACACGTATTCCGCATGCGTTCCTAACTTGAACAACGTGCCGCCGAATACTTCGTCGCCCGCTGAGAAACGGGTCACCGCCTTGCCCACCGACTCGACGGTGCCGGCCAATTCCATTCCCCCGATCCGGATCCTCGCGGGCCGCAGCAGACCTGCAAAGAACCGGACGACCAACGGATCCGCCTTTCGGATCCGCCAGTCCGCCGCGCAAACGGTAGTCGCGCGAACGCGCACCAGGACTTCGTTGTCTTTGGGAGTGGGTCTTTCGACCTCCCGGACTTGCACGACTTCCGGAGGACCGTACCTTGTGATGACGGCCGCCTTCATGCGCAGACCGGGGCCCGTTTTCGATTGGTTCCCAGTTGTAAGAGGGCCGGCAGATGGCATATCGGCAGATTATACGCGACGAACGCCGCGAAAGTTCGCGGGCAGCAATGTCCCGGTTGCGGGTGGGTGTAAAGCCATGCCGATGTGGGTGGTTGGCCCGGACCGGCCCGATTCGCCCGTAACCGGGACGACCTTCTCTGTGACGCTGTCTTTCGCCTTCGCCTACGGACTCCCTGGGTTCATCCTCCTCACCATCTTTCTCTACAAACGCCTATCCGCTGGGAACCCTTCTGGCCGGTAAGGATCTGTTTCCGAGCGCCGAAAATGATCGGCCCATCGGATGCGCGCGGTCGTCTGCATCACGACAAACAGCGTTACGATGCAGCCCACCGTCACGGCCAGGCCGGTAAAGCCGTGAAGGAAAAACGCATAAGAGAATAACACAAGATAGATGAACTGAGCGCCCCCGGCTTCCAACAGCGCGAATCGCGGCCCGACTACCACTCGCAGATAACTCACTACCAGAAAAACCGAGATCGCCGAACAGACCAGGAAAGCGAAGTGGATGGAAATGTGATCCACAAGATAGGCCAGCAGCAGATGGAAGGCGAAGAAAGCCGCAGCCAGGAAGAAGTAGTTCATGGGATGGAGTTCGATCGACCGTATGGCTGTAATGACGAATACCACGAAGAAGAACAAGAACAGCGAGACCGGAGCGAAGTAACTGATCTGTCCGGCCAGCGGCCCCGGCTGCAGTTTTTCGGGCATTGTGATGCCGATCTGGAATCCGCTGATCAGGTTCGCGTAATTCCAGGTAAGCGCCCAGCCCGCGCCTGTCTCGCGCTTTTCCGTGGGCGCCAGCGCGTTCAGCGGAAAATCGATGTCTTTGAAATTGGTCTGGACCCGAAGCGCGAAGTCGCGCACTGGGCTCACCTCATCGCCGAGGCGATAGCGCCAACTCTCCAGACCGTGCGACCGGTACACAATCCGCAGCGACGCCGTTTCGCGCGGACCCAGCTGGGCCAAGCCGGCCGCGCCTTGCTTGTCGTTGGCCACCGGCAGCGGACGTCCGTTGACTTCGAAAACGAACCCGTCGTAAATGGCGTGCTCGGCGGGAAACTGGAGCCGGAAGGTCACGGCCTGCGGTTGGTCCGTGGTGTTTCGGAACGTGTACGCACCTTCGAAATCGACCACGTAGGTGCTGTACCAAAGGAGCCCCTTCTGCCGGTATTCCAGCTTCAGGTCCGCGTTGACGCGGCTGGCGTCCAGCGGCAGAGGAACCATGGTTCGGCGCTTCTCGATCCGCGTGGTGGTACGGCCGTCGGTTTTGGTCTCGACGTTCTCCTCGTCAGTTCGTTCGTAGGACGCGGACGGCGGCCCCTGCTCCTGCGGGGCGCCCCAGATGGAGGCGACTCCCGGACGCAGCCGGTCGTCGAATTCGCCGGTGCGATGGTCGATGGTGGCGCCCAGGATGATCCAGGCGACGCTGGCGCAGATAAAGATAGCGGCGATGGCGGCGATGCGGAGAATCATGAAAACCGTCAAGCACTTTGCTGCCCAAAGTAGAAGGGTTGATTTCGCGGCTGCAAAGCGCTTCCTTCGTGACGCGCCGACACGGCTTGTGGGCACAGACACACGGCAACGAGGCCGCTGTTGGCGGCGTGCTATGCTTCCTGGTAACCGGAGGGCTGAATGAAAGTCACTCAGGTCTGGTGCCATTCTGCCTTGCTGCTGGGAGCGCTGGCAGCCTCGGCCCAGCAGGTAGCGACCCAACCGAAACAACACCCACCTCGAACAAGAGTGGTGCTGCTCGGGACGGGGACGCCGGTGCCGGACCCCGACCGTTCCGGCCCGGCGACTGCCATCGTTGTGGACGATCGCGTTTATCTCATCGATTTCGGACCGGGTGTCGTGCGCCGCGCCAAGGCAGCCGCCCTCGACCGCCACATCGCAGCGCTCGAGCCCGCGAATCTAAAGGTCGCTTTTGCGACGCACCTCCACTCTGACCACACAGCGGGTTATCCCGACCTCATCTTGACCGGTTGGACCGCCGGCCGCCGGACTCCCCTCGAAGTGTACGGTCCGGCCGGACTCCGGTCGATGACCGAACACATTCTGCAAGCCTATCGGGTTGACATTGAAGCACGGACTAATGCGGAGGGCGACCAGCGCGCAAACCCCACTGGCTGGCGTGTGAATGCGCATGAGATCAAATCCGGAGTGATTTTCCAGGACACCAAAATCAGGGTCACCGCATTCCCGACGAAACACGCGCTGGAGAGCTACGGATACCGGTTTGACACACCGGACCGCAGCGTTGTCATCTCTGGCGATACCAATCCGACGGACGAAACCATCAAGGCCTGCAACGGCTGTGATGTTTTGATCCATGAGGCACGAACGGAAGAGTTGTTCGCCAGGCTGCCGGCGGGCTCCCACGCATTCGGCGCGAAGAATCACACGACCTCGGGACAACTCGCGGCATTGGCGGCCCGGGCCAGGCCGCGTCTGCTTATTGTCTACCACGCGTGGATATCCGGCTGGCCCGGTGCCCAAGGCTCGGCGAATCCATCTGCTGTGCTGACCACGGGAGAACTTCACTCGACGCCCGATGTGCTCCAAAAGGAGATTGGCTTGCAGTACTCGGGAAACTTCGTGATTGGCAAGGATCTCGACGTGTACTGAAAGGCCGCTGGGTTCAGAGCGGGCCCGTGGATCCGAATCCTGAAAAACCGCGCGACCCGGGAGGATCAGCGGGTCAATGGCGGCAGCAGCGCCTCGCGGCTGGGCGGCAGGTGCTGATCGACGGCGTTCAGCATGAGGGCCACACGGTAGTAATCGCCCATGATCATCATGAGCTGCACCGTCCGCTGCCGCCCGAAATGGGTCATCATCTTTTGCCAAAGTTCACTGCTGACGCGATGCTCGCGAAACAGCGCGCGCCCGAACGTGATCAGCGTGGCGTCCTTGTCGGACAGGCCCGCCACGTCCCGGTTGTACTTGACGACATCGATGACGGCTTGCTCCAAGCCTTGACGGCGGCCGGCCGGCTCGTGCGAGGACCATTCGTATTGCTGGTCGCTCTCCCTGGCGGCGATCAGCGCGGAGAGCTGAAAGTAGCGAGGCCCCACGGGGCTCTTCTCGCCGGAGGGGATCCCCAGATCGAGCTCCCTCGGGCTGTAGACGGTGATGTGAGTCGGTCCGGGCGCTGGTTTGAAGTTGGGGCGCGCCGCCAGGAGACGCTGCCCCTCCGGGTCCAGGTCCGCCGCAGTGACCGGAGGCAGGCGGGAGAGCGTCACGGCGTTGATGTCCGGCGGCAGGGGCTTCGGCTCCTGCGAGACCACGGGAAGGGCAGTAAGCAGCAGGACACACCCTCGAATCTTCTTCACAAAGCCACCTCCGCCGCGTGACGTTCGCGACGAGCCGTCGCCGCGCTGGTAGTCCAAGATAGCAAGAAACCGAGACCTCGGATGGGGGGAAGGCTCGTTCCGGCCAACTTAATGGTCCGGGAGCGCGCTTCACGTCGACACAAGGTGGTAGAGGATCCAAAGAAAAAACGGGGCAGCGGCTCCTCCTTCGCATAGGGCGGCGAGGGCAAAGGCGCGGCGCGGGCGGGTGGCAGGCGCAAAACCGGCGCAAACCAGGAAGGCGGCTGTAAACAACGGCGCCACGATGATGCGTTCCAGCGACAATGCCGCCGCTTGGGCGAGGAGCGAAGTCCCAGGCGGCTGGGAGCGGGTTGTCCAGAACAGGAGGGAGGCGCCGATGCCGGTCGCGGCGAATACCAGTGCGCCCATCGAAGCCACGGTCCAGAAGAGCCGCACCGGCCGCAAGAAAAAGAGTACAAGCCCGGTTGGCACGAGCGCGGCGGCCCCGAATACGAAGACGAACAAGATTGAGTCGCCGAAGGCGGACATGCCGGAGGATGCCGCGGCATCCGGGTTCTTGGCAGTCATCCACAGCCGGATCGCCACGGCGGCGGACGCCAACAGAAAGGCCGCGGCGTACCCGCCAACGACGATTCCAGCTTTGCCTGCGGCCTTCACAGTCTCTTATGTTACGCGGAAGGCGAGTATCCCGATCTCAATTCCGAGTACTTCGGCTTCACACAACCGCGACCTTGACGTTGTGAATCGGCGGCAGCGAATCAAAGAGGCACTCCCACTGCTCCCCGCCCTCTCTGCCGATCCACAACTGGCCGGTCGTGGTGCCGAAGTAGAGCGCGGGCGTTTTGAGCCGGTCGATGTCCATGCCGTCGCGCAGCACCGTGAAGTAGCTTTGCTTTTTCGGGAGCCCGCGCGAGAGCCGGGTCCAGGAATCGCCGGCGGTTTCGCTTCGCCAAACCGCGGGGGCGGCGCCCGGACAGGAGCGCGTCGATGGTTCGAGGGGCATCACGTAGACCGTGTCGGGATCGTGCGGGTGAATCACGATAGGAAATCCGAAATCCGACGGCAATCCCTTGGCGATCGACCGCCACGAGTGGCCGTAGTCATCGCTTCGCAGCACGCCGATATGGGGCCGCGGCCCGCCCGGCCCGGTCCACTCCGCCCAGCCACCGTGGTTCTGCATGTAGAGCCGGCCCGGCGCCGCGTCGTGCCGCGCGATCTTGTGCACGCACTGGCCGAACTCTGGATAGGGGTCGGGCGCGAAGCCGGCGCCGACGCCTTGATTGGAGGCCTTGAAGGTGACACCGCCGTCTTCGCTTAAATAATGACCGCCGGTCGAGATGGCCAGGTGCACGCGGTTTCCATCCCGGACTATGGTGTGCAGGCACAGCCCGCCGCCGCCGGGGTTCCATTTGCGCGCGTGCTCATGGTTGCAGATGCCGGGCACCATTTCCCACGAATCGCCGCCATCCGCGCTGCGGAATAACGACGCCGGCTCCACGCCGCACCACAGCTCCTTCTTGCCCGGACCCGGCTCGATGGCCCAGATGTTGGCCAGCGCGCGCCCGTCGTCCTTGGGAAATGCCGGCGCCGCTTTCGTCTCGGTGAAGGTCTTCCCCAGGTTCGTCGAACGCAGTACCTTCATGCCAAAAAACGGATTGCAGCTCGAAGCATAGATCCGCGGCGCGCCGCGCGTATCGATCAGCGTGGAGTACACCGGAACGCCGGAACCGAAAGGCCCGCGCAGCGTGAAACTGCGCCTGGGCTTCGCGGCGTCGGCGACAAAGACGCCTTTCTTGGTGCCAATTGTGAGAATGACTCGATCTGCCATCTTTACCCTCCCGATACCGCCGGTAGAATCGTGACCACGTCCCCGGCCGTCAGCTTCGTATTGACACCGTCGAGATCGCGCACATTGTCCGAGTTCACGAATACGTTCAGGTGCCGGCGCAACTTCCCCGTTTCGTCACAGACATTGCGATACAAAGCCGCCTGGCTTCGCTCCAGTTCCTCGAGCGCGGCGCGCACGGTGGCCGCCGCAATCGTCAGTTGCGCCGCACCGTCACAATACGCGCGGAGCGGACCCGGCACATGGAGAGTGATAGTAGGCCCTGGACCCATTGCTGTGAGACGAAGGTAGCATTGGCGGCCCGAATGATGCAAGCGCGCGACCGCAATTGTTTCTTGTGGTCTATCCGCGACCCGATTTCCGGCTTCCCTGCGTCAAAAGATGTACTTCAGCGCCAACTGGACGATGCGTGGGTTCACGCTCGTCGAAGTGATCTGGCCGAAGTTGCCCGCTGCGAAATTCGGGAGAGCGTAGATGGCGCCCTGGCCGTAGTTCGGGTTGGTGAACTGCGCGTGGTTGAAGGCGTTAAAGAATTCGGCGCGGAATTGGATCGTGTGGCGCTCCCGGATGGTCGTGGTCTTCAGAATCGAAAGATCGAAATTGAATTGGCCGGGTCCGGAGATGATGCCCGATCCGCTGTTGCCGTACAGCGTGCCGCACGTGATGCCGGGATTCGCCGCGGCGCACTGCGCCTGGCCTGAAGCGGACGCCGTGGAGTAGTAAACCGTTCCTGCCGGAGACATCGCCGGCGGAGCGACAAAGGCCGCTTTGTTGAACCAGCCCGGACCGCCGCTGGCGCCTCCCAGCCGGTCCTCGACTCCGCCGGATGTCGCGATGTTGGCATATGTCATGCCGGGCGCGATCTGGGCGCGGCCGAACCCAGCCTGGCTGGTGCCGCTGGTGCCGAACAGCGTGCCGGCCGTCTGGTCGGCGATGGTCATCGGTGAGCCGCCCTGCACCACGGTCACGCCAGAGACGTTCCAGCCGCCGATCACCTTCTGCAGGAAGCTCGACTGCGACTTGAACGGAAGGTCGTAACTGTAGTTCGCCACGAACCGCTGCGGACGGCTGAAGGTGGCGGGGCCGTACTGCTGCGCGAGATTGCCCGCGTAGTTACTGTTGGCGACATCGTTGTATTCCACCGTCATGTCCTTGCTCCACGTGTACGCCCCCTGGAACGTGAAGCCCCGTGAAAATTGCTTGCGCACGGTCACCTGCAAGCTGGTGTAGTTGGCGTAGGCGTCAAACGCCGTTCCGCGGACGCCCACCGCCTGATAGCCGAGATACGGCACGCGGAACGCGACGTTGCCGGTGGTGTTGGTCGTGATGCCGTTGATCGGGTTGGCGGCGCTGGCGAGTTGTGCCGTATTGTTGTTGTGATACTGCTCCATCAAGTTGATGGAACTGGAGCCGACAAAACCGGCTTCCAGTACCCATTGGCGCGCAAACTCATACTGGATTCCCAGGTTGTATTGCCGGACTAGCGGTGTATGAATGACCTCGTCGAGGAACGGAACGTTCAGGTTTGACGTGCAACCAGGAAGCGTCGAGTTCGCGGTACAAGCGGGCGTGAAATTGATATAGCGGGATGAGAATGAGCCGAGCACCGGCGTGGCCGGGAACGGATTCGCCAGACTCAGGTTATTGAACGAGTTGAAGTCGATCGTGGCGGAATAGGGATTCCCCTGTTCGACCGAGTAGACGATCCGGTCGCCGCCGACGCGGTCATAGAAGATACCGACACCGCCGCGGACCACCAGCTTGCTGTTGGCCTGATACGCGAATCCCAGACGCGGGCCGAAGTTGCTGAGCGGCGCGCGCTCGCGCAACGCCGACTTTTGCGAATTGACGAGCACGCCGTCCGGCGGCTTCGGATAGTGGTCGAGATAGTTGTTCGGAACCACCCACTGGCTGACGGCCGGGCCCGAAGTGGTAGGAGCGCTCGGTGGCAGCGGCACGGCGGCGATGCGGCTCACCCAACTCTGCGTGAGGTTGCCGTACTTGTCGGTGAGGGCTCCGTTGTACTCCCAACGAACACCGAGGTTCAGCGTGAGGCGGGAGTTGAGTTTGAAATCGTCCTGGAAGAAGGCGCTGCCACCCGGCGCGCTGTAGCCGTGGACGATTCCCTGCGGAGCGCTGCGCGTACAGAACAGGCACTGATTGATGTTGCCGGGCTGTCCGGTGGCGGTGTTTTGGGGCCCGCCCACCAGAAGATCGTTGAAACTGCCGACGTAGAAATTGCCGCGGGTACCCGACCAGGTAATGGGCCAGTCGTTCCGTTCCCATTCGAAGCCGACACGCATGGTGTGACGGCCGCGCGAAATCGAAACCTGATCGGCGATTTGCCTCTGGTTGGTCACGCTGTAGGTGCCGTTGTTGATGCCGCCAAGAATCGTAAAGCCGCTGGCCGAGATGGTAAACGGCGGGGGTAAATCGACACCAGGGACATTCGGTGTGATGCCCAAAGCTGCATTGGTAACGCCCGGAGGCGCCTGAGCTCCCGTCTGCGCGAGATTCCGCTGCATCGAAATGCGCGCTTCGTTCACGATGGTATTACTGGCGACCGTGGTCAGTTTCAGAACGGCATTCACGTTATCGAAACCCAAGTAGTTCGCGGCGCCGGGGAGTTGGCCGCCCAGAGGCGCGATCTGGGGATCGTTGGTATAGAACCAGCGGGCCGCCAGACTGTTCTTGGCGTTGATCAGGTAATCTCCGTTGATGAGCCCCTGGTCTCCGTTATAGATGGCCGGGCTGGTAAAGGTGGCCTGCCGGTAGCCCGCGACGCCGGAAGACGGGATGTAATACTGGCCGTTCGGCAACTTGATGTTGAGAATATTCAGCGCAACCGGATTGATGTTGGAGCCATCGCACAAAACGTTCTGGCTGCCGCTCGGGGTGCGGAAATTGTTGTCGCCGGGATGATTCTGCGGGCAACTCGCGGCTCCCAGCGCGGCGGCGAATCCGGGCGCGGAACGGTCGCCGCCAGGGATCGGCGGCAGCAGCGCGGTGGTCACGCCCTGCGGGGCAAGCCCATTTTTCTGACGGGTTCCCTGGTAGCTGCCGAAGATGAAAAACTTGTCCTTCTTAATCGGTCCGCCCAGCACACCGCCAAACTGGTTCTGATTCAGGATCTGTTTGGTGGTGGCGCTGGCGGGATTGTTGCGATTGTAGAAGAAATCGTTGGCGTTAAAAATGGAGTCGCGCAGGAACTCGAAGGCCGTTCCGTGATATTGGTTCGAGCCGGACTTGGTCACCACGTTCACGTTGGCGCCCGGATTCCGCCCGTAGCTCGCGTCATACGTGGAGGTCTGCACTTTGAACTCCTGCAGCGCGTCGGGGCTGGGAATGCCGACGCCCGTGTACAGGCTGGCGTCGTTGGCGCTGCCGCTGTTGGCGAAGTTGGTGATGTTGACGCCGTCCATCTGGAAATTGTTCTGGCCGGGATCGTTGCCGTTGACGCTCATGTTCTGTGTGCCCTTGCCGAGCGCCGTCGCGTTATTCGCGGTGGTGTTGGTACCGGCCGAGAGCGCGATGATCTGCGTATAGTTGCGGCTACTGAGGGGCAGTTGAGTCACCGTGCGCGTGCCAACCGTGTTGCCCAGCGTCGAGGTCGCGGTTTGCAGGGTTTCGACCTGCGATTCGACAGTCACTTGCTCGCTTTGCGAGCCAACTTCGAGCGTGCGGTCCAACACCGGAGTTTCGGTCACACTGACGACAACCGAGGATACCTCCGCCGTTTTGAACCCGGTCGCGCTGAATCGCACGCGATAGGTTCCCGGCGGCAGAAGGGAAAATTTGTAGACTCCGTCGGCGCCCGTCATCACGGTGCGCGTTTGATTGGTGTCGGTGCTCGTCAAGGTGACTGCTGCGCCGGGAAGAACACCGCCGCCGGCATCCGTGACGGTCCCGACCAGAGCACCCGTGCCGGCCGATTGGGCAAGCAGGTGACTCGTGAAAATCGCGCATGCCACGGCGCACAGCTTGCGCCAATTCGAATTCTTCATGTGACCCCTCTTTTCCGAATCGCCCGGAAATGCGGGCGAAATCCCCGATCGGTGGAGGATTATATAAGATCCCGCCGCCGAACGGAATCGGTGTTTACCCCATGGATCGTGGCTATTCGTGCCGCAGAGCCGCCATTGGATCGAAGCGGATGGCACGGCGCGTCGGCACGCAACAGGCGGCGAGCGCGATCAAGGTCAACACGGCCGCAACCGCGACGAAGGTCAACGGATCCTCCGGGCCGACGCCGAACAGTTGGCTGGCCATGAGCCGTGTCAATGCGGAGGCAGCGGCGGCGCCGGCGATCACGCCGGTGAGCGCCATCCGCAGGCACTCGCCGAGCACGAGCCGCACCACATCCGCGGATTGTGCGCCGAGCGCCATCCGGACTCCGATTTCATGCGTGCGCTGCGCGACGAGGAACGAGATGACGCCGTAAATGCCCACAGCCGCAAGGAGTAGCGCGAGCGCCGCGAACAGACCCAGGAGAATCATGGTGATTCGGCGCGCGCTTAAGGAGCCTTCGATGACGCTGCCGAGGGTCTGAATGCCGTAGACGACTTCGCGAGAATCGTGCTTCTGCACGGCCGTTCGAACCAGGCCCATCTCGGCGGCCGGATCGCCCGCAGTCCGTAATACCACGGCGACGCCGCCGGCCGCCATCGGCATCAATGGTTCGGGAAGCTGCATAAACGGATAAAAGAACTGGGCTTGGATTTCGGACGGGCGATCGCCTCCCGGCCCCCACTGCTTGATATGCCGGACCACCCCGATGACTTCGGCCTCCTTGTCAAATTGCTGCAGATGAACTCGCTTGCCGACGGGATCTTCCCGCGGAAAATAGGTGCGCGCGAAAGCATCATCGATATCGATCACAACCGGGCTGTTCTCACTGTCGCTCGGGCTGACAAAGCGCCCGCGTTCGAGAGTGACGCCCATCGCTTTTTCAAAACCGGCTTCCACCAGGTAAAACAGCGCCTGCGGCATTTCGTTTTCATTAGCAGGCCGGGGCCTTCCTTCGATCCAAAAGGGCAGCGAGGAATCGTGGATCATCGGCCGGGAACCGAGGGTGACGGAAACCGCCTGCACGCCAGGGATGGCGCTCAACCGTTCGTCGAGCGCGCGGAGGCGGGCCCGGGTCTCCGCGGAAGTGGTCCCGGGAGTGGCAGGAATGGAGAGATTGAAGGTGACGGCGTGATCGGGATGAAAGCCGGGATCGACGCGCCACAGCGCCTGGAGACTGCGCACCATCAGCCCGGCTCCGGCCAGCAGCACCAGGGCGAGGGCGACTTCGACGGCCACCAATGTCTTCTGCAGCCGGTGGCGCGATCCCACGGAGCCGCGGCCGCTCTCTCTGAGGATCTCGGCGAGATTTACGTTCGAGCCTTTGAGCGCCGGCGCCAATCCGGATACCATCGCCGAGAAGGCCGAGATCGCCAGCGTGAACAGAAGGACCCGGCCATCGAGCGAGACTTCGTCCACACGCGGCAAGGTGGCGGGCAAAGTCTGACCCGCGGCGTGCAAAGCCACGGATGCGAGCGTGAGTCCCAGCGCCCCTCCCGAGCCTGCCAGCAAAACGCTTTCGGCGGCTAGCTGCCTAAGCACGCGCCACGGGCCGGCGCCCAGCGCGACCCGCACCGCCAACTCGCCCGACCGGCTCATCGAACGCGCCAGCAGCAGATTCGCCACGTTCGCGCAGGCGATCAACAGGAGGAAGCCGACACCGGCGAGCAGCAGCAGGAGGAATGGCTGGACGTCGCCGATGATATCTTCCTTCAGCGAAACCAGGCGAATGCCGGTCTGCTTGTTGGCTACCGGAAAGGTGGCGGCCAGGTTGTTTGCCACCACATCCATGTCGGCTTGCGCTTCTCGCACGGTGGCGCCGGGTTTCAGCCTGCCGACCGCGTGCGCGCTCACCGAAATCCGGCGGTCGCGGAAGGAGGGGTCGTTCCACTGGCCGATCGGCACGTAGACGTCCCGTTCGCGGCCATAAAAAGTAAAGCTCGCGGGAACCACACCGACGATGGTGTACGACACACCGTTCAGGGTGATCGCTTTGCCGATCGTGCCGGGCGAAGAGCCGAATTTGCGGGCATGGAAGCCGCCGCCGAGAATCACCACCGGAGCGGCTCCGAGCTGGTCGTCATCGGCGCGGAACGCGCGGCCGAGAACCGGCGGAACTCCGAGAGTGGAGAAGAAATCCGCCGAGACCATCAAGCCGCTCAGCCGCGCCGCCTCGCCCGTTCCGCTCAGGTTGTAATCCTGGTTGCGGTAAACCGCCAGGGAAGAGAAGCTTTGGTTTTGACGCTGCCAGTCGAGGAAATTCAGATAAACGACCGGGCCCCGGTCCACGCCCGGCGTACTCGCATACACCGCCGCGAGTTGTTCGCTGTGGGGATAAGGCAGAGGATTGAGCAATACGCCGTTCACCACCGAAAACAGCGTAGTGTTGGCGCCGATGCCGAGCGCCAGCGTGAGAACGGCGATGGCCGTGAAGCCGGGCGCCTTTCCGAAGAGCCGGATCGCATACCGGACATCTTGCGGCCAGCTCGTCATGGAGCCATTCTACGCTGAGGGATTGCCACGCTGATCGACAGGATACGGTCTTGAAAGAGAATGGCGCAGGGGGCAGACGACCAGAGAACCGCCGTCTGCCCCGCGCGCACCGGGTTTCACGCCAAATCGTAGCGGTCGAGGTTCATCACCTTGTCCCACGCCGCCACGAAGTCGTTCACGAAGGTCTTCTTCGCGTCGTTAGAGGCGTAGACTTCGGCCAGGGCCCGGAGCTGGGAGTTGGAACCGAATACCAGGTCGACTCGGGTGGCGGTCCACTTCACTTTGTCGGTCGCGCGATCGCGGCCTTCAAACACGGCGTCGGATGTGGGTTGCCACTTCGTGTTCATGTCGAGCAGGTTGACGAAGAAATCATTCGTCAGCGTCTCGGGGCGGTCGGTGAAGACGCCGTGCCTGGACTCGCCGAAGTTGGCATTCAGGGCGCGCATGCCGCCGATGAGAACCGTCATCTCGGGGGCGGTCAGCTTCAGCAACTGCGCCTTATCCACCAGAGATTCCTCGGCTGGTCTTGCGTCTCCGTTGCGCTGGTAGTTGCGGAAACCGTCCGCTTTCGGCTCCAAAACCGCGAACGAAGCCACATCGGTTTGCTTCTGCGTTGCATCGGTGCGGCCCGGGGAGAAGGGCACGGTCACTTTGTGGCCGGCCCGTTTCGCGGCTTCTTCGACGGCCGCGCAGCCGCCCAACACGATCACGTCGGCCAGCGACACCTTCTTGCCTTTTCCATTGGACTTGGCCTGCGCGGCGTTGAATTCCTTTTGGATCGCCTCCAGCTTCTTCAGGGCTTTCGCCAACGCCGCCGGCTGGTTCACTTCCCAGTCTTTTTGCGGAGAGAGGCGAATGCGCGCGCCGTTGGCCCCCCCGCGCTTGTCGGAGCCGCGGAAAGTGGCCGCCGACGCCCAGGCCGTCCCCACCAGTTGCGAGATCGACAGCCCCGAGGCGAGGATCTTCGACTTCAGAGAAGCAATATCCTTCTCGCCGACTAATTTATGATCGACGGCGGGAACCGGGTCTTGCCACAGCAGGGCCTCTTTGGGCACCAGCGGGCCCAGGTAGCGCGAGATCGGCCCCATGTCGCGGTGCGTTAGCTTAAACCAAGCTTTGGAGAAGGCCGCCGCCAACTCCTTCGGATGATCGAGGAAGCGCTTCGAGATCGGCCCATAGATTGGGTCCATCCGCAAAGAGAGGTCGGTGGTCAGCATCGTCGGAGCGTGGCGCTTGGACGAATCGTGGGCATCCGGAACCGTGCCGGCGCCGGCGCCGCCTTTCGGCCTCCACTGATGCGCGCCTGCCGGGCTCTTGGTCAGTTCCCACTCGTAGCCGTACAGGTTTTCCAGGTAGTTGTTGCTCCACTTCACCGGGGTCGTGGTCCACGTCACCTCCAACCCGCTGCCGATCGTTTGGCCGCCGTGGCCGTTGCCAAACGTGTTTTTCCATCCCAAGCCTTGCAACTCGATGGGCGCCGCTTCGGGCTCGGGGCCGATATACTTGTTCGGGTCGGCCGCGCCGTGGGTTTTGCCGAATGTGTGCCCGCCGGCAATCAGCGCCACCGTCTCCTCGTCATTCATCGCCATGCGCGCGAATGTCTCGCGGATATCGATCGCCGCGGCGAGGGGATCCGGTTTTTGGTTGGGCCCTTCCGGGTTTACATAAATCAGGCCCATCTGTACAGCGCCGAGGGGATTGTCGAGCTGGCGATTGCCCCGGTACCGCTCGTCGCCCAGCCATTTGCCTTCCGGTCCCCAGAACGTGTCTTCGGAAGGCTCCCAGACATCCTCGCGCCCGCCCCCGAACCCGAAGGTCTTGAAGCCCATGGATTCCAGGGCGACGTTGCCGGCCAGAACCATCAGGTCGGCCCAGGAGAGTTTCTTGCCATACTTCTGCTTGACCGGCCAAAGCAGGCGGCGCGCCTTATCGAGGTTCACATTGTCGGGCCAGCTATTGAGGGGCGCAAAGCGTTGTTCGCCGGAGCCCGCCCCGCCGCGGCCGTCGGCGATGCGGTATGTGCCGGCACTGTGCCACGCCATGCGAATAAATAACGGTCCGTAGTGGCCGAAGTCGGCCGGCCACCAGGGCTGCGAGTCCGTCATCACGGCATGGAGGTCCTTGACGACCGCATTCAGGTCGAGGCTCTTGAATTCTTTCGCGTAATTGAACCTCTTGTCCATGGGATCGGACAGAGACGAGTGCTGGTGCAGAATCTTCAGGTTCAGCTGGTTCGGCCACCAGTCTGCATTCGTGTGGGTTCCGGCCGCCGTGTGCATCACGGGGCACTTGGTTTCGGTTGACAAGTTCTTCTCCTCCTTCAAATTCATCGATTTGTCAAAACAACGCCGCCGCCACTCAGCGGGAAGCGCGCCGGGGACCACACTTCGAACAGAGCCCCCGGAAAATGAGCTCGCTTTCGCGAAGAATCCGCTTCCCGAGAGAGCGCGAGGCTGGTCTGGGCACGTCGTACCACTCCATGTCCTCCACATTGCCGCAGCGGTCGCAGATGAAGTGGTGATGCCGCATGCCTTTGGCATCGAATCGCGCCGCCCGGCCCTCGACCGCCACTTCCCGCACCAGCCCCGCCTGCACCAAGTCCCGCAGATTGTTATATGTTGTGGCCTTGGAGCAGCGCGGATCCGCGCTATTCACAGCCTCGAAGATTTCCGCAGCCGTGGGATGGCTGTTCTGCTCCATCAAGAATGCCATTAGGGCGTAGCGCTGCGGCGTGCACCGCAGCCCGCTGCCCTGCAAGGACCGCTTGATCGCCCCGGCGTCCATGACCTGTTTAGATTATATCTAATATGAGGTTTTGTCAAGAATTATGCTTTGCGGTGGCGCGATGCTCGGCGCTTGTCCCTGAGTCTGCAGGAAGACGATGATCTGCCAGCGTTGCGGCTCCGGCAAGTGCGCGAACGAGGGCATGCCTTTTCGCAAAGATCCGTTGCGCAGCACCCAGAAGAGCGCTCCGGGCGGGGCGCTCCGAATATCGGCGCGATCGAGAGGCGGGGCTTGAGCGCTCCCCAGGCGCGCCGCTCCATGACACGAGGCGCATTCGCGCTCGTACAGTTTCGCTCCGGCGCGCCGCGCGGTCTGATCGGAGGCGCGCGGATTGTGGAGGTGCGCGGCGCGCGCCGGCGCCCGTTGCCAGAGGCTGCCTGCGGCAGCCCAGGAATTTGCCAGAGCGAGGGCGCAGATTGCGAATCGCCGCTTTTTCATGGCAGACCTCGGAAGAGGTTTCGGATCGATCGCCCGAATTGGTCGATTTCATACGAAACGCCGAACCGCCACAGCATCGCAGCGCTGCCCGGCGTGACGCCGAATCCGGGCGAGATGCGGAACTCGGTGCCGTTGGCGAGCGTCCAGGACACCACGGGCGCCACATAATGCGAAGTGCCGGGCAAGCCGAACTGGTCGTGCGTGCCGAGCCCGCCATATAGTTCCACTCCCAGCTGGAAGTTTTCCCGGCAGACTTGGCAGCGCTCCGGAGTAGCGGCCAGCGCCAGCGGCCGGGTGATGCCAATGGCGTAGCCGAACTCGTAGGGTTCATGCCGCACGTTTTTTTCGGCAATGAAATTTTCAGCCAGCGTCCAGCCTTTGAATTGGCTGCCCAGAATCAGCTTGGCCTCGATTTCGCGTTTCTTCTCGCCCCGCGCCATAGTCACGGGTCGGGCCAGGTCGTCTTCGCCATCGTGGTTCACCACTTCGAGCAGCGTGCGATCGGCGCCATTGATGTTTTCGAATTCCAGATACAGAACGGGATTGATCCAATGCTCGTGCGGCACCAGGTGGAAACGATTTTCCCAGCGGTAACCGGTGAACACGGAGCCGCCGCTCCCCGCGGCTTGGCCGTCGAAGTAAAACTCCGTAGTCCACCATCCCTTGGCCCCGTATTCCAGCTCCAGCGCGCCGGCCAGCCAGCGGCTGCCGCCGGCCGAGGCGGTCATGTTTTTTGTCGCGACCTCCAGATTTCCCGGCTCTTCCATCTGGTGTGTATAGGTGATGAAGAACGGCCCCTCACCCGCCCGCGCGAAGGGAACCAGAAGCAGGAGCACTGCGGCGTACCAACGAGAAGACACACGTCACCTCAAGAAAGTTCACGCGTCGATCGTGAGACCGCAAAAGCCCAGGCGGAGCGCGCCCGCTTCACGAGGCCTTTTGCTTCTGCAACTCACTTGCAGAAAAGAATACGATACGCCAATTCTAAAAGGAATTGCAAGACCTTTTTGCAATCGAGTTGCAGGTATTGGCCGGCTCCCGGATTCGCCAACGCCGCCC
>CAYTJD010000080.1:0-18610 GCA_964438005.1 uncultured Solibacteraceae bacterium | reverse complement strand
TTTTCGGTTTCGATGACTTCGCGCGCGGCGGTCCAGACCTCGGCTTCGACGCAGCCGCCGCCGATGGTGCCGATCATGGAGCCGTCTTCGCGCACCAGGATCTTGGCGCTTTCGTAGCTGGGGATGGAGCCGCGCACCTCGACGATGGTGGCGATGGCGCACTTCTGCCCCAGGCTGCGCAGACGCACTAGTTCCTCGTAGACGTCCATCCGAAGCGATTATAGCGTGGCGCAAAGGGGGGACGGGTATCAGGACGAAACGAACGGCGTCAGATTGCGGGTATTTGGGAGAATGAAGCCATGCCAGCGGCCAACGCTTTACTCCGGCGACTCGGAATCGAGCACCCGATTCTTCTCTCACCCATGGCGGGCGGACCGTCGTGCCCGGAGCTGGCGGCAGCGGTTTCAAACGCCGGCGGGCTTGGGTCGCTGGGCGCGGCGTATCTTGCGCCGCAGCGCATCGCGGACGACATACGGCGGGTTCGCGCGCTGACCAGTAAGCCATTTAACGTCAACTTGTTTGCGCTGGATTATGGACGGCAACGTCATGTGGAGCCGGGGCCGATGCTGGCGGTCATGAACGAAATCCACTCGCGGTTTGGCCTGGCGCCGCCGCAAGCGCCGCCACCTGCATCCGATCCGTTCCCGGCGGAGATCGAGGCCGTGCTTGAGGCGCTGCCGGCCGTGTTCAGTTTCACCTTCGGAATTCCGCCGGCCGGAATCCTCGCGCGGCTCAAAGAACGCGGAGTTTTCGTCATGGGAACCGCGACGACGGTGCAGGAGGCGCGGCTGCTCCATGCCGCCGGTGTCGATGGGATTGTGGCGCAGGGGGCCGAGGCCGGGGCGCATCGGGGAACATTTGCCGACACGTTCGAGAATTCGATGGTGCCGACGCTGGCTCTGGTGCGCGGCATCGTGGCGGCGGTTCCGCTGCCGGTGATCGCGTCGGGCGGGTTGATGGACGGGCGCGACATCGCGCGGGCGCTGGAAGCCGGCGCGGCGGCGGCGCAACTCGGCACGGCGTTTCTGGCTTGTCCCGAATCGGGAGCTTCGGAGGCGTACAAGCGCGCGATTCTCAACGCCCGGGAAGACACTACTGTGGTGACGCGCGCGTTTTCGGGACGGCCTGCGCGCGGTCTGAAGAACGAATTCATCGCGCGGCTCGAAGGGCAGGAAGACCAGATTCTGTCGTACCCGCTACAGAACACGCTGACGCGGCCGATGCGGAAGGCGGCGGCGGAGGCGGGCGACGCCGGGCATCTCTCGTTGTGGGCGGGACAGGGCGTGGCACGGGCGCGCGCCCTCCCGGCGGGCGAACTGGTGCGGCGCCTGGTAGAAGAGATGAATGCGGCGGTCAGCGGGGCAGCTTCTTAAGCGCCGCGACGAAGGCATCATACGCGGGGCGGCCGAACAGAACGAAGATCGCTTCGCGCACGGTACTTTCCGGCTTCTTGAAGTGTGCGGCGACCTCGGCCAGCGCGATCTTAGCGGCTTCTCCGATCGGATAGCCGTACACGCCGGTGCTGATCGCTGGGAATGTGATGGTTGCCACGTTACGCTCGTCGGCCAATTCCAGACACTTGCGATAGCAGGAAGCCAGCAGATCGGGCTCTCCGTGGCGACCGTCCCGATAGACCGGGCCGACGGCGTGAAACACGTACTGGGCCGGCAGTTCTCCGGCGCCGGTGGCTACCGCGCTGCCGGTTGGGCAGCCGCCGGTCCGAGGGCGGATGCGGTCGAGCGCGCGCATGATCTCGGGGCCGCCGGCGCGATGGATGGCGCCATCCACGCCGCCACCGCCGGCCAGGGCCGAGTTGGCTGCGTTGACGATCGCATCGGCGGGGAAGCGGGTGATATCGCCTTCGCGTAACACGAGTTTGCGCCCGGTCTGGCTCGTCCACTCCATATCATCTATTACAATCGATTGTGTCGGCATGAAAAACCCGCTGTATCTCGGCTTCGGCATCGGACTGGCGGCCATCGCGATTCTGGTTGCCGGCGTGTTCTACACGCAGCGCGGCGCCCACATCCAGGTGACGGGGCGGGTTCTGAAGGTGCGCACGGCTCCGCTCGACGAGCACAGCTCGGTGGCAGTGATCGACTTTCGCGTAACGAATCCGGCCGATTATCCCTTCGTAGTACGCGAGGTGACGGTTACACAGGAAGGGGCGGCCGGACAGCCGGAAGGCACGACCGTTTCCGAGGCCGATACTGGGCGGCTGTTTGCCGGTGTGCCGCTGCTGGGGCAGAGATACAATACGACGCTGATCGCGCGCACGCGGCTGAATCCGCATCAAACCGCGGACTTCATGGTAGCCGCGCGATTTGAGGCGCCGGAGCAGGAACTGGAAAAACGCAAGCGGCTGGTGCTGAAGATCGCCGAAGTCGACGGGGCGGAGTCGGAGATCAGCGAGAAATAGTTCAGCAGGCTCGGGCGGCGGGCACCAGGCGCCACTCCAAAAGAGCTGCTTGCGCGAAGGAAAGTCTTCCGTTTATCTTGTATGTTCCGCTTATGCCGACCAAGACTCCCATTACCGTTGCGTATGGTGACGGAATCGGCCCGGAAATCCTGGCGGCCACGCTGCAGATCCTGGAAGGCGCGGGCGCGGCTCTTGAGATCGAGACGATTGAGGTAGGAGAGAAAGTTTATCTGCGCGGCAACACGTCGGGCATCGAGGCCGGTTCGTGGCAATCGCTGCTGCGGACGAAGGTCTTTCTGAAGGCGCCGACCACCATGCCGCAAGGCGGCGGATACAAAAGCC
Source organism: uncultured Solibacteraceae bacterium (assembly GCA_964438005.1). Lineage (GTDB taxonomy): Bacteria > Acidobacteriota > Terriglobia > Bryobacterales > Bryobacteraceae > PSRJ01. The sequence continues at coordinate 15,849 of CAYTJD010000080.1, read as the reverse complement.
TGAATGTCACGACGCGGAAAACGCTGGGCCAGTATGCCAACGTGCGCCCGTGCGTTTCGTACCATCCGTTTGTGGACACCAAGCATCCAAACATGGACGTCGTGGTGGTGCGCGAAAACGAAGAGGACTTGTACGCGGGAATCGAATATCGGCTCAGCCCTGAGATGACGTCGGCGATCAAATTGATTTCGCGGCCGGGCACGGAGAAGATCGTCCGTTACGCGTTTGAGTACGCGCGACGGTACAACCGCAAGAAGGTCACCTGCTTCACCAAGGACAACATCCTCAAAATGACGGATGGTTTGTTCCATAGGGTTTACGACGAGATCGCCGCGCAATATCCGGATATTCAGAAGGAGCACTGGATCGTCGATATCGGGGCCGCCAAGATCGCGGATACACCGGAGGCGTTCGACGTGATTGTGATGCCGAACCTGTATGGCGACGTGCTGTCGGACGTGGCCGCACAGATTGCGGGTTCGTTGGGGCTGGCGGGAGCTGCCAACATCGGCGACAACTGCTCGATGTTCGAAGCGATTCACGGATCGGCGCCACGGCGGGCGGGGCAGAACCTGGCAAACCCGAGCGGCCTCCTGCTGGCCGCGGTGCTGATGCTGGTGCATATCAATCAGCCGGAAGTGGCGGAACGTGTGCACAACGCGTGGCTGCGAACCATTGAAGATGGCATTCACACCTACGACATCTATGCCGAAGGCGTAAGCACCCAGAAGGTTGGCACGAAGGAATTCGCGGCGGCAGTGATGGCGCGGGTGGGACAGAAGCCGAACCGTCTCAAGCCGGTGAGCTATGCCAAGCCGTCTACGGCCGCAGGGCCGTTGAAGGTCAGCGGACCGACGGACGTCAAGATGGATCTGAAAGGTGTGGACGTGATCGTCCACTGGCCGGCGCGCAAACCGCAGGACCTGGCAGCGTTGGTGGGCAGGCAGGCGGGCGACGGGCTGAAGCTGCAGATGATCGACAACCGGGGCACGATCGTATGGCCGGCCGGGTTGGCCGCCGCCGAGACGTTCTGCACGGACAGCTTCCGCTGCCGGTTCCTGTCGGATGGGACGGCGGATAAGGATAAGATACTGGCGCTGCTGAAGCGCATCAGCGATGCGGGAGTGGACATTGTGATGACCGCGTCTTTGCGGACCTTCAACGGCGTTGAGGGCTACTCGCTGGCTCAAGGGCAATAACCGATGGCTTCGCAAGCTCTAGTGGTAGTGATCATGGGCAGCAAGTCGGACTGGGAGACGATGCGCCAGGCCGGTGAGGTGCTGACCAAATTCGAAGTGGCGCATGAATGCCGGGTGCTGTCGGCGCATCGAACTCCCGTGCAGACGGCGGAGTATGTGGGCGGAGCCGAAGGACGCGGTGTCGAGGTGATCATCGCGGCAGCGGGCGGCGCGGCGCACCTGGCGGGGGTTTGCGCGGCACACACGGTGTTGCCGGTGCTCGGTGTGCCGATGGAGAGCGCGTCGCTCAAAGGCATGGATTCGTTGCTGTCGACGGTGCAGATGCCGGCGGGAATTCCGGTCGGGACGCTGGCGATCGGGCCGGCGGGGGCGCGCAATGCGGCGCTGCTGGCGGTGGCCATCCTGGCGAACAGCCGGCCGGAACTGCGAGAGAAGCTGCGAAAGTTTCGGGCAGAGCAGAGCGAGAAAGTCCTGCGGGAAACGCTGCCTTAGCGCCGCGAGAGCGAGGCATGCTCCATGGAAGCGGCGAGCTTCGCTCGCACTAATTCCATTTCCTCGTCGCTGGCGTATTTCGTGCGGGGCCAGAAGAAACCCTTCAGACCGTCTTTGCGTTTGCGCGGGACCACGTGGATGTGGAGGTGCGGCACGCTCTGGCTGACTCGGTTGTTGATCGCGACAAAGGAGCCTTCCGCGCCCAGCCCATCCTCCATGGCGCGGGAGAGTGTCTGTGCGACAGCCATCAGAGGACCGAGGTCTGCAGAGGGGAGATCGGACAGGGTTTCTCTGTGAGCTTTTGGGATGAGGAGGCAGTGGCCGGGGAACAGAGGGCGGTGGTCGAGGAATGCCAGGGCGCGGTCGTCCTGGAAAACGATGGCGGCCGGGTGGGTACGCGCGGCGATACGGCAAAACTGGCAGTCGTCGGGCATGTCCCTATAATGCCCGTTTCTCCGGTGGTATGATGGGGTAGAATCCGACTGGAGGAAGAAATTCGATGGGCCCGCTGGGATGGCAGGAGACGGTGTTTATCTTTATCCTGGCGCTGCTCCTCTTCGGCCCGAAAAAGCTGCCGGAGCTGGGGCGGACCTTGGGTAAGGCCATGACCGAATTCCGCCGAGCCTCGACCGAACTGAAGGCTACGTTCGATCGGGAAATGAAAAACCTGGAGCAGGAAACCGAACCGATCAAGCAAGTGGCGAGCGAGTATCACTACGATACCTATAACTACGACTACTCTTCGGGCACTCCCTACGATCACTCGTACGGGGGAGGCGAGTACGATTCCACTGCTTCGCACCCATCCATAGAAAGCGCATCCGCACCTCAGGGCGCTGAACTGACCAAATCTGTTGCGCCGGAGGGTACAATCGCCCACGGCACGGAAACCGCGAACACGGGCGTCAATCACTACGCAACCGGGGTTCCGGCGGCGGAGCACGGCGCTCCAGTCGAGGCAACCACGCCGAATTCCAGCGCGACAGAACACAAAGCATAGGGAATGGATTCACCGGAAGAACAGGCGGGAACTCCCGCGCCGCAGGGGAATACTGCGTCCACGCAGAGCGGCGAGACTTCAACGGCGGAGCGTAGCGCGGTGCCCGAGATGGTGGAAACACCGACGGAGACCCTGCCTGTTCCTTCTGCATCCGGCGGGCGAAAGACGCCGCCTCCGCCACCACCTTCCGGGGGCGGAGGCGGCGGGGACGAAGAGGACGGCATGCTGCGCATGTCGTTCCTCGAACACCTGGAAGAACTGAGGTCGCGGCTGATCAGGATGGTGATGGGGATCGGCGTGGCCTTCGTCCTCAGCCTGACGTTTACGGACCGGCTCTGGAATTTTGTGTGCCAGCCGGCAGTACAGGCTCTGAAGAATCTCGGATATAACCCTCCCACGCTCGTGCAAATTGCGCCGATGGAAGCGTTCAACATCATCTGGATGAAGCTTCCGATTTACTGCGCTTTGTTTGTCGGGTCTCCCTGGGTTCTTTATCAAGTGTGGGCATTCATTTCTCCGGGCCTCTACCGGCGTGAGCGGCGCTGGGCGATTCCCTTCATTCTGAGTTCCGCCGGACTGTTCATCCTCGGCGGCGTATTTGCCTACTTTATTGCATTCCGGTACGGTCTTACGTTTCTGTTAAGCATCGGGCGCGGAAACTACGTCACGCCCATGGTTTCCCTGTCCGAGTACTTTGATCTGTTTGTCAATGTGACCTTAGGCGTGGCACTGGTCTTTGAGTTGCCGGTTCTGATCTTTTTTCTAACTTTACTTAGAATTGTCAGTCCGAGCTTTCTTCTCAATCATAGCCGGTACGCCATTTTAATTATCTTCATCGTCGCCGCGATTGTTACGCCGACGCCGGATGTTTTCAACCTCATGTTATTCGCGACGCCGATGTGCCTGCTGTTTTTTGTAGGCATCTTCGCGAGCTACCTATTGGTGTTGAGCCGCGAAGGGCGGCAATTCCCGTGGCGAAAGGTACTGATCACTGCGGCAATAGTAATACTTCTATTGGCAGGGTTGGTGTACCTGGGTATAAGCCGGTACGGCGTAAAGGTAGTACTCCATTGGCCTTTTCTGACTCGCTGACCTTATTTGCTGTACAATTTGATGTTACAGTGAATCTAATTGAGGAGACTCGCGCGTCGCGTCTTGCGATGCGGTTGATAGAGTTCTCGGGTCGTGGAAAACAATGGACCTATACAAAGCGATTCAGGACCTATACGCGGAGAAAGAGAAGCTGGAGCGAGTGATCGCATCCCTGGAAGAGTTGCAGCGCACGGCCGGTTCTCTTCCCTTGCCGCCCCCGGGGGCGAAGCGCCGTGGCAGAAAATCGATGAGCACCAAAGAGCGTCAGGAAGTCTCCGAACGCATGAAGAAGTATTGGGCGAGCCGGCGAAAACGCCCGCACGATCAAGGGAAGCGGCAATCGGATCGTGAGGGGTGAGCCGGGTTTGACCAGCACGGCGGGCTTGCGCGGGCGGAGCGCTCGATTCCTGCAACCAGCCATTTGATATAGTGAAATGTCGGCAGACGTGGGCGAGTAGCTCAGCTGGGAGAGCACGGCGTTCGCAACGCCGGGGTCGTGGGTTCGAATCCCATCTCGTCCACCAATTTCCTGCATTCCCATGACGGAATTGAAATGAGGTTGACCTTCTGGGGCGCCGCCGGCGCGGTTACCGGGTCGATGCACCTGGTAGAGGCATCCGGACGGCGCGTGCTACTCGATTGTGGTCTGAACCAGGGGCGCCGGAAAGAGGCGGACCAGAAGAACCGAAACCTGCCGTTCGACGCGTCCTCGATCGACGCGGTCATCCTATCCCACGCCCATATCGATCACAGCGGCAATTTGCCGACGCTGGTGAAGCATGGCTTCACGGGCTCGATCTATACAACCCCGGCAACCATCGATCTGTGCAATTGGATGCTGCGAGACACGGCGCACATACACGAAAAGGACGCGGAGTTTTTGAATAAGCGGCTAGAGAAGCGGAAAAGCGCGGGACTGGAAAACGGAGTTGTGGAGCCGCTCTATAACATGGAAGATGCGGAGCGGACACTGCCGCTGTTCCGCCCGGTCGATTATCACGTGTGCCAGGAAGTAGCGCCCCGGTTACGGTACCAGCCTTTCGACGCGGGACACATTCTGGGATCGTCGTCGATCCAACTGGAGGATTCGAGCGGGAGCCGGCCGGTGAGGCTCACCTTTTCGGGCGATGTCGGGCGGCCGCACTTACCGATCATTCGCGACCCGGAGCGGCCGGCTCCGGCGGAATACCTGATTCTGGAGAGCACCTATGGCGGGCGGCTGCACAAGGACCCGACGCACGTAATCAACAAGCTGGCGGATGTGGTGAATCGAACGGCGCGGCGCGGCGGCCGGATTATCGTGCCTGCCTTTGCCGTGGGGCGAACCCAGCAGCTCGTTTTGCTGCTGCATCAGCTCGCGAATGAGAAGCGGATTCCGAGCATTCCGATTTTCGTCGACAGCCCGCTGGCGGTCAACGTAACCGAGGTGCACCGGGCGCATCCGGAATGTTTCGACCGGGAGACGAACGAATACCTGATTCATGGCGAAGATCCGTTCGGGTTCGGGCGTCTCGAGTATATTCGGGAGGCCCAAGACTCCAAGAAGCTAAACGATCTGCATGGACCGTTCGTGGTGATTTCGGCTTCGGGAATGTGCGAGCAGGGGCGGATCTTGCACCACCTCTGGAACAACATCGAGGACTCGAGGAACACCGTGTTGATCACGGGTTTCCAGGCCGTGGACACGCTGGGTCGAAAACTTATCGAAAAGTGGCCGGAGGTCCGGATTTTCGGAGAGCCCAAGCGGGTGCGGGCCGAGATATCCAGTCTCGACGAGCTCAGCGCCCACGCGGACCAGAGTGAACTTCTGCAATGGATCGAGCCGCTGGTGCCTACGCTCCGGCGGGTGTTCCTGGTCCACGGAGAACCCCAACAATCGGCGACACTGGCCAAGTTATTGCAATCACGATGGGACCTGGCGGTAACCGTGCCAACGCCCGGGCAGCCGTTTGACGTGCAATAGTTGAAACCAACGGAATCGGGGAATCCATCTATACTGTAGGAATATAAAGGAGCACTAACGTGAGTCCCACCCCCACCTATCTGGAACCACCTCCCGATCATTCAGGATTGAGGACAGCGCTGGTGGCCGGCGCCCTGATTGCTCTGGTGGCAGCGAACATCTACCTCTACGTACAGGTAGACCATGTCCGGACAGACATGGCCAAAATGAACGAATCGATCATGACCGAACTGACGAACCTGCGCGACGCTTCGTCGGTGAACACAGCCGCGCAGGCGCGGCATGTGGAGACCTTGAAAGAAGAACTGGAGTCGGCCCGGAATCAGGCGCGGACGCTGTCCAGCCAGGCCAAGGTGGAAGCCACCGCGCGCGCCGAACAACTTGCCAAGCAATTGGCCGAGGAACAGTCGAAACAGAGCCAGAAGCTCAGCACGGAAATCACCGGTGTGAAGCAGGCCTCCGACGCGACGGCCGCCACTTTGAACTCCAAGCTGGGAGACGTTTCCACGGATGTTGGAAATGTCAAATCGCAGGTGACCTCGACACAGGCCGAATTGCAGAAGACGATTGCTCAGTTGAAGAGCGTGCAGGGCGACCTGGGCGTGCAAAGCGGGCTGGTGGCCACGAACGGCTCAGAGCTGGCAGCGTTAAAACGGCTGGGCGAGCGCAACTACTTTGAATTCAAGCTGGGCAAGACCAAGCAGCCGCAGCGCGTCGGCGACATCACGCTGATGTTAAGGAAGAGCGACCCTAAGCGGAACAAGTACACCGTGGATGTGATGGCCGACGATAAGCTGACCGAGAAGAAGGACAAGAACATCAACGAGCCGGTGCAATTTTATACGAGCAAGGCGAAGCAGCCGTATGAGATTGTGGTGAATCAGGTTCAGAAAGACCTGATTGTCGGCTACCTGGCGACGCCGAAGGAACAGACGGCGCGGTAAAGAGGCCCGCTTCACGCGCTACGTGTTGGGCGGGCGGCGGCGATTCCAGTCGGTGTGAGACTGGAATTCGCGGCCGATCGCCAGCAGCAGGTTTTCTGTGAAGGGCGCTCCGACGATCTGTAAGGCCACCGGCAAATTTCCAGCAAAACCGCAGGGCAGGACGAGGGCTGGCAACCCGGCCAGGTTGGCGGCAGCGATCAGTGCGCTCATGCCTGGGTCTTGGGGCCGCGACCCGGGGTCCTGGTCCAAGGGTTGATCGAGGGGCGTCGCCGGACTGAAGCGGCCTGGCGACACCAGCACGTCCACGTTGCCGAACAGGTCGCGGAACGCCTCCTGAATCAGACGACGCAGGCGCATTGCTTTGAGGTACGCCAGCGCGGGGATTTCCAGATTGACTTTCAAGCCGGCGATCTGGGCCTGATCGCGGAGTTGATCTACTCGGCCGCTGGTGATCAATTCCTCGAAAATCGACGCTTCTTCCGAGCCAATGATGGTCGAAATCACAGCACCATAGGGGAAGTCCGGCAGCTTGGTTTCCTGGAATTCGACGCCGGACTGCTTCAGAACATCGAGAGCGGCGGCGAAGGCCGGCCGGGCTTCCGGCTCGGCCCACTGGCTGAAATCGACCGGCGCATAACCGGCGCGCATCCCGCGAACAGCCCGCCCATATTGCGGCGTGTAGTAGAAGCTGTGGCCAGCCGATCCCGGATCGTTGCTGTCACTGCCGGCGATCACTTGCAGAATCAGGCCGCAGTCATCAGCGCTCCGCGCGAAGGGACCGAGCTTGTCGAGAGTCCACGACAGCGCCATAGCGCCATGACGGCTCACCAGGCCGTAGGTCGGCCGGAGGGCGGTGACGCCGCAGTACGAAGCCGGAGTGACAATGGAGCCCGAGGTCTCGGAGCCAATCGCGAACGGGACCAGGCCGGCGGCGACGGCCGCGGCGGGACCACTGGAAGAACCTCCGGACCACTTCGTGACATCCCAAGGATTCTTGCCCGGACCTTGCAAAGAGGCGGACGCAAGACGGTAGCCGCCTCCGCCGGCAAGTTCGACGGTGGAGAGCTTGCCTACGAGCGTAGCGCCTACACTGCCGAGCCGGGTGACGACTGTAGCATCGTAATCGAAGACCTGTCCGGCATAGGGCTGAGCACCCCACGTAGTCGGCTGACCTCCAAAGCTGATCAGGTCTTTGACACCGTAAGGAATCCCTTGCAGAGGGCCGCGAGTACGGCCACGCTTGATTTCTTTATCGGTTTGCTCCGCCTTGCGAACGGCCTGCTGGGGCAGAGCCAGAGCGAGAGCATTGTAGCGAGGTCCGAGCTGCTGCAGGCGGTCGGCGCAGGCGCGCGCGAGGTCGACCGCGGAAACCTCACGTGCGAGGAGGCGCTCATTCAATTGCGGGATGGTGGCGAAAAAGAGGTCGTTGCCGATCTCGGCCATTTAGCGCCTCAGGGTTTGAACTGAAAGGCGGGTTCGGTGGTCATAGGCACAGCCTGCGCAGAAAGCCGGGCCAGCGTCGCCTTCAGCTGATCGCGCGCGGCCTGTAGCTCGGCTTCGGGCGTGCGAGGCTGCGCCGGGGTTTGCGCCATTGCCGCGCCTGCCGCCAGCGTGGAGGCCAGTTCCCGGCGTGTGAGTTTCATGAATGCTTCTGCTCCAAAACTTCGGACGCGGCCTTGGACATGACGGCTTTCGGAGCGGTTTCCCCGGTGAAGATTTCAAACTGGCGCACAGCCTGTTCGATGAACATCTCAACGCCCGGAACGACAGCCTTGCCCTGCTCGCGAGCGCGCTTGATGAGCTCGGTCTCGAGTGGATTGTAAACCATGTCGAACACCACCTCGGCCGGAATGCTGCCGTTGAAGAAACATTCGTGCACGTGCGGGAACATGCCCAGCGGAGTGGCGTGCACGACGGCGTCGAAATGACGGCCGGAGAGCTGCTCGCGCAGCAGCGGCTCGGCTCCGCAGACCTTGGCGAGGGCGCGGACGCGGTCGGCATTGCGCCCGACGAGGCAAATCTTGGCTCCGGCATCGGAAAGGGCACAGGCCGCGCTGCGGGCGGCGCCCCCATTACCGACGATCAAGACCAGGGATTTGGGCAGCCGCAGAATTCGTTTCAGGGGCTCGGTGACACCGGCGGCATCGGTATTGGCGCCGCGCCACTTGCCGGCCTTGCGCCACACCGTATTCACGGCGCCGATGCGCCGCGCAAGCGGATCCACGGTATCCAGGTAGCGAATAATCTTCTGCTTATGCGGGATGGTGACACTGAAGCCGGCCAGCGGAAGTTTTTCGGCCATGGAGAAGAAATCGCGCAGATGGGCGGGCGAGACAAGAAAGGGAAGGTAGACGGCGTCCATGCGGCGGGCCTGAAACGCCCGATTGTGAACGACGGGCGAAATCGAATGCCGCACCGGATCGGCGATGACACCGAAGATTTTGGCTCCCTTGGTCAGTTTCTCCACGCGATAGAGATGGCGCAGATAGCGGGAGCTCACCTGGCCGGCGGCGGTGCCTTCGGCATAGAGCGGGGCGGCATAGCTATAGATGCCGCCAAACACGGGCGAGAGAACGCGCGTGGGGAAACCGAGCTCGCCCATCGCCAGCACCACCATCCGATGCTTGGGCAAGGCTTTTGCGGCGCTCAGCACGCGCACGTTGTCGGAGGGCTTGCGCGCCGTAGTCACCACTTTGTAAGCGTCGGCGGTGATCCGCAGCATGCGGTTCACGATCGTATCCATTGGCGGAGTGGCTTCGTAGTTGTGATAGGAGAGGATCACCTGAGCGCGGCCGCGAAACTGGCTCAGGCGCTCGGGCGCCATCTCGGCGGTTTCGATCTCGACATCGATCGCGTGAGCGCCGTTGCGCACAGCCCGATCGAGCACAGCCAGCTGCTCTTCGATGCTGCCGTTGAATTTGCCGCGATTCTGATGACGCCGGCAGGTCGCCAGCAGAATGCAATCGGGATATTTGTCGAGGAATCCCCGGATCACGTCGGCGCCGCGGCAGGGATCGGGCAGGTAATCGAGCCGGAACTCGAGGAAGGTCTCACCGGCTTCGGCCTCGCGGCGCGCATGATCCAGCAGAGTTCCCACCTCTGGCAAGCCCAACGCGATGCAGATGCGGGGGAACGACCTCGTCGGCGGCATGGTCGATGTAACGGTTTTATCAGAATACCACGGCGGCTAAAGGCCGAATTTTGGCGTTGTGCGTTCTAATCAGGAAGGGAAGAAGGGAGGGACTGGGAGGGAGGAAGGACTACTTCTTGGCGCGGGAGCTCCGCGGGGCTGCCGTGCGCGACGCAACGCACTTCAGCCCCATGGAAACCCGCTGGGTACAGGCCTGGCGAGCCAGGTCATGGTTGGGGAAACGCTTCAACAGCTCGAGAAATTCGTCGGCGCCCTGAGTCCGCCGGCCGAGCTTGACCAGCGACATACCCTTGTAGTACAAAGCGTCGGGAATCTTGTTGTTGGTCTTCTCCGGATACTTTTCCAAGACCGTATCGAACTCCTTGAGAGCGTTTTCGTAATCGCCCTGCCCGTAGTGAATCGAGGCGATCCAATATTGGGCGTTGGCGGCAAGACTGGTGTCACCGTACCAGCGGAGGTACTTCGAAAACTCGTCCAACGCCAGGTCTAGTTTGCCGCTGCTGCGGTCCCGCGTGGCGTCGGCATAGAGCTGCGCAGCGGGGATCGCGGGCTGATCATTGGCAGCCGCAGGGGGCCCGCCGCCAGAAGAAGAAGGCGGTGGTGCGGCCGGCGTTTGAATCACCTTAACCGCATTCGAAAGATCGGTGATTTGGGCCTGCAGCTTGCCCATCAGCGTGGTCAGATCGGAGACGGCTTGCTGGAGAGTGCGAAAATCCGTCGACATCTGGTCCAGACGGGCAGTCATCGCGGCTACGGGAGCTACCACCTTGTTCTCCAGGTCCTTGAGGTTCTGTGAAGAACCGTTCTGGATTACCGCAACACCGGTGTTCGCGCGATTGGCGGCATCGACGGATTGCTGAACCAGAACGTTGAGCCCTGACAGCTTTTCGGTGAGCGACATCATTTTGTCGTCTTGGGAGCGCTGCAGAGCCTTCACCTGATCCTGCAACATTGCAAGGTCGCGCTGTAATTCCTGGATTTCGCGGCTGGCGGCGGGCGCCATAATGGGCAGCGCCAGCAAGGCCAGCACTCCCAGGGATCGGGACGTCATGCCATCCTCCTGACTGGGGAGCGGGGATCGGCGCCCCGCTCTCCGGTTACGTCTACTCTTATCCTAGCCGGTACGGCTACTGTCCGGGCGAGAAGTGCGCGCGCCGGTTCCGTTGCCAGCAGGATTCGTTCGATTCGGTGCATTGCGGCCGCTCTTTGCCGTAACTGATGGTACGCAGTTTGTCGGCGGGAACGCCCAACTGGACCAGAAAGTCCTTGGCGGAAGTAGAGCGGCGGTCGCCCAGTCCAAGGTTGTACTCTGCGGAGCCGCGCTCGTCGCAATGGCCCTCAACCACGATCGTGTTGTTGGGGAAATCGCGCAGAATGTTCTTAATTGCGTCGGCATTCCGGGTCAAAACATCCCGCGCGTCGCTGCGGACATCGCTCTTGTCGTAGTCGTAATAGGCATCCTGTACCTCATTGGCGATCCGCTGGTCGAAAGTGATCTTCGGCGCGGGTGGCGGTGGCGGCGGAGGGGGTGGAGGCGGCGCGGTTACGGTGACGCTCGTGGTGGCAGTGGTGGTTCCACCCGGGCCGGTCGCGGTCAGGGTGTACGTGGTGGAGTTGTTCGGATTGACGCGCGTGTTGCCGGTGGCCTGCACCGTGCCAACGCCCTGGTTGATCGCAATGTTGTTTGCCTGGCCGCTCACCTGCCAGCGCAAAGTCGAAGACTGGCCGCGCTGGATGGAAGCGGGCTCGGCCGTGAATTGAGCGACCGTCGGCGCTGCCGGCGGGGGCGGCGGCGGGGGTGGCTGCACCACCGGCGGCGGCGGGGGAGGTGGCGGCACTTTCTTCTTGCAACTCGTGGCAAACACCGCCAGCGTCAACGCCAACGCGATGACGGTCAACTTCCGTGTCTTGAACATGAACTGCCCTCCTGAACTCTTCACAAGAAACTATTTGCCCCAAACCGGGGTCCAATTGCTGCCCTGGGTAGTCAACTGCTTCGGCGCGGTGCCATCGGCGAGCATGGACCAGATCTGCGGCGACCCGGTCCGAGTCGACATGAAAACCAAGTGCTTCCCATCCGGTGCCCAACTGGGGTTCTCATTGCGCCCTTCGCTGTGCGTCAATTGCGTGTAACTCCGGCTGGCGACATCCATCACGAAAACATTGAAATTCCCGGTCGCGTAACCCTGGGTCCACGAGAAAGCGATATGCTGCCCGTCCGGGTGCCACGAAGGATTGGATGCTTCGCCTTCTCCGGAAGACAGCCGCTCCACATCGGCTCCATCCATGTTCATTTTATAAATCTGCTGCGGACCGGAGCGCCCGGAAACGAATACCATTTCAGCCCCTGTTTTCGGGTTGACCTTGGGTTCAACTTCAATGGCGCGCGACGAGGAGATCCGTCGCAGATTGCTTCCGTCCAGGTTCGCGATATAAATTTGAGCCCAGCCACTCGCCGAGGAGGAATAGACAATCTGTTTGCCGTCGGGAGTGAAATCCGGGGTCTCGTTCAGAGAAGCGACCTGGTTGTAGAACGGCAACTGCCGGATCGGATCCACCGAAAACAAGAATATACCAGGATTGCCGCGGGCGTAGCTAGTAAATGCGATTTTCGAGCCGTCAGGAGCGATGGCGGGCATGATCGACAGCGACTTGAATTGAGTTACCTGGTGCTGATTCGAGCCATCCCAATCCATCATCCAGACTTCCTTATTGCCGGTTCGGCTGGAGACGAAGATGATTTTGGTTCCGAACAGCGATTGCTGTCCAAAGATAGCGAGGATGTCGGCGGCAAACTGGTGGGCCACTTTGCGGACTCCGGCGTCGTCGACCGAGCCGAGGTAGCGATTGCCGAGGATCTGGGCGTTGGCGGGCGTGCCGCGACTTAAGTCGAACAGCCAGCCGTAGAGGACCAGCACATCGTTCTGCACCGCGGTGTAGCCGAAAGCCAGATAATTGGCCGAGACCGGTGGGCCGGACCAGTCGGTCATCCACAAGCCGCCGCCGCTGGGCGGGGCTGCTCCCACGCGCGGCCGGCTGCGCGAGTTTGCGGCGGGAGGCTCGCGAAAATCGGAAGGCTGCTGGGGAATTGTGGTCGGGTAGGAGGTCTTGGGAACCATTTTGAACAAGCCGGCGCTATCGAGATCGCTCCATAGCGTTTGGTTGAACGTCCCCATCAAGCCTTGAGCGGCGCCGGAACCGCGGAAATCGGGCACCGCCATGGCGGGCCGCTGTCCCTCGATGATATTTATTTTGATGTCCTGTGCCGTGAGGGCAAATAGGCCTGCGCCCCCCACTACGAACCAGAAGAGCTTTTTCATGGTCACCGCCTTAGTTCAAAGACAAATTCAACATCCGCTGAATTGCGCCCCAAGCCGGGTGGAAGGGGTGGGAAAGGAATCGAGTCCAGAATGGCCCGCTGGGCAGAAAAGTCTAGCGCAGTATTGCCGCTCCTTTCGGCGACTCGGACCGACGATGGCGAAACGGAACCATCACGAGCAATGGTGAAGGTCACGACGACCTGGGGCGCTGTATGAAGGCGTGGGTCCAACTCACTCGTGCGCCAGTTGCGCGCGACTTTCTCCTTCAGCAGGTTGGCATACCAGCCGAACTGCATACCGAAGGGCGAATTGTTTCCGATGGCCACTCCGCCGGCGCCGGGCATCTGATACATGGGAGAAACCATGGCCTGGCCGACGTCGCTGTGGAGCTGGTTTTCCGGATCGATCTGCTTGGCGCGGAATTTGTTGGGAGCCGCCTGCATGCGGGATGGTTGCTTCGGAGCAGTGCGGCTCTTGAGCGGAATCGCGTCGGGCGGAGGCTCTTTCACTTCGGGTTTCGGTTTTTCCTTGGGCAGCGGTTCGGGGACTCGGGACTCGGTTGGGTTGGCGACCGGATTCACCGGTCCGCTGCGGCTCGGCAGGGGGATGCTCGCCACCGGAGTGACCGCTACCGATCCGATTCCGCCCCCATTGATATCGCCGAGTTCAAGCCGGTCGTGCTGCTGGGTCCAATACGCCAGAGCCAGGGATGCTGCCATCGACACGTGAAAGATAATCGACGCAAGCAGCCACCGGCCCAAAGGGTCCGGCTGATCCAGAATATCGCCGTGCTGCCGCATTTATCGCCTTTTCGGTGACGAATCCTCCGGCTGGGTAACGATTCTGACCTGAAATCCCGCCTGTCCGAGGATCGCCATGACTTGGGCGATCGGATCGAATATGGTTTCCTTGTCCGCCCTGACGTAAACCGCCTTGGATTTCCCAAAGCGCTGCGCGATCGTAGTCTTCAGGTCGTTGATGTTTACCGGCTTCTCATTGAGATAGGTAGTTCCGTCCTTGCTGATCGTAACGGTGGGCAACTCCTGAACGCTGTCCTTCACCGCCCGGACCTTCGGGACATCGACCTCGATGCCGTAATCGAGCACGTGCGCGGTCAGCATGAAGATGATCAGCAGCACGAGGGCAACGTCGACAAACGGCGTGACGTTGATTTCCGACAGCATCGAGGCGCCGCGCCGCGAACGAGAGCCGCCGCCATTGACGGTGATTGCCATGGGTTATTGCTCCCCGAAGCTGCGTTCGGCCAGGTTCAGGAATTCCAGGGAAAAATCGTCCATGCGGGCTCCAATCTCGCGGATGGAATGGCCGAACATGTTGTAGAAAATAGCTGCGGGAATGGCCGCGAGCAGGCCGACCGCCGTCGCAATGAGGGCGTCGGCGATACCGGGCCCGACTGTGCGCAGGCTGGTGCTGCCTTGGGAACTCAAGTCGAGAAACGCGCGGATAATGCCCAGCACGGTTCCGAACAGCCCGATAAAGGGCGATACCGAAGCGGTGGTAGCGAGCCACTGCATGTGGCGCTCGAGCTTGGCCAGTTCTTCGCTGGTGCCGAGCTGCAGCGCGCGCTCGATCGCGGTTCGGTTCGTGAGTTGCCCCTTCTTCTTCACCTGCCGAGCGACCTCTTCATAGCCGAAATCAAAGACGCCGACCAGCGGAGAGGGCCGGTACTGCTCACTGGCCACCATCACCGCCTCCAAGCCGTTCGCCTTGCGAAACGCGCGCAGAAAGCGGGAATTCGCTGACCGGGTGCGGCGAAGGGTGCTCCACTTCCCAAAAACAACGGCCAACGAAAATATCGAGAAAAAGACCAGCACGCCGAGGACCGCCAGCTGCAGAGGCCCGGTGCGCTGCAACATTTCCAGGTAGTCAACTTGAAGGAGGAAAGCCAACGGAGCTTCGAAGGTCAACACGTCTCCTAATCCCAAATCTATCATAGAGACGCACGCCAGCCGGGAAAAGATTAAACGAAAAATTAGCTGCCGAAAGACCGTTATAATCGCGTGAGAGTGCTGCTCGAATTAACCATCGAGAACTACGCGGTAGTCGGGCAACTGAGGGTACGTTTTCACACGGGTTTGAACCTGCTCACGGGCGAAACCGGGAGCGGGAAATCCATCGTAGTGGACGCGCTGGGGCTTCTCCTGGGTGGCCGCGCTTTTGCGGAAGTGGTGCGCAGCGGGGAGTCGCGCGCGCGGGTCGCCGGGATCTTCGAGGTCAAGAATTCAGCGGCGGTCCGGCGCTTATTGGATCCGTCGGGCATCGAGATCGAAGACGGCGAGCTGTTGCTGGAGCGGGAGGTGCTGGCCGAAGGCAAATCGCGCGCTTACGTGGGGAGCCGGCCCGTGGCGGTTTCTCTGCTCAAGGATCTGGCGCCGCACTTGGCGGACATCCACGGGCAGCACGATCAGCAATTGTTGTTTTCGACCGAAGCGCAACGCGACATGCTGGACGCATATGCGGCGGTGACTGAACTGATGACCCGCGTCGGCGCGATTTATGCAGACTGGAAGGCTGCCGGGAGCGAACTGGAAGATCTGGAGCGGTCTGAGCAGGAGAAATTACGTCTGCTCGACTTGTGGTCGTTCCAGCGCAAGGAGATTGAGGCTGCCGCCCTGGAGGCCGGCGAGGATGTGGCGCTCGAGAACGAGAGGCGGATCTTGCAGAACG
>CAYTJD010000079.1:0-65467 GCA_964438005.1 uncultured Solibacteraceae bacterium | reverse complement strand
GCATCGACATGGTGACGCATTCGACCACCAAGTACATCTCCGGCCACAGCGACGTGGTGGGCGGGGTGCTCGTCCGGCGCCACGATAATTATCTGTTCGAGCGCGCCCGGCGGGCGCAAAAGTACGGCGGGTCGGTGCCCTCGCCGTTCGACTGCTGGCTGACGCTGCGCGGGATCGAGACGCTGCCGTATCGCATGCGCGCGCATTCGGAGAACGCGCTGCGGCTGGCGGATTGTCTGCAAGGGCATCCCAAAGTGGAAGCCGTGCACTATCCAGGGTTGCCGGGGCACCCGGGCCATGCGATCGCCGCGCGGCAGATGCACGGATTCAGCGGCATGCTGTCGATCCAGGTACGTGGCGATGGGCCAGCCGCCATCCATGTGGCGGCGCGCTGCCGGTTGTTTCTCCGCGCCACGAGCGTGGGCGGGCCGCACAGCTTCATCGAGCACCGCGCCTCCGTGGAAGGCCCGCGCACGCGCACGCCGCAGAACCTGCTGCGGCTCTCGGTGGGTCTCGAGCACCCGGACGACCTGATCGAGGACCTCAATCAGGCAATTGGATGAGGCGGCGGCCGCCGAGTGCGGTGCGGAAGCCGTAGACCGCCAGCAGAACCAGCAGAATCACCGGAATTAGGGTGGCTCCCGCATACCACGCCGAAAAATCGAGAGTGTGCGGAAGCCGGAGAACCGCTTTCGTGGTGTAAGCGAAGATGGCCGCGATCAATCCCAACCGCAACATCACGATCGTGAGAACCGCCAAGAGCGCGATTTCGAACGGCAGATCGGAAACGCGCATCCCACCGGGCGAGAAATCGATCACACCGACCATCGCGATCGCTCCCACAACCGCAAGCCACTCCTTGCGCAACACCACTCGCGCCACAAAGAGCACGAAAAAAATCAGCAGGGAGTTGGTGACTTCAGACCCAAAAGCGAGAAACAGAGCACTGATGGTGGAACTGCCCCCCGAGAAGACAAGTAGGCCGCCGGGGAACAACGGCGGCGCTGACGGACTCCGTAACGCGGACTGGAGCAAGTCCAGAAGCCCCAGCAAACCGCCGATACCCACCGAGCACAGGAGATCGCGCCCCACCAGAGGATCGCGCCAGCCTTTGACCGTGTAGCGGCTCCAGGAAATCATTGTCTGCGGCCACCGCCGCCGGACCCACGGCTCGAACGCGAGGTACAGCACCCATACCAGAAATCCATTCGCGGCGCCATTGTTCGTGACAACGCGCCAGAACGTGTCCAATTCGGCCGTCGAAGCGGTGTGGTGGACACGCAGGAAGTAGGCGCCGGTAAATCCGGCCCAACACCAGACCGCCATCTTGGTAGCGCCGCGAAGATCGGACTTGCGGGCGCGGAAATTCAGCCACGCCGCGACGCACGCGCCTGCGATGAACAGGTACAACATCACGATCTTGGCAATCTGCCCGCCCGAGGAGGAATTTCCGCCGCGAACCGGAACGGTCCACGGCCCGATGATCCGGAACGCAACCGGGTGGCCGCGCCAGGCCGCCGCTTCGACACGCATCGCACCCGCGGTCCACGCAGCGCGCTGGTCCCAATTGGCTTCCGTGGTCCATTGCGGTTCGGCGGTTTGGAAACGCGTCATGTCCAGGCCTGCCGCCTGAAACAGCTTGCTCCAATCGAACGGTGGGGTGGGTGCGGACGGTTCGACTTGCGGCGGAATCGCTTCCAATTGACGCAGTTTCCCTTCCGGGCTCAACTGCAGACGGATCATGCGCGGCAGTTCAAACGGCGGGTCGTCGAACGTGGTCTGCACGTTGAAGCCGCGTTGGGCGAGGAGGGGAGAGGGGCTCTCGCGGTACCAGAACGTGAGGAGCGGAGGTTCGCCCGCCGCCGGGTTCTTCCAGCGCGCGGCTGCTTCGTCGGGGTGCCGCGCGAGATAGCCTCGATACTCATTGTCGTAGCCGTATCCCCAATAACGGTCGTCGGGCCGCGCGGTGTACCCCAGACTTTGCAACAAGGATCGGGCGTCGTGCGCCAAGGCTTCGGGCGGGTTCTCCAAGTGTAGAGCTTCGGTAATCTGCTGCGAGGGAGCGAGCAACGCCACCGCTGCCAGTCCGGCCAGCGCGGCGGCCAGCCAGGCGACGGCGATCTTGGGGTTCAGCCCCTCGGTTTCTCCGGCGGCGGCGATCAACTCCGGCGAGGGCGTCTCGCCGGCGGCAAGCGCCGCAGCGAGCGGGTCGCCTCCCGGCAAAGCCGCGGCAATTGAAAGCGCCGATAGCGGCCGCTGCTTCGGATCCGGCGCCAGACAGCGTAGGATGACCCGCTCGACCGCCGGATCCAATTCCTTTACCAGCGTGGTGAGACTGACGGGCGCGCCGCGCGCCTGCAGATCCATCAGTTCCGCCATGGTCGCCGCTTCAAATGCCCGTTTCCCGGTAAACAGCTCGTACAGCACCAAACCCAGCGCGTAGATGTCGCTCTTGACGGTGACTTCAGTTCCCGCGAGCTGCTCCGGAGACATGTAGGCCGGCGTGCCGCTGCGAATATCGGCGTGCATCTGATCGGCGAGCCCGGCCAGCCCGAAATCCATGATGATCACCTGGCCGCGGCGATCCAACATGACGTTGGCCGGCTTGAGATCACGATGCAGAACGCCGCGCTCATGCGCCGCGGCCAGGCCGGCACACACTTTGCGCGCGGTCTCGACCGCTTTATCCACCGGAAGCCGCCCGATGCGCCGCAACAGCGAGGCCAGGTCCTCACCGTCCACGTACTCCATCGAGATGTAATGCTGGCCTTCCACCTGTCCGATGTCGTAAACCCGGCACACGTTGGGATGCGTCACTTGCCGCGCGACCCGCACCTCGTTGTAAAAACGCGCCAGCGCGCGTTCGTCGCGCGCCAGACCCTCCGGCAAAAATTTGAGCGCCACCGCCTGGCCGAGCGTGAGATCGGTCGCCCGGTAGACTTCCCCCATGCCGCCCCGCCCCAGCAACCCGGCGATGCGGTACCGCCCGGCAAGCACAGTTCCGGGAAGGAAGCGGCCTTCGTCTACGTTGCCTGAAGAGCTCAGATGCTGCGTAGAAGGCCCGGCCGCCATCAGTGCGGTCTCGGCGGAACTGGCGTCCAAACGCGCCGCGCACCAGGGGCAGAAGGGACCGCCGCCGCTTTCTCGCCCGCACGACGGACATTTCACCGTGGTGGCCATGGTTCCAGCCATTTTGGCAGTGCCGTATCCAACGGCGCAACTCGCCTCAATCGGGCAATTGGATCAGGCGGCGCCCGCCCAGCGCGACGCGAAATCCGAACACGGCCAGGAGCGCAATCAACATCAAGGGAGCGATCGTCAGCCCCAGGTACCACGCATTATGGTCAAGCGTCCGCGGAATGACAAGCAGGATCTGCACGACGGCATCGCCAACCATCGCGGTGAGCAGACCGAAGCGGAGCAGCACCACCGCCCACACCGCCGCGTTGGCTACAGGAAACAGGAAGGCGGTCCAGGAATTTACGGGATAGCTCGCCGTGAGGGCCGCGATGGTCACCAGGAAGGCCGCCAGCGCGATCCATTCCTTGGGTAGAATCACGCGCAGGACAAAGAGAACGAAAAAAATCAATAGCGCATCGACAAAGGCTCCCACCGAGGCAAGCACGTCACCGAGAATGTAGCGCAAGCCCGACAGCGCTTCGAGCTGCGGAGTTTGCGGCTCGACGAAACCCGGCTGCACCGCCAACGAACCAAGGACGGCCAAAGCTACCAGCGAAGCAAACGCGACCGCATACAGCAGGTCGCGGCCGACCAGCGGATCGCGCACCCCCCTCACGATGAAGCGGCTCCACGAAATCATGGTCTGCGGCCAGCGCCGCCGCACCCACGGCTCCAGCGCCAGATAGAGAATCCAGCCCACCGCGGCATTGATGCCCGCGATCGCCACCGACTTCCAGAAGCCGGCCAGCTCCGCCTGCGTGGCCGAATGATGCATAAAGAGAAGCCGCGACGCCGAAGAACAAGCCCAATAAATGAGCGCCAGCCGGTTAGCGCCCCGCAAATCGGCCTTCCGCGCGCGGAAGTTGAACCACGCGATACAACACGACGCGATCAAAGCGGTGTAGACCACAATCAAATTCAGCCACGATTGGCCTGCGGCGCCGGGCTTCATCCGCTCGGGAGCGCTCCACGGCCCAATGATCCGGAAAGAAACCGGGCGGCCGCGCCAGGCCGCGGCCTCGACGCGAAGCGGCCCGCTCGTCCAGGCTGCCCGCTGATCCCAGTTCGCCAGCGGTGTCCATTGTGGGTCGCCGGGCTGAAACCGGCTCATCTCGAGACTGGCTGCGGCAAACAGCCGGCCCCAATCGAACATCCCAGCCGCATTTGAGGGCGCTTCCATCTGCGGCGGCACCACTTCCAACATCCGCAGCCTTCCGTCCGGATCCATTTTCAGGCGGGCCATGCCGCTGCCCTCCATCGGCGGATCATCGAACAGGACGGTGGCGTTCGTGCCCCGCGCGGCCGTCAACTCCCAGGGAGCCTCGCGATACCAGAACACCACCAGCGGGGGTTCGCCTTGCGCCGGATTCTTCCACCGGGAGGCGGCTTCGGCCGGATGCCGCTTGAGAAAGTCGCGGTAGTTGTCGTCGTAGGCGAAACCATAGGCGGTGTCGGCGGGCCGCGCCGCGTAACCCAGATTGTGAAGTAGTGTGCGCGCATCGCGGGCCAAGGCATCGGGCGGATTCAGGAGCGGCAGTTTGGCAGTGAGGTCCTGCGACGGGGCCAACAGTGCGAACGCGGCCACTCCGGCGAGCGCCGCCACCAGCCAGGTCACGGCGACGCGCGGGCGCAATCCTTCCGTCTCGCCGGCGGCGGCCACCAATTCGGGCGAAGGCGTCTCCCCGGCGGCGAGTGCCGCCGCCAGCGGATCGCCGCCCGGCAGCGCCGCGGCGACGGCCAAAGCGGAGGCCGGCCGCTTCTGCGGGTCGGGCGCGAGGCAGCGCAGGATTACGCGCTCCACTGCCGGGTCCAGTTCCTTTACCAGCGTGGTGATGCTCAGCGGCGTGGCCTTCTGTTGCAGGTCCATCAACTCCACCAGCGACGCGGCCTCGAACGCCCGCTTGCCGGTGAACAGTTCGTAAAGCACCAACCCGAGCGAGTAGAGGTCGCTCTTGATGGTCACCTCGGTTCCCGCCAATTGCTCGGGCGACATGTAGGCCGGAGTGCCGCTGCGAATATCGCCGTGAACCTGATCGGCCAGCCCAGCCAGCCCGAAATCCATGATGATCACCTGGCCGCGGTCGTCAATCATGATGTTGGCCGGTTTCAGGTCGCGGTGCAGGACGCCGCGCTCGTGCGCCGAAGCCAAGCCGGCGCACAATTTGCGCGCCGTCTCCAAGGCTTTATCCACCGGCAGCCGTCCGATACGCCGCAACAGCGAAGCCAGGTCTTCGCCATCGACGAACTCCATCGAAATGTAGTGCTGGCCTTCCACATGGCCGATGTCGTAGACGCGACATACATTGGGATGAGTCACCTGCCGCGCGACCCGCACCTCGTTGTAGAAACGCGCCAGAGCCCGTTCGTCGCGCGCCAGGGCCTCGGGCAAAAATTTGAGCGCCACCGCCTGACCGAGCGTGAGATCGGTCGCCCGGTAGACTTCCCCCATGCCGCCCCGCCCGAGCAGTCCCGCGATCCGGTAGCGGCCGGCTAACACGGTGCCGGGCAGGAACCGGCCCTCGTCCACGCTGCTCGAAGAGCTCAGATGCGGCGCCGAAGGCCCGGCCGGCATGAGCGCGGTCTCCGCGGAACTGCGGTCCAAGCGCGCCGTGCACCAGGAACAAAACGTGCCTCCCGCGCTCTGCCGCCCGCACGACGGACATTTCACGGTGGGGGCCATGGATCCCCTATTTTGGCAGCGCCGCCGCGCTTGCCGCAACACACCGGCTTAGAATCGACATGATGGCCTCTTCCTGGAATGCCGCGCTCTATCAAGGCAGTCACGCCTTCGTGTGGGAGTACGGGCGCGACCTGCTTCAGTTACTCGCTCCGCAGAGCGGCGAGAAGATCCTGGATCTCGGCTGCGGTACCGGCCAGCTTACGGCGGAGATTGCGCGTACCGGCGCGCAGGTGACCGGCGCCGACAATTCGGCCACCATGATCGAGCAGGCGCGGCACAATTTCCCCCAGCTTCCCTTCGAGCTGGCCGACGCGCGATCGTTGCCCTTCCCACAGCAATTTGACGCGGTGTTCTCGAACGCCGCCCTCCACTGGGTTTCGGATCCGGATGCCGCGGCCGCCAGCATCGCTCGAACCTTGAAACCGGGCGGACGCTTCGTGGCCGAACTCGGCGGAAAGGGAAACAACGCGGCCGTGCTCGAGGCCGCGTTTCAAGCTATGGCGGATCTGGGCGTACCGGAGACCGCGCGTCAAACTCCGTGGTATTTTCCCAGCGTCAGTGAGTACGCGCTCGTGTTGGAGCGAAACGGGCTCGAGGTCACCTTCGCCGCGTTGTTCGACCGCCCGACCCGGCTCGAAGGCGGCGCTCGCGGCCTGGCCGATTGGATCACCATGTTCGGCGCGCGGCTGACCGCGCCGTTGCAACCGGATCTGTATCCGGAATTCCTACGCCGGCTCGAGCGCTACGCGGCGCCGCGCCTGTTTCGCGACGGCGTGTGGACTGTGGATTACCGCCGCCTGCGGATCACCGCGAGGCAGACGCTCTGAGAAACGGCCCCAAGATTTGGGACGCGACACCCTATAGGATGTGGTATATTTATTCATTGCAAAGAATAATTATCCAATGTCAAAATTAATCCGGGCCGGAATCGTCGGGCACCGCGGCTACAGCGGGGTCGAGCTGGTCCGTCTTCTCGCACGTCATCCCCAGGTTGAGCCGGTTTTGCTCGAACACCGCGAAGATCACCCGGCCGGAGCGGCCATTCGGAATCGGCGGGCCCCTGCTTCCCTTCCTTGCACCGCCGAAGCCGTCAACGGCGCGGGAATCGGCCTCGTGTTTCTGGCGACGCCCCCCGAAGTCTCGATGGAACTGGCGCCGACGATGCTCGGGGCCGGAGCCCGCGTGGTCGACTTGAGCGGTGCATTCCGGCTGCGCACTCCGGAGAACTATCAGGCTTGGTACAAGGAGCCGCACACGCAGCCGGCACTGCTGGCCGAGGCAGCGTATGGGCTGCCCGAATTCTGCCGCGACCGGATTCGGCAAGCCCGCCTCGTCTCCAATCCGGGCTGCTATCCGACGGCCGCGAACCTGGCGATCCGGCCCCTGGTGGAGGCCGGCGTCATCGATCGCGCAGCCGGCATTATCTGCGACGCGAAGTCCGGAGTGAGCGGCGCGGGGCGCAAGCCTTCCCTCAAAACCAGCTTCTGCGAAGTGACTGAAAATTTTTCAGCCTATTCCATTCTCAAACATCGTCACGTGCCCGAGGTTCTCCAGATTTCGGGCCTGGCCGAAGGCGAGTTCAGTTTTACGGCCCAATTGTTGCCCCTCGACCGCGGCATTCTGGAAACCATTTACTTCCGGGCGGTGAACGCCGAGAGCACCGAGGCGCTGCTCCGGATTTACGAGAAGCGGTACGCGAACGAGCCGTTCGTCCGCATCTATAACGCCGGGCACGTGCCCGACCTGCGGGGCGTGGCCCGCACCAATTTCTGCGATCTCGGCGTCACCTTGGATGCGAAGACCGGACGCGCCGTGGTGGTGAGCGCCATCGACAATCTCGTCAAAGGCGCCGCCGGCCAGGCCATCCAGAACATGAACCTGATGCTCGGCTATCCGGAGACCGAGGGCCTGCTGTGAAGCTTCTGGTCAAACTCGGCGGCACTCTGCTCGATGCGCCGGCATCGCGCGACGGACTGGCGGCCCAAATCGCCGCCGTCCGCGCCGAAGGGATCGATCTGGTGGTCGTGCACGGCGGCGGCAAGCAGATGACGCGGTATCTTTCCGAGCGCGGGATCGAGAGCCGGTTCGTGAATGGCCTGCGCGTCACCACGCCGGAAACTCTGGATGCGGTGCTCAAGGTGTTCGCCGGCAGCGTGAACCATGAGCTGGTCGCCAGTCTGAACCGGGCCGGCGCGCAGGGGGTGGGGCTATCCGGCATCGATGCATTCTTAGCGGAAGCCGAGCAGCTGGATCCGGAACTGGGCGCGGTCGGGCGCGTCACCCGCTCTGACGCGACATTACTCGATCTGCTCACGGCCCATCACTACGTACCCGTGGTGGCGTGCGTGGCGGGTGATCGTCAGGGTCACGTGTATAACGTGAACGCCGATCAGATG
This sequence comes from uncultured Solibacteraceae bacterium, assembly GCA_964438005.1. Classification (GTDB taxonomy): domain Bacteria; phylum Acidobacteriota; class Terriglobia; order Bryobacterales; family Bryobacteraceae; genus PSRJ01. The sequence continues at coordinate 57,211 of CAYTJD010000079.1, read as the reverse complement.
GCTGTGGCGTGCGCCGCGGCGTTCGGAGCCGCGCAATTAATCTTCCTCACTGATGTGGAGGGGGTGCTCGATCAGTCGCGGCAGATCCGTGCGGTGTTGACCGCATCGGAGAGCGAGCGCCTGATCGCCGAGGGCGTCGCCACGGGCGGGATGCAGGCCAAGCTGGACGCGGCGCTCACTGCCTTGCGCAAAGGCGTCGGGCAGGTCCGGATCGCGCCCGGAGCCGCCAATCAGGTACTGCGACGCCTTCTTGGAGGCGAAAGCATCGGCACGCGCATCGTACTCGGGGAGGGGAGAGCCGCATAATCGGCGCCCTGCCGGCTCGACGCCTTCTAGAAAGTCCGTCGCTCGCGATTGGACGCGGCGCCCGGATACTGAGCCGGTTCATAACCTTAGTCGGAACCGGAGCTATTACGTACAGCTGCCGATTTCGCCAAGAAGTCTGAGCTTGCCCACAAATGGGGGTGTTGAACGCCTCCGCAAAAGACCGGCGATATTTCCGACACGGACATCCGGAAACCATGTAGAATCATGTTGAGGAGAATCAAACCCTAATATTTTGATTCTCACTCTTGTGAGGCTACCATGAAAGCGCAGACGGTTGATGTGAAATCCTCAACTGGCAGGATCCTCTGCTGCACGGTGTTCCGGCCCGGCGGTAAGAAACTACTCGCCAAGGGCCACGTGATCAGCGACGAAGATGTCCGTATCCTCGAATCCGAAGGCATGGATACCATCTGGGTCACCGAACTCGAAGAAGGCGAAATCGGCGAAGATGATGCCGTTTGCGCCGTGGCTAGTGAAATGGGTTGCGGCACTTTTGAGATCCGGCTCGCCGCCGGAGGCCGCGCGAATCTGGTAGCCACCGAGAGCTGCTGCGTCCTGGTGGATGACGAACTCCTCAAGCAGATCAACTGCACCTCGAGCGTGGTCCTCGCCACCTCGTTGAATTTCAGCTACGCCGTGGCCGGCCAACGCATAGCAACGGTGAAGAGCGCCCCGTTTGCCGTGGCCAAGGAACAGCTGGACGCCGTGATCGGGATTCTCAAGGAGCGGGGGCCAATCCTGCAGGCGCGTCCGGTCCGCAGCCCGAACATCGGCGTGCTGTACTCTGATCCGCTGAGCGGCGAGAGGGCGCGCCAATTGTTTGAGAACATCATGCGTCAGCGGCTCGAACGCTTCGCCGTCAACGCCAACTTTGCCATGGCCTGCACCGAGGATGAGAACTCCGTCACCCGCTGCCTGCACCATCTGCTGCGATCCAAACCGTGCGTCATCCTGGTGGCGTCTACGACTGCGCCGGCCGGGCCCGAAGATGTCATCGGCCAGGCCATCGGCAAGATCGGCGGCCAGGTGGAGCGCTTCCTGGCACCGGTCGAGCCCGGCAACCTGCTGCTGATGGCGTACAAGGACGAAACCCCGATTCTCTCAGCTCCCGGCTGCTTCCGGTCCGCGAAACCCAACGTGGTCGATTTGCTGCTGCCTCCCCTGCTGGCCCGGTATCACGTAACAGGCTGGGAAGTGGCCGGCTTGGGACATGGAGGCCTGCTAGCCTAACGGACTCCTCCACGCCTGTGCGTCGATCTTCTCCGAAGCGACTCACAGGGCTCCTCACACCGGGCGTCCTTCGGGACGCCCGGTCTTCTTACCACCGGATGCCGCGCGCATTCATCTCCCGTTCGATCTGTGCCGGCGATTCGAACTGAACCGCGTCCAGGCCCTCCCCCTTTGCCGCTTCCACAAAGGCAGCGATGTCGTCGGTGTAAAAGCACTCCTGAGGCCGGCATCCCGCCTTCTCCACAGCCACTCGAAAAATCGCCGGGTCCGGTTTCATGGCGTGAACCTCATAGGAGAGCACGCAATCGTGGAAATGGCGGAGCAGCGTGTAGTTCTCGCGGATCATCTGGAAATGGATCTCGTTGGTGTTGGAGAGCAACAGCAGGCGGTAGCGCGCCGCCAACGACGCCAGGACGGCGTCGGGAATCAGCTGGCCGGAGAAGATGCAGCTCCAGATGCGGCAGAATTCCTCATAGCCGATGCGCAGATCCAGAAACCCGGAAAGCCGGGTCACAAAATCGCGTGGGGCGATCAGGCCCTTTTCGAGCGGTTCCACCAGGCGCGAGGCGGCGATCCGGCTGCGGATTTCGGCGGTTGGATAGGGGCAGTGGCGCTCCAACTCCCGGTAGCCGCGAATAAAATCGAACGGAACCAGAACCTTGCCTAAATCGAAGATGACGGCTTTGTGCACTTTTTGATCGTATCGCGGGCGACTGGCTGGCTCGCGCCAGGAAAGCGATCGGGCTTGACACAAGGAAAGGGTGGTCAATACCATACACAAAGAGCACTTTCAGACAGTTCCGAACTGTCGCTGGGGATTAAAAAACAGGAGGTTCAGATGAACACGACGCGACGCAATTTCTTGACGAGTGCGGGTGCTGCAGCTGCGGCTCCGATCATCCTCGGCGCCACCAATAAATCGGGCACAAAACTGCCCATCTTGGGAGAAGGCGAGCACCAGTATGAATGCATCCATGACTGGGGCGAACTGCCCTCCAATATCAAGTACGGAAACACCCATAGTGTGTGCGAGGACGCGCAGGGCCATATCTACATCCACCACACGGTTCACAAGGACAGCCAGAGCCCGGATTCGGTAGTGGTGTTCGATGCCAGAGGCAAGTTTGTGCGCTCCTTCGGCGCCATGTTCCGGGGCGGCGCACACGGTATGCACCTGAGCAAGGAAGGAAAGACCGAGTACCTCTATTTCTGCGATGAGAAGCATGGCATCGTCTCGAAGCGCACGCTCAAGGGCGAAGAAATCTGGACCATGGGGTATCCGCAGGATTCGCCGATTTATCAGAAGGGGCCGGGTTCCACAGGTCCGGGCGGCGCGGCGGGCCTGAATTACCGGCCGACAAATTTCGCCATTGCCCCGAATCTCGATTTTTGGATTGGCGACGGCTACGGCTCGTTTTATATGTTCCACTACAGCCAGGCCAGCAGCACCGCGTATCCGAAGCTGGTGAAGACATTTGGCGGTCCGCCTGCCGGTCAGGCACAAGGCGGGCGCGGCCCGGGAGGCCCGGGCGCCGGCCGGGGTCCCGGTGGTCGTGGAGGGGAACGAGGCGGTCCAACGGGTCAGGCTGCCGCGGGAGGTGGAAGAGGGCCGGCCGCTCCGCCTCAGCCCGGACAGCCCGGTGTTCCCCGGGACGTTCCGATCGAGTCTACAAATAATCCCCACGGCAACATGGTCGATCTGCGCGATCCCGCCAACCCGATTCTGCTGATCGCCGATCGCGGCAACAACCGCATCGTGCGCTATAAGCTGGACGACACCCCGATCGACGTAGTAGCCGGGACCAAATCGCCCTGCCATTTCCATACCTACAAGGAGACAATTGTAGTGCCGGATCTTCAGGCTCGCGTCACGTTGCTCGATAAAGACAACAAGATCATCCTGCATCTCGGCGAGCCCACGGTCGCCAATCCGCCACGGACCACCGAAAACCGGAGCGACTTCATCGCCGGGCAGTTCGTACAGCCTCACGGCGCCATCTTCGACCACACCGGCAATATCTTTGTCGCGGAATGGGTGGAAATCGGGCGGGTCACCAAACTCCGCAAGATCGCCTGACTCTCGCTGATCTCGCAAACCTCTGTAACGCAGTCGGTTACTGGATGCCCTCCGGGACTTCCAGTAACCGTAACGTTAATTCTCCCGTTACTACCCCAGGACCTTGACCACTTCTTTTCCGGTTCCACTCAAGCGAAGATGGACTCAGGCAGCTTTTATGGCAAGAGCACTGGGACTGTTCGGATTCACCGGGGGCTTCCTGGTCATCTCCCCCGAGCTACGCCAAACGCTGGTGGATCTGGCGAATAGCAGCATGATTTTCGTACAGAGCCATAGCCCCTATTCGTACGCGGGAATTGCGTTGGTGGCGTTCGGAGGTGTGACCGTAACCGTGGTCTCGGGCAGCCGGCTGCGGTGATTCAGACCGCCCGGGCCTTGCGTGCCAGCGCGCCGGTTTCGGATCGGGCCGGCTTCCGCTCCGAAGCTGCCGTGATGCGCTTCACCTGGTCGGTTACGGATACCACGAACATCGGTTGGCGTGAGTTCTTCAGCAAGTCGATGATCCGGTCCGGAGCATCTTCGAGGTAAATCGACTTCCCATCGGTCAGCAAGTGCACGTTGGAGGGTGCCGACAGGGCCTCACTAAGGCGTTTACCCATATCCTTTTGGAGAAATCGCAGGACTCGGCGGATCTTCTGCAGCGAAAATCCTTTGCGGCGCAATTCGGCGATGACGGAAATCTCCACCACCTCTTCCGGCATATAGATCCGCTTGTGGCCATCCTGCCGCGGCGAAACCACGCTCCGCTCGTCCCACCACTGCAACTGGCGGAGGCTGACGCTGCAAATTCGCGATACCTCGCTGCTATTGTAGCCTTGCGTCTCGGGGCCAGCAGGCGGGCGGGATTTCTTGGCTTTCAACATTCTGCGCCACTTCCGGATTCGAATTCAGTGCCATTTTGGATTGTACATGGGCCATTGGTAGAGTCAATGGAATATTCGGATTCTCGGACCGAGGGGCTGTGCCGACACCCCTCACAGTCCTTTAATTCCTTAAATATCAATAAATTACAGCACAGAGACGGGATGGTACAATTAAGGAGTAGTCCTCCTCAAGTTCGAACCGGAGGTTGATATGAACACACCCAGGTTTTGGCCCCTCGATTTCGATCCGGAAGGCGAGATCTACGAAAATGTGGCTTGGGATCTCCCCGGCTACAAGCGTGGCCGGCAACCCCGCCCTGCGGCCCAGCCACCGCGCCGTAAAAAGTCGCGGCGTGAGTAAACCTTACATTAGCGAACCACCACAATTGCTGTAGTGGATTCGCGTTTGTCTTTGAATCCGCGCCATTTAGAAAACGGTTTTTCAATTGCAGCAAGGCATTGCGAGAGGTTTGACCATGAAAGCACTCCTTGCTGCTACCGCCGTAATCGCCAGCGCCGGGTTTCTCGCTACCGGCTGCGCCACGAAGAAATACGTTCGCAACACCGCCGCGCCCATCCAGGCGAAGGTGGATCAGGTTGGCGAACAGACCAGTAAGAACAGCCAATCGATCGAAGACACGCGCACCCAGGTGAAGGGAGTCGATGAACGCGCGCAGAGCGGCATCAATGCGGCGCAGGAGCGCGCCTCGACTGCCGATCAGCATGCGCTGACTGCCGACCAACATGCCGGCGATGCCATGAACCGCGCCAACGAAGCCAACCGGGCCTCTGACCAGAACAAGCAGGGGATCGACCAACTCCGGGGCGTGATCTCGAATATCGACGACTACAAGCTGCAGACGTCTGTCAGCGTGCCGTTTAAGTTTGACAAATTCAGCCTGACCGACGATGCCAAGCAGGACCTCGACAAGCTGGCCGGCGAAGTGAAGCCGGACAAGCGCTTTTTTATTGCTGTCGAAGGCTACACGGATAAAGTCGGCTCCCACGAATATAACGAGACCCTAAGCCGCCGCCGCGCCGATAGCGTCGTGGAATATCTGGTGGCGAACGGTGACATTCCGATCTACCGCATTCACATGATCGGGCTGGGCGACCAGAAACCGGTCGAAGAAGGCAAGAACCGCGCGGCGAACGCGAAGAACCGGCGCGTGGAAGTGAAGGTGTTCAGTGCTGACCAGGTGACTGCCTCGCTCGCACCGGCGGGCGGTACGTCGGCCGACCGCTCGGCTGCCGAGAAGCCCACCCGGTAATTGGGTTGTACCGAGGGAAGGCCGCGGTGCCCCGCCGCGGCCCTCCTTTAGATTTGCGAAGATCCCACCGTCGAAGCCTTCCGAACCGGGGACGTCCGAAAGACCTGCCACCAGATATACAGGCACGCCAGACTCGCAAGCACGACTGTCGCGTCCGCCACCAGAAGAAGACCCCGAAACTGACTGCGGAGGGCATGCCCGATGGCTTCCCCTGTAAAGCGGATGCCTAAGGCGCCGCTCAACATGAACAGCTCCATGTCGTATTTCCGGGTATTTAGCAGGATGGTCCAGAGTGCCAAATCGAGAATCGCGGAGCTGAAATCCAAGTCCCGAATCCATAACGTCATCCAGAGGTTCACGCGTGTGTGCGCGTCGTAATGGATCAGGAACGACGTCCCCGCAACCGTCATCGCACCGACCACCAACAACACGCGCGTGAGCGCACGCCCCTGGACGCCTCGGGTTGCCCGGTACAGAAGGCTGATGACTACCGCAAAGAGCAGCCCCTGACGGATCCCATCGTCAACCCAGTAATAGGTAGCCCAGGAATGTGCTACCCGGACGCCGGATGCTGGCCCGACCCGAGCCGCCATCTCCACCACAGCCGTGAGAAGCGCAGCCACGGCGTAGGCGAACAAGAAGGGATACCGCTTGTAGCCGCCGCGCAGCAGCGTGGCAATCAGCAGCAGGATCAGCGGAAACCAGAGCACGAGGCTCAGGTACTGTACGGCATCACGCATCCAACCTCAATTCTAGTTGAAGCTGTCGTCGTGGAACGCAAGTTTAAATCAGGTTGTGGCCGGGTGGTGTCACGCGACCGGCAACGACCCGCTGGCGCTACGCGGCCACCGAATCCTCCCAGGGGGAGGGCGGCAGCCACGGACCGTCGGCGATTTGCACGTTTTCCCACGGGGAGGGCGGCAGCCACGGACCGTCGGCGATTTGCACGTTTTCCCAGGGCGAGGGCGGCAGCCACGGACCGTCGGCGATTTGCACGTTTTCCCAGGGCGAAGGCGGCAGCCACGGACCATCGGCGACCTGCACGTTTTCCCAGGGCGAAGGCGGCAGCCAGGGACCATCGGCGACCTGCACGTTTTCCCAGGGGGAGGGTGGCAGCCATGGACCATCGGCGACTACAGGCGAGGGTGCATTTTGCAGGAGGCTCCCCGTAAGTACCAAGCCCAACAAGAGTACGATCTCAGTGAAACCCAATTTATTTGTGATAATTCGTCGCATGATGAGCAACTCCTTCCGTCACTCGGCTTCTAATCGAACTCACTGCGGAGTTCGCTCAGCTCAGTCAGGCAAATGGCAATCCATTGGTCCTTTGAGGAAGCCCTGACTTTCTGATCCGCCGCCAGTTTAACTGGATCGGTACGCTGGGGGCAGCGCAATAGTTAGGGTATTCCCTAGTACTTTTATAGGGTATCACCTAGTACAAAGAGTGAGGTGGATTCCCTATTACAGGACCATCATCTTCAGTTAAATGATTGAATTTTGGGGACTTATTTCCAGAACTTCGATAACCATTGTAAACAGGGGGCTTACGCCTGCGGCGAATTCGGTGAAATCTGAGGAGCCTTTTCGGAGGCTTTCACGCCAGCTTTTACTGGGCTGATCAGGATATGCGCGTTCCGACCCTCGAGGCGCGGAACGCCTTCCACGCTGCCATAAGTGGCCAAGTCCTCCGCAAATCGCATGAGCAGTTTTTTGCCGAGGTCGGCATGGGCGATTTCGCGGCCCCGAAACTGAACCACCGCTTTGACGCGGTTGCCTTCCTGGAGGAATCGGATGGCGTGGTTCTTCTTGAAGCTGTAGTCGTGGTCATCGGTATTGGGGCGAAACTTGAGTTCCTTGACCTGCACGACGTGCTGCTTCTTCTTGGCATCGTGCTGCTTCTTTTTTTGCTCGTATTGGTAGTGGCCGTAGTCGACAGCCTTGGCGACCGGAGGCACCGCGGTGGGCGCAATCAGAACCAGATCGAGTCCCATGTCCTGCGCTTTGCGGATCGCCGTGGGCGTCGGCATGACTTCATTGGTGCCGTCCGGAAACACGGCGCGCACTTCGCGCGCACGAATCAGTTCGTTAACGTTTTCTCTTCGATTAGGCCTGCGAGGAGGAAAGTTTCTGGGGGGAAACATGCAAATTTTAGAGGAGCCGACTCAGGAAGCGCGCAAACGAAGACGGGACACCCTGCGGGAACACTTCTTCGCGAGCCGGAATGAGACGATCGAAACCCAAGCGCAAGTAATAGCCACCAACAGTACAGCAAAAAGTGGGGCCGAAGTCAAAGGGAATCTCCGCGATCAAAAGGCGTGTCCCGGTCAGGCCGGAACGAGCCAACGCCGGCGGTTCGCCAGCGCGAGCAACAACAACGCGGCGAAGCCGGCCAGGGTGCCGAGCGACGCACCAACTCCGATCCAGAGGGGATGGGCAAGAAAGATCCTCAGTGTCAGGGTCACATTGACCACCACGGGGATGAAGGCAGCGATTACCGGAGGCCAGCGATGGTCGAGGGCAAACAGGGAACGCGACAAGATCTCCATCAGGCTCCATCCCACCAGGCTCGGGCCCAGGCCGAGGAACACCGCCGCCACCAGATCGGTAGAGTCGGCCGTAAAGCTGCCGCGCTGGAACATCAGCATGATGCCGATATGGCGGAGCAGCAGAGCCAGGCCGCAGACAGCAACGGCTGCCAAAGCCGCGAGCACCATGGTGCGGGCGATCAGCCGGCCGGCTTCCCACAAGCGGCTCAGGCTCCGCAAGCGCGCGATTTCCGGCAGCAGCGAATTCGAGAACGGCTGCACCAGCAGAGCCAGGGGAACGCCGACGCAGCGAATGCAGTATTCCAGAGCAGCGGCCATTCCAGAACCCGCATGAGTGGCATAGGCACGCGTAAAGGTAATATTCAAGCCGAGGCCGGCGGCATAGACGAGAAAAAATGCCGGCTTGCCGAGAATCTCCCCCCAGCGGAGAGGGCATTTGGGCAAGACCGGCACTTTGAGCTGCGAACGCGCGACATAAGAGACGATGGCCAACTGCGCGCAAGCGCCCGCGCTGTAGCCGATCGCGAAGGCGTAGACGCCGGCCCACTTCCAGAGGCTGACCGCAGCCAGAATCGTGAAGACATTGAGCGACGCTTGATAAAACGCCGTTGGGGCGAAGCGGCGATCGGTATAGAGCAGCGCCGTATAGAGCGCCGCCACTCCGGCTGCCGCCGTGGAGATCGAAAGGATGCGGAGGAGATTGACCGCCGTGCGAAGGGCGTCCGGGCCGAGCCCCGGGGCCAGGAGCCGCATCAGCCAGGGCGCGGCCGAAACCACGCCGATCGCGATCAAGGCGAACACCCAGAGGAATGCCCGGCGCAACTTAATCAGCAGCGCCGCGCGCTCGGCCCCCGCCCGGGCGGCGAGCATGGGAACAAAAGCGAATAGCAGACTGTTCGTCAACACGGAGTTGACGGTATCGAGCGGGCCGAGCGCCACTGCTAGCGAATCGGCTCGGGTGTGCGTGCCCAGCAGATAGGCGGTAAGCGCGACGCGCAGAAACCCGACAACATTTCCGACCAGGATCCCGCCGGCCAGGGTCAAGCCGCCGCGAACCAGCGGACTCTCCACGGCCCGGTTGAACGCGTTCTCCAGGGTGAGCGCCGGCGATGATGACGTGGAACTCAGTCGTGCCTCATGGGGCGCGGGGAAACGCGCAGCAACGTCTCCGGTGTCAGGCCCGGGCAGCCGCGGCGTTCTTGGCGGCGGCGAGGGCAGCTTCGTAATTCGGGAAATCGGCGACTTCTTTGACGTACTCGACGTGTTTGAGCTTGTTGTTCTGGTCGACGACGAAGATGGCGCGGCTCTCGATCCGCATGTCTTTGATCAGCGTGCCGTAGGCTGAGCCGAAAGAGCCGTCCCGGTGGTCCGAGAGCATCTTGACCTTGTCGACGCCGAAGGCGCCGCACCACCGCTTCTGGGCGAAGGGAAGATCCATGCTGACGGTGAGGATGTCGACATCCGGCAGCTTGGCGGCTTCCTCGTTGAACCGCTTGGTCTGCGCGTCGCAAACCGGGGTGTCGAGCGACGGCACGACGCTAATGATGCGCACATGGTTGCCCGTGTCCTTCAGACTCACGGTCTTGAGCCCGTTATCGACAAGCGTGAATTCCGGAGCGGTGTCGCCCGGCTTCAGCTCAGGTCCGATCAGCGTCAGGGGATTGCCCCTCATCGTCGTAGCGCCTGGTCTTTCCATCGTTCTCCTCCTCTGTCTCGCGCCGCGGCCCGTCATGTATTCGGCGGCGGTTCTCCATCTGAGTTCTGATGAATTGTTATTGTAGCAACTCGACCAGTGCGGAAACCTCGGAAACCGGCAAATTACAGGCGAAATTGCGGCACACATAGGCCGCGGCGCGGCCGTCGAGCGCTTGCATCGACGCGACCGCGGGAGCGCCGGCTGCCAGGGCCGCGCGCGTCTCCTCGGAATCCACCAGCAGCAGCACGCGGTTGGGAAGGAAGCGCGCGTGGACCGCACGCAGCAGCGCCTGCGTATCGGGGGCGCTCCGATCGCCGGCGATGACAATCTGCCGCGGCCCGTTCAATTGGAATTCGCAGGCTGCGAGCATCTGGGGGACCGCCATCGGCGTCGTCGCAAGACGGGAGCCGAACGCCGCCAACAGACGTTCCGCCGATTCCCGAAACTCAGGCCGGCCCGTGATCTCCGCCAGCCGCAGAAGATTGCAAGCGGCCACGGAATTTCCGCAAGGCTCGGCGCCGTCGTAATCGTCTTTGACGCGAAGTACGAGGCTGGCGTCGTCCGCCGTCGAGCTGAAGAAAGCGCCGTTGTCCCGGTCTTCGAACAGCTCGCGCTGCTTGTGCGTGAGGCGGATCGCCAGTTCCAGGTGGCGGCGGTCGAATTGCGCCTCGTAGAGATCCAGCAAGGCTTGGGCGAACAGGGCGTAGTCATCGAGGAACCCCGGAATGCGCGCCTCCCCGTCCCGAAAGCGGCGGAGCAAAAGGCCGGTGGCGGGATCATACATGCGAGCGATCACGAACTCCGCGGCACTGCGCGCTGCTTCCGCATACGCCGACTCCTCGAGCACAGCTCCGCCGAGCGCCAGGGCCGAGATCATAAGGCCGTTCCAGGCCGTGAGGATCTTGTCGTCCAGATGCGGCCGCACACGCTTCTTCCGCGCTTCGAACAGGAGCCGAGCGGCATTGTCGATACCGGCGGCAGCCTCGTCCAGCGGCACCCGGAAATGCGCCGCGGTTTCCTCCAACGAGCGGGCTTCGCAAAGAATGTTTCTGCCGGTGAACTCGTGGTGGGGATCTTGCACCACGTTGCCGCCAGGCTCGACGCCGTAACGGTAAGCAAACCAGGCAGCAGCCGGATCGCCCGCCACCTCGCGAATCTCGTCCGCGGACCAGATATAAAACGCGCCTTCCCCCTTTTCCGAAGGCCGCGCCGCATCGATGACGCTGTCGGCGTCTTCGGCCGAGTAGAAGGCGCCGCCCGCATCCGTCATGTCGCGCAGCACGTAATCGAAGATGCGGCGGGCGGTCGCGGCATACTGCGCTTCACCCGTGATCTGGAACGCCTCGAGGTACGAAATCGCGAGTTGCGCCTGGTCATACAGCATCTTTTCGAAATGCGGCACGAACCACCGCTCGTCCACCGAGTAGCGATGAAAACCGCCGCCCAGCTGATCGTGCATGCCGCCTTTGGCCATCTCACGCAGAGTCAGCAAGACCATGTCGAGCGCTTCGCGATTCCCGGCCCGCGCGAAATAACGAAGCAAGAAATTGTGAACCGTGGGCCGCGGAAATTTGGGAGCCTGGCCAAATCCGCCGAGGTGGGAGTCGAAGGTGCGGCGGAAGTAGTAGAATCCGCTGTCGAGCATCGCCGAATCGATGCGGGCGGCCCCCGGCCGGCCCGCCGCCACCGATACAGCCTTCTGGAGCTGTTCGACGATACTGCGCGCCGATTCGTCGATCTGGCCGCGCTGCGATTTCCATGCCTCGGCCAGTTGCGTTAGTACGGAACCGAAGCCGGGATTGCCCCACCGGCTTTCCGGCGGAAAATACGTGCCACCGAAGAACGGCTTGAGGTCGGAAGTCAGCCAAACCGACATCGGCCACCCGCCGCCGTTTCCCGTGGCCTGGACAAACGTCATGTAGATCCGGTCGACGTCGGGCCGTTCTTCGCGGTCGACCTTGATGGACACGAATTCGCGGTTCAGCAGCGCGGCGATCTCTTCGTTCTCGAACGACTCCCGCTCCATCACGTGGCACCAGTGGCAGGTGGAATAGCCGACCGAGAGAAAGATCGGCTTGTTCTCGGCCCGCGCCTTTTCGAACGCCTCGGGCCCCCACGGATACCAGTCCACCGGGTTGTGCGCATGTTGGAGCAGGTACGGACTTTTCTCGAGAGCGAGGCGGTTGGTGATCATCGTGACTACCCAGCGCGGTTCAGAGCCGGACACAGAAAGGCGACTGTCAGGGAGCGGACTCTTCGCGATTGCAACACTAGTTCAAGAAGTAGGTGCGGTACAGCGTGTCACGCTGCTTGGGAACGAACCCCGCATCGCGGATCAGCCGGCGCAGTTCTTCTTCGGTGGCGCGATGGTGCGTGCCGGCCGCCGAGACGACGTTTTCTTCGATCATGATGCTGCCCACATCGTTGCCGCCGAACCGCAGACCCAACTGGCACGTCTTCAGGCCCGGCGTCACCCATGAAGATTGGATGTGTTCGATATTGTGCAGATAAATCCGCGAAATCGCCAGCATCTGCAGGTACTCGACCGCCGTCGCCTCCTCTTTCACAAAGCGGCCCAGAGAGGTATGCTCGCGTTGGAACGGCCACGGGATGAACGCTGTGAACCCGCCGGTTTCTTCCTGCAGGTTCCGCACGATGTCCAGGTGATTCATGCGCTGCTCGAGGGTCTCCCCGCAGCCGAACATCATGGTGGCGGTAGTTCGCATCCCCAACTGGTGCGCCGTGCGGTGCACGTCCACCCACTCCTGGGTCCGGCACTTGAGGCGCGCGATGCGATGACGCACATCGTCGTCGAGAATCTCAGCGCCGCCGCCTGGGATCGAGTCCAGGCCCGCGTCACGCAGCCGCGCGATCGTGTCCCTCAGACTGAGTCCGCTCACTTCGGCGATGTTGGTTACTTCCGGCGCGGAGAGACAATGCAGATGAATCGGAAATCGCTGCTTAATGCCGCGGAAAAGGTTCTCGTACCACTCGATTTTCAAATCCGGATGGAGGCCGCCTTGCATCAGGACGCCGGTGCCCCCCAGGTCGATGGTCTCCTGAATCTTCTGGTAGATCACCTCGTCCGGGAGAATGTAACCCTCGGCATGGCCCAGTGGACGGTAAAACGCGCAGAAGCTGCAATACTCGGTGCAGAAATTGGTGTAGTTGATGTTGCGGTCGATGATGTAGGTGACAACGCCTTCGGGATGCCATTTGCGGCGCACCGCGTCGGCTTCCATGCCAATACCGATCAAGTCGTCGGAGCGGAACAAGTCGAGCGCTTCATTCCGGGTCATCATCCTCTTCAAGATAACAAGGAAACGCCGCTGGCGCTCAGGCACCCAAGGCGATCAGCTCGGGCGAAAGTTGTTTCGCGAACACGTACAGATCGAACAACGGGGTGGGATCTCCCTTGCCCCATCGGTTGACCTGCCATTTGACGCGAATGTATTGCACTTCCGGACGATCGGTGAGATCCAGGATGAGCTGATAAGTGCCGCAATAGAACTTCTGGGGAAAAGCGACCAGCGGTTTCGCGCTCCAATCGCTGCTATCGGCGGAGCCCAAGATGGAAAGGTCGAGGCTTTCTTGTTCGATGATTCGCGTGATGCCAAGGGTGAGCATCAGCACGCCACCCTGGTTGGGTCCCAGGCTGATAACCGGCCCGGAACCGGCTTCGCGGACCGTGGTCTCAGAAAGAAGAAACTCTGGAAGCATCGGGTCCACCCCGGCACAAGTTGCCCCTCATCGGGGGTCTTCAACTGTTACTGTACCAATTCCAATATCTCACATTTCATCCAGAAGCAGAAGCAAATTTGACGAGCCTTTGGTCTGAATTGCTACAAAAGAGAAACCCGGCTCGGCGACTCACCTTAGCCTTCGCTAACAAATCACTTACAAAGGAGTATCATCGGGGTAACAAGAGCTTGGAGAGACCAGCACGCAGTCTATGGCACAACTACAACTCGCAACCAAGAAGACTTTGACGCTCGCTGTGGCAAAGCAGATCGTGGCAGCCGCGCAAGAGGAGGCTCGCCGGAATGACTGGACGATGGTGATCTGCGTCGTGGATGACGGCGCTCACTTGATCTGTCTCGAACGCATGGACGGCACCCAGATCGCCAGCGTAACCGTCGCGCAGGACAAAGCGGGTACGGCTGTGCGGTTCAAGCGCCCCACCAAAGCCCTGGAAGACGCTGTGCTGGGCGGCCGCATCGTGGTCATGAAACTGGGTGACGCGACTCCAATCGAAGGCGGCCTCCCGATCCTGGTCGGCGGCCAAGTAATCGGCGGCATTGGCGTCAGCGGCGGCACGAGCCCTCAAGACAGCCAGGTGGCTCTGGCCGGCCTGGCAGTTCTGAAAACAGAACCGGGCTCCGAGGGCACGGCGTGACGGAGCGCGGTTTCGCACTGTCCTACTGATACAGCCGCCGGTAAATGTCGGCGTTGCGCAACACCGCCTGCACGTAGTCGCGGGTCTCGGTGTACGGAATCGACTCCACGAACTCGGCCGGCTCGCGATAGGTGCGCCACATGATCCACTCCGCGGCCCGGTTCGGCCCGGCATTGTATGCCGCCAGCGTCTGTTCCAGACTGCCACCGTGCTGGCCGAGCATCGATTGAAAAATCGTGGCGCCAATCTTCAGGTTCGTCGACGGCTGGAACAGCGACCGGTTGGTAAAGCGCAGAACTCCCGCGCGCCGCGCATAAATCCTCCCGGTCGCAGGCTGCACCTGGGTCAGGCCGAACGCGTTTTTCCGCGACAGTGCGTCCGGGTTGAACTCCGACTCCTGGCGGATCAACCCGGCCAGCAGATACGGATCAAGTTCCTGCGCGCGGGCACTCGCGATCAATTCGGCGCGGTACGGCAGCGGAAACAGCGCTTCCCAGAAGCGCCGCGGCGCGCCGCCGACCGGCAGGTTTAAATAGTCCCCCGCGAGCGATTTCATCGCGCGCAGCCCGAGATACGACGCGTCCGCGGTCGCGGCGATTTCCATCGCCAGCAGCACCGGCTGCCCGCCGTTCCGCGCCCCGAAGCGAAGCTCCGCGTCAGCCAGGTCGCTGAGCCCTGCCGTGCGCAGCAGGCGCGAGCGCTCGATGCGCACTGTAGTGGCGGCGCCCGGCTCCATCCGCACAGGACTGGTTCGCGGCAATGCCAGGGTGGCCAGAAATTTTTCAGCATCCAACGCCGACTGCGGTTTCTGCAATTCGGGAAGCTCCAGGCGTTTGCGCGCCAGCATGCCGTAGTACGTATTCGGAAACGCGGCATCCAGCCGCGCGTAATACGCGCGCGCAGTCGCGCTGTCGTTTGTGGCCTCTTCGCCACGAGCGAGGAAATACAACGCGGCGGGCGCAGTCGCGTGTCCCGGATATTGCCGCAGGTGTTCGCGCAGCAAATTAGGGGCATCCGCTTGCTCGGCCAGGTACGCCTGAAACGCCACTTTCCAATGCGCTGTCGGGGCCGATGGATCTTGCGGGAAATCCTGGTACACCTGCATGTACAGCGGGATGTAGTCCGCTGGCCGGTTGTCCAACAGGAAACGATTGGCGGCCGAAACCAGCGCTTTCAGCCGCCACGGCGACTGCCGGTACATCTGGCCCAGGCGCTGGAGCAAGGCGAGCATGGCGTCGTCGTCCATCATTTTGCGGGCGCACTCCATCTGGTAGTAGAGGCGCTCGGCATCGGCTTCGGAGGGCGGCAGGTCGAGGCCGCGCAGGTAGGGACACGCCGTGTTCGTGCGGCCGCTCATATAATCGGCGACGCCGAAGCGCACGCGTGCCAGGTCGCGGTCAGCGCCGGTAAGTTGATTCAGAAGGTCCTGATATTCGGTTCGCGCATCGCGGTACTCCCGCGCATCGAGCAGGCGCCCGGCGCGCCGCAACATCTGCTGCGGAAGCGGCGGCGGATAAGCGGCGGCCATGGTTACCTTAAGCATCGCCAGCCCGGCGGCGGCGCGGGCAGCGGCATCGCCCGAGACGAATTCGTAATAGACGCGCTGATAGAAATCGGCCGCCCGCGGCAGGTCGCCCGCCGCCAGATAGGCGTCGGCCAACGTCACGTCGCCGGCCGGCTGCGGCAGTTCGGAATAGTGATCGCGGAGCAGCCGCGCTGCTTGCGCGGCATCGGCCGGCTGCAGAGCCCGCGCTTCGAGCAACCACGCCCGCCCGGCGAACGGCGAAGACGGCTCGGTGTGGTGTGCCGCGGCGAGATCGGCGCCGACACCCTCGGAATCGTCCGATTCCACCCGCGCCGCCCCCAGGTAATAGGCCACGTAATCGGCAATCTGCGGCAGCTTCGCCGGCAGCGGTTTCAACTCCGCGATTGCCGCCGCGTAGTTTTTCTGCTCGTAGTCGCCCACGCCCAGCGCCAGCCGCGCCAGGCTCCCACTGGTCTCGCGGGCGTGTGCCGAGGCGTAGGCTTCCACGGCCGCGCGCCTCGCCGCCGAAGGCGACTCGCGATAGGCGCGAACCAATGGGGCGAGTCCGGACGGAGGCGGCGTTACCGCCGGCGCCGCCGCAAGCGCCACCAGGCTAAACCATTGGACCGGGGTAATCTTTGCCAAGCGCATCCGGATCGTCCTGGGCCAGAGTCTTCACCAGCTCGAGATGCAGATAATCCACCATGCTCGGGCAGGAGGAAAAGAAAGACTTGCGAAACGCCTCGCGCGCCGCGTCGATGCGCCCGCGGAGCGTCTCATAGAGATCGTGCTGCGCGCGCCCGGACTGCACGGCGTCGGTTTCGAACAGACGCATCTCGGCCACCTGCACACGGGCGAAGCGTTGCGCCCGCAGGTGCAGATGCTGCTCGTCGGGAGAGAGCTTGTCCCAAGCGGTCGTCGCCGCCGCGACGCCGGCCGGGACGTTCACCAGGTCAGCCGGCGCCGGCAGCAACGCCCACACTGCGGCGGCCAGTTGCGCCAGCAGTTCGAGCGCCGAGCCTTCCACCGAACCCCAAGCATAGAGCAAGGCCAGAGTGCGCCCGCGAACCACCAGGGGATATACGTGCGCCCGCCCATCTTCACCTTGGCCGGCAAAGACCATCAGTTCGGTGGAAACTTCCGCGGGAGCCGTGACCGTCGCCACCGGATCGGCGCTTTCCGCCGCTTCCGACAGCGCCGCCGCGGAAGAGAGCGCGATCTCCAAACCGCGAAACGAGCGCGCCCGCTCGTCGGGTACCCCGCGCATGCGCTCGCCGCGCGCGACCCCGTTCGTCACCAGAAAGATGGCGCCGCCTTCGGCGAAAGGCCCCGTCGCGTCCAACAGCGTCGCCGTCAGGTCGGCCACATCCACCGATTGGCGGATCCGCCGCGCACCCTGATTCAACTGATCGGCCAGGTCGCGCCGCGCCCGGTCCCGGGCCTCGCTGGCGGCCTGCTCCACCATGGGCCCCATGCGCAGCTCCAGTTGCTCGGTCAGGTGGGCATCGAACAATCCTTCCAGCTCCACCAGCAGGTGAGACAGGCGTTCTTCGAGGATTTCTCGCAAGGCTGGAGTCGGTGCGCTGGAAGCCATTCCTAGCCTCTATTTTAACAAGCGCGACGTTTGTTTCACTCGGTTGTGGGAAAATTTGGGTCAGTACATGAACGCTGTGGACGATGAGAACGGAATTGCTGCGATTCAACGGCGCTGTCGCGCGAGATCCCGCCATCGATGCGTGGATGAAACACCATGCCGGAGAATTGGGAGCTATCGCGCATCGGTGGTTCGAGGCAATGCGAAAGTGCGGTGACGAAGTCCGGGAGCTCTTGCATGACGGCTATCCGACCGCCTGTCTGGGAGACGTGCCCTTTGGCTACGTCAATGTTTTCACTTCGCACGTGAACGTGGGATTCTTTCAGGGCGCAGGGCTGCCCGATCCGGGTCACTTGTTGGAAGGCAGCGGCAGGTTCATGCGCCATGTAAAGCTGAGACCGGGAACAACCACCGATGCCGCCGGCCTAAGCAGGCTCATCGATGCGGCATACTCGGACATAAAGGCGCGCGTCGAAAACGGTTAGCTCTGTTTGGCGGGCAGTCCTGGGGTGTGCCTACGCCGTTCGGAGTCGCGGTCCTGCTTGGAATTTATGCGCTATTAGCCAGTTATCTGCCAGCCCGCCGGGCGGACTCGGTGAATCCAGGGGAGGCGCTCCGCGCGGAGTAGCGGGTTTCTCGCTCTCCGTTGCCTCGCCGTTATCGAATTTTAACTTTTTCCGGTACCAGCCGGCGAAACCAGTCCTTCATACCTCCGTCTAAAGTGGTGTTCCGCGTCCCATCCGGCGCCGATGCGGCGAGTTGGTCGCCGGGGATCGAGAATCCTCGCCCGCGCAGGATTGGAGTTTGCCATGACACGCGGTGGAAGCGCCCCAACCCCGGCTCGCATCAGCGGCCAAACGATTCTCCTGGAACTGATCCGCAATATGGAGTTGGGTCGGTTGGAGCTCGGATACTGTATCCTGCTGCCCTGCCTATTCAGCATCTACTTGCATCCCGACGACTACGAGCGGCTCCGCGGCGTGCAGGATCTCATCAAGGATGATGCCAAACGCACGCTCAACTCCCGGCTGAACGAGTGGAACGGCCGGGGTACGCGGTTCCGCCTCCGCCCGCGGAAGATTGCCAAGATTGCACAGAATGACTGGTGGATCGAGTTCTTCGCCGACACGGAGGGCGCCGTTCCGCCGGGCGACGTCGAGATTCACTCGGAGTTGAACGACCGGCCCCAGCCCGGCTATCGCGGGATCAAGACCACGCTCATCGGCAGAGAGCCGTCCGTCACCGCGGGGCGCGTGGCCCGCGATCGCGAAGGCACCCGCCGGCTCTCGACCAATGCGTTTGCGCGGATTCGCTACCAGGACGATTCCGGACCACAGACGTATTTCGTCACGCAGGACGAAATCAGCGTCGGCCGCGGCGGCGAGGACAACTGGGTCGACCTCCCCCTCTATACCAATGACGAGGTCTCCCGCGAGCATCTGCGCCTCCGCCGCGATCCGGCCCGCGGCGGCTTCACCATCGTAGACCAAAGCCGCAACGGCACCTGGCTGAACGGCCGCAAACTCGACCGCGGCGTCGAACAGCCGGTGCCCGACCGGGCCGAGATCCGCATCGCTGAAGCCCTTCAGCTCTCTTTCGAATCGCTCCGGTGACCCATGCGCGAACTCTACTCTTGGAACACGCCGCTGGCTCTCGGATTCCTGGTCTTCGTGGTGCTCTTTATCTGGAAGCATCGAAAATCGGAGGGGCGATGAACGCCGGCGCCGCCAGTGACACCGGCCTCCTGCGCGAGTGCAACGAGGATCGCTACTGGATGGACGAACAGCGCGGTCAGTATCTGGTGATCGACGGCATTGGCGGGCACGCCGCCGGAGAACTGGCGGCCCAGACCGCGCTCGAAGAAATTCGCGAGTCGCTCCGCGGCGCGCAAGGGCCGCCCGAGCAAAGAGTCCGCGCCGCCATCACCCGGGCCAACAACCGGATCTATGAGCTTGCCGGGGCCAGCCAGTCTCTGTCCGGCATGGCCTGCGTGCTGACGCTGGCAATCGCGGAGGACGGCGAAATCACCATCGGCCATGTTGGCGATTCGCGACTCTACCTGGTGTGGAACGGCGCCATCCGCAAGCTTACTCCCGATCACTCGCCGGTGGGCGAAGAGGAGGATGCCGGCTTGTTGACCGAGGAGGAGGCCATGCGGCATCCGCGGCGCAACGAAGTCTTCCGCGATGTCGGTTCCCAACCGCACGCAGCCGATGACCCGGACTTCATCGATATTCGCACTGTCCCCTTCCATCCCGATGCAGCCTTCCTGCTCTGCAGCGACGGGCTCACCGATCTACTGACCGCCGAGCAGGTGCGCGCCATCGTTGAACGCTATACGGGCGATGCCGCGCGCGTCGCGGAGGAATTGGTCGACGCGGCGAACTCGGCCGGCGGCAAAGATAACGCCACCGCGCTGTTCGTGGCCGGCCCGCGTTTCCGATGCGGCACGCCGCCGACCCGCGCTCGCGCTTGCGAACGCCGGTCCCGGCTTCCTCTCCGGTTCTTGCGCGGACGCATGGCTTTTCTCTGTTACGGGCTGCTGCTCGGGATGATTCTGTGGGCGGTCCTCCGCATCCGAGGCTAAAACCATGGCTGCTCCTTCGCGAATCGGCCCTTATGAGATTGTCCGGCAGCTCGGCAAGAGCCTGGCCGATGTCTACCTCGCCGTCGACACCGTGGCCAACCGCCCCACCGCCCTGAAACTCATCAAAACCGATGCGGACCGCCTGACCGACCTGGTTGTCGAAGCCGAACGCCGCGGAGCCGCCATCCAGCGCGATCTCGAGGCGGCCGATCCGCGCGTCATCAAAATCTACGACTTTGGCGATGCGGACGGCTACTTCTTTATCGCGATGCAGTACGTCGAGGGCCGCAATCTGGCCGAGATCTTACGCTCCGAGCGCGCGATGGGCGCCGTCCGGGCCGCCACCATCGCCATCGCTCTTTGCGAACAATTGGCCAAGTTCCATTCCTGGCACTCGGCCGTCGTTCACGGAGATATCAAACCTTCCAACATTCACCTGGGACCAAACGATACCGTGCGGCTGCTGGATTTCGGTATCGCCAAAATGTTGCGCGCCAACCGGAATGCAACGCTTCATCAATTCGGCAGTCCCGGCTACTGTTCGCCCGAACGCCTGTCCCGCTCCGAGGTCGATCATCAGTCCGACCTCTGGGCGGTGGCCGCCACTCTCTACGAAATGTTGGCCGGGGCGCCGCCGTATCAGGCCGACAGCACGCGCAAGCTGGAAAACCTGATCCGCTCCGGCCGGCCGCCGCGCGCGCTGCCGTCTTCGTGTCCAAAAGCCCTCCGCGCCATCGTCACCAAAGCTCTCGCTCCCGACGCCTCGCACCGGTATGCATCGGCGCTCGAATTTCAGCAGGACCTGCAGGCGTTCCTCGCACAGCGCCCGACTCTGGCGGACCGCCAGCGCTATAACACCTGGGATCCTCACGCGACCATCGAAGTCGCGCGCGAGTATATTCGGAAGGCCACGCGCAAGCTCCGCTGGGCGCGTGTGCGGCTGGAAATGGGCGCGGCCGTTGCCTGGTTTCTGGCCGGCATGGCTTTGTGGATTGGCTGCGGCTTCGCCTGGCAGGAATACAAGCTGCATCGCGCTGCCGCAACCAAACCGGCCCCCCCGCCCGACCTCCAACTCCCTGCTTTGTACGTGGCAACCGCCGACCGCATTCTTGACGAATACCGCGCCAGCTCCGACTCCTCGCTTCATGATTTCGATTGGCAGAAGGCCGAGGTGTGTCTGGCGCGCGCCGTCGATCTTGGCAGTACAGGCGACCTCACCAAGGGCAAGCTGGCCCTGGCCCGCGGTTACGCCGACCTCGAACGTCTGACCGGCGGGCACTACGCCGACGGCGCGGCCCGCCGCGTGCTTCCCGAAATTCGCAACCTGTTCGCCAGCGCCGCCCTCCGCATGCCCAACCACCCCGCGCCCCACCTCGCTCTGGCGCGCATCTACGTCTATTCCCTGCCCAACGTCGAGCTCGCTATGCGCGAATTCGCCGCTGCCCAGCGGCTGGGCGCAGTCCTCGGCCGCCGCGAGGTCGAGCAGCAGGGCGACGCCTACCGCCTGCGCGCCGAACGGGAGGCAGCCGCCGGCCAGTGGAATCCGGCCGTGCAGGATCGCCAGAACGCGCGCCAGTTTTACGCGCGCATTCCGGGTTTCGATCAGGTCGAAACGCACCAGCAGGAGCTGAATGCTCTTCACCCTCCGCCTCCCAAAACAGTTCATACACGGAGAACCGCGCGATGGCGATAACCAGGAGTTGGACCGAATCCGACGTTGCGCCTCCCCTGGTGGCCGCTGCCGCCCCGCGGTCGCGCTATCACAGCGAGGTCCCCTGGTTGAGCGCCGCGTCATTGCTCGTAGCCGCTGCATTGGGCATGGTGTACGCCGCCAAAACCCGAGGCTTCGCCGTGGACGAAGGGCGCCTGCAGAGCGGAGAACTCATCAACCTGAATGCAATTCGAGGGCCGGAGCAATTGGCCCCCGCGCTCCAGTCGTTCCCGGGCCCATCGGAAGTTGCCGGTTCGCTCGCTGAGTTCGTTCAGCGCCATCAACCGGTCCGCAACGTGGGAGCTATCGCGCGCGTGCCCTCGGTTCGCGCGTCGCTCACTAAACTCAAACCGCTGCTGGTGGTGAGAACTCCGCGCGAGTTCCGGAAAACGTTCATTCTCTCCGTCGCGCTTTACTTCGCAGGATTCTACGCAATCGCGCTGGTCTGGCGTTTCCGCCGGTTTCCAGCCGACGCGGCCTTTCTTCCCGTCTTGCATTTGCTTACGGGCATCGGTCTCGGTTTGATGATCAGCCTCCGCGATCCGCTGCGAGACACTTTGGAATTTCAAAAATTCGCGTGGGGCGTCTTCCTCGGATGTCTGCTGCTGATCCTGCCCGCCCTGAAACCATTCGACTACCGCCGGCTTTCCGATTGGTGCTACACGCCCATGCTGGCGGCCATCGGACTGTTCGGCTTGCTGCTCGTGCTCGGCAGAGGCCCGGGTGGCAGCAATGCCAAAGTGAACCTGGGACCCTTTCAACCCGTCGAGCTGATCAAGATTCTCCTCGTCGTTTACCTGGCCGGCTACTTCACCAGGAACTGGGAGAGGCTGCGCGACCTGCGCGAGCGGCGGCTCTGGGCGAGGTTATGGAACCGGCTGGGCGTGCCGCGCCTGGAGCACGTTGTGCCTGTTTTGTGCGCCGTGGCTGCGGCCATTGCTCTTTTCTTCGTGCTCAAGGATCTGGGCCCGGCGCTGGTGATGTTTTTCGTCTTCCTGGCCATGTTCTCCGTGGCGCGCGGCAGACCCGGTTTGGCTCTGGCAGGCTTGCTCGTCCTGGTGCTCTCGGTGGCGATCGGATACCGGATGGGTACGCCGGCAACCGTCGTCGACCGGATCAATATGTGGCTCTCGCCCTGGGACAATGATGTTCGGGGAGGCGATCAGCTCGCGCAAGGCCTCTGGGCCTTCTCCACTGGCGGGCCCTTCGGCTCCGGTCCGGGCTGGGGCGATCCGGATCTGATTCCCGCCGGCAACACGGACCTGGTGCTGCCAGCCGTCGGCGAAGAATGGGGCTTTGTCGGAGTCGCTGCCGTGCTTCTCCTGCTCGGTTTCCTGGTAGCGCGCGCGCTTGGGACCGCCGCGCGCTCCGCGACCAGGTTCGGCTTCTTTCTGGCCCTCGGCCTCGGGCTCCTCCTCGGCTTTGAAATGATGCTGATCAGTGCCGGCGTATTGGGTCTGCTCCCGCTTTCCGGCGTCGTCTCGCCTTTCCTCAGCTCCGGGAATACCGCCATGCTGGCCAACTTTCTAGTGGTTGCGCTGCTGGTTTCGGTTTCCGCGGACCGCCGCGAGGGCCACCCCGACCCGCTATTGCAGGTTCCCGCTCGCTGGCTCAAAGGAGTCCTGGTCGTTGTATTGGTCGCGCTGCTGGGCGCGGCGGCGCGCTATCAAGTCATCCGCGATGCCGACTACCTGGCGCGCGACTCCCACACCATCGAGCAGGATCGCGTCAAGCGCCCGCAGCACAACCCTCGCATGAGTTCACTGGCGAAAGAGATTCCGCGCGGCAGCATTCTCGACCGCAACGGCATTCCGTTGGCTACCAGCAGTTGGGCGGAACTGGAAGCGCACCGCGCGGCCTACCGGCAGCTCGGCATCTCGATCGATGAATTCCGCTCCAGCAGCCGCCTCTATCCATTCGGCGCGGCCACCGCGCATGTCGTGGGCGACCTTCGCACGCAAGAGAACTTTCACGCGACCAACTCCTCTCTGGTGGAGCACGACTCCAACACCGTCCTCCAGGGCTATGAATACAGCGAACTGGCCGGGCTCGTCCGTCATCGGCATCAGCCCGGAAATCCGGCCCTCGCGCGCCTGCTTGCGCGGGACCGCCGTGTCCGCCTGACTCTCGACGCCCGCCTTCAGTTGCAGGCTTATCAAATCTTAAACCGTCATCTGCAGGCATCGGGCGGCAAGAAGGGCGCGCTGGTCGTGATGGACGCGGCCAAGGGCGACATTTTGGCATTGGCCAGCGGGCCGGCGCCCGACCCACACAGCGCCTCTTCAAGTGCGGAAGAGTTGCTTGATCGCGTGCGGTATGGCCTGTACCCGCCCGGCTCCACATTCAAGCTCGTCACCGCCATCGCCGCCTTGCGAAAAGATCCCGAGTTGCAACACCGGACTTATTCCTGCCGCAGGCTCCCCGATGGCCGCGTAGGGACTACGATTCCCGGCTGGAATCGTCCCATCAAGGACGATATCGGCGACCGTGCCCACGGAACGATCGATATGGAACAGGCCATCGCCGTCTCCTGCAACGCGTACTTCGCGCAACTCGGAGTCTACGACGTCACCGCGAAGCCGCTGGCCGAGACCGCCGCGTTACTGGGCATCTCGACCGGCAATCCCAAGGACCTGCGCCTGGCCCTCCCGTTTGCAGCCTACGGTCAGGGGCCGGTGGTGATTACGCCGCTCAAGATGGCGCGGGTCGCCGCCACCATCGCCGGCGGCGGCCGCATGCCGGAAGCGCGCTGGATTTCCGGAACCGATTCGCCGCCTCAGACCATCATTCCTGAGACCCAGGCGAGATTTCTCGCAAACGCCATGCGCCGCGTCGTGACGGAGGGAACCGCACGCCGCGCCATAGCCGGATCGCCTGTGAGCATGGCGGGCAAGACCGGCACCGCCCAACTCGATCACGGTGCGCCGCATGCCTGGTTCACCGGCTTTGCGCCCTACGACGGCGATGCCTCGCGGCGCTTGGCGTTTGCAGTTTTGGTGGAGCATGGCGGATATGGAGCCGGCGCGGCCGCCCCCATCGCCCGGGAAGTCATGGAAACCGCGAAGCAGTTGGGCTTGTTGCCGTGAGGGAAACGCTATGAGTATCAGCGAATTCTTGGAAAAATGGGGCCGCGCTCTTTTTGAAGCGCCGCTGGCCGCCGTGCCGAAGCCCGCCGAACCGCCGGAACTGGCCGAAATCCGTCTCGCCGTGCTCGACCAGGTTCACGAAAGGAGCTACCGCTCCGGAGGCCGCAAGGTTTTTCCGTTCGACGATTTGCGCGTCGATCTCCGCGGCGTTGAGGAAGACCGCGCGCCGGCCTTGCAAACTAAATTCTTCCAACAATATCTCGAACAGGAAGTTTGCGGCGCGCTGCGCAATGCCGGCTGCCGGTTTCCCGCAACGTTACGCGTCACTGTGCGCGTGACGGCGGGGTTACCCAAACCGGATGAACCTTGGCTGCGCGTCGAAGCCGGTCAGCAGCAAGCTTCGGACTCGGCCGCCCCGGAGCCGGCGAAACTCGTAGTGCGAACGGGCACCGCCAACGTGGCTGAGCTTCGGCTCGACAAGACCCGCACCAACATCGGGCGCTCCAGCGAAGTGGTGCGATCCGGCGGCATCTTCCGCCGCAACGATCTCGCCTTCGGCGAAGAGACCGAGATTGACCGCTCCGTCTCCCGCGAACACGCCCACATCATTTGCGACAGATCTGTCGGAGAATATCGCTTGTTCACCGATCGCTGGTATACCCTGGGCACGCAGGGCAGCTCCACCTGGGTCGTCCGCGACGGCATGAGCCAGGAAGTCCATCGCAACGGCCGCGGCGCCAGACTCGAGTTCGGCGATGAAATCCATTTCGGAGAGGCCGTCGTGGTTTTTGAAAGAAGCTGATGCATCTGCACAATCGATTCGATACCAAATAGCCGTTGCCGCGTCCAACCCCGCCAAGAGGAATCCCGTGAGCATCTTTTGGCAGGACGTGGTGTATGGCTTCCGCATTCTGGGCCGCCGGCCGCTGTTCACCCTGGTAATCGGGCTCTCGCTGGCCGCCGGCATCGGTTTCAACACGGCCATTTTCACGCTCCTGAACGGCATTTTGCTGCGGTCTCTGCCGTTCCCCAACGCAGACCGTGTCGTCACGCTCTTCATGATCCCGCCGGGACACCCCGGCCAGCCGAACGGAGTCTCTGTGCCGGAGCTTTTCGCGTGGAAGGAGCAGGCCCATTCGTTCACGGCCCTCGGCGCGCTGGTAAACAGCGCCGTGGATTTCGGCGCCGAAGAGAATGGCCAACCCGCCGAGCGCGTGCAGGGGGAGTATGTCACTCCCGGCTTCCTGCGAGCTCTGGGCGCGCAGCCGCTCCTCGGCCGTCTGCTCACCGAGTCCGAGGATGAGGTGGACCATCCGGCGCCCGTCCTTCTCATCAGTCATCGCCTGTGGCTGCGGCGCTTTGGGGGAGCGAAAGACATCCTCACCCGGAAAGTGCCGGTAAACGGGCAGAGTGCGGCTATCGCCGGGGTGATGCCGCCCGATTTCCGCATCACGGACGAAACTGGCGACTATCTGGCGCCGCTTCCTATGAATCGCTTTCAGTTACGCGGGTCGGCGCGGTATCTCACGGTCGCCGCCCGGCTCAGGCCGGGCATCACCCGGCAACAGGCGCAGAGCGAGATGGACGCCATTGCCGCGCAGCTGGCCCGCCAGTTCCCGGCTCGCGAAACCGATCACGGCAAGCCATGGACCGTTCGCGTGCAAACCTTCCGCGACGGGATCTTCGGATTCATTGGGCGGCCCCTGCTCCTCTTGCAAGGCGCGGTAGGTTTCGTGCTGCTGATTGCATGCGCGAACGTGGCGGCGTTGCTGATGGCGCGTGCCAAGTCGCGCCAGACTGAGGTGGCGATCCGCGCGGCGCTCGGCGCAGGCCGCGCGCGCCTCTTCCGCCAGTTCCTCACAGAGAGTCTGCTGCTCTCGATCCTCGGCGGCGTGCTGGGGGTATTGCTGGCGTCGGGCATTGTCCGCGCACTGGTCGCGATGGCGCCCGCCTGGCTCCCGATGCTACACGCCATTCGCATCGATGGGCGGGTGCTGCTCTTCAGCGCCGCCCTGTCCTTGCTGACGGGTTTGATATTCGGGCTGATTCCCGCCGCGCAGGGGTCGAAGCTGGCGTTCGTCGAATCTCTCAAGGCCGCCACTCGTGGCGGAACCACCGGTGGAGCGAGTCACGGGCTGCGCGCGGCGCTGGTGGCGGGTCAGCTTGCGCTGGCGTTGATGCTGTTGATCGGATCGGGACTGCTCCTGCGCAGCTTCCTGGAGTTGCAAAGCGCCGATCTTGGCTGCGACCCGCATGGCCTGCTGACTTTCCGCTACCGCTTTCCGGAAAACCGGTTTGCCAAGCCGGCAGGCCCGTACCACGGTAAGGTTCTTTGGGAGCTGAGCGACATTCCATCCACGACCATCACCCGCGTGTTCGAACGGCTCCAAGGCATGCCGGGCGTGGTCTCTGCGGCCGGATCGGTGTATCCGCCGTTGACCGGAACGGTGCCGCTGCCGTTCGCCATTCAAGGTACCGACGTAGCCAATGCCGACGAGCTCACGGCCGATTTCTACCCCGTGACGCCGAACTTTTTCAGTACCATGAAAATCCAGCTGCTGAGCGGACGCGATTTCACCGCGCGCGACACCGCCCGAGCGCCGTGGGTGGCAATCGTCAACGAGACGCTGGCCCGGCGTTTCTTTCCAAACGAAGAGCCCATCGGCAAACGAATCCGTGTGGATCTCTCGGAAGAAGATCAGTATCGCGAGATCGTAGCGGTAGTCCACGATATTCCCGCCACCCATCCGCAAAACAGGCAGGATCCCGCCATCTTCATACCCTTCGTGCAGGCCGCAGCCCACAGCACGGGGCCGTACACCGGCCTGCATCTGCAAATGACGTTCCTGCTGCGAACCACCGGCGACCCGATGAGCGCCCTTCCCGCCGTCCGCCGCGCGGTCGAGGAAGTAGACCGCAACCAGGCGCTGATCGACCCGCGAACCGAAGACTCGTACCTGGCCGGCCAGGCGCAGTATCCGCGCTACTACTCGATGCTGTTGGGACTGTTTGCAGCGGTCGCGACGGGTCTCGCCGCCGTGGGGATTTACGGTGTGATGGCGTACGCGGTGGAGCAGCGAACGCGTGAGATCGGAATCCGCATGGCGCTGGGAGCCGGCAGCCGCGATGTTCTGCGCTTGATCTTCCGGCAAGCTTTGGCGGTGATCGCATGCGGCGTGGCCGCGGGCATTGGCGGCGCGATGACGCTGACGCGCTTCATTTCGTCGGAGATCTGGGAAGTGAAAACTACGGACGCCGCAACGTTCGCGGCGCTCACTGTGCTGCTAGTGGCGATCGCGGCCCTGGCCTGCGCAGTGCCGACGCGTCGCGCGGTGCGGGTAGATCCGACCTGCGCTCTACGCCACGAATAATCATAAAATGCCACCGTCCCCAATAACCCGATGTTCGCGATGCTGGCTCTCGTCCTGCAACTGGCACTGGTGTCTCCTGGGAGCGTTGTGAAAGCGGCCGGGGCCCGGCAGGACGAAGGTTACCTCCAAAGCGGACCCCAGGACCCCGGGGACGCATTCCATTGTCGTAATCTTGCCAGCTCCGTTCGGCCCGATCAAACCAAAAATCTCTCCAGAGAGCACGTGGCGGCAGGCATCAATCCGAGGGCGCGAAATAGCCAAGGCGCCAATGCGCCTTCAGCTTGCCCAAGCCGCGCGGCGGAAGCAATTTGACTTCAATGCGATGATAGCGACCATCGCGCGGCTGGTCTTGGGGCGCATAGCCAATGACATACCGGTTTCGCAGCTCGATGCAGATCTTTTGCGCGATGTCGGGCAACTCCTGTGGGTTTGCGAAGAAGCCGTGTGCGCCAGTCATCTCGGCGATGCGGCTCATCAGACCTGGGTTCGCATCCGCCCCCGGGATCAGGACGGTGTAGATCAGAACGTCGCTTTCCCGAACCAGATTGTCGAGCTCTCTTTGTGTGTAGCGGCTATGGTTCTCGCCGCCGTCAGAGAAAAGCACAATCGCCTTCTTCGTCCTCTTCGATTTGCGCATCTCATTGATCGCCATGTAAAGCGCATCGAATAGTGCCGTGGAGCCTCCGGAATGCGTCATCAGGATTTCCGTGCGAATGCTGCCGGTGTCGGCCGTCAGTGGAATCGTAAGCCGTGGAGCGGTATCAAACTCGACGAGAAAGAATTCGTCCTCCGGATTGGCGAGTTGCAGGAACTGAGTCGTGGCCAGCCGCCCTTGCGGAAAAGTCCCATGCATGCTGCCGCTGGTATCGAAGACCAGGCCCATAGCGATGGGTTCATCCTCGGTGGAAAAGGCGCTGATGGCCTGCTCGACTTTGTTATCAAACACACGAAAGTGATTCTTTTCCAGACCGGTGATCGGGTGATTGAGTTCGTCATTGACGGTGACAGGGACCAACACTAAGCTTGTCTCTACCCGCAGGTTGGCGCTCGGGATAGAAGGGTGCTTGGCGGGAGGGCGCGAGCGAGGCTGGATCGAGACCTGGCCTCCGAGGAGAGACGCTCCCAAGCCAAGGGCCACTGTTATGGCGGCGATGCGTCGATCCAACACAGGAGGCCCTCCTATAGTAAGGCCAGAAAGCCCGGCCTACTTGGCGCTGAGCAGGTTGGCGAACAAGCGATAGGCGCCGGGAACGCCGGCGGGAAGCTGGCGGAACCAGGAGTAGGCGGTAAAGATGTAAACACCTTTGCCGTAGTGCGTCCACAACTCGCCGCCGGCGAGCGGCTCTTCTTCGTTTGGATCTTTCGACGCGAGCACCGTTTCGTACTTGGGATCCCACTTGCTCGAAAAATACACGCCGCGCTCTTGCACCCAACCTTCGAAATCCTTTGGCGCGATTCGGTTGGGATATTGCAGCAGGCGGCTATCGACGTGCGGCAGGGCCACTGGCGCATCTTCCACCGTGACGCGGTAGCGGTTGCCCGGCGGTACTGTAAAGGGATACGGGCCCATATTCAGCGAATTGTCGCCGGTGTTGTACTGGACGATGTAGGTGCCGCCGTCTTTGACGTAGTCGAGAAGGCGGTGCTGGCTGGCGCGGATATCGGCGCGCACGTTGTAAGCGCGGACGCCGGCGACGATGGCGTCGAAGCGGGAAAGATCGCCTTGCTCGAGGTCGGACGAACTAAGAAGCGTCACCTCGAGCCCCATCTCGCGCAGCGCTTCCGGCATCTCGTCGCCAGCGCCCATGATGTAGCCGATCTTGTGAGCGTTGACCTTGATATCGGCGCGCGCGAATCGTGCTTCGGAGGGCGGAAGCAGAATCTGAGCCGGAATGTGCGGGTAGGAAATCACCTGCATACCAGATGCGATTTCTCGGCCGCCGACGGTCGCGACCGCGCGCACCGGCACGGTGGCATCGGCCGACGGGGGAGTCACATCGAAAAAGACTTCTTCGAGTTCGCCCAGGGCCCCGATGTGGAAGGGCAGCGATTTCGGGGTCACCTTCCAGCCGGCCGGCAGATCCAAGCGGACGTCGCCTTTGGCATCCTCGACATTGCCGCGCAAGGCAACAGCGACCTTGCGGCTGGCCGCCGTGGGAAACATCGCGACTGCGTTTGGCAAGTCCACGGCAACCGGCGGCACCACCGCGATGGGACGCACGCGCGCGCCTTCGGCGCGGTCGGCGTAGCGGTACTCGACCGGCCGAGTGACTTCGAAGGGGGTTCCGTCCGCCGTCAGCCGGAGGCGGACTTTCAGGATTGGCGGCGTATCGGCCATGCCGATCAACTGTTGGTCCTGGACGGTATACACGCTGCCTGTGGGCGGCTGTGCCAGCCAATACGGCTGGGAGTAGGGCTGCCCGAGGGGCACCGGGCGGGTTGACGTGATCGCGTTGGACTGGTTGTAGGCCAGCAAGACAGGCTGCACCGGCAGGTCTTCGTTAAACATGCCTTCCAGGCGAGCGCCTTCCAACGTTACAGCAGCGGGCGAGCGATTGATGATGGTAGTGGTGACGCTCAAATACGAGCCGGGGACCATTTCCGGAGCCCGCGCCTGCGCATCGATCCACAGGCCGGCGCATTGCGCGATGGTGTCATCGAGTTCATCGAGCTTGATCCTGGCCAAAGGGTCGGAAATTGCGGCAACCAAGGAACGGGCCTTTTGCAACTGCGGGATAATCTTCTCGGGATGGGCCGACTCGAAGACGCGCAAAGCTTCAGCCAGGATTGTGCCCACGGCGGCGCCACCGGGAAGACGGTTCCACGTGGTGTCGATGCCATCGAACAAATCTTTGGAAACGGCATCACCGCCGATGACGGTAAACTCGCTCTCCACCTCACCGACACGGCCCATGTTGCCCATCCCCTGGCTGCGATGCATGCTGCGGCTCATGCCGGCAATCTCTTCATAGGAGTAGCCCAGGGTCGGATTGAAGGCGCCGGTATCGGTTTCGACGGGCGGGCCAATTTCCTTGGCGGGCTGCGGTCCCGAATTGTCGGCGCGGGCGGGACCGCCTCGTCCACCCCGGCCACCACGCCCACCGGCAGCCTGCTGCGGGGCGCCCGGTGGAGGCCCGCCGAGACCGAAGTTGAAGGAACTCTGGACCATCCGCTTTGCCTGCCAAGGCTGTACGTAGCGGAGTTGTTCCGGGAACTGCAGGGGATCGGCGGCGGCCCGAAAGGCTTCCCGGCCTAAAATCGCAGAGGCTTGGTGCTGGCCGTGACCGTCCCGCGGTGTGCCGGTAAAGCAAAGGATGAGGACATCTGGGCGGAATTGGCGGATTACCCAAACCATGTCGGAGAGGATGCGGTCGTGGCCCCACATCTGCAACGCTTCGTCAGCGGTGCGGGTAAAGCCGAAATCAATCGCACGTGTGAAAAACTGCTGGGCGCCGTCGATTCGGCGCGCGGCGAGCAGTTCCTGGGTGCGAATAATGCCTAACTGGGCGCCCTGCTCTGAGCCAATGAGGTTTTGGCCGCCCTCTCCGCGGGTTGCCGAAAGATAGGCGGTTCGCATGTGCCGGCCGCGGGCAAAGTAGGCCAGCACCCCCGTTCGCTCGTCGTCGGGATGGGCGCCGATCATGAGCACCGTGCCCAACTCGTTGAGTTTCCGGATAGATTGGTCGATTTCGACGGTGCCAGCCAGGTTGGGTTGCTGGGCCGGCAGCAGTACCCATGTAGTAGAAAGCAACACCAACCACCGAAACCTGGGGGCACGGCGCAACATCTTCTTCATTGGTTAGTAGTCTATTCTACGGGAAAATTGATGCCGATTTCCCGTGGGGGGGCCGAGAATGGACGAAAATTGGGTGCTGAAAGCCGCCTGCCGAGTCGGCGGTTTTCTGGGCGGGCTGCGGCGGTTTTCGCGGCCGAATCAAGACTCGGACGTGATCGAGGGGGTTGTGCAACCCCGCATCGGGCTGGCTCTGGGCGGCGGTTTTGCCCGGGGCATCGCGCACGCGGGCGTTCTCAGGATTCTCGAGGAGAATCAGATTCGGATTCACTGCATCACCGGTGTTAGCGCCGGTGCGATCGTGGCGGCGGCCTACGCCAGTGGGGCGACGCCCGCTGAAATTGCGCTGGCCGGCTGCGCCATGCGATTCGGTGACGTGGGCCGCTGGCAAATCGCGCGTTTGGGCTTCGTGGCGAGCGAACGGATGCAGCGGTTTCTGCAGCGGTTGCTGAAGGTTCATTCGTTCGAACAAATGCGCATCCCGCTGGGCGTTCTGGCCACCGATCTCTCCACCGGCGAACCCGTGCCGTTTTTCGGCTCAGGAGCTGTGTTCGATCCGATCCGAGCCAGTTGCTCCTATCCCGGGCTGTTCGAGCCTCTCCCGCTGAAGGGCCGGCTGCTGGTGGATGGCGCGATGAGTATGGAAATTCCGGCGGCCCTGGCGCGGCAGCTCGGCGCCACGCACATCATTTCCGTTCATCTGCCGATGCGCGGCCCCAGCGGACCGCCGAGCAATATGTTCCAGGTGGTGAACCGCTGCTTCCAAATCATGCAATCGCGGTCGGAGGATGCCTGGCGCCGCGATACCGACGTGCTGATCGCCCCTGACGTTCGCGGTGTGGACTGGGATGGCTTCGCCCGTGGCCCACAGCTGATCGCGGCCGGGGAGGCGGCGGCGACGGCGGCGCTTCCCGCGATCAAGGAATGGTTCGCCGGGAAGCCTGCAACCACCGAACCGGTCGAGTTGCTGCAGCAATCGGTGCCTCAGGAAACGTAGAGCCGCTGCGACTACAAGCCAGCCGGCGAAATCCAACTTTTTTTCGGAACAAAACGGAAGGATGCTCGTCTTAGCCTTGGTAAGGAGGCCGAATGCTGTTTAAGTTAGGCGCTTTGATGATTCTAATCATGGTTGCGCTGGGCAGCGCATTTGGCCAACTAGTGGATCCCGCCGAATGGTGGCAGTGGCGCGCGGAAGCGCGAGAGCAGGCGCGAGAAGCCCGCGACTATGCGCGGCAGTATGCACGCCAACTCCGGGAGGACGCGCGGCGCGATCGGGAGGAAGCCCGGGAGGCCCGCAGGCAGACAACTCGGGATGCGAGCCGCGCGTGGCAAGAGGCGAGTCGGGAACGCCGCGAACTCCTCCGGGAGCAGGCGCGAGAGCGGCGCGAAGAGCTGCGGGAATACCGGCGAGACCGCTGGGAGCGATACTTCTAACGCCGGTCTCATGCTCCGGATTTGGCAATCCGAAGTTATGATTTGTTAGTACCTCTGGGACTGCTTCGATATAGCTTCCCTCTTGCCCTAACATCCGTCATACTGAACACTGGAGACAGGATCGGAGGGGTATCATTTGGGACTGGCCCGCCTCATCGGACTGACGCCGCGCGCCGCGAACGGCTCCTCGCGTGACGCGTCC
The DNA here is from genome assembly GCA_964438005.1 of uncultured Solibacteraceae bacterium. GTDB lineage: Bacteria > Acidobacteriota > Terriglobia > Bryobacterales > Bryobacteraceae > PSRJ01. The sequence goes on along the minus strand of CAYTJD010000079.1, from coordinate 23,502 downwards.
GAAGCCGTGCGGAACGCCCTTTCGCTGTGCCGGGAGTTACTCTCCGAGCCGGGCGACACCTTAGAACTGGCCCAGAAAGCGATGGAAGCGTACTGCGCGCTGTCGATGGCGGCCCGTACCGAGTTTTATGATGCGGTGGCTACCGAGTTCTCGCCCGATCCCGAAGAAGTGGGCCGCAGCGCGGACGCATACCGGAAAGAGCCGTCGGCGGCACATCTAGCACGCGTGCTGCGTACGGCCGAACCGGCGCGTCAAGAGTTGTTCCGCCGGCTGAACCTGGCACCCGGCGGCACGCGCGCGCTGATCGAGATGCGGCGCGAGTTGCTTAGCGCATCCAGCCAGCACCAGGAGTGGGGGGCGATCGAAGCCGACTTGGCGCACCTGCTGGCGAGTTGGTTCAACCGCGCTTTCCTGGTGTTGCGGCGGGTCGACTGGCATACGCCGGCGATCATTCTGGAAAAGCTGATCGCGTACGAGGCGGTACATCAGATCCAAGGATGGCGCGATCTGCGGCGCCGGCTGGAAGCCGACCGCCGCTGCTACGCGTTTTTTCACCCGGCCCTTCCCGACGAGCCGTTGATTTTCGTCGAGGTGGCGCTGGTGGAGGAGATGAGCGGGCAAGTCTGGCCGCTGCTCGATCCGGATTCTCCCGTGGTCCACTCCAACTCGCCCAAATGCGCGCTGTTTTATTCGATCACGAATTGCCACGACGGCCTGCGCGGGGTGCCATTCGGAACGTTCTTGATTCGTACCGTCGCCGACGAACTGCGTCGGGAATTTCCCCGGCTGCGCACCGTGGCCACGCTTTCGCCGCTGAGCGGCTTCGTGGGATGGCTGACAGCGCGGGCTCGGCATCACGAACATGGCCCGCAAGATAGCGCGCTCACGGCCTTACTCGACAAGCTGGAGACGCCACGGTGGTTCACCGACAAGCAACTCGCCGCCGAGTTACAGAACGACCTGGTGCCTCTCTGCGCCTATTATCTGCTGCACGCCAAGCATGGTAAGGATCCGCTGGACCCGGTGGCGCGCTTTCATTTGCGCAATGGCGCGTGTCTGGACCGCATCCACTGGCTGGGAGACACGTCCGCAGCCGGTCTGCAACGCTCAGCAGGTCTAACGGCAAATTACGTATACCGGTTGAGCGAGCTCGAGCGTAACCATCGTCTTTACAGCAGCGAGCATCGCATCCGAGCCTCGTACGCCGTCGAGCGGCTCGCTCGGCAATGCTTCCTCAGCCGCGCGCAACCCGGCCGCAGGTAGCTGCGCAGGCGCCGCGTGCCTGACAAAACGCGTGCTACGATTGAGCAGCTTCGGCCCATGGCTTCGAATTCCCGCAAGACTGCGCTGTTGGCGGCAGTGTCTGTGCTACCGCTCGTGGCAGCCGTGGAGTTCTGGGCGCCGCAAGGGCCGGCGCGATGGATGGCGCCCACGTGGGGGCTGGCCGCCGTCGTGATTCTTTGGGCCGTATCCCGCGCCTGGTCGCAGCGCGTGACGGCTCTAAACTCCTACGCCGGTGGGATCCCCGGGTCTTCCGCTTCGCGCCCCCGACCGGCATTCCACGATGATGAGCTGGGAGACCTCGCACGTTCGCTCGCGCGGACAGCTTACGAAGTAGAAGAATTAGTGCAGCGGCTGGAGACGGACCTGGGGCGGCGCGAAGCTATCCTCAGTGGTATGACAGACGCCGTGCTGGCAGTGGACGCACGTCTGAACGTCTCGTTCTGCAACGAGGCTTTTGTGCGCGCCGCCGGTCACGCGATTGCGGAGGGTTTGCCGCTGCTCAACGCATTTCGCGACCCAGGGCTGGTGGAGATGTTGCGGTGGGTGATCGATTCCGGAGAAACGGTGCGGCGCCGCCTCAGCATCGCCGCCGCGGAGGACGGCTGGTTCGACGTCTATGCGACACCACTGGCGGGTCCGGCGCCGCGCGGCGCGATGGCGATCCTACATGACGTGACTCCGATGGTTCGGGTGGAACGGGCGCAACGCGACTTCGTCGCCAATGTTTCCCACGAGTTCCGAACACCACTGGCTACCATCACCGGCTGCGCCGAGACTCTGCTCGGCAACGCTTGGGACGATGCGGCGGGACGGCGGAAGTTCTTGGAGATTATCCAAGCCACCAGCGTACGGCTGACGCACATTGCTGCGGATTTAATCACGCTGTCACAACTCGAAGCAGGCGGCGCCCGATCGCAACCGGCGCCGATTTTAGTGGACGAGGTGGTTTCGAGCGCCATTCGCGCGGTCGAACCGGTGGCGGGCACGCGCGGCATTGCGATCAAAACACGCGAGATCTGTGCGGCAAGGATTCTGGGGCACCGGATCGCGCTGGAGCAGGCACTGGTGAACCTGCTCGACAACGGAATCAAATTCAGCCCCACGGGAAGCGCGGTCACGATACGAGCGAGCGTCGCGGCCGCGGATCGGGTTGAGATCTCTGTGACCGACACCGGGATTGGCATACCCGCCGAAGACCAGACCCGCATTTTCGAGCGCTTTTACCGCGTCGATAAGGCGCGGTCGCGTGATGTCGGCGGCACTGGTCTGGGCCTGTCGATCGTGCAGCACGCGGTAGAGCAAATGCACGGAAGCATCCACGTGGACAGTCAGTTAGGCAAGGGCTCCTGCTTCAAAATCACGCTGCCGCGGTATCGGGACTCCGCAGGTTCTTAACACATTAGTCATCGTAAGATAACATTTCTCCAGTACGCTCGACCCTTAACTCTTTGTGTCCCAGCGCGGTTCGGAAGGCTCTGAAAACGGGTGCGGGGGGTAGAGTGTGTTCGTGAGAAGTAACGCCGCGCCGAGCCCCGGTTAAAGAAGTTGAAAGAGAGTGATTCTTCAACGAGAAAAGGATCTATGAACAAGCTAAGACGCTTCACGCTTGCCGTCGGCTGCATGGCGGGCGCTTCTCTATCGATTGGATGGGCGGCCGACGCCGCATCGGGAGTCGCCGACTCAGCCGGGCAGCCTACCGAGATTCAACAATTGAGGACGCAGCTCGAGCAACAGCAGAAGCAGATCGAGCAGCTGCGCACGGCTCTGGAGGCGCAGCAGAAACTGATTGAGAAAGCGGCGTCGGCCGCACCAGCGCCCTCGGCCGAGCCGGAAAACAAACCGCCCAGTCTCGGCCAGGTGGCCTCGACTACGCCTATCATCCCGCGCGGAATTGCGCCCGCCGCGGCGGCGGCGCAGATTGGGCCGGATACCAATGCTCTACAAAAGTCGGTGCAGGAGGTCTCGCCTTCGCCATTGACGATTCATGTCGGCGACGCGACGATCACGCCGGTAGGGTTCATGGATATCACCAATACCTTCCGCAGCACGAACGCGGGAACCAGCCTGCAGACGAACTTCGGCAGCTTCCCCTACAACAATACGGTTGCGGGCAGGACCACCGAGGACAAGTGGAGCGCGGAGAACTCACGCATCGGCTTCCGGGTGGATGCGAGGGTAAAGAACGCCAACGTGCTTGGATACTTCGAGGGGGATTTTGTCGGCCTCGGCAACGCGGCGAGCAATACGCAGGTATCGAGCAACAGCATGCTGTTCCGGATCCGCCAGTACTACGTGGATGTGCGCAAAGGGTTCTGGGAGGTTCTGGCGGGACAGGCCTGGAGCATGCTGCTACCGAACCGGAGAGGCATGTCGCCCCTCCCGGCAGATCTGTTCTACACCCAGGTGGTGGATGTCAACTACACGAACGGGTTGTTCTGGGGCCGCATTCCCGGCGTGCGGGTTATCGGGCATCCCAGCAAGACGGTGGCATTTGGACTGGCCCTGGAGAACTCCACTCAGTACTTCGGCGGCTCCGGTGGCGGCGGCACTCCGACGCTGCCTGCGGCCTTCGCGACCAGCTACAACACGCAAATCGACAATGGTGTAAACAACGACCGTTCGGTCGCCAACCTGCATCCGGACATCATCGCAAAGTTCACGGTTGACCCCTCTTCCCGATTCCACTTCGAGGTGGGCGGTCTGGAAAGCTCGTTCCGCCTGTACAACCCACTTTCCAACCAATCCTTCACCAAAGCCGGTGGGGGGGCCACACTAACTCTCAATGCGGAACTGGTGAAGAACTTCCGCGTGATCACCGCCAACTACTGGAACGATGGCGGCGGACGCTACATCTTCGGAGCGGCTCCGGACTTCATCGTGCGCGCGGACGGCAGCCCGTCGCTGGTGCACTCCGGTTCCACCGTTTCCGGCTTTGAAGCGACAATCAAGAACTTTGCTCCGTATGTTTACTATGGCGGCGTGTACATCGGCCGGAATACGGCGCTCGATGCCAACGGCACCACGCGGATCGGCTACGGGTTCCCCGGCTCTTCCAACAGCCAGAATCGGAGCATTCAGGAAATTACGGCGGGATTTACTCACACCATCTGGCGAGACGGAAAATACGGCGCCTTGCAGTGGATGTTCCAGTACGCGTATTTCCTGCGCAACCCCTGGTTTGTGGCGTTAGGCGCGCCCAAGGACGCGCACGAGAGTGCCCTATGGTTCAACCTGCGCTATGTGCTGCCGGGGACGGCGCCGACGATCCAGTACTGAGGAAAGGCGCGACATACTGTCGCCAAATTGTAACAAGACTGTAATCTTCGACTGGCAGAATTAAGGAGACACCAAACATGAAGAAACTAGCGTTGGCCCTAACAGCCATAGTTTCCGCAGGAGTGTCGATCGCTCCGGCACAACAGATTCAGGCCGCGGGAGCGACGTTTCCGGCCCCTATCTACCAGAAATGGTTCGACGAATACCATAAGGCGCATGCCGACGTCGCAGTCAATTATCAGTCGATCGGATCGGGGGCAGGCATCCAGCAGCTGACTGCTGGAACCGTCGACTTTGGCGCTTCGGATATGCCGATGACTGATGAGCAAATCTCGAAGCTCAAGGTACACCCGCTTCACTTTCCCACGGTCCTCGGCGCCGACGTCCCGACTTACAATATTCCGGGCCTCACACAGGAGTTGAAATTCAGCGGAGAAACGTTGGCAGGGATCTTCCTGGGCACAATTAAGAAGTGGAACGATCCAATGATCATGAAAGACAATCCGGGCGCCAAACTGCCGGCCGAGGACGTCGTGGTGGTTCATCGGTCGGATGGGAGCGGTACGTCCTTTATCTGGACCGACTTTCTGTCCAAGGTGAGCCCCGAATGGAAGAGCAAAGTAGGCGCAAGCACGTCGGTGAGCTGGCCGGTGGGCTTGGGCGGCAAGGGCAACGAAGGCGTATCAGGTACGGTCAAACAGACGCCGTACTCTATCGGTTATGTCGAATTGGTTTACGCCATCAAAAACAACATGCCCTCGGCGGCAGTGAAGAACCAAGCCGGCGTTTATGTAAAAGCCTCTCTTGAGACGGTGAGTTCAGCGGCGGCAGGGGCTGCCAAGGAGATGCCGGCGGATTTCCGGGTGTCCATCACCAATCCGCAGGGGAAAAATGCGTACCCGATTTCGAGCTTCACCTGGATGCTGATTCCCAGCCAGATCCCGGATGCCGGCAAGGCGAAAGCGATCAAGGCCTTCTTGCAGTGGATGGTCACCGATGGCCAAAAGATGACGGGCGATCTGGCGTATGCTCCGCTACCGAAGGAAGTTGTGGCGAAGGAGACGAAGCAAATCGCAATGATTAAGTAGTGAAATCGTAGCGATCAAACGGCCGCATGGCTACCACCTCGGCAGTTCTCCAACGGACGGAAACGAAGAGTGCTGCTCCAACGGGCGATGTCATCGCCCGTTGGGTAGTTCTGGCCTTCGCAGCGACGGTTCTGCTAATCACCGTCGTTCTGGTATACCAGTTGTGGCTAGGATCAGGCGCTTCGCGGCACGCTCTAGGATGGGGCTTCCTCTTTTCCAGCCAATGGGATCCAGTGGCGATGAAATTCGGCTCCTGGCCGTTCCTGTACGGAACGCTAGTGACTTCCGCCTTGGCCCTGCTCATCTCGGTACCCCTCAGCTTGGGAGCGGCGATCTTCCTGTCGGAGCTGGCGCCGGCCGGCCTCTCCAGCGCGCTGACTTTCCTGGTTGAGTTGCTGGCGGCGATTCCGAGCGTGATTTACGGCATGCTGGCCCTCTTCACGGTGGTGCCGCTGATGCGGTCCTACGGGGAACCGTTTTTGAAGAAGACCTTGGGATTTTTGCCGCTGTTCCAAGGTCCGGCGCTGGGCTTCGGCTATCTCACAGCGGGTCTCATTCTCGCGATCATGACCTTCCCCTACATCATCTCGGTGTCGCGCGAGTCATTGCTGGCTGTGCCGAGAGACCAGCGAGAAGCGGCCCTGGCGCTTGGGGCGACCCGATGGGAGATGACTTGGCAGGTGGTGGTGCCATATGCGCGGCTGGGTATTCTCGGCTCGATTTTTCTCGCGCTGGCGCGCGCGCTGGGGGAGACCATGGCGGTTACGATGGTCATCGGAAATACTCCGGCCGTGCACGCATCCCTGCTGGCCTTCGGCCATTCAATCGCAGCGGCAATTGCGAACGAGTTCACGGAGGCTACTGGCGACATTTACCCCGCCGCGCTCGTTGAGTTGGGGCTCGTCCTGTTTTGCTTGACCATTATCATCAATGCTTTGGCACGGATTCTGATTGTCGCGACTACCAGCAGAGGATCGAAGAGGCCGTAGCATGCGTCTCCTGTGGCGAAAGACAGTGAATTACGTGATGCTCGGGTTGACGGGGATTTTCACGGTGCTCACCGTTTCCACGCTGTTCATCATCCTGGGGTACCTGTTATATTACGGCACTAAATCCTTGAACTGGGATTTCTTCACCAAACTGCCGCGGCCGTCCGGCGAGACGGGTGGCGGGCTGGCCAACGCCATCGTGGGAAGCATGGAAATACTGGGCATGGCTGGCGTGATCGGCATTCCCATCGGGTTTTTGGCAGGTGTCTATCTGTCGGAGTTCGAGGACAAGGGTTTCGCACCTGTAGTTCGATACACAGCGGATCTGCTCAACGGCGTTCCTTCCATCATCGTGGGCATCCTTGCCTGGAGACTGGTGGTAGTCCCGATGAAGAGCTTCTCGGCGCTGGCTGGAGCTATCGCGTTGAGCGTTATGTTGATTCCCGTTGTGACGCGGCAGACCGAGCAGTTCCTGCGCGAGGTCCCGATGGCGCTGCGCGAGGGCGCACTTGCGCTGGGCGCCAGCAAGTGGGAGACGATTGCAACAGTTGTGGTGCCGGCAGGTAGCACCGGTATCCTCACCGGGATGATCCTGGGCATGGCCCGGATTGCCGGCGAAACCGCTCCCTTGCTGTTTACCGCGCTGAACAACCAATTCTGGCCCACCAGCCTCAAGCAGCCGACTTCGACGCTGCCATATATGATTTACTACTACGCGACGTCGCCGTACGATGATTGGCATCGAGAAGCCTGGGCTGCCGGCCTGGTCTTGATTGCTACGGTGCTGACGGCCAACATACTTGCTCGATTGGTGTTAGCCCGAGGGATTTCGGTGCCTCGCGGATAACTGGAATACGCTATGGCGCCCAAACCCATGTCACCTCCTGAAAAAGCCACCTCTCGGCAAGCGATTCCCAACCCAGCGCCGCCTACGCCCAGCCCGACCCCCAAGCTGAGAGCGAGCAACATCAATTTTTATTACGGTTCCTTCCAGGCGCTGCACGACATCTCCATCGACATGCAAGAGAATCAGATCACCGCCTTGATCGGTCCATCCGGCTGCGGGAAATCGACGTTTTTGCGCACGCTGAACCGGATCAACGAGACGATCCGGCATTCGCGCGTCGAGGGGAAGATTCTGTTGGACAACGAAGACGTGCTGACCGTGGACGTCACCAGCCTGCGGCGGCGGGTGGGGATGGTCTTCCAGCGGCCGAACCCGTTCCCGAAGTCGATCGCCGAGAACATCGCATACGGTTTGAAAATCAACGGGATGGCGCCGCGCGGCGAACTTCAGGACCGGGTGGAACATAGCCTGCGGCGGGCGGCGTTGTGGGAAGAGGTGAAAGATAAGCTCCATGAATCGGCTTACGCGCTGTCGGGCGGCCAGCAGCAGCGTCTGTGTATCGCGCGGGCCCTAGCGGTAGATCCGGAAGTTCTGCTACTCGACGAACCCTGCTCGGCACTCGATCCCATCGCCACCGCCAAGATCGAGGAGCTAATGTTCGGACTCAAAGATCAATGCACGATGGTAATCGTGACGCACAACATGCAGCAGGCGGCCCGCGTTGCGGACAACACCGGGTTTTTCCTAATGGGCAAGCTGATCGAATTCGACAAGACCGATAACATCTTCAAGAACCCTTCACGGAAGGAGACGGAAGATTACATTACGGGACGGTTCGGCTAGAATGCGGCAGAGCTATAATTGCGATCAGAACACCGCGAGGAGGGGGATCGGGTGCGTCATTTCACTGTCGAACTCGAAGAGCTGAATCAAAAACTGCTGCAGATGGCAGGGCTGGTCGAGTCCGCCATTCACCGGAGCGTGCGCGCGCTGCTGGAGCAGGACCGGGAACTGGCCGAGGAGGTCATTCGGGACGAGCCCAAGATCAATCGGATGGAGATGGAGATTGACGGTCTGGTCACGCGCTTGTTAGCTCTGCGCCAGCCTGTAGCGCGCGACCTTCGGTTTCTCACGGCCGCGCTCAAGATCAACAACGACCTGGAACGGATTGGCGACCTGGCCAACCACATCGCTGAACGATCGATCTCGCTCATGCATCATCCGTTGGTCAAGCCGATGACGGACATCCCGAAGATGGCGAGCCTGGTGCAGTCTATGCTACTGAAGTGCCTGGATGCCTTCGTGAATGGTGATGCCGATCTGGCACACACTGTCCTACTGTCCGATGCCGAAGTGGACAGCTTGCGGGATGCCGTTTACAACGAGTTGCTGGAAATCATGCAGCGCGATCCAAGTTTGGTCACAACCGCAATCGATTTGATCTTCATCGCGCGTAACCTGGAGCGAATTGGCGATCATGCCACGAACATTGCAGAGGATGTCGTTTTCCTGGTCAAGGGGATCGATGTTCGGCATCATGAGCAACAGGCGGAGAGCGTGTGACCAGGCGTTTTTTAATTTAGGGTTACGCTACTCCGAAATCGGGTTATAATGCTGCCATGCCTAGCGGACAAGCGAACGAGAACACTGTAGTCCTCATGATGGATCGCGATGACGAAGATGTCCAATTAATTACTTCTCTTCTCGAAAAAACAGGGTTTCAAGTAATCCTCTCATCGGCAAAAGCTGATCTATTGAATTTGTGCCGGGCCCTTCATCATTCCGTGCAACTGGTAATCATCGATACAGAGACTCGCGGGATTCAGATTCAGGAATTGTTGGACGAACTGAAGACCGCTGACCCCAAAGCTCGGATTCTCTTGATGTGTAAGAACGAACCGGAGCCAGTCCGCGAGTGGTCCGTTACAGGCAACGTGCGCGGGATGCTGAACCGGCCGTTCCGCCGCGCTCAGTTTCTGGGATCGGTACTCGAGGTCGCGAAACAGCCGCTGGTCCGCACGGCCTGAGCGGCGAGCCAGGTTGTTTCCCGGCCCGCCACCCGTGGGCTTTCTGTTCTAGTTATCCTGTCCGGGTTCGTCGCCTGCAAAATTGAACATGTTGCCGAGCGGGCCGGCGATTCCGTCGAAACTTCCCTGCCCGATGCGCTTCCCGCCAAGCCAATTATCTTCGATGAAACGCAGCACGGAGGTCTGATCTGTCAGGGTGTGGTCTACAAAATTGCGCTTGGCCCAAGGCGAGACGATGAGCAGCGGCTGGCGCGGTCCGTAACCGCAGCGGCCGAGCGCGTGGGTGTTCGCGGTGTCGATGCCGGGTAGAGCGGTGGCTGCAGCGCCGCAGGCATTGGGACCAGTCAGCGCGTCGGCAGGCCCGGTCGACTGGTTGACAATCGGCCCCATCTGGTGGTCATACCAGCCGTCGGAATCGTCGTACATGACGACAACGGCGGTGCTGCGCCAATCATCCTGTCTCTGCAGGAAATTGACCAGCGCCACGATAAAGTTCTGTTCATCGATCGGATCGGAATAGCCGGCGTGTCCGTCCTGAAACGCCTGCGCTTTGATGAAACTGACAGCGGGAAAATTGCGCGCTTTTACCGCTGCGTAAAAGTCGTCGAGATCGTACTCGTGGTTGGCGGGCCCGCCATATCCGATTTCGGCGATCGAGGCGGGACGCGTGTGGTTCGGATTGGCCGTGGAAGCGTAATACTGAAACCACGCATGGTGCGGGATGTAGTCGCCGGTCTTTCCTGCCAGGCCGGTCGAACTCCGCTTGCAAGAAGTCGATCCATTCGAATTCACGATCGCCAGATTGAAGCCCCCCATAAACGATCCCCACGTGACGCCGGCGGCGTTGAGCAGATCTCCGATGTTCTTTCCACCCATCTGGATCTGATTGCGCGTGGGGTTCGAACAGACGTCGCCGATCGGATCCGGATCGCCGATTACGGATAGCGATCCGGCGCCGCCGTCCACCTCATCGCCGGTTCCGTTCTTGGTCATCACCACGCCATTGGTCTGGCCGGAAATGAGATTAATGGCTCCGGGCGTAGACGGCCCAAACGTTGTGCTGAAATGGTTGTCGCTCATGGCGTAGTTTTGCGCGTAATTCCACAGAGCCGTAACCGTGTTGCCATCGAAATACCCCAGGTTCAAGCCCGTGGTACTCGTAATTCCGCCGCCCGCCGGCGGCGGGCCCGCGGTGCCCGCATACAACGGAAACAGATCCAGCAATCCCTTGTCGAACGCCTGCTGTTCCGCCGTGTAGTCGTGATCCTGGTCCGCAGTGACCGCTTGCGCGGGGCTGAGCCGGAACGGATTTCCCGCGCCCGCCCCGTTCGCCGGATTCAGGTTCGGGTTCTGGTGCAACAGGGCGTCGGTGAAACCGTTCACACTAGGCGTGCCGGGCTTCGCGTGAAAAGGCGTTTCGCCCGGAAGATTGAGGGAATTCGGATACGTTCCGAAGTAGTGATCGAACGAAACATTCTCCTGGAAGATAATCACCAGGTGCTCGATGGGTGTTGCGGTGGAGCCGGGACGAGGCGCCGCGCCGGCGAGCCTCGCATCCTGTGCCCATAAGAGCAATAATCCTGAGAGCAGCGCCAGGAGTTTCCTGGGCGCGGTAAAGCCTTCAAGCGTTTTGAACATTCCTACTCTTCTCCTGATCGGTGAGCGAATTCGAACCACACATCCGGCGTCGCCCGGACAGCAGCTAACGGTAAGTCACCGACATTGCGAGCAGTTGACGATGCAGTAAAAGTTTCGTGACGACGGAGGAGCCGGCCGGCACAATTGACACCACGGACCCGCGGGAAGTAGGCTTCCAAGATGGTCATTCGAGAGTTTTGTTGTCTGCTCGGCGCCGTTCTCGCGCTCTCCTGTCTGTGCGCAGACGCCAAGGAACGGGACAGCTACGTGACGGTCAATGGCGTGCGCCTGCACTACGTGAGCGCTGGAAAAGGATCGCTCATTCTGTTTCTCCATGGCTTCCCGGAATTCTGGTACGAGTGGAAAGACCAACTGGCGGAATTCGGCAAAGACCACCTGGCGGTGGCACCGGATCTGCGCGGGTACAATCTCTCCGACAAGCCGGCCGAGCTCGATCAATACAAGATGAGTGTGCTGGTGGAGGACATCCGCGCGCTCGGCGACCACTTCTCGCACCAGAAGAAGTTTGTGCTGGTCGGCCACGACTGGGGTGGCGCGGTGGCGTGGGCCTTTGCCGTCGCGCATCCAGAGATGCTGGAGAAGCTGGTCATTGTCAACGCGCCGCATCCCGGCTTGTTCGGGCGGCTCCTGAGCTCAGACAAGGCGCAGCAGCAAGCCAGCCAGTACATGCGGATGTTCCGTAGCCCGCAGGCCGAAGCGGCCCTTTCGGCCAACAACAACGCTACGCTAGTCAACATTGTGCTCGGCGAAGGCTTGAAAAACGGCAATTTCACTGAAGCGGACAAGGCGGCGTACCTCAAGGCCTGGTCCCAACCGGGCGCGCTGACTGGCGGATTGAACTACTACCGGGCCAACGAAGTGGGTCCGCCTACGGCCGGCCAGGCGGCGCGCGGAAATTTCGCCGTGGATCCAATCAGCCTGACAGTCAAAACGCCGACGCTGGTGATCTGGGGCGAGAAGGATACCGCCCTGCTGACGCAGAATCTCGATGGTCTCGACCAATACGTTCCGAATCTGACCGTGAAACGCATCCCCGATGGAACACACTGGGTTATCCACGAAAAACGGGATGAGGTGAATCGGGAGATCCGGGCGTTCTTGCGCTAGACGGCTCTCACTTGTGCGCCGCGTCGTGGTGGGCGCCAGCAGTGCCGGCACCAATCTTCACGGAGTGCGCTGTCCGGTCCTTACTGCCTTCGGGGATGTCTACTACCACTCTGGTACCGGGCTTGAGATCGTCGGCGACGGCTTTCTGATCGCCCCTACTGATCTCAGTCTGCGCGTTCAGTTTAACGTCGACATCGCCCTTCGCCGTCTTGACGGTCATTACGTTGTTGTCAACCTTCGACACGGTGCCGATCACGTGGTCAAAGCCACCGTGCGCGAATAGCGGCGCGGCGAGCGCGGCGATACCGAGAGTCACAACTATCGCCAGCATCTGGCGCCGGACTCTAATGATGATGGTGTTCGGTTGGTTCATGAATGTCTCCTCCATTGAGAAACTCCTGCTCTTCCTCTTCTTCCTGCCGGTCCTCGGGCCCTTTGGGGTTCAGCTTCTCCATCTCCTTCTTCTCTTCAAAGGTCAGCTTCGGCAAATGCCGGATGAAATGAACCAGTTTCCACGAGTCCTCTTCATCATGACCGGAGCCGCCTCCCCAGGCAGGCATCGCGGTCAGCCGGATTCCGTTCTGAATAATGAAGAACAGCTCGCCGTCGGTGAGACGCTGGGTCGCGGGCAGGCGCATGTCGGGAGCCGGCGGATAGGTCCGCTTGCCGATGAGCGCGTCGCCGCTACCGTCGTTGGCGTGGCAGCCGGCGCAATGATCGGCCCAATGTGCGCGAGCTTCGGTCAGCATTTCCGGCGTGCTGGCAATCGGATTCTGGCGCGTTCTGGCCTCTCTCGGCATGGCGGCGTCGCGCATCCGTAGTGCGATCCAGGTCTCCACGGCCCCCGGCTGCTCGCGGGCGCTGAGCCCGCGGGCTTCGGAGAGCCACACCAGGGGCGCTGCGGCGAGAACCACAAATCCCGCGCCCGCACCGATCAAGAACCAACGCAACCTTTTCATCTGCTCCTTCAAATTCTAATGTGTTTTTGAGGAGCCCGGCGGCGCGGCCTGTTGGCGGCCTACCCATAGCGCGTCCCTCCCAGTGCTGCTCGCCCCGGAGGGGGGCCGGCGCAGTAGGATAATGACCAACGGAGGAAAGGCGCTCATGTTGAAAGGATTCAAGGAATTCCTGCTTCGCGGTAACGTGGTGGACCTGGCGGTCGCCGTGGTCATCGGCGCAGCGTTTGGCGCGGTGGTCACCGCGCTGGTCAAGGATCTTCTGACTCCGTTGATCGCAGCGCTAGTCGGAAAGCCCGATTTTTCGGCTTTCACGTTCACCATCAACGGCAGCAAGTTCCTGTACGGAGAGTTCCTCAACGCGGTCATTTCGTTCGTACTGGTCGGTGCGGCGATCTACTTCTTCATCGTGGTGCCCATGAAGGCGCTCACTACCCGCATGGGCAAGCCGGCCGCCGCGGCCGAGCCCACCACGAGAGCTTGCCCCGAGTGTCTGATGGACATTCCTGTGAAAGCCCGCCGCTGCGGACATTGCACGGCCACGGTCGCCGCGGCCCAGGCGTAGGGCTTCTGCCGCGGCAGCCCTTTCCTGTGCGCGCGGGAACGAAATACAATACTTCTCTAGGTTTGGAGGAGATCAAAACGATGACGAACAAGAACCTCGTACTTCTGGCGGCTCTGGTCACGACTGGCGCCGGCATCGCCGGGGCGCAGCTTCCCAATTCCAAGGTGCTGACGCTGGAGGTGGCACACGAAATCGCGCAGGCGGCGATGGACAAGTGTCATGCGGATGGCTACAACGTGACAGTCCTGGTGGTGGACGGGCTGAATGCACCGAAGGCGCTATTGCGCGCCGACGGCGCTACCGCATCCACGACCGAAGTGGCGAAAATGAAGGCGACGGCGACCATGCTGTATAACCGGCCATCGGGTCCCGCCCAACCGCCGCCTGCAGGCACTACGGCTCCACCAGCAACAATCGCAGGTACCATTAACGCCCAGGGCGGTGTGCCCATCAAGGTTGGCAATGTCACCATCGGCGCAGTGGCGGTGAGCGGCGCGCCGGGCGGCGATAAAGACGCGGCTTGTGCGAATGCCGCTCTGGCGAAGGTCGCCGAGAAGCTGCGGTAAGCGAACTAGCGGCCGATCGCCGGTGGCTTCTGAAAGGTGGAGAGTAGTAACGAGAAAACCACCAGAACTGCCAGACCGGCCGCGAGCACCACGCAGGATAGTGCGCCGAACGTGCGAAGCGTTTCAGGGGGACCGATGATTTTTCGATGGATCGCATGCCTCACGCTGGCGGGGATCGCGGCCGGCCAGACTTCATGGAAACCTCCGCGTACTCCGGACGGCCAGCTCGATCTGCAGGGCACCTGGACGAATGCGACGGTCACGCCTCTTCAGCGGCCGGTGGAGCTCGGTAACAAGCAGTTCTTCACCGAGGACGAAGCGGCGGGGTTCGAGAAGCAGCGTGTCGAGCAGAACGACGTCGACCGCGTGGAGGGTGCGCGCGGCGAGGCAGATCTGGCGCGGCGGGCGTACAACAACGTCTGGTTCGACCGTGGGAATCGCGTGGTCAAGAGCCGGCGGACCTCTCTCATCATCGACCCGCCGGATGGACGGGTGCCGCCGTTTACGCCCGAGGCGCAGAAGCGGGCGGACGGCTTGCGCGCTCACTTGGCCCAGCATCCCGCCGATGGGCCGGAGGACCGGTATCTGACCGAGCGGTGCATTCTGTTTGGCGCCACCGGACCTCCGATGCTTCCCGAGCCCTACAACAACAATTACGAGATCGTGCAAGGGCCTGGATACGTCGCGATTCTCTCGGAGATGAACCATGATGTGCGGCTAATCCCGCTGGACGGCTCTCCACACCTGGCCGCAGGGATGGCGCAGTGGAAGGGGAACTCGCGCGGGCGCTGGGACGGCGATACGCTTGTGGTCGATACCAGCACCTTCCGGTTCAATGATCAAAGCCGGTTCGGAGTCGGATATCTGAACGGGCTGACGGACCAGAATCTCAAAGTGGCCGAACGATTCCGGCGCGTGGACGCGGACACGATTCTGTATCAGGCGACGGTCGACGATCCGACGGTCTACACTAAGCCTTGGACGGTCGAGATCTCGATGAGCAAACGGAACGAACGGATTTTCGAGTACGCCTGTCACGAGGGGAACTACGGGATGTTTGGCATCCTCTCGGGGGCGCGGGCGGAAGAGGCCAAAAGAAAATAGCTTCGCCGCCGCCAGGCGCCTGATCCAAGGCGGAGTCTCACGCCGCTACTTAGCGTTCGTGGACGTCTTCCAGGTAGGTGTATCCGTGCAGGCCTTCTTCGTAAAAGCGGAGCAGGGAGCCGCTTTCTTCGTAAGTCAGGCGTCCTTCGCGCAGCCCACTTTCCACGTCACGGCGGAGCTTGATCACCAGCGCATCGGAATTGAACTGAACATAGTTCAGGACTTCGCGGACGGTGTCTCCCTTGATCACCGAATCCAGAATCACTTCGCCGGCGGAGCCGAGCCGCACGTGCACGGTATTGGTATCGCCGAACAGGTTATGCAGGTCGCCCAGAATCTCCTGGTAAGCGCCGACCAGGAACGCCCCGAGGTAGTAATCACCGCCATTGAATGGATGCAACAGGAGCGTGCGCTTGACGTCGCGGCGGTCGATGAAGGCATCCACCTTGCCATCGGAGTCGCAAGTGATATCGCCTAAGACGGCGTGGCGGATCGGCTCCTCTTCCAGGCGGTGGATGGGCATCAGGGGAAACAGCTGCTTGATCGCCCAGCTGTCAGGCATGCTCTGAAAGAGCGAGAAGTTGCAGAAATAGGTGTCGGAGAGCATGGCTTCGATGCCCTCCAGCTCTTCGGGGAAATAATCCAACTCGCGCGCCTGCTTCTGAATGTTGCGGGATATCGACCAATACAGGTTCTCGGCGATGCAGCGCTGCTCGAGCGAGAGGTAGCCGAGACTGAAGAGGTTGAGAGCCTGGTCGAGTGCCTGTTGGGCATCGTGGTAGCTCTCCAGCATATTCTTGGAGCTCAGGTTCTTGTTGGTCTCGACGAGGTCGATGAGCGGCTGCTCGGCATCGGGCGGCAATTCCGCCGGCACATCTGCTTCGCCCATGCCGGCCACACCCAGAACATTGAAGACCAGCACGCTGTGATAGGCGGCGATGGCCCGGCCGCTCTCGGTGACGATGGTCGGATGCGGCACGCTCACTTCGTCGCAGACATTCTGGACGTGATAAATGATGTCGTTGGCGTATTCCTGCAAGGTGTAATTGACGCTGGACTCGAAATCGGTCTGGGAGCCGTCGTAATCGATGCCGAGGCCGCCACCGACGTCAAGGTAGCGGAGGCCGGCGCCGGCGCGGGCCAGCTCGACGTACACGCGCACCGACTCGTTCACGGCCGCTTTAATCTGGCGAATATTCGTGATCTGGCTACCCAGGTGGAAGTGGAGCAGGTTGAGGCAGTCGGCCATGCCGAGATCTTTCAGATCTTGCAGGGCGCGCATGGCTTCGGTGGCGGATAGGCCGAACTTGGAGCGGTAGCCGCCGGAAGACTTCCACTTGCCCGAGCCGCGGCTGGCGAGCTTGACGCGCAGTCCGATGGACGGCCGGACGCCGACGCGGGCGCTGTACTTGAGGATCAGGTGCAGCTCCGTATACTTCTCGACGACGGGGATAATTCGGCGACCCATCTTCTGGGCCAGCATGGCCATCTCGATATATTCGTCGTCTTTGAAGCCGTTGCAGATGATGGGGGTGTCATTGTCGGCCAACGCCATCACAGCCATTAGTTCGGGCTTGGAGCCAGCCTCGAGGCCAAAGTTATACGGCTTTCCGAATTCCAAAACCTCTTCGACTACCTGGCGCTGCTGGTTGACCTTGATCGGATAGACGCAAGTGTAGCCGCCCTGATATTTGTGCTCGGCAATCGCGGTTTGAAAGGCGCTGTGCAGTTCCTCTAGCCGGTGCTTGAGGATATCGGCGAAGCGCACCAGGATGGGCAAGTTGATGCCGCGCAGCACGAGCGTATCGACGAGTTCCTTAAGGTCGATGGAGCGGGAGGCGTCCTTTTCCGGGTGGACGCGGACCTGCCCGTTGTCTCCCACTGAGAAGTAGCCCTTGCCCCAACTCGCCACGTCGTACAGGTCGCTGGCGCTTTGGGGAGTCCACCGTTCGGTCGGCTCCATGACCATGGAGCCCTTGCGGCCATTTCTCTCCAAGTTCTTGATTCTCCCTTTATCGACAGTGTCCTTCGAAAGTTGGGGAGAGGCAAGCAGAAATCGAAATTTTGGAAGCCCGGCTTGTTAGCGACCGGTCACAGCATCGCCACACGCTACTCACCGCCCGTCTGCACCCGTTCGACCGGCGGGTGCATCCATTAAGCGAGCAATCTTGACTAATAAGTACAGATTCGCTAGCCTGATGATAGATCAACAGTTAGGAGCACGACGGTGAGCGGTTCGAATTCCATCGAAACCCTTGCGAATCAGGAATATAAGTGGGGTTTCGTTACCGAGATCGAAGCCGACGCGATCCCGCGCGGCCTCAACGAAGACGTCATCCGGCTGATTTCCGCCAAGAAGCACGAGCCGGAGTGGATGCTTGAGTGGCGCCTCAAAGCGTATCGCCACTGGCAGACCATGACGGAGCCGACCTGGGCGAACGTGCACTACCCACCGATCGATTACCAGGACATCATCTATTACTCCTCGCCGAAAGCGAAGAAGGACGGCCCCAAGAGCCTGGATGAAGTCGATCCGGAGCTGCTGAAGACCTACGAGAAACTCGGAATTCCGCTGAAAGAGCAGGAACTGCTGGCGGGAGTCGCCGTGGACGCCGTGTTCGACAGCGTGTCGGTGGCGACCACGTTCAAAGAAAAGCTGCGGGGGATGGGCGTGATCTTTTGTTCATTCTCGGAAGCGGTGCAGGAGCACCCGGACCTGGTGAAGAAGTACCTGGGGTCGGTGGTGCCGTCTTCGGACAACTTCTTTGCCGCACTGAATTCGGCGGTGTTCAGCGACGGGTCTTTCTGCTACGTGCCGAAAGGCGTGCGCTGCCCCATGGAGCTTTCGACTTATTTCCGCATCAACGCAAAAGATACGGGCCAGTTCGAGCGCACTCTGATCGTCGCCGACGAAGGCGCCTACGTCAGCTACCTGGAAGGCTGCACGGCGCCGATGCGCGACACGAACCAGTTGCACGCGGCGGTGGTGGAACTGGTGGCGCTCGACAACGCACAGATCAAGTATTCGACCGTGCAGAACTGGTATCCCGGCGATAAAGAAGGCCGGGGCGGCATTTACAATTTTGTAACCAAGCGCGGGGCGTGCCGCGGCGTGAATTCGAAGATCTCGTGGACGCAGGTGGAGACGGGGTCGGCGATCACCTGGAAATATCCGAGTTGCCTGTTGATGGGCGACAACTCGGTGGGTGAGTTCTACTCGGTGGCGGTCACCAACAACTACCAGCAGGCCGATACGGGCACGAAGATGGTCCATATCGGAAAGAACACCACCAGCACGATCGTGTCGAAGGGCATTTCGGCCGGGCACGGGCAGAACACGTATCGCGGCGCGGTCAAAATTCTGAAGTCGGCAACGGGCGCGCGGAACTACTCGCAGTGCGACTCGATGCTGATGGGCGACCAGTGCGGCGCGCACACGTTTCCGTATTTGGAAGTCAAGAATACGTCGTCGCAAGTGGAGCACGAAGCGTCGACGTCGAAGATCGGCGAAGACCAGATTTTCTACTGCCGCCAGCGGGGAATTTCCACTGAAGACGCCGTCTCGATGATCGTGCACGGGTTCTGCAAGGAAGTGTTTCGAGAACTGCCGATGGAGTTCGCCGTGGAAGCGCAGAAGTTGCTGGGAATCAGTCTGGAAGGAAGCGTTGGATAGATGGCATTGTTAGAGATCAAAAACCTGCACGCCACGGTGGGCGAGCGCGAAATTCTGAAAGGCATTGACCTCACGGTCAACGCAGGCGAAGTGCACGCCATCATGGGGCCGAATGGCTCAGGCAAGAGCACGCTGGCGCAGGTGCTGGCGGGGCGCGAGTTATACCACGTGACGGGCGGACATGTCTTGTACGACGGCAAAGATCTGCTGGCGATGGCGCCGGAAGACCGCGCGCGCGAGGGTATTTTCCTGGCGTTTCAGTATCCGGTGGAAATTCCTGGCGTCAGCAACATGTATTTTCTGAAGGCCGCACTGAACACCATCCGGAAGAACAAGAACCTGCCGGAGCTCGACGCCATGGATTTCCTGAACCTGATCAGGGAGAAGATGGCGCTGATGAAGATGGATCAGACGCTGCTTAACCGGCCGGTGAACACAGGCTTTTCCGGCGGCGAGAAGAAGCGCAACGAAATTTTTCAGATGGCGGTGCTGGAGCCGCGCCTGGCGATTCTGGATGAAACTGATTCGGGGCTCGATATCGACGCGTTAAAGCTGGTGGCGTCAGGCGTGAACGCGATGCGCAGCCCGGATCGGGCAATGGTCGTGGTGACCCACTATCAGCGGCTGTTGAACGAGATCGTGCCGGATGCGGTGCACGTGTTGGCCGAAGGCCGGATTGTAAAATCGGGCGGCAAAGAACTGGCGCTACAGCTGGAAGCCGGTGGCTACGCGAGGTTGGGCATCTACGACGAAGCGGAGGCGGTCGGTAAGGCATGACGGGAGTTTCCGAACAGATCGCCGAGTGGCTGGTCGATTTCACGGCCCAGGAACCGGCTGCGCCGTGGCTCCAGGAGTTGCGCGATGCCGCGTTCCATCGCTTCACCGAACTCGGATTTCCCACCACGCGCAATGAGGAGTGGCGGTTTACGAATGTCGCGCCGATCGCGCGCACGAATTTCCGAGTGGTGAATTCGCAGCCCGGAGATCTGCCGCCGGCGGCGCAGGACCACGTGGCGAAGTATGCATCCGCCAGCAATCCATTTGTGGCCTTGAACACGGCGTTTTTGGGGCGCGTGACCTTTCACCACATTCGCGCGGGCACGGTGTTGGAAGCCCCGATCGAAATCGTCCACGACGTTGCCGAGCAGCCTGGCCCGGTGGCGGTTCAGCCGCGCACGCTCATCATCGTCGGCGCGGACGCGCACTGCCGGATCGTTGAAACCTACCGGGGCCGCGGCCGGTACTTCACCAACGCGGTCACCGAGATCGTGGTCGCCGGGGGCGCAGTGGTGGACCACTATAAAGTTCAGGAAGAGTCGCGTGAGGCATTCCACATCAGCACCATGCAGGCCTCGCTGGGGCGCAGCGCCAACTTCAGCTCGCATTCGATTGCGCTGGGCGGTGCGTTGGTGCGCAACGACGCAAATGTGACTCTCTCCGAGGGCACCGAGGCTACGCTCAACGGCCTGTACATCGTCAACGGCAGGCAGCATATTGACAACCACACCGAGATCGATCACGCCAAACCGCACGCCACGAGCCACGAGCTATACAAAGGGATTCTGGACGGCCAGGCGACTGCGGTCTTCAATGGCCGGATCATCGTGCGCAAGGACGCGCAGAAGACCGATTCCAAACAGACCAACAAGAACCTGGTGTTGTCGGATGAGGCGGTGATCAATACCAAGCCGGAGTTGCAGATTTTGGCCGATGATGTGCGCTGCACTCATGGCGCGACCATCGGACAACTGGACGAAGAGTCGCTGTTTTATTTGCAGTCGCGCGGCATCGGGCGCAGCGACGCGCGAAGCCTGCTGACGTACGCGTTCGCGCAAGACATTCTGGACCGGATCAAAGTTCCGTCACTGAAGGACCAGTTGGAAAAGGTCCTGTTTGAGAAATTCCATGAGCACGGCAGGTAGCATGTTGGCGGCGGGTTTCGACGTGGAGAAGATCCGGGAGGATTTTCCCGTTTTGAAGCAGACGATCCACGGCAAGCCCCTGGTGTATTTCGATAGTGCGGCCACCGCGCAGAAGCCGTTCGCGGTGATCGACGCGATCCGGAGATTTCACGAGGTAGATTGCGCCAATATTCATCGCGGCGTTCACGAGCTCAGCCAGCGCTCCACGGCCGCTTATGAGGAAACACGGGCGAAGGCGAAACGGTTCCTCAACGCGCGTAATAAGAGCGAACTGGTGTTCGTGCGCGGTACCACCGAAGGCATCAACCTTGTGACGAGCACCTGGGGGCGCCTGAACGTCAAAGAAGGCGACGAGATCATCATTTCCGCGCTCGAGCATCATTCGAACATCGTGCCCTGGCAGATGCTGTGCGAAGAGAAAGGCGCGGCCCTGCGCGTCATTCCGATGAATGACCGCGGCGAGCTGATTCTGGAAGAGTACGGAAAGCTGCTCGGCCCCCGCACGCGCATGGTGGCGGTGGCACACGTCTCCAATGCGCTGGGCACGATCAATCCGGTGCGTCAGATCATCGAGACGGCGCACCGGGCCGGCGCGTTGACGCTGATCGACGGCGCGCAGGCGGCGCCGCACATGCCTATCGATGTGCAGGCGCTGGACGCTGACTTTTATACGTTCTCGGGCCACAAGGTGTTCGGGCCGACTGGCATTGGAATTCTCTACGGGAAGATGAAGCTGTTGAACGCCATGCCACCGTACCAGGGCGGCGGCGACATGATCCGCACGGTGAGCTTTGAGAAAACCACCTACAATGACGTGCCGTACAAGTTCGAGGCCGGCACGCCGCATATCGCGGGCGGTATCGGGCTGGGCGCGGCTCTCGATTATGTGATGCATTTGGGCTTGGATAAGATCGCCGCCTACGAGCACGAACTGCTGGTCTACGGCAGCAACGCGCTGTCTCAGATTCCGGGGTTGCGCATGATCGGGACGGCGCGCGAGAAAGCGTCGGTGCTTTCGTTCGTGATCG
This sequence comes from uncultured Solibacteraceae bacterium, assembly GCA_964438005.1. Lineage (GTDB taxonomy): Bacteria > Acidobacteriota > Terriglobia > Bryobacterales > Bryobacteraceae > PSRJ01. The sequence continues at coordinate 1,411 of CAYTJD010000079.1, read as the reverse complement.
AAGGCATCCATCCGCATGATATCGGGACGGTACTCGACCGGATGGGAATTGCCGTGCGCACCGGCCACCATTGCGCGCAGCCGGTAATGGACTGGTTCGGTGTTCCGGCCACCACGCGCGCTTCGCTGGCGTTCTACAATACGCGGGCGGAGATCGACGCTCTGGTGGAGGGCCTCCATAAAGTCAAGGAGGTGTTCAGCTGATGGTCGACGACCTGTATCAGGAAACCATCCTCGATCACAGCAAGCGCCCGCGGAATTTTCACGTAATGGCGGATGCGAACCGCCACGCGGAGGGCTATAACCCGTTGTGCGGCGACAAGCTGCGGCTTTTTCTGAAGATAGAAAACGACGTGGTGCAGGACGCCAGCTTTGAAGGCTCCGGCTGCGCCATATCCACGGCTTCGGCGTCGCTGATGACCGAAAGCCTGAAGGGCAAAACGCGCGAAGAAGCGCTCAAGCTGCTCGACAAATTCCACGATTTGCTGACTACGGATGCCGCGGCGGCCAACGATCTCGGTAAGCTGGTTGTGTTTTGCGGAGTGCGCGATTACCCCGCGCGCGTGAAATGCGCGACGCTCTGCTGGCACACTTTGAAATCGGCCTTGAGCGACACCGACGAAGTAGCGACCACCGAATGAGCTTGCAGGACGAAATCATCGCAGCCTTGAAGACGGTCTACGACCCCGAGATGCCCGTGAACATCTACGAACTGGGGCTGATCTACGCGGTCTCGGTGGATGCGGGAGGCCGCGCCGCGATCCGCATGACACTGACGGCTCCCAACTGTCCAGTGGCTGGCACGCTGCCCGGCGACGTGGAGCGCGCAGTGCGTGCCGTGCCAGGTGTCGCGGACGTGAGTCTGGAGTTGACCTTCGATCCGCCTTGGACCAAGGACCGCATGTCGGAAGCCGCGAAACTGGCGTTGGGGCTGGAGGATATTATCCCGATCGCGAGGTTGCGCCGATGAAGTTATCCGCCAACGAAGAGTACGGCCTGCGCTGCCTGGTGCGGCTCGGCTATGCCGGCGAAGGCGGCAGTCTGACGATTCCCGAGATCAGCCACGCGGAAGGTGTCTCGCCGGCCTATGCCGCCAAGATCCTGCGCGACCTCCGCAAGGGCGGATTCGTCAAGGCGGCTCGCGGAAAAGACGGTGGCTACACTCTGGCCCGCCCTGCGGAGGAGATCGTCATCGGCGACGTAGTTGATCTTCTTGGTGGACGTCTGTTCGAGAGCGATTTCTGCGACAGTCACTCGGGGCAGGTGGCGATCTGCACGAGGTCGGTCGATTGTTCCGTTCGCTCCTTATGGCGGGCCGTTCAGGTGGCCGTCGATCAGGTTCTGAGTAAGGCGACGCTGCGCGACTTGTTACAAAATGAAGAAGCGATGAACTCTTGGGTTAGGACGATCCC